>NZ_JNVB01000058.1 GCF_000770305.1 Erwinia oleae
GAATCAGATCCGCCGGGCGGTTAAGCGTCACACTCAGGTCAGCGGTAGCCGCCGTCCGGCAGGTAAGCCTGCGGGTAAACGCGGTTAGTGAAAAAGGCGAGCGATCGCCTTTTTTTTACCAGTCGATGCCTTGCTGAGCCTGAATGCCTGCGTCAAAAGCATGTTTGACCGGACGCATTTCAGTCACCGTGTCCGCCATGGCGAGAATATCGCGATGGCAACCCCGACCGGTCACGATCACGCTCTGCTGCGGCGGCCGGTTCGCCAGCGCCGTCAGCACCTCTTCCAGCGGCAGATAGTCAAAACTCACCATATAGGTCAGTTCATCGAGGATCACCAAATCCAGCGTGTCGTCCTGTAGCATCCGTCTGCCATGCTGCCAGACCTGAAGGCAGGCTGCGGTGTCACTTTCACGGTTCTGGGTGTCCCAGGTAAAACCGGTTGCCATGACCTGAAACTCAACGCCATGCGGCTCCAGCAGGTTACGTTCGCCGTTGGGCCACTCTCCTTTGATGAACTGAATGACGCCTGCCCGCCGCTGATGGCCTACCGCGCGCGCCGCCGTACCAAAAGCAGCAGTGGTTTTACCCTTGCCGTTGCCGGTGAACACCATCAGAATGCCGCGCGCCTCTGTCGCGGCGGCAATGCGCGCATCCACTTTTTCCTTAAGCCGTTGCTGCCGCTGGCGGTGACGATCGTCGGCCATTTATTGCGCCGCTCCCGGTTTGCGTTTCGGCTGTGCGTCAAAGCTGCCGCCGGTAGTGTCGCGACTGTCATCGCCCATCAGCCACAGGTAGAGCGGCATGATATCGGCGGGCGTTTTCAGCTTGTTTGCGTCCTCCTGCGGGAAAGCGCTGGCGCGCATTTTCGTCCGCGTTCCGCCCGGATTGATGCAGTTTACCCGCAGAGAAGTGTCGGCATACTCTTCGGCAAGCACCTGCATCAGGCCTTCGGTGGCAAACTTGGAGACGGCGTAAGCGCCCCAGCCGGCCCGGCCCTGACGACCCACGCTGGAACTGGTGAATATCAGTGAGGCGGAAGGCGATTTCAGCAGCAGCGGCAGCAGCGCCTGAGTGAGAAAAAAGGTGGCGTCAACGTTAACGCGCATCACATCCTGCCAGACTTGCGGTGCCAGCTCAGCGACTGGCGTAATGTCGCCCAGCAGGCCCGCATTATGCAGCACGCCATCAAGATGCGGCGCCTGGCGCGCAATCTCTGCGGCAAGTTGCTGGCAGCGCTCGGGTGTGGCCTGCATCATATCAAGCACAAAAACGGCGGCAGGGGCTGCGCCGCTTGCGGCGATGTCATCGGCAACCCGCTGAAGTTTCTCCGCGTTGCGTCCCAGCAGCAGCAGGCGCGCGCCGTGGCGGGCAAAGGTAAGCGCTGCCTCGCGTCCGATGCCATCGCTGGCACCGGTAACCAGCACGATACGATCGTTCAACAAATTGAGTTCAGGTTGATATTCCACACGTTGCTCCCTGGTGAGGCGGCTGACCCGCCGTGAGTCATAAGCCGAAAACAGTAAAATGTAGCCTGTTTCCCGCCAGGGTGTAAACCGTGCTCTCTCCACAGGATAGACGCGACGTGATGAAGCGAGTCGGCTACACTGGCAGGATCAATACCAGGAAGTTAAATAAGGCGGAATGAGTGGAATTACTCTTTTATTATGGTTTATTTTTGGCCAAAACGGTCACCGTTGTGGTCGCTATTGCGATCGTTGTTATGTTGATTGCCAACCTTGCTATGCGCAAACGCAGCCAGACCGGGCGCCTTAAACTGACCGATCTCAGCGAAAGCTATAAAGAGATGAAAGACGAGATGATGCTTGCGCACATGAAGCATCACGATCGGAAACAGTGGCATAAAGAGCAGAAAAAGAGAGACAAAGCCGTGGCGAAGGCGGCGAAGCTTGAGGCAAAGCAGGGGGTGAAAACCGAAAGCAGCACGCCAACGCTCTATGTGATGGACTTCAAAGGCAGCATGGACGCGCATGAAGTGAATTCGCTACGCGAAGAGATTTCTGCGGTTCTGGCCGTCGCCAGAGAGCAGGATGAAGTGCTGCTGCGCCTGGAAAGCCCTGGCGGCGTGGTGCATGGCTATGGTCTGGCGGCCTCGCAGCTTCAACGCCTGCGGCAGAAGGGGATTCGGCTGACCGTTGCAGTGGACAAAGTGGCTGCCAGCGGCGGCTACATGATGGCCTGCGTAGCGGATCGCATTGTCGCTGCGCCTTTTTCAATCATTGGCTCTATTGGCGTCGTGGCGCAAATCCCTAACTTCAACCGCCTGCTAAAGCGTAATGAGATAGACGTGGAGCTGCATACGGCAGGGGAATATAAGCGCACGCTGACGCTGTTTGGGGAAAACACCGAGCAGGGCCGTGAGAAATTTCGTGAAGACCTTAACGAAACTCATCAGCTGTTTAAGCAGTTTGTGCATCAGATGCGGCCGGTGCTGGACATGGATCAGGTCGCTACCGGCGAGCACTGGTTTGGCAGCCAGGCGCTGGAGAAAAAGTTAATTGATGCCATCGGCACCAGCGACGATCTGATTATCGATCGCATCAGCAGTCATAAAGTGATCAATGTGCGCTACTTGCAGCGTAAAAAGGTTATCGATCGTTTCACCCAAAGCGCGGCAAGCAGTGCGGAACGTCTGCTGCTTAAACTGTGGCAGCGGGGCGACAAGCCGCTTCTGTAACTTTCCTGACGCCCGCGCTGTCGGGCGTCACTGTTGCAGGTGATAGCGGGAGGAAAGCGTCACCGCCAAAAATTTGAAAACGTTAAAAACCGCCGTACTTTTATCCGTTGGCAGCCCATTGGCATCAAGAAAATAGTCGCCGCGAAAAACGATGATGTCGCCATTCTGCTCAACGTCCGTCGCCATCATCCCGGGAAAATACTGTTCGTGTCCTGTGATGATCTCATTCGCTTTTTGCAGTAGCGTTTCACGATCGATAGCCTCTGTCTTGTTCATAATATTCCCTCCTTTATAGTACATCTGCGGCGTGTATCTTACGTCCGCGCTCTGAAAAAAAACAAGACGCCGGGCTCAGGATGGAAGATAGCTCTTTTTATTGTGCGCTGTGGCAGAAATTACCGCCAGATGCTAATTAAGTTGCTTAACAGATTTTATCAGGTAGAGTGTGGGCGTTTCATGTTCCGGGCGTAAATTTGACGTTACGCTTCAGATGGAATGCGGATTACAGATTGTAAAAGGTGCCGTTAATCAGCAGGTTGGCGTTTTGACCAGCGGGTGCTGAAGGCGCTGGCACAGCCGGGTTGATGTTTTGCTTCCTGGCCGCCATATCACAACGCGACGCGATTGCCTCAGGGCATACGGCACATTTACACTCGGATGTATCAATCAGGTAAAGGTAAATATGGGCAAAGCTCTCGTAATAGTTGAGTCCCCGGCAAAGGCCAAAACAATCAATAAATACCTTGGAAATGACTACGTGGTGAAATCCAGCGTCGGTCATATCCGTGATTTGCCGACCAGTGGTTCAACGGTTAAAAAGAGCGCTGACTCTACAACCAGTAAAACAAAAACGAAGGTCAAAAAAGACGAGAAGGCGGCGCTGGTCAACCGGATGGGCGTCGATCCCTGGCATGGCTGGGAGGCGGACTATCAAATCCTTCCCGGTAAAGAGAAAGTTGTTGCTGAACTGAAATCGCTGGCGCAAAACGCCGATCACATCTATCTCGCCACCGACCTTGACCGCGAAGGGGAAGCCATTGCCTGGCACCTGCGGGAAGTGATTGGCGGTGATGACTCGCGCTTCAGTCGCGTGGTGTTTAACGAGATAACAAAAAATGCTATTCGCCAGGCGTTCGATAAGCCGGGCGAACTGAATATTGACCGCGTTAATGCGCAGCAGGCACGTCGGTTTATGGATCGCGTGGTCGGCTACATGGTTTCGCCGCTGCTGTGGAAGAAAGTGGCCCGCGGTCTGTCGGCGGGGCGCGTTCAGTCCGTTGCCGTGCGGCTGGTGGTAGAGCGCGAGCGCGAAATCAAAGCGTTTGTCCCGGAAGAGTACTGGGAGCTGCACGCTGACCTGAACACCGCGAAAGGCATCGCGCTGCCGATGGAAGTGACGCATCAGGGCGAGAAACCGTTCCGACCGGTTAACGGCGAGCAGACGCATGCTGCGGTCAGCCTGCTTGAGAAAGCGAAGTACGTGGTGGCGGATCGGGAAGACAAGCCCACCAGCAGCAAGCCTGGCGCGCCTTTTATTACCTCCACGTTGCAGCAGGCCGCCAGTACGCGCCTGGGTTTTGGCGTGAAGAAAACGATGATGATGGCGCAGCGGCTCTATGAAGCGGGTCACATCACCTATATGCGTACCGACTCCACCAATCTCAGTCAGGACGCCATCGGCATGGTGCGCGGCTATATTGAAGACGAGTTTGGCGGAAAATATCTGCCGAAAGCGGCAAACGTCTATACCAGTAAAGATAATTCGCAGGAAGCGCACGAAGCGATTCGACCTTCGGATGTGGGCGTGCTTTCTGAACATCTGAAAGATATGGAAACGGACGCGCAAAAACTCTACCAGCTGATCTGGCGCCAGTTCGTGGCCTGCCAGATGATGCCTGCGCAATATGACTCGACCACGCTGACCGTGACGGCGGAAGATTTTAAACTCAAGGCGCGCGGTCGCACGCTGCGTTTTGATGGCTGGACGAAGGTAATGCCTGCGCTGCGTAAAGGCGATGAGGATCGCACGCTGCCGCAGGTTGATGTGGGCGAGACGCTTACGCTTGTGCAGCTCAACCCAAGCCAGCACTTTACCAAGCCGCCGGCGCGCTTCAGTGAAGCTTCACTGGTACGCGAGCTGGAAAAACGCGGCATCGGTCGTCCGTCCACCTATGCGTCGATTATTTCCACGATTCAGGATCGCGGCTACGTTCGCGTTGAAAGCCGCCGCTTTTATGCGGAAAAAATGGGCGAAATTGTTACCGATCGGCTGGAAAACAACTTCCGCGAGCTGATGAACTACGATTTCACCGCGCATATGGAAAGCAGCCTCGATCAGGTTGCGAATAACCAGGCGAAATGGAAAGCGGTACTGGATACGTTTTTTAGCGACTTCAGCCAGCAGTTGGAAATCGCGGACAAAGATCCGGAAGAGGGCGGCATGCCGCCTAACCAGATGATCCTGACCGATATTGACTGCCCGACCTGCGGACGCAAAATGGGTATTCGCACCGCCAGTACCGGCGTGTTTCTGGGCTGTTCCGGCTACGCGTTGCCGCCGAAAGAGCGCTGTAAGCAAACCATCAATCTGATCCCTGAAAATGAAGTGCTCAACATCCTTGAGGGTGACGACGCGGAAACCAATGCCCTGCGCGCGCGACGCCGTTGTAGCAAATGCGGCACGGCAATGGATAGCTATCTGATTGATAATACGCGAAAACTTCATGTGTGCGGTAATAACCCCTCCTGCGATGGATATGAAATCGAGCAGGGCGAGTTCCGTATCAAGGGCTATGACGGGCCGGTCGTTGAGTGTGAAAAGTGTGGTTCTGAGATGCACCTGAAAATGGGGCGCTTCGGTAAGTACATGGCCTGCACCAACGATGAGTGCAAAAATACCCGGAAAATTCTGCGAAACGGCGATGTGGCGCCGCCGAAAGAAGATCCGGTGCCGCTGCCTGAGCTGCCGTGCGAGAAGTCGGACGCATACTTTGTGCTGCGCGACGGCGCGGCGGGTGTTTTCCTTGCGGCCAATACCTTCCCTAAATCCAGGGAAACGCGCGCGCCGCTGGTGGAAGAGCTGCAGCGCTTCAGCGATCGTCTGCCGGAAAAACTGCGTTATCTCGCAGATGCGCCCGCTGCCGATGAAGAAGGCAACAAAAGCGTGGTGCGTTACAGCCGTAAGACCAAACAGCAGTATGTCAGCACCGAGAAAGACGGTAAAGCAACCGGCTGGTCGGCATTCTATACCGATGGCAAATGGAGCGTCACAACGAAAGGCTCCGCGAAGAAATAACCCTCAGGGCCAGCATGCTGGCCCTTTTTTCTCCTGCACCGCTGCGCTATACATCTTATTCGTATTTGATATAGTTGTTATTAATATTCCTTTCTTTATTATCAAATCGTATTACGCGCGGGGCGAACTCCCTGCTCCTGAAGACTATCCTGGACGGAACGATCGATGAAATTGCAGCAGCTGCGTTATATCGTTGAAGTGGTTAACCATAACCTTAATGTGTCTTCGACGGCGGAAGGGCTTTATACGTCCCAGCCCGGCATCAGTAAGCAGGTTCGTATGCTGGAGGATGAGCTGGGCATCCAGATTTTTGCCCGCAGCGGCAAGCATTTAACGCAGGTGACACCAGCAGGCCAGGAAATTATCCGTATCGCGCGCGAAGTGCTGTCGAAGGTGGATGCCATCAAATCCGTAGCGGGTGAGCATACCTGGCCGGATAAAGGCTCGTTGTACGTCGCCACCACGCACACTCAGGCACGCTATGCGCTGCCAAACGTCATTAAAGGCTTTATTGAGCGTTACCCGCGCGTTTCGTTGCATATGCATCAGGGCTCGCCCACGCAGATTGCCGAGGCGGTATCGAAAGGGAATGCGGATTTCGCGATTGCAACCGAAGCGCTGCATCTTTATGACGATCTCATCATGCTGCCTTGTTACCACTGGAATCGCGCGATTGTCGTGACGCCTGATCATCCGCTGGCGGGCAAGGAGAAAGTGTCGATTGAAGAGCTGGCAGAGTATCCGCTGGTGACCTATACGTTCGGTTTCACCGGCCGTTCCGAACTGGATACGGCGTTCAATCGTGCCGGGCTGGCGCCGCGCATTGTGTTTACCGCGACCGATGCCGACGTCATCAAAACCTACGTCCGACTTGGGCTGGGAGTGGGCGTTATTGCCAGTATGGCCGTCGATCCTGTTTCTGACCCGGATTTAGTGCGCATTGAAGCAACGGATGTTTTCAGTTTCAGCACCACCAAAATCGGCTTCCGTCGCAGCACCTTCCTGCGTAGCTATATGTATGACTTCATCCAGCGCTTCGCGCCCCATTTGACGCGAGACGTGGTGGATGCCGCCGTCGGTTTACGCTCTAACGAAGACATCGAAGCGATGTTTAAAGACATTAAATTACCGGCGAAATAGTCTCGGAAGTGAATATTTGCCTTATGTCAAGCGGGACGCACATTGTGCGTCCTTTTTTTGACTGGCCCTTATGTCAAACCTGACGATAAAAGTTTTAGAAATTTTCAGTTAATTAAACATGAATCACATGTTTTCTCATTGTTGTTACTTAAATGAGAAACAGCACACATTTTTTACGATCTGACTTTGCGTAACGCCAGGATGATTCTCATACTCTGGTTAAGGAGGCATTGAGAGAGGCGTAACATAAGGGCTGATGAAATAACTTCCAGTAATGATTGGATCTTAAGTAAGGTTTTCTCAGGTAAATTTTACTTAATTCTCATTTAATTGACTTAAGTTTAATTAAAGCCTGCCGATAATGTTTATGTGATTCGATAAATCCAATTAATCGTACGGCGCAACAAAAATTACTGGATTTTGCTTCATAAAATGTTTAGGATTCATCCTAATTTCTGATTGCTTCAAACAATCGTTTTCAATGAGAGTGATTATCAAAAACTATGGCTACCAGACTATCTGTACAACCCGGCTTCGGGCATAAAACCATCAAGGTTCAGCGTACCAGCAATCTGAAACGCAGAGCCTGGTTAGCGGTCTTCACTGGCTCAGCGGTATTTTGGATTGCTGCTGCTCTGATGATTTGGCGTATATGGGGTTAAGCGATGCAACCACAGACTCACGATCAGAAACTGCGACAGAGCAGTAAATCGGGCAAGCACTATTACCAGGCGAAAGCTAAAGCTGATGTGACTATTCCGCCATCGTGGGAACTGAATGAGCTTCAGCGCAACTTTATTGAATCGATGATCGAAAAAAAGTAATGTGCAGTGCCTTTTCAACCGTTCCAGGTTGAAAATTAATAAAAAAAACAGATTCGCTTATTTACCCGACTTGAGGGTAGGCCACATTGTGACCTGAATACCGAAATATTTATTTACGGAATTATATTCCGCATTTATTTCACAGCCAGCTTGCGGAGGTAAAAATATGAATTTAACTCAAATGACGTGGGTTAGTACCTGGACCTTTTCCGCACTGTTCTGGACAAGCCTGCTCTGGCTTGGCATGATGATGCATTAATCGCGTCCGACTTAATAAATTTTAAACGCCCTGCGGTGTCAACCGCGGGGCGTTTTGCATTTCCGATTATTAAAATAGTTGTCGTTTTGTGTTGTTATCAAAACGTTACCTCTTGTGTGTACTATGTTTAAATCAGACCATGTATTTGATCAGGTTATGATAAAAATGAGACACAGGAGGAGTAATGTCTTCTACCCTACATTCACACGTTAAAAATTCTCTTAATGTCGGTGAGCAACAGTATCACTATTTCAGCCTGCCGGCGGCGGCGGACGAGCTGGGCGACCTTTCCCGTCTGCCTAAGTCCCTAAAAGTGCTTATGGAAAATCTCCTGCGCTGGCAGGATGGCGATACGGTAACGCTTGATGATATCAAAGCATTAGCGGGCTGGCTTGAACACGCGCACGCGGATCGGGAGATTGCCTATCGTCCCGCGCGCGTACTGATGCAGGATTTTACCGGCGTCCCGGCGGTGGTCGATCTCGCCGCCATGCGCGAGGCGGTAACGCGTCTCGGCGGTAACGTGTCAAAGGTCAATCCGCTGTCGCCGGTCGATCTGGTTATCGACCACTCGGTGACCGTTGACCATTTTGGCGATGACGATGCTTTCGAAGAAAACGTGCGGCTGGAGATGGAACGAAATCACGAGCGCTACGTCTTTCTGCGTTGGGGACAAAAGGCCTTTGATAAATTCAGCGTGGTGCCGCCCGGCACCGGCATCTGTCATCAGGTCAATCTTGAATACCTTGGCAAGTCCGTCTGGCATGAAAACCTCAATGGCGAAGAGATCGCCTATCCCGATACCTTAGTGGGTACCGACTCGCACACCACCATGATTAACGCGCTGGGCGTGCTTGGCTGGGGTGTGGGTGGCATAGAGGCGGAAGCCGCCATGCTGGGCCAGCCGGTCTCGATGCTGATCCCGGACGTGGTGGGTTTCAAGCTCACCGGCAAACTGAAACCGGGCATCACCGCCACCGATTTGGTGTTGACGGTGACGCAGATGCTGCGTAAGCACGGCGTGGTGGGCAAATTCGTGGAGTTTTACGGCGACGGTCTCGACGACCTGCCGCTGGCCGATCGTGCGACCATTGCCAATATGGCGCCCGAATATGGCGCGACCTGCGGCTTTTTCCCCGTCGATGACGTTACCGTCAGTTATATGTCCCTGACCGGACGGAGCAGCGAGCAGGTTGCGCTGGTCGAAGCCTATGCAAAAGCGCAGGGATTGTGGCGCAACACCGGTGACGAACCGGTATTTACCAGTTCGCTGGCGCTGGATATGGGCGACGTCGAGGCCAGCATCGCCGGGCCGAAACGCCCGCAGGATCGCGTTGCGCTGGGCGATGCGCCGCGTGCCTTCCAGGCCAGCAACGAGCTGGAGGTCAATCAGGCGAAAAAACAGCATCAGTCAGTGGATTACACCGATGCCAAAACCGGTCGCGCCGAGAAGCTGGAAGACGGCGCGGTAGTGATCGCCGCAATCACCTCCTGTACCAACACGTCCAATGCCAGCGTGCTGATGGCCGCGGGCCTGTTGGCGAAGAAGGCCGTCACGCTTGGCCTGAAGCGTCAGCCATGGGTGAAGGCTTCGCTGGCGCCTGGCTCGAAAGTGGTTTCAGATTATCTGGCCGCCGCGCGGCTGACGCCCTGGCTTGATAAGCTTGGCTTCAATCTGGTGGGCTATGGTTGTACTACCTGTATCGGTAACTCCGGGCCGCTGCCTGATGCCATTGAAGGGGCTATTAAGCAGGGCGACCTGACCGTTGGCGCAGTGCTCTCCGGTAACCGCAATTTTGAAGGCCGCATCCATCCTTTCGTGAAAACCAACTGGCTGGCGTCGCCGCCGCTGGTGGTGGCTTACGCACTTGCGGGCAATATGAACATCAATTTGCAAAGCGATCCGCTGGGAACCGACACAACCGGCAAACCGGTTTATCTGAAGGATATCTGGCCGAGTCCGGAAGAGATTGCCGAGGCGGTACAGCTTGTCTCCACCGAGATGTTTCATAAAGAGTATGCCGAAGTGTTCGAAGGTACGCCCGACTGGCAACAAATCAGCGTCAGCGAAGCCGCTACCTACGACTGGGATGAAGGCTCAACCTATATTCGTCTGTCGCCTTTTTTCGATACGATGGAAAAAGAGCCGGCGCCCGTTCAGGACATCAAAGGCGCGCGGGTGCTGGCAATCCTGGGCGACTCCGTCACCACCGACCATATTTCACCGGCGGGCAGCATCAAAGCCGAAAGTCCGGCGGGACGCTACCTGCTGGCGCACGGCGTGGAGCGCAACGATTTTAACTCGTACGGCTCGCGTCGCGGCAATCATGAAGTGATGATGCGCGGCACCTTTGCCAATATTCGTATTCGAAACGAAATGGTGCCCGGCGTGGAAGGGGGCGTCACGCGTCTGATCCCCGGTAACGAGCAGATGGCGATTTATGACGCTGCGATGAAATATCAGCAGCAGTCTGTGCCGCTGGCGGTGATTGCCGGTAAAGAGTATGGTTCCGGCTCCAGCCGCGACTGGGCGGCAAAAGGGCCGCGCCTGCTGGGCGTGCGTGTGGTGATTGCCGAGTCGTTCGAACGTATTCACCGTTCCAATCTGATTGGCATGGGGATTTTACCACTGGAATTTCCGCAGGGCGTCACGCGTAAAACGCTTAAACTCACCGGTGATGAAATCATTGACGTGGAAAACCTGACGCAAATCACCCCGGGCGGCATCGTCAAGGTTACTCTTACCGGTATCGACGGCCAGAGTGTGACGCTGGATGCACGCTGTCGCATTGACACGGGAAATGAGCTGACCTACTACAAAAATGACGGCATCCTGCACTATGTCATACGTAATATGCTCGATTAAGAAATAAGAAGAAGTAAGGGACGCCTCAGCGTCCCTTTTTTTTTACTCTTTATTCAGCAGATGGCCCATTTTGGCCGCTTTGGTATCCAGGTAGTGCGCGTTCTCCGGATTGCGACCGACAATTAACGGCACGCGCTCCACAATGTTGATCCCCGCTTCGCTGAGAATTTCAACCTTACGTGGATTATTGGTTAACAGCCGAACCTCGTTAACGCCAAGCAACTTGAACATGTCGGCGCAGAGGGTGAAATCGCGCTCGTCGGCCGCAAAGCCCAGTTGATGATTGGCTTCTACCGTATCATAACCCTTATCCTGCAATGCATAGGCGCGGATCTTATTCAGCAGGCCGATGTTGCGTCCTTCCTGGCGATGGTAGAGCAGCACGCCGCGCTGCTCTTCGGCAATATGATTCAGCGCCGCTTCCAGCTGAAAACCGCAGTCGCAGCGCAGGCTGAACAGCGCATCGCCGGTCAGGCATTCGGAATGCACGCGCGCCAGAACCGGCTCGCTGTTGGTAATATCACCAAAAACCAGTGCGACATGATCCTGGCCCGTCGCCAGTTCCTCGAAACCCACCATCAGGAAATCTCCCCATGGCGTTGGCAGTTTTGCTTCTGCCACCCTTTTAAGCTGCATGTGACTCTCCGAACCTTATGTTGCGCTATCCTCATGGTAGCGCGCTTTCACTAAAGCGATCCGGCCATTTTGCCACAATCATGGCCGGGAAGGTTAATGCCTTAGCGCTATTGCTATAATAGTGCGCGGTTACCGCACTGTGCAGCAGTATGTTATTATTTTTCATCATTTTAATGACGATAATTGTTTTAAGGCCTGGCTACCTATGTTTGATATCGCTAAACGTACTACCTTCGGTGCGCTGTTGTTACTCCTGATGCCTGCCGCCGTATGGATTTCTGGCTGGCAGTGGCAGCCCGCCGAATCAGGTTTTGGCCTTAAGATGCTGTTCTGGCTGACCGAAACCGTCACCAGCCCCTGGGGCGCGGTGACCAGCGCAGTTCTCTGCCTGTGGTTTTTATGGTGCCTGCGTTATCGGCTGAAGCCCGCGCTGGTGTTGCTTTGTATCGTGGCGGTCGCGCTGCTGGCCGGGCAGTACACCAAAAGTTTTATTAAAGAGCAGGTTCAGGAGCCACGTCCCTATGTTCTCTGGCTGGAAAAATCACAGGGGCTTGATCAGAAAACTTTTTACGAACTGAAACGCAAGCAGCGCAGCAGGATGGTGCAGGAAGCGATCCGGGAAGATACCCTGTTGCCGACCTGGCTGAAAAAACATTGGGAGTTTGAAACCGGCTATGCTTTTCCCTCCGGGCATACCATGTTCGCCGCCAGCTGGGCGCTGCTGGCTATCGGCCTGCTGTGGCCGCGTCGTCGGCTGGTTACCGTTGTATTACTGATGGCCTGGGCAATTGGCGTGATGGCCAGCCGTCTGGTGTTAGGGATGCACTGGCCACGCGATTTGATCACCTCCACATTGATCAGTTGGGTGCTGGTCACGCTGGCAACCTGGCTGGTGCAGCGTTGGTGCGGGCCGCTGACCGTGCCGCCTGAGGAGCATAAAGAGATCGAGGAGCGCGAACAGTCGTGATTGTTTTTCGTGGTTCTGACCCCATAACATAATGATGGCAACGATATTTTCGCCGTCCCGCTTGCTGCTGCTGTATCAGACAAGCAACAGAACTTTTTTTTTGGCATAATTCATCTGGTTAACATCAGACTAAGGGATGGACTGTGAAATATTTGCTGATTTTCTTACTGCTATTAGTCATTTTTATCGTCTCTGTTACGCTCGGCGCGCATAACGACCAGGTCGTCACCTTCAACTATCTGCTGGCGCAGGGTGAATACCGCGTTTCCACACTGCTGGCAACGCTTTTTGCTGCGGGTTTCCTGCTTGGCTGGGCAATCTGTGGCCTTTTCTGGCTACGCGTTCGCGTCTCTCTGGCACACTCACAGCGTAAACTGAAACGCCTTCAGCAACAGTTGGGGCAAAGCGATGAAGCGGCTGGCGCCTCCGCCGTTGTGGTCGTTAAGGAATAAACGCGCATGTTAGAACTGCTGTTTCTGTTATTACCCGTTGCCGCTGCCTATGGCTGGTATATGGGGCGCAGGAGTGCGCAGCAGGATAAGCAACAGGAGGCCAGTCGGCTTTCCCGCGATTACGTGGCGGGCGTTAACTTTCTTCTCTCTAATCAGCAGGATAAAGCAGTCGATCTGTTTCTCGACATGTTAAAAGAGGACAGTGGCACTGTTGAAGCGCATCTGACGCTGGGCAATCTGTTTCGCTCGCGCGGCGAAGTGGACAGGGCGATCCGCATCCATCAGGCTTTGATGGAGAGTGCATCGCTGACGCTGGATCAGCGACTGCTGGCGGTGCAGCAGCTTGGGCGTGACTATATGGCGGCCGGGTTTTACGATCGCGCCGAAGAGATGTTCAGCCAGCTGGTTGATGAAACGGATTTTCGCGTCAGTTCTCTTCAACAGCTTCTCCTCATCCATCAGGCCACCAGCGACTGGCCGAAAGCGATTGACGTTGCCGAACGCCTGGTCAAACTCGGCAAAGAGAAGCAGCGGATGGAGATCGCCCACTTCTATTGTGAACTGGCGCTTCAGGCAATGGGCAGCGACGATCTCGACAGAGCGATGAGCCTGCTGAAAAAAGGCGAATCAGCCGATCGTCAGAGCGCGCGCGTATCAATCATGATGGGCCGCATTCACATGGCGAAGGGTGAATACGGTAAAGCGGTGGGGCACCTGCAACGCGTGATTGAGCAGGATAAGGAGCTGGTCAGCGAAACGCTGGAGATGCTGGAAACCTGTTTTCAGCGGCTCAATCAGCCCGAAGCGTGGGCGGAATACCTCAAGCGATGCGTTGAAGAAAATACCGGCGCGGCGGCCGAGCTTTATCTTTCCGATATCATTGAGCGGACGGAAGGCGGTGAGGTGGCGCAGATCTATATTAATCGCCAGCTTCAGCGTCATCCCACCATGCGGGTATTTCATCGTCTGATGGATTATCACCTTTATGAAGCGGAAGACGGCAGGGCAAAAGAGAGCCTGATGGTGCTGCGCGATATGGTAGGTGAGCAGATCCGCACCAAGCCACGCTATCGCTGTAATAAGTGCGGATTTACCGCGCACGCGCTTTACTGGCATTGCCCGTCATGCCGCGCCTGGTCCTCCGTGAAGCCGATTCGGGGCCTTGACGGCCAGTAAATACGTCGGCCTGCGTGGGACAGACTTTTGATTTTTAGTTACAACATACTAATGCTTTTTTTTATTTTCAGCAGCAACGGCGTTTGCTGTAGGTAAATGTCAGGCAGGAAAACGGTGACTTTTCTGGTCGCACAGGTAAAATGCCAGCCGTTTAACTTTCGCGCCGCGCGGTGCTTCACTCTGAGGACATTACATGCAAACGTCTCATGGCTCACCGATTTTGCTGGCACTGGACTACGCCGACCTCAACAGCGCAATGACGCTGGTTGACGGCATCGATCCTTCGCGCTGCCGCCTGAAAGTCGGCAAGGAGATGTTTACGCTGTTTGGCCCGCAGCTGGTACGCGATCTGCAAGGGCGCGGCTTCGAGGTTTTCCTCGATCTCAAATTCCACGATATTCCAAACACTACGGCACGTGCAGTCGCGGCGGCGGCCGATCTGGGCGTGTGGATGGTAAACGTTCACGCCAGCGGCGGGGCGCGCATGATGACAGCGGCGCGTGAAGCGTTACTGCCGTTTGGTCAGGACGCGCCGCTGCTGATCGCCGTCACCGTCCTCACCAGCATGGAGGCGGAGGATTTGCGCGGCACGGGTATCGACATGCCTCCCGCCGACCACGCTTTCAGGCTGGCGCAGCTCAGCCAGCAGTGCGGAGTGGATGGCGTGGTCTGCTCCGCGCAGGAAGCCGTGCACTTCAAACAGGCGCTGGGGCACGATTTTAAGTTAGTCACGCCGGGTATCCGGCCGTCCGGCAGCGATGCAGGCGATCAGCGTCGCATTATGACGCCACAGCAGGCGCAGCAGGCAGGTGTGGATTATATGGTTATTGGCCGTCCGATCACGCAGGCTGCCAATCCGGCGCAGGCGCTGACCGACATTCTTACCGCGTTACAGGAGGCCTGATGGCTGATGACAACAGCAGGCTGGTTTACTCCACCGAAACCGGCCGTATCGACCAGCCGAAAACGACGGCGGCACGACCGAAAGGCGACGGTATTGTGCGTATTCAGCGGCAGACCAGCGGTCGTAAAGGCAAGGGCGTGTGCCTGATCACCGGCGTCGATCTTGCCGACGGCGAACTGGACAAGCTGGCCGCAGAATTGAAAAAAAAATGCGGCTGCGGCGGCGCAGTTAAAGAGGGCATTATCGAAATTCAGGGTGATAAACGCGAGCTGCTTAAAACGCTGCTGGAAGGAAAGGGCTTCAGGGTCAGGCTGGCCGGCGGCTGATATGAGAAGGCCGCGAACAGTGTCGCGGCCTTTAGATGTGTAGATGCGCTGCTATAGCCAGATTTTTATTTATAAGAATAACGATTTAACGACTGATCTGATGACCAATAATACCACCCACCGCGGCTCCGCCAACGGTACCAAGGCCGCTGCCGTTAGACAGAATTGAGCCGCCAATTGCCCCTGCGCCTGCACCAATTGCCGTATTACGATCGCGTTTAGACCAGTTTGAGCAACCGCTCAGGGATAACACCAGCGTTGCAGCCAGCAGGCTGGCGGTAATGCGTTTTGCAGTCATTGACATAATTACTTCTCCATTTTTTCAACTACAGGGAACACTCCATCAGTATAGTGCGTGCCCTGCGTTTTCGGCCTGTTTTCAGTACATTTATGCGCGATTTATCAGATGTCAGCAGGGTAGTGAGCACGCTGACTATCACCTTATGTCACAACAGGAAGATACAGTGTAACGTTTCGTCACAGGCTGAACAGGTTAAAAATTCTTAAAGCCGTTGCCATATTTTACCTGTCAGCCATTTACTGCCCGCCATCCAGCCAGTCTCTCCATACCCTATCCTGTTGCCGCCACGGACAATGTTGCAAAGCGCATAAGGGAGCAATCCATGTTAGAGCAACTCAAACAGCAGGTGCTGGACGCCAATCTGGCCCTTCCGCATCATGGTCTGGTGGTCTTCACCTGGGGCAATGTCAGCGCAATCGATCGCGCCTCCGGGCTGATGGTCATCAAACCCTCGGGTGTGGCCTACGCAGGCATGCAGCGTGATGATATGGTGGTCGTCAATGTGAAAAGTGGCGAAATTGTTGAAGGAGACAAGCGTCCTTCATCGGATACCGATACGCATCGCGCGCTCTATCTGGCGTGGCCTGATATCGGCAGTATCGTACATACCCATTCGCGCCACGCCACCGTCTGGGCACAGGCGGGCCGCGATCTTCCGGCCTGGGGCACAACGCATGCCGATGACTTTTACGGCGCCATTCCCTGCACGCGTCAGATGAAACGCGAGGAAATTGAAAGCCGCTACGAGTGGCAAACCGCAGACGTCATCATCGAAACCTTCCGTGAACGCGCGCTTGATCCGCTGGCAATCCCGGCGGTGCTGGTGAACTCGCACGGGCCGTTCTGCTGGGGCAAAACCGCCGAAGAGGCCGTTCATGCCGCCGTGGTGCTGGAAGAGGTGGCATTTATGGGCATTCATACTCAGCAACTTTCGCCACGGCTTCCGCCGATTCAGCAACCGCTGCTTGATTGTCACTATTTGCGCAAACACGGCAGCAACGCCTGGTATGGACAAAAAAAAATAGAGTAATTAGCACGCGTAATATCTCAAGAGCATTTAGTCGAATCATCCTCTGGACTACGCTGGCAGGGCGCTTAAGCGCACCCATAAACAGAGGATGACACTATGACAGTAATTAATCAGACAACCTGTAGGCTGTTTAACGAAGTTGGGCAGACCAGCCAGCTCTCCGCGTACTATGAAGAGGAGCGCAATACCATGTGGATGCTGCTGAGAGCCCAACCGCGGCCCAGCTTCAATCACGCCTTGATGGAAGAGATTATGAATCTCAGCTACGCCGCGCAGCGATCCGGTCTGCCAATCGACTTTTGGGTTACCGGCTCAATGGTGCCGGGCATGTTCAACGCCGGCGGCGATCTGCGCTTCTTTGTCGAGTCCATCAAAAATGGTCAGCGGGAAGCGCTGCGAGCCTACGCCAGAGCCTGCGTTGACTGCATTCATGCGGCGGCGCGCGGTTTTGACACCGGCGCGGTGAGCATTGCCATGGTTGAAGGCAGCGCGCTTGGTGGCGGTTTTGAAGCCGCGTTAGCTCACCATTTCATTCTTGCCCAGAGCACGGCGCGCATGGGTTTCCCTGAGATTGCGTTTAACCTGTTTCCCGGCATGGGCGGTTATTCGCTGGTGGCTCGCCGTGCAGGCATGAAGCTGGCGGAAGAGCTGATATGTGAAGGGGAAGCGCATACCGCTGAATGGTTTCTTTCACGCGGCCTGGTGGATAAGATCTTTGAACCGGAAGAGGCTTATCAAACCACGCGTACCTTCATTGACCTGATGCGGCCAAAACTGAACGGGGTAAGAGCGATGCTCAAAGCGCGCCAGCGGGTGCTGCAACTGACGCGTGGCGAACTGATGGATATCACCGAAGACTGGGTAGACTTTGCATTTCGGCTGGAGCCGAAAGACATCGCCTATATGGAACGACTGGTGCAGTTACAGGATCGCCACAGTGCACAGTCGATGCGTCGCGCGGGTTAACCCGTTGACGACATCTGATTAGCAGGATGCTGTAGAAGCCAGTGCTCGAGTTCATCGGCGGGCATTGGCTTCGCATACAGATAGCCCTGCCGCCCATCAACGCCGCTCGCAACCACAAACTCCTCTTCTTCTTTTGTCTCGACGCCTTCGGCAATGACGTTCAGGTCTAATGCCTTCGCCACAGCGATAATCGCCCGCACCAGCGACTGCGAAACCGGCTGTTGATTAACGCCGCGAATGAAACTCTGATCGAGCTTGATGGCATTGATTGGCACGCGGGCAAGCTGCGACAGAGAGGAATAGCCGGTGCCAAAATCGTCGAGATGGATTTCAGCGCCTAACGCTTTAAACTGTTCCATCAACGCCAGCGCCATCTGTTCGTTATCAATCAGGCAGCTTTCGGTCAGTTCAATGTCAATCGGGCAGCTGTCCAGACCGGCCTGCTCCAGCGCCAGCCTGAGATCGGAGTAGATGCTCTGGTCAATAAGCTGACGCGGTGAAACGTTCACCGCCACGCGCAGATGGATGCCTTTTTCCCGCCAGTTCAGGATCTGCTTCAGGGCGGTGAGCATTACCCAGCGTCCAAGCGGAACGATCAAGCCCGACTCTTCCGCATAGGAGATAAAACTTCCTGGCGGCACCAGCCCACGTTCAGGCGACAGCCAGCGTACCAGCGCCTCAACGCTGGTGACTTTGCCGTCGCTATCCAGTTTTGGCTGGTAGTGAATAATCAACTGATTAAGATCCAGCGCCTTACGGAGGTTAGTATCCAGCCATAAATATTCGAAAACGCGCTGGTTCATTTCCGCACTGAAGATACAGAACTTACCGCGTCCATTCTCTTTCGCGGTATACATGGCGGTATCCGCATTGCGCAACAGGCTCTCGCGATCCGTACCGTGCTGCGGGCTGACCGCGATGCCGATGGAGCAGCCTGAGTAGACTTCGATTAAGCCAATACGGAAGGGCTGCCTCAGTCGGTTAAGAATGCGCGACGCCATCGACTCCAGCGCGGCCTGGCTGGTATGTCTTGCCAGCACGATAAACTCATCGCCCCCGAGCCGCGCCAGCGTTTGCTCGTTCTCCAGACAGCTCAGCACCGCCAGCGACACCGCCTTGAGCAACTGGTCGCCGAACATGTGCCCGTAGGCGTCATTCACTTTCTTAAAGTTGTCCAGATCGAGATAAACGATGCCGACCTGCTCATCACTTTGCACCGCCAGCGCATCGGCAATCAGCTGGTTGACCGCATTGCGGTTTGGAAGACCGGTAATCGTGTCGGTATTGGCCATCACCCGCAGCCGCTCCTGCGCATGACGCTCTTCGGTGATATCTGTACCGGAGCAGATCAGGTAGATCTCATTTTTGCCGCTGCCGCTGTGAACGAATTTATTACGGAACAGAAACAGGCGCTGGCCTTTTTTGGTTTTAATCCAGCGCTCTACCTCATAAGAGCTGCCCTCGCGGAAAAAGCCGCTGATATTACGCCGCGACGCAGCCGCTTCCTGCTTGCTCATAAAGAGCTGGAAAACGTTACGGCCGATAACTTCCTGCTCCTTCAGGCCGGTATACTCTTCGCACAGGCGGTTGAAGCGCTGAATATTCCCGCGATGATCGACAATAACGATAACAGAATTCGCCTCGGAAACGACCTGCTCAGCAAAGGAGAGGCCCATTGACAGATCCCGCGCCACCGCGCGCGTGTCGCCCCAGGCGGAGGCGCTGCCTGCCCATTCATACTGATTCACCTTCCTGCCGACCAGATGCATCGGCATCTCTTCGCCATACAGCGAAACGGTGAGGTTAATGCTGGAGGTAATCACCGTCATGCTGCGCAGCAGGCTGGCCTGCGAGGGCGTAAGCGCAATGGCTATTTGCGTGCTGGCCTTCTCATCTTCAGCAAATTTGAGCGCGTCGCTGTCAGAGGTTAAACGCCAGTGAGGGCTTGCCGTGCCAAACCATGTGTAGAAAAGCGCTTGCCCTTGATCATCGGTCATCGATTGTCTCCTTGAAGAACCAGTGGGCACTATCTTATTATTTTAGCAACAGTATTCGGCAACCCGCAGAATCTCAAGCCGTCCGGTAAATATATTTTATGTGCGAAAATTACTGATTCTGATAAAAAAGCCCTGGCCGTAAGGCCAGGGCGAAGAGGTCATGCGGGCGTTTGCCCTCTTGGATGCCAGGAACAACCGGGCCGCGTATCCGTTTTCAGCGGGTTAAGACCATAAGCGTCATTAATGTCACAGCCTGCAAACGCATCAGGCGCGGTTACCTTCACTGCGCAGGGAAACATCGGTTTCATGTACCGTCGGCTGCGAGCTGGCAAGCGCGCGACGGATCACAAAAAAGGCGGCGACCAGCATTGTCACTGCCACCAGCATGAAAAAGCCGCAAAGCAGGGCGTTTATCTGATTGCTGAACACAATGGTCTGCATATCCGCTATCGTTTTTGCGGGCGCGATGATAATGCCATCCTCAATGCCTTTGGAAAATTTGTTAGCCTGCGCCAGAAAGCCGATACCGGGTTTTTCATGGAAAATTTTCTGCCAGCCCGCGGTCATTGAGGTGATAAACAGCCAGATCGTAGGCAGGATCGTGACCCAGGCGTAACGCTGTTTTTTCATTTTAAACAGCACCACGGTGCCGAGGATCAGCGCCATCGAGGCCAACATCTGGTTGCCGATGCCGAACAGCGGCCAGAGCGTATTGATACCGCCCAGCGGATCGACCACCCCCTGATAAACGAAGAATCCCCATCCGGCCACCGCCACGGTCGTTCCGGCCATATTGCCAATCCAGGAGCGGTTATTCGCCAGCGACGGCACCACCGTACCCACCAGATCCTGCACCATGAAACGACAGGCGCGCGTACCGGCATCAACGGCGGTCAGAATAAACAGTGCCTCAAACAGAATCGCGAAGTGATACCAGAAGGCCATCATTGCGCGACTGTTAAACACCTCGGTGATGATATGCGCCATGCCGACGGCAAAGGTCGGCGCGCCGCCCGCGCGGGAGAGAATAGTGCCTTCACCCACGTCACGCGCAATGCCGTTCAGCACTTCCGGCGTCAACACGAAACCCCAGCCGTTAATTGCCTGCGAGGCGGATTCAACGGTTGTGCCAATCAGCGCGGCGGGCGAATTCATCGCGAAGTAGACGCCGGGATCGATAACCGAGGCGCAAATCAGCGCCATGATAGCGACAAAAGATTCCATCAGCATGGCGCCGTAGCCGATAAAACGAATATGACTTTCGCGTTCAATCAGCTTTGGCGTAGTGCCGCTGGATACCAGCGCGTGGAAGCCCGAAATCGCACCACAGGCGATGGTGATAAACAGGAAAGGGAACAGGCTGCCGGAAAACACCGGGCCGCTGCCGTCGATAAATTTGGTGAAGGCGGGCATCTTCATTTCCGGCATGGCAAACAGAATGCCCACGGCCAGACCAATAATGACGCCGATTTTCAGGAAGGTGGAAAGATAGTCGCGCGGCGCCAGCAACAGCCATACCGGCAGAACCGAGGCAACAAAACCATAAATGACCAGCACCCAGGTCAGCGTGGTGCCTTTCAGGGTGAAGAAAGGGCCCCAGTAGGGATGCTGCGCGATGTTGCCGCCATAAATAATCGCCGCCATCATCAGCACAAAACCAATCAACGACACTTCGGCAATTTTTCCAGGGCGCAGAAAACGCATGTAGATGCCCATCAACAGCGCAATTGGAATGGTGGCGGCAATAGTGAACAGACCCCACGGGCTGTTTGCCAGCGCTTTTACCACCACCAGCGCCAGCGCGGAGAGAATAATGATCATCACGCCCAGCGCCCCGAGCATGGTAATCACGCCCGCGAAGGCGCCAAGTTCCTGCTTCGCCATCTCGCCCAGCGAGCGTCCGTCACGCCGGGTCGAAATAAACAGGATCAAAAAGTCCTGCACCGCACCGGCCAGCATCACGCCGACCAGTATCCAGATCGTACCCGGCAGGAAGCCCATTTGTGCGGCAAGAATGGGCCCGACCAGCGGTCCGGCGCCCGCGATGGCGGCGAAGTGATGTCCGAACAGAACCCATTTATTGGTAGGCACATAATCCAGACCGTCGTTATTGCGTTCGGCAGGCGTCAGGCGACGATCGTCAAGTTCAAAAATATTACGAGCAATAAACAGGCTGTAAAAGCGGTAGGCGATGCTGTAACACGCCACAGCAGCCACCACCAGCCACAGCGCATTAACATGCTCGCCGCGGTTCAGCGCCAGCATCGCGAAGGCGCCCGCGCCAATAACTGCAACCACTAACCAGGCAATATGACTCTTTATCTTTTTCATGGATAACTCCCGGGTAACCGGCAAAAGGTCAGAACCAGAAGTAAACGTAATGTAATTATTTGTTAATGAAAGTGAGTCAGGAAAGAAGTGTGAGGCGCCGGGCGTTTTTTTATTGGCGGGAGAAGAGAGAGGTGGGATAAACGGGTTATCCCACCTTTGTCAGGTTAAGCGACCGGACGCGCCACGACGCTGCGGGTTTCCATGCGAACTTCCGCAATCGTCACCTCAATCACATCGGTGACGCGGTAAGCCACTTCGCCTTTGATCTGCACGGTGCCATTCTCCTGGCTGCATACCAGCTCATCACGCACGGCATGAATGAACGGGGCAGGGATAAAGGCTACCGCACCGTTATCAACCAGGCGCACGCGCATGCCGCCGCGTGAGACGTCGATAATCTCTGCCTGAAAACGCTGCTGGCTGCTGACGTGTTTCTCAAGGAAACGCGAGTAGAGCCAGTCTCCCACGTCGCGCTCCGCCATGCGATTCTGGCGACGACGCTCGTTCATTTTCACGGTAATGTCGTCCAGCGGACGCTCAGCGTTTTCGCCTTTGATCATCGCCTTCAGCAGGCGATGGTTAATCATGTCGCCATACTTACGGATAGGCGAGGTCCAGGTTGCGTACGCCTCCAGACCAAGGCCAAAGTGCGGGCCAGGCTGCGTGCTGATATCGGCAAAGGACTGGAACCGGCGGATACGGCTGTCAAGAAACTGCGTCGGCTGCGCGTCAAGATCGCGGCGAAGCGTGCGGAAACCCTCAAGCGTGGCGATGGCCAGCGGATCGACCTTCACGCCGTGGTTTTCCAGTACGGTGGCAGCCTGCTCGGCGCCGACGGCGTCAAAACCAAGGTGCACGTTATAGATGCCGAAGCCAAGACGGTCGCGCAGCACAATTGCCGCGCAGATGTTAGCCGCGATCATCGCTTCTTCGACGATGCGATTCGCGATACGGCGGTGTTCAGCAATGATATCCAGCACCTCGCCTTTTTCGCCTAACAGGAAGCGGAAGTCAGGACGATCTTTGAACACCAGCGCATGCGTCTGACGCCATTCGGCGCGGGCCAGGCAAACGCGGTGCAGCAGACGGATCTGATTGGCTATGGCATCGTTTTCAGGCTGCCATTCGCCTTTGTTTTCCAGCCAGTCGGAGACGTTGTCATAGGCCAGCTTCGCCTTTGACTCGATCCACGCCGCAAAGAAATGGATCTCTTCACCCAGCGTCCCGTCCGCGGCAACATTCACTCGGCAGGCAAGTACCGGGCGGCGTTCATGAGGACGCAGCGAACAGATATTGTCTGAAAGCTCGCGCGGCAGCATCGGGATATTGAAGCCCGGCAAATAGTTGGTAAATGAGCGCTCGGCGGCGATGGCGTCCAGCTCGGTGTTGGCCGCAACGTAAGCGGTGGGATCGGCAATAGCAATCGTCAGCGTCAGCGCGCCGTCGGCGGCTTCTTCTGCATAAAGCGCATCGTCCATGTCTTCGGTGCTGGCGCTGTCGATGGTGACAAAATTCAGCGCGGTCAGATCGCTCCGTTCAAGCTGTTCGTCCAGCATTTCGCCGGTCACCGCCTCTGGCGCTTCGCGCTCAAGACTATGGCGTGAAAGCGTCACCCACCACGGCGCAAGATGATCGTCACCGGTGGTAATAAACTGTGTCAGCTCGGCGTAAAAGGTGCGGTCGCCCTTGAGCGGATGGCGGCGCATTTCAGCCACGGCCCAGTCGCCTGCCTGAAAATCATGTTCCACGCCACGTGCGCTACGACACTGGATGGCTTCTTTCAGCAGGGGATGATCCGGCACAACAGACAATCTGTCGTCTTTTCTCTGGACGCGGCCCACGAAGCGCGTCAGAAAAGGTTCAACCAGCTTTTCAGGATCGGCAATTTCACGATCCTTATCGGTTTGCAGCACGGCGACAATGCGGTCGCCATGCATCACTTTTTTCATGAACGGCGGTGGAATGAAATAGCTCTTTTGGGCGTCAACTTCGAGGAAGCCGAAGCCTTTATCGGTGCCTTTAACTACCCCTTCAACACGCGGCGTCTGGGAGTGAAGCTTCTCTTTGAGCTGCGCGAGCAGCGGGTTATCCTGGAACATAATCTCAACAGTTTTGGTGGCTAAGAGCGGCACACAGTTTTACGCGATTAGGCGTCTCGCGGCAAGTAAAAAGCCGGGAAACGGGGGCGTTAACCCGTTCTCAACCCCGCCATTTCCTGTGCATAAATCACCGACGCCGGTTCGCCTTGCTGCCTTCACGCAATGCGCAGCGTGTCCACCCGCGCCGACAGGCTTATTTTAACCGGCACCGATTTCGAGGTCGGCGTGCCACTGCCGTCGCCAAAGCTTGAAAGCGGCACCAGCGGGTTGGTTTCCGGATAGTAGGCCGCCAGATTGCCGCGCGGAATAGCATAGGGCACCAGCGTAAAGCCGTTGACCTGGCGCGTAATGCCGTCATTCCATACTGTTTCAATATCCACTTTGTCGCCAGCAGAAAGTCCCTGCGCCGCCATATCGTCCGGGTTGATAAACAGCACGTCGCGCTGACCATAAACGCCGCGATAGCGGTCATCAAGCCCGTAAATGGTGGTATTGTACTGGTCGTGCGAGCGCAGCGTTTGCAGCGTGAAAGGTACGACAACCTCGCCCAGCGGCGGAAACAGCGAATCCGGCAGCCGTGCGTCACTGAACTGTGCTTTATTATGCAGCGTATTAAAGCGGAACTCCGCAGCGGCATTGCCGAGGTAAAACCCGCCTTTGATATCGCATTTTGCATTGAAGTCGCTGAAACCGGGCAGGGTGGCGGCAATATGATCGCGGATCTTATTGTAATCCGCCGCCAGCGCCAGCCAGTCTACTTTTTCGCGGCCCAGTACCGCATGAGCAATACCGGCAACGATGGCGGTTTCCGAACGCTGCGTCTCAGCAATCGGTTTGCCGACGCCTTCCGAGGCGTGAACCATGCTGAATGAATCTTCGACGGTGATGAATTGCGGGCCGCTGGCCTGAATATCCTGCTCGGTGCGTCCCAGCGTCGGCAGGATCAACGCGTCTTTCTCGCCGGGGCAGAGATGGCTGCGATTCAGTTTGGTACTGATCTGCACGGTCAGACCGCAGCGGCGCAGCGCTTCTTCAGTCCGCGGGCTGTCCGGCGCGGCGGCGGCAAGGTTGCCGCCAAGGGCGATCAGCACTTTCACTTCGCCTCTGAGCATCGCTTCCAGCGCTTCGACGGTGTTGTGACCTGCTTCGCGCGGCGGCTCAAAATCAAAATGCGCGCCGAGACTGTCGAGAAACGCCTGCGACGGTTTTTCATCAATGCCCATGGTGCGGTTGCCCTGCACGTTGCTGTGACCACGCACCGGGCACAAACCTGCCCCTTTTTTCCCCAGTTGGCCAAACATCAGTTGCAGATTAACGATCTCCCGTACCGTATCAACGGAGTGCTTGTGCTGGGTGATGCCCATCGCCCAGGTGCAAATCACCCGTTCTGCGCTCTGATAAATCGCCGCCGCCTCGCGCAGTTGTTGTTCACTCAGGCCTGATTGCTTTTCAATCTTCGCCCAGGAGGTGGCGTCCACCGCAGCCAGATACGCTTCCAGCCCTTCGGTTTTCGCATTAATAAACACCTCGTCAAACAGGCCTTTTTCACCAGCGGCCAGGCGCGCGCGATGAGTTTCATTAAGCGCCTTCACCATACCGCGCACGGCGGCCATATCGCCGCCCAGATTGGGTTGGTAATAGGTGGAGCTGATGGTGCCCGCTTTGGTGGTAACCACTTCGAGCGGCTTTTGCGGATCGGCAAAGCGCTCAAGGCCGCGCTCGCGCAAGGTGTTGAAGGTCACGATTTTCGCACCGCGATCGGCGGCGTGACGCAGACTGTGCAGCATGCGCGGATGGTTGGTGCCGGGATTCTGACCAAAAACGAAAATGGCGTCAGCATGATCGAAATCATCCAGACGAATGGTGCCTTTACCCACGCCGATGCTGCGCTTCAGGCCGGTGCCGCTGGCTTCATGGCACATGTTAGAACAGTCGGGAAAATTGTTGCTGCCGTTCATACGGCCAAACAGCTGATACAGCCACGACGCCTCATTGCTGGCGCGACCGGAGGTATACAGCTCCATCTGGTCGGGGTTGTCCATTGCATGAATATGCTGCGCGATTAGCGCAAAGGCGTCGTCCCAACTGACGGGGTCATAGCGATCGGTCGCGTGATTGTAGCGCAGCGGTTCGGTGAGACGGCCCTGATATTCAAGGAAATAGTCGCTCTGCTGGTAAAGCGCCGTGACGGTATGTTCAGCGAAGAAACGGGCATCGATAAAGCGACGCGTGGCTTCCCATGTGACGGCTTTTGCGCCGTTTTCACAGAAGCTGAAGGTGCTTTTATTATCATCGCCCCAGGCGCAGCCGGGGCAGTCAAAGCCTTTGGCTTTGTTCATACGCATCAGGTTGCGCATGTTTTTCAGCACATGTTTGCTGTCGAGCACGAAGCGGGTGGTGGCTTCAAGAGAGCCCCAGCCGCCGGCGGCTGCCTGATAAGGTTTAATAGCCGTTTTGAATTTCATAAGCGATCGCAGGTTGGATTTATGTTTTTAAATTGTTAGCAAGTTATTGCGGGTTTTATGCAATTAGTCTGCTATCAGGTAAAAAAAATGTCTAATTGATTGGTTTAATGGTGCGATAGGCGCGCTTTATCATGAAAGTGTGAAGCAGTGCAAAGAAACGGCAGTAATGCCGCGTGTTTATCATACCGCGACCCGCCGCCTGGCTAATAATTAGGCTTTCCCGTCTGACACGATGAGGTGCCTGTGAAAGAATTTGCCAGCAAAATCCATGCGTTCGGCAAGGCGCTGATGATGCCGATTTCGGTCATTGCCGCCGCCGGTATTTTTCTTGGCGTTGCGGCGGCAATGCAAAATCCGGCTATTACTGGTGACGCGTTCGCTAACCTGCACGTTCCTCAGCTAATTATTGGCTTCATTCGCAAAGTGGCGGGGGCGCTGTTCGCCAACCTGCCGGTGTTTTTCGCCGTGGCCAGCGCCATCGGGCTGGCAAAGGCGGAGAAGCCTACCGCCGCCTTTGCCGCCGTGATTGGCTTCATCGCCATGCACGTTGGCGTGAGCGCCACGCTTGGCGCACAGGGGCTGACGGCGGTCACCACCACGCCGGAGGCGCTTCAGGCGAAAGGGATGGCGCAAACCGCCGCGATGATGACCTCGGCGGAATACATTGAAATGCTGGGGATCTTTACCTACAACATGAGCGTGCTGGGCGGGGTGATCGCCGGGCTGCTGACGGTGATGATCCACAACCGCTTTTACACCACGCAGTTGCCCACCGCTATCAGCTTCTTTGGCGGCCGCCGCTTTGTGCCGATTGTGACCGTGCTGGTGCTGCCGCTTGTTGGCGTGCTGCTGGCGATGATCTGGCCGACAATCGGCGCGGGCATTGCCTGGGTTGGCGAGCTGATTGGGAAAAGCGGACAGTACGGCGCGTTTCTTTATGGCACCAGCGAGCGGCTGCTGATCCCGACCGGTCTGCACCATATTCTCAATGAAACCGTGCGTTTCACGCCGATTGGCGGTATCGCCACCGTGGACAATCAGACCATTGTCGGCGCGCTAAATATTTTTAATAACGCACTGACGCATCCCGGTTCGATTCCCGACGATACCGTACGCAGTGCCACGCAGTTTCTGGCGCAGGGAAAGATCCCGGTCATGATGTTTGGGTTGCCCGCTGCGGCGCTGGCGATGTATCACTGCGCCAGGCCAGAGCACAAACAGCGGGTGAAGGCGCTGGTGCTGGCCGGCGCGCTGACCTCGTTTACCACCGGCATTACCGAACCGCTGGAGTTCTGTTTTATTTTTGTGTCGCCGGTGCTCTATCTGTTCCATGCGGTGCTGAGCGGGCTGTCGTTTATGCTGATGTCAATGATGCATCTGATGATCGGCAACGTGCAGGGCGGCGCTATCGATCTGGTGGTGTTTGGTATTCTTGGCGGCAGCAAAACGCACTGGTGGTGGTCGATCGTATTAGGCCTGATCTATGTGCCGATCTACTACTACGGTTTCCGCATGGTAATCATGCGGATGAATGTTGAGACACCGGGCCGCGAATCCGAAGAGGCTGAGAAAGAGACCACGCGCGTCTCTGCCGACGAGCGAACCAGGGTGATCATCAGCGGCCTGGGCGGCGAAGCCAATATCGAGGACGTCGATTGCTGCTTCACCCGCCTGCGCGTGCGGGTTAAAGAGATGAAAGAGGTGGTGGATCAAACGTTGATGACCACCGGCGCGAACGGCGTCAATCGCGTCAGCGATCACGACGTTCAGGTGATTTATGGCCCGCAGGTGGAGAAAATAGCCAACGAGGTCAAAACGGCGCTGGGCGTGGCCTGAGCGGCAGGTCGTTCAGGGATGAACTTACAATGCTTTCCGCGCCATCATTTTTCATGAGTGTTATTATCTGAAAAATGCCTGAAAGCGCTTACCTTAACTCACTGAACATTATTAATGGATATCAAGCAGCTCATCTACCTTGTCAACCTTGAGCGGGAACGCCACTTTGGTCGTGCCGCTGAAGCCAGCTTTGTCAGCCAGCCCACGCTGTCGATGCGGCTGAAAAACCTTGAGCGCGAGCTGGGGCTTTCACTGATTAACCGCAGCAACAACTTCGACGGATCTACTTCGGAAGGGGAACGGGTGCTTGCCTGGGCGCGGGAAATCGTTTCTGTTTATCAGGGGCTGAAGCTTGAAGTCGAATCGCTTAAACACGGCGTAAACGGCACACTACGCATTGGCGCGGTGCCTCAGTGCAGTATCTCGCTGCCGCTGATGCTTAAAGCAGTCAGCGACCGCTATCC
>NZ_JNVB01000059.1 GCF_000770305.1 Erwinia oleae
TGCTGGCGACGCAATGGCAGGCCCGGCGGCTTAATTTACTGCAACTGGGTGATGAGGAAGCTCACTACCTTGGCGTGGATGTACGTCGTACCCATCGTATCCTGCTGGTACTCAGCGCGTTGATGGTTGCTGCCGCAGTGGCGGTGAGCGGAATCATTGGTTTTGTCGGGCTGGTGGTACCGCATCTGATCCGGCTGTGTATAGGCGGCGATCACCGCTGGCTGCTGCCGGGCGCGGCATTACTCGGTGCTATTCTGTTACTGCTGGCTGATACCATCGCCCGGACGATGGTGGCGCCGGCTGAAATGCCGGTGGGGCTGTTGACCAGCCTGCTGGGTGCTCCGTGGTTTTTATGGCTGATCCTGCGTCGCCAGGAAGGTCGATATGAGTAACGTTTTACAGGCAGTTGGCGTTTCTTATCGGGCCGGGCAGAGGCTGCTCATTGATGATGTGTCGTTGACGCTGCAACCGGGCGAAATGGTTTCTCTGATTGGTCCAAACGGCGCAGGAAAATCCACCTTACTGAGGATGCTGACCGGTTTTCTGCCAGCCAGTGAGGGGATGTGTATCCTTGGCGACCAGCGGATTGAATGCTGGCCGCGCGATCGGCTGGCGCGCAGCAGGGCGGTGATGCGTCAGCAGAGCCATATGGAATTTGCCGTACCGGTGAGGGACGTAGTGGCAATGGGCCGGGCGCCCTGGCCGGGGCGGGGCGGCCAGCGGATTATCGACGAAGTAATGCAGCTTACGGGCTGCGACGATCTGAATGAGCGCGACTACCGCCACCTTTCCGGAGGCGAACAGCAGCGGGTTCAGCTGGCGAGGGCGCTGGTGCAGCTGTGGCACACTGATGGCCCACAGGGCTGGCTGTTTCTGGATGAGCCAACCTCTGCGCTGGATCTTTACCACCAGCAGCATGCGTTAAGACTGCTGCATCAGCTTACCCGCAAGGGGCAGCTGACGGTATGTTGCGTACTGCACGACCTGAATCTGGCAGCGCTATGGTCACACAGAATATTGTTGCTGCATCAGGGCTCCCTGGTGGCAACTGGCACGCCAGCAGAGGTGATGACCGAAGAGACGTTAACCCGCTGGTATCAGGCCGATCTACAGGTTCATCATCACAGCCAGGACGCGGTGCCGCAAATCGTCCTGCGGCGATAGGCTTTCGCCGTTATCAGGCCGCCGCCAGACGCTGTTAATGAAAAACATATCTGTGCCACACGCTGTAATGACAATCCATAAAGACGACTTACGCGATGCTTAAGGGATTAACGTAATGCGTAGGTTGCGCAACGGTCAGGCCGAATCGTTTTTTTAGGCCGTTTCCGGGCGAGATGGGTTTTATGCGAAGAATCTTTGAAACAGAAGGCTTTTCCATCGCGCATTCATATTTGCAGCAGTGCCGTACCGGGCGCCTGACGTTAACAACCACGCTCCTGCGTCGAAAATTTCCTCAACGAAGGAGCGTGCAATCAGTGCGGATATACCTTATTTCTTCCCGTATTTTGCCTCAAGCGTCGCGAACCACGGCGCGATGAAGTCAGGCGATTCGCCCCAGCCCGGAATCACCTTATTCAGGCTGGCGACGTTTGCCGCACCGCCCAGCTGTGACTGCGAAATAGCCGCAGCCTTAAACTCGTAGGTGGCGGGCGTCGTTTCGCCGCCGATTTTGTTTGCGATCAGGCGCATATTAATGGCGCCAATCAGCTTGCTGTCCACCGCCACGGTCTGCTTCCACGGGCTGTCCTTCTGGCGCATCAACTGAAGATCCTGATTCGATACGTCAATGCTGTAGAGCTTCACCTCGGTGCGGCCATTCTCCTGTAGCGCTTTATACGCGCCCTGCGCGAACGCATCCCACGAGCCCCAAATGGCGTCGAGCTTGCCCTTTGGATATTTGGCGAGAATGGCGCCCACTTTGTTCGCGGTATCGCCCTGCACGTCAGACGAAACGGCGCCAACAGACTCCAGCTGATGAATACCCGGATTGGCCTTCAGCACCTTCTCATACACCACCTGGCGGCGTTCCATCGCCGGGAAACCCGCCACCCAGAGCTTAACAATGTTGGCTTTACCGTTGGTATCTTTCAGAAGCTGATCCAGCGAAAGCTGCGCCAGCGAGGCGTCATCCTGCGCGGTAACGGTCACGCCCTCCACCGACTGATTGACCGGCGTATCGAAGACGGAAACCTTAATGCCTGCGGCGGCGATGCGCTTCACCAGTTCGGTGGAGTAAGGATCTTTGCCGTGCGACAGAATGATGCCGTCATATTTCTGACTGATGGCCTGGTTCACAAAGTCCTGAAAACGCGCGTCGTCGCCGTTGCTCAGAAAGGTGCTGACCTTAAAACCCAGCTTGCGTCCCTGCTGAATCGCACCGGCAACAAACTGGGTGGTGTTGTCATCCGATCCCAGATTGCGGATCACCGCGACGCGCACCGGGCCGTCATGACCGGCAATGGCTTTCGGCACGGCGGCGGAGGGTTCGGCAAACGCCGGCGCGATGGAAAGCAGGCAGAGCGCCATTGGTAGTAGTTTTTTCATTATTATCATTCCCCGTAAAGTGGCTTGCGCCGTCAGCGCGTCTCTATCGACGCTGTATGTAAGTCATTGCCAGCGCAACGGCCAGCACCAGACCTTTAATGATATCCATCGCGTAGTAAGGCACAGAGAGCATCACCAGCCCGTTCTGTAATACGCCAAGGATCACCGCGCCCAGCAGCGTGCCGAGCGCGTTGGGCTTGCCCGCCCCGGCCAGCGACAGGCCGATCCATGCGGCGGCTACCGCATCCATCAGGTAACCGCCGCCGGCGTTAACCTGCGATGAGCCAATACGCGATGCCAGCAGAATGCCGCCCAGCCCTGCCAGCAATGAGGCGATAACATAGGCCAGCACGCGGTAGCGATGGGTGCGAATCCCCGAAAGCCTTGCCGCCTCCGGATTGCCGCCGATAGCGTACATGCGGCGGCCATGTTTAGTGAGCGACAGCCCGAGCTGCGCCACCGCGGTCACCACCAGCATAACGATCACAATAATGGGCACCTGGCCAAGCAGTGAAAAGCCCGCCGGAATGGTGCCTTCCGCCATGTCGCCGCTCGGCAGCACCATGTTTTCCGTAATCGATCCGCCGAAGCTCCAGGTCATCGCCACGCCCTGCACGATAAACAGGCTGGCAAGGGTGGCCAGCATGTCGGGAATTCTCAGGATGACGATCAGAAAAGCGTTAAACAGGCCGATCAGCATGCAGAGCGCGAGGGTGATCAGGATTGCCTGCGTGGTGCCGAAGCCATACCAGACGAACAACGAGATCACCAACGCGTTCGCCAGCGAAGCGGTTGAACCCACCGACAGATCGAAGCCGCCAATGGTCAGCGAGATGGATACGCCGATGGCGATCACCGTGACAATGGCGATCGAGCGCAGAATGTTAATGATGTTGTTCGGTTCAAGAAAGCTGTCCGACGCCAGGCCAAACGCGGCAATCAGCGCCACCACCGTCAGCAGCATGCCCCACTTATAGAGGAAGTCGAAGATCTGATGGCGCAGCGACGGCGCAGCGTTTATAGAGAGTTCTTTGCTGCTCACGCAGGTGTTCCTCCGGTGGAATAAAGTAGAAGCGTCTCTTCGTCGGTCTGGCTCGCAGCGACTTCCGCCACGATGCGACCATCCCAGAGCACGCAGATGCGATCGCACAGGCCAATCAGTTCGGCGAATTCGCCGGAGGCGTAAATAACGCCTTTTCCTTCGCGGGCCAGCCCGTCAATCAGTTCAAACAGATCGGTTTTGGCTTTGACGTCGACGCCTTTGGTTGGCTCATCAAAGATCAACACGTCCGCGTCGTTGCGCAGCCACTTGCCGATAGCGACTTTTTGCTGATTGCCGCCCGACAGGCGACGTAGCTGCTGCTGCGGCCCGGTCGTGCGCACGCCCAGCTTTTGGATAACCTCTTCCGCCCAGCGCCGGGCCTGACGATGATCGAACAGGCTCCAGCGGGAAAAGCTGTTATCGGCGGTGACGCTGAGGTTCATCGCCACCGACTCTTCGATAAAAATGCCCTCTTTGCGCCGCTCTTCCGGGATCAGCGCCAGGCGGTTTTCTACTGACCGATGCGGCGAGCGCGGTTTCCACGGCCTGCCGTGCAGTTCGCCGCGCGTGATACGGCTACGGCTGGCGCCGAACAGCGCTTTGCAGAGTTCAGTTTTCCCGGCACCCGCCAGCCCGGCAATGCCGAGGACTTCCCCTTTGCGCAGCGTCAGCGAGATATCGCGAAGCAGATGCTCGTCGTGCAGCCCCTGAATGCTGAGCAGCGTGTCGGCGCTGAACGGCGGACGTCGCGGGGGATAGATATCATCCAGCCGATGTCCCAGCATCTTCTCAACAATCTGCTCGCCGCTGAGCTGCGCCATTGGCACGCTTTCAATCAGGCGGCCGTCGCGCAGCACCGTCAGCCGGTCACAGATTTCACGCAGCTCGTGAATGCGGTGCGAGATAAACACCACGCCGATACCGCTGCGTTGCAGGCGGCGTACGACGGCAAATAAGCGCTCACTTTCATGCTGATCCAGCGGCGCGGTGGGCTCATCAAGAATTAAGAAACGGCAGTGGTGCGACAGCGCGCGCGCCAGCAAAATTTGCTGCTTCTCTGCCAGCGAGCAGCGGTCAACCGCGCGCCGCAGATCCAGCGAGACGTCAAGCTGGGCCAGCATCGCGGCCGCCTGGCGACGGATTTCGCCCCAGCGCCAGAGCTGGCCGCCCTCCGCGAGTCGATCCAGCATGATGTTTTCCGCGACGCTGAGCGTTGGCACCAGCGCCACATCCACCTCCTGCTGCACAAGGTGTATGCCGAGCCGTTTGGCATCGCGCGGCGAACGGATCTCCACCGGCTGGCCGTCGAGCAAAATGGTGCCGCTGTAATGACCGTATGCACCGGACAGCACCGCCATCAGCGTCGACTTGCCCGCACCGTTGGCGCCGGTCAGCGCATGCACCGACCGCCCTTCAAGACTGAAATCGACGCCGGAAAGCGCGTTAAAACCGCCAAACGCGATGGAGATTTGACGCATTTCTAAGCGGTTGGCCGCATTCACAGGTGCGTCTCCTCTGGCAGATGAAAGATCGTTGTCCCGCATTTTTTATTGGAAGCGCGTGGCTGACAACGAACGAAAGCGCATAAGCTAACACAAAAAAGTATTAGCCATACAGACGTCCAGGCGTTTAAGCGGTTAACGCTGTGTTACAGGCAGACCGTAGCAGAAACACGTGCTTAACAGATAAATCGGAGTCTTTCATTTCGGAGGAAGGAGAAGCGGCAGTAAAAATATCAGGTTCAGGCAAAAAAAACCGGCGAACGCTGTCGCCGGTTGAGGTCAGTGAGACGCTTATTTTGCTGCGGCGAAACGCGCTGCGGCTTCGTCCCAGTTCACCACTTCCCAGAACGCCTTAATATAGTCAGGGCGTTTGTTCTGATATTTCAGGTAGTAAGCATGTTCCCATACGTCCAGACCGATAACGGGCGTTCCGGACGCGCCAGAAACGGCTTCGCCCATCAGCGGGCTGTCCTGGTTGGCCGTAGAGACGACAGCCAGCTTGTCGCCCTTCTTAACCAGCCATGCCCAGCCGGAACCGAAACGGGTGGCAGCCGCTTTTTCAAACTCTTCTTTGAATTTTTCCACAGAACCGAAATCACGCTCGATAGCCGCTTTCAGTTCGCCGCCCAGCGTGGTGCCGGTTTTCAGAGCTTTCCAGAAGAAGCTGTGGTTAGAGTGGCCGCCTGCGTTATTGCGCAGCACGGTTTTCTTGTCGGCAGGTACCTGATCCAGTTTGGCGATCAGCTCGTCAACCGGCAGATCGGCGAATTCGGTGCCTTCCAGCGCGGCGTTCGCATTGTTTACGTAGGTCTGGTGGTGTTTGGTGTGATGGATTTCCATCGTCTGCTTGTCGAAATGCGGTTCCAGTGCGTCGTATGCGTAAGGCAAGGATGGCAGTGAATAACTCATGTTCATCATCTCCATTTAATGTTGGGCGGCGCTTTCTGTTAGCGCCACGTAAGCAGTCGGATCATTATAGTTAAATAAACTCGCTCTAAAAGGTTTATCAATGCCCCGACGTTGGTAAGGGTTTAGCTGACGCCTTTTATCAGAACAATCGCACAGCTTCTATACTGGTTAATGAACCTTAACAGTGGAGAAGACTATGTCCGTTAACGCGATACCCCCTGAACACGCTGCAACAGAGAAAGTGGTGACCGCTTTTCTCGAACAACTTAACGGTGCCGGTAACCCGCCCGTCAATTCGCTCTCTCCGGATCAGGCCCGACAGGTTCTTACCGATGCGCAAAAATCCGTACCGGTTGACTTAAGTGGTATTGAAGAGAGTGAACAGACCGTCACGCTCAGCGGGCAGGATGTACTGTTGAATATTGTGCGCCCCGCTGGCAAGCAGAATGAAACCCTGCCGGTTTTCATGTTCTTTCACGGCGGCGGGTGGATCCTGGGTGATTATTTTACCCACAAACGTCTGGTGCGCGACCTGGTGGTGCTGAGCGGTGCCGCAGCCGTTTTTGTCAATTACACGCCTTCACCGGAAGCCCATTATCCGGTAGCCATCAATCAGGCGTACCAGGCAACGCAATGGGTGGCAGAAAACGGGCAGAGCCTGCTGCTGGATGGCTCCCGCCTTGCGGTGGTCGGGAACAGCGTAGGCGGCAATATGTCTGTTGTGGTCAGCTTACTGGCAAAACGTAATGGTTCTCCGCGTATTTCTTTTCAGGGACTGTTGTGGCCCGTCACCAACGCAAGCTTTGATAATGAATCCTACCAGCGCTTTCCCGAAGGGTATTTTCTCACCCGCGACATGATGAAATGGTTCTGGGATGCCTACACCACCGATCCCGGAGAACGGGCTGAAATTACCGCGTCTCCGCTTGGCGCAGACAAAGCAGAACTGGCCGGCCTGCCGCCAACCCTGATTCAGGTGGCTGAGTTTGATGTTTTGCGTGACGAGGGCGAACAGTTCGCACAAAAACTCGACCAGGCCGGCGTAGAAGTCAGCTGCGTTCGCTACAACGGAATGATCCATGACTGGGGATTACTGAATCCGCTGGCGAAGTCGCCCGGCACGCAGGCGGCACTGCGTCAGATGGCAGGCGAACTGAAAAAATATCTGAAAATATGATCCGTTGCTACCCATCCGGTTTCAATAGAGAAGAGGTAAATGCGCCCCGCGGGGGCGCCTGAATTATCCATCCTGAAGATTATTCTCCTGAAGCCAGGTACGGATGGCCTCAATATGTTCTTCTTTACGCTCAAGCGGCAACCAGTGCCCGGCGGGCATATTCAGCACGGTAAGATCTGCGCAGGCTGCGCGCATCGGATCGCCCTGGTGATTTCCGGTAATGCTACAGATTTGATCCCAGTCGCCATTAATAAACAGTACCGGCTGTGACAAACGTCCACCGTTGGGCGCCTTTCGCGCGTAAGCCACGTTAGCGTCATCGTTCAAATACCAGGCACAGGGCGGTCTGAAGCCATGTGAATGAAACGCCTCTGCCAGCACGTCGAAATCCGCTGGCGGCCAGAGGGCCGGATCGGGGTCGACAGGCGGTGCGCGGTGCGCGGTGCCAAAGCGCCCTCCGTTACGCGACACCACGGCATTCGGCGAAACCTTACCAACGGCATCCCGGGTACCCGACCGAAAGATCGATGCCAACGATGCTGACTTGTCTGCATCAAGATCGGCCACCGCCGCCTCGAAATGGGTCGTGTAGTAGCGATAATAGTCCCACTGACCATCCGGATACTGGTCTGCCGGATAAATTTCCCGGTCCACCAGCGGCACGAGGGTGGGAAGCGCATTTGCGTCAGGAAAATAGGCCAGCGAAGTGAGTACCACACCGCGACTGCGCCAGGGGTGGTGTGCGGTTAATTGACCCGCCACAACGCTTCCCCAATCATGACCAACCCAGATCGCTGGCCCGCCGCCAAGGTGATCATGCAGTTCAGTCATATCTGTCACCACATTTTCAATGGTGTAAGCAGCCTCGTCTTCAGGCCGGGACGAACCCCCATAACCCCGCAGATCGGGGGCAATGCAACGCCAGCCCTCTGCGGCGAATGCGTCCATCTGTGCCCGCCACATCAGGCTGATACCCGGCCAGCCGTGCAGAAAGAAAATCAGCGGCGCGTCAGCCTGGCCACATGTCAGGTAGTGCGTGGTGTGCCGGGCCGAACGATAATACTGCGGCACGATAAAATCCGTCGCGCCAGGTACAAAAAAAGCCATACGCGTACTCCTTATGAAATGAAAATCTGCCCTCAACGCCCGTCGGTCACAGTGAGCCCCTACCTGGAAAGGCTGCACACTTTAAAGTCATTCTTACCTTAGATATAATGAATGAGTTATTCCATACGGGAATTAATGTTTCAGATATCATCATATGAATATATCCAACAATCTTGATCCCACCTTGCTGCGGGTATTTATTGCCGTATGCCAATATGGCAGTTTAAGCCGGGCGGCGGCGGAATCCGGCCGCGCCCAGTCAGCCCTCAGTGCCCAAATCATTCGCCTTGAAGAGCTGCTGGGTGTACGTCTTCTCCACCGTACCGGACGCGGCGTGCGACCAACGGCAGAGGGAGAGATGTTTTTGTCCTACGCACGCCGAATTATTTCTTTGGGGGAAGAAGCCGTCCTCCAGTTGCAAAGCTGGTCAGAAACCGGAACGGTCAGCGTAGGCATTCCGGAGAACCACGCGCTTATGGTGCTCCCCGATGCCCTCTCCCGAATACGGCAGTTGTTACCCGGCATGCATGTGCGCATTGTGGTGGATTACGACGAGAGGATAGCCGCCGGATGGCAGAGCGGAAATTTCGATATTGCCATTGGCGCAACACAGTTTTTCAGCACAAAGCCCGAGAAAAGTTGGCTGTCCCGCCCCTGCTGGGTGTGCTCAACGGACCACGCGCCCGACACGAATCAGCCTCTGCCGCTTATCGTTTACGGCGAAACCTGCTATATGCGAAAAATGATGCTGCACGCACTTTCCGATGCGGGGCTCGAATACAGAATCGTGCTGACCAGTTCAAATATGAGCGCCATTTCTGCCGCCGTTGAAAGCGGCCTGGGGATCGCGCTCGTTGCGCCGGATATATTCAGACAGAGTACGATGAAAAAACTGTGTCTGCCGGTTCCCGAACTAAGTCTCAGCTACGGCATGTACGTCACACCCCGCCGAACGGCAGTCGTCAGAGCGGTACTGGAAATCCTGGACAGGTATTTTTATTGAATCTTACGGTCAACCCAACACCAGCACCTTTGACGACGCATGGTGGATATTGACGTTCATCGTCAACAAGCCTGCCTCCTCAAGACGAGCGAACCCGGCATCGGCGTCCAAAAGCGGGTAAGGGAAATAAAGTCCGTCGGGCGGTATTGGCTGCTGATGAAAGCCAAAGGCCCGGTAGTTTTTAACAATCATCGCCACACCCAGGAAAAACCTCACACCAGCCGCTGCGGATGCGTGTAGATCGTCGCGCGGCCAGGTTTACTGAAGCCCACCAGGGTCAGATTGCTGCGCCGGGCCACCTCTACCGCCAGGCGCGTGGCGGCGGAAACGGCAAACAGGATCTCCACGCCGCACATGGCGGACTTTTGTACCATCTCATAGCTGGCGCGACTGGAAACCAGCACGGCGCCCTGCTGCCAGCCAGGCTGCCCGCTCCTGGCGCCTAACAGTTTATCCAGCGCCACGTGCCTGCCGACGTCTTCATAGCCCCCCGTGAGATTGCCACCGGGCATTATCCACGCCGCCGCGTGGGTGCAGCCGGTCAGCTCGCCCACGGGCTGAAAACGTTTAAGCTGAGACAATGCCCGATCAAGCTGCGCCAACGCGAAGGTCTGGCTGAAGGGCAACGGCGCGATGGGTTTACCAATTTCACCCAGTTGATCCACGCCGCAGACGCCGCAGCCGGTGCGGCCCGCCATGGCGCGTCGCTGGGTTTTCAGCGCCGCAAAGCGTCGGCTGGAGAGCTCAATCTGCACTTCAATGCCACCGCAGGCGTGGACGACATCCATGCCATAAATATCGCCAGGCGACGCGATAATTCCTTCCGACAGTGAAAAGCCGAGCGCAAACGCCTCCAAATCCTTTGGCGTGGTCATCATCACCACGTGAGAGATACCGTTATAGACCAGCGCAACCGGCACTTCGTCCGCCAGCCAGTCGTTTTCAGGCGCGTCAAGTGCGGCGCGCGTCCACACCGGCAACTGACCCGCTCCTGCGATCTCACTCACATTCTGGAAACATTCACTTTTATCGTTCACTAATTAACCTGTTGTTTACATCGACCCTATAGTAATTATGGTATTATGCCGATTACATAGGTTCAGCGATGTGAGCAATTCTGAACCTCTGCGCGTTTTACCGCAAAAAAATAATTAAGCAATGTCGAAACAGGATTTATAGCCATGAATGTCAGCAGAAGAAGCTTCTTCAAGATCTGCGCTGGGGGAATGGCAGGAACGACGGCGGCGATGCTGGGCTTTGCCCCAGCCGCTGCGCTGGCGGAGACGCGGCAGTACAAGCTACTGCGCGCCCGTGAAATACGTAATACCTGCACCTACTGCTCCGTCGGCTGCGGGCTGTTAATGTACAGCCTTGGCGATGGCGCTAAAAACGCAAAAGAGTCTATTTTTCATATCGAAGGCGACCCGGATCACCCGGTCAGTCGTGGCGCGCTTTGTCCGAAAGGCGCAGGCCTTATCGATTTCATTCATAGCGAAAGCCGGCTGAAGTATCCTGAATATCGTGCGCCAGGATCGGATAAATGGCAGCGCATTAGCTGGGAAGATGCATTTTCACGCATTGCCCGCCTGATGAAAGCGGATCGCGACGCCAACTTTATCGAAAAAAATAAAGACGGCGTCACCGTCAACCGCTGGCTGAGCAGCGGAATGCTGTGCGCCTCGGCTTCCAGCAACGAAACCGGTTATTTAACACAGAAATTTACCCGTTCGCTCGGCATGCTTGCCGTCGACAACCAGGCGCGCGTCTGACACGGACCAACGGTAGCAAGTCTTGCTCCAACATTTGGTCGCGGTGCGATGACCAACCACTGGGTTGATATTCGAAATGCGAACTTAATTATTGTGATGGGCGGTAACGCCGCTGAAGCGCATCCGGTTGGATTCCGCTGGGCGATGGAAGCCAAAATTCACAATAAGGCGAAACTGATCGTTATCGATCCGCGCTTTACGCGCACCGCATCGGTAGCCGACTTTTATACGCCCATCCGCTCCGGCACCGACATCGCTTTCCTGTCGGGCGTGCTGCTGTACCTGATCAGCAACGAAAAAATCCAGCGTGAATACGTTGAGGCGTATACCAACGCCAGCCTGATCGTGCGTGACGATTACCACTTCGAAGACGGCCTGTTCAGCGGCTACAAGGAAGAGGTTCGCAACTACGATAAAACGTCCTGGCACTATGAACTGGATGAAAACGGCTATGCCAAACGCGACGACACGCTCAGCCATCCGCGCTGCGTGTGGAATCTGCTGAAAGAGCACGTCAGCCGCTATACGCCTGATGTGGTTGAGTCGATCTGCGGCACGCCAAAAGCAGACTTCCTGTATGTCTGCGAACTGCTGGCCGAAACCAGCGCGCCCGATCGCACCGCATCGTTCCTGTATGCGCTGGGCTGGACGCAACACTCTGTGGGCGCGCAGAACATTCGCACCATGGCGATGGTTCAGCTGCTGTTGGGGAATATGGGCATGGCGGGCGGCGGCATCAACGCCCTGCGCGGCCACTCCAATATCCAGGGGCTGACCGACCTTGGCCTGCTGTCGCAGAGCCTGCCGGGCTACCTGAGCCTGCCCGCCGAGAAGCACCCCGATCTGGAGACCTATTTTGCCGCCAACACGCCGCGGGCGCTGCTGCCGGACCAGGTCAACTACTGGAGCAACTATCCCAAGTTCTTTATCAGCCTGATGAAAGCGTTCTATGGCGATAAAGCGCAGAAGGAGAACAGTTGGGGCTTTGACTGGCTGCCGAAATGGGACAAAAACTACGACGTTTTGCAGTACTTCGAGATGATGTCTCAGGGCAAAGTGAACGGCTATTTATGCCAGGGATTTAACCCGCTTGCCTCCTTCCCGAATAAAAATAAGGTGGTGAAGGCGCTGTCTAAACTGAAGTTTTTGGTGACTATCGATCCGCTGCTCACCGAAACCTCCAATTTCTGGCAGAACCACGGCGAGTTTAACGATGTCGATCCGTCGACGATTCAGACCGAAGTGTTCCGCCTGCCGTCAACCTGCTTTGCGGAAGAGAACGGCTCAATCGTCAACTCCGCCCGCTGGTTGCAGTGGCACTGGAAGGGCGCAGACGGTCCTGGCGAATCGCGCAATGATGGCGAGATCATCGCTGGTATTTTCCTGAAACTGCGTGAAATGTACGCCAGCGAAGGCGGCGCGCTGCCGGAGCAGGTGCTGAACATGAGCTGGAACTATCTGACGCCGGATAACCCGGCGTCAGAAGAGGTCGCCATGGAAAGCAACGGCAAAGCGCTGGCCGATATCGTTGATGATAAAGGCGTAGTGCTGGCGAAGAAAGGCCAGCAGCTCGGCACTTTCGCACATCTGCGCGACGACGGCTCGACCTCCAGCGGCTGCTGGATCTTCGCCGGGAGCTGGACGCCTGACGGCAACCAGATGGCGCGCCGCGACAACACCGACCCTTCCGGTCTGGGCAACACCCTGAACTGGTCATGGGCATGGCCGCTTAACCGCCGCATTCTGTACAACCGCGCTTCGGCCGATCCGCAGGGCAAACCGTGGGATCCGAAACGCGAACTGATGCGCTGGAACGGCACGAAGTGGGCCGGGCAGGATATCCCGGACTACAGCACCGCCGCGCCGGGCAGCGGCGTCGGACCGTTCATTATGCAGCCGGAAGGCATGGGGCGTTTATTCGCTATTGATAAAATGGCGGAGGGCCCGTTCCCTGAGCACTACGAGCCGTTTGAAACACCGATCGGCACCAACCCGCTGCACCCGAACGTTGTCTCAAACCCGGCGGCGCGCATCTTCCAGGACGATCTGGCCGCGCTGGGCAAAGCGGATAAGTTCCCGTATGTCGGCACCACCTATCGTCTGACCGAGCACTTCCACTACTGGACCAAGCACGCGAAGCTCAACGCCATCGCGCAGCCGGAGCAGTTTGTGGAGATCGGCGAAGGGCTGGCTGGCAAGTTGGGCATCGTGCAGGGCGACACCGTTAAGGTCAGCTCCAACCGTGGCTATATCAAGGCGAAAGCGGTGGTCACCAAGCGTATCCGTACCCTGACGGTACAGGGTAAACCGGTGGATACCATTGGTATTCCGATTCACTGGGGCTTTGAGGGCGCAGCGAAAAAAGGCTTTATTGCCAATACGCTGACGCCGTTCGTCGGTGACGCCAACACGCAAACGCCGGAATTTAAAGCCTTCCTGGTGAACGTGGAAAAGGCCTAGCGGAGAGAAAATATGACTTATCAGTCACAGGATATTATCCGTCGCTCCGCGACAAACGGCTTCACGCCCGCGCCTCAGGCAAGGGACCACCAACAGGAAGTGGCGAAGCTGATTGATGTTACCACCTGCATCGGCTGCAAAGCCTGTCAGGTGGCCTGCTCGGAATGGAATGACATTCGGGACGAGGTCGGTCACAACGTCGGGGTTTATGATAACCCGGCCGACCTGACCGCCAAATCCTGGACGGTAATGCGCTTTTCCGAGGTGGAAGAGCACGGCAAACTGGAATGGCTGATCCGCAAGGATGGCTGCATGCACTGTGCCGATCCGGGCTGCCTGAAGGCGTGTCCGTCCGAAGGCGCAATTATTCAGTATGCTAACGGCATTGTCGACTTCCAGTCAGAGCAGTGCATCGGCTGCGGCTACTGTATCGCAGGTTGCCCTTTTGACGTGCCGCGCCTCAATAAAGAGGATAACCGCGTCTATAAGTGCACGCTGTGCGTCGATCGTGTCGCCGTCGGTCAGGAACCTGCCTGCGTGAAAACCTGCCCGACCGGCGCGATCCACTTTGGCAGCAAAGAGGATATGAAAAACGTCGCGGCGGAGCGCGTGAGCGAACTGAACAGCCGCGGTTATGAAAACGCCGGACTGTACGATCCGTCAGGCGTTGGCGGCACGCATGTGATGTATGTGCTGCATCATGCCAACAAACCGCAGCTTTACCACGGTCTGCCAGAGAATCCGACCATCAGCCCGGCCGTCACCTTCTGGAAAGGCATCTGGAAACCGCTGGCCGCCATCGGTTTTGCGGCAACCTTTGCCGCCAGCGTCTTCCACTACGTCGGCATCGGGCCGAATCGGGTGGAAGAAGGGGATGAAGACGACCTGCACGATAAGGAGGAGCGGTAATGAAAAAGCGTCATCACAACCGCATTCAGCGCTACAGCGCGCCGGAGCGTATTAACCACTGGATTGTGGCATTCTGCTTTGTGCTTGCCGCGCTCAGCGGGCTGGGGTTCTTTTTCCCGTCCTTTAACTGGTTAATGCATGTGTTGGGCACGCCGCAGCTGGCGCGCATTCTGCATCCGTTTGTCGGCGTTATCATGTTTGTGGCTTTTCTGCTGATGTTTTTCCGCTACTGGAAATACAATTTCGTCGATCGTGAAGACGTGATTTGGGCAAAGAACATCCACAAAGTCATCCAAAACGAGGAAGTCGGCGACATCGGACGCTATAATCTGGGGCAGAAGTGCGTGTTCTGGGCGGCGATCGCCAGCCTGGTGCTGCTGCTGGCAAGCGGCGTGGTTATCTGGCGGCCTTACTTCGCGGGTGCGTTTCCTGTTCCGGTGATTCGCCTGGCGCTGCTTGTTCATTCGGTGGCAGCCGTCGGGTTAATCATTGTCATCATGGTTCACGTTTACGCCGCGCTTTGGGTGAAAGGCTCAATCACCGCGATGGTGGAAGGCTGGGTCACCACCGCCTGGGCGAAAGAGCACCATCCACGCTGGTACCGCGCTGTTCGCGCCCGGCAAACGATAAAACAGGAAAAACGTCCCTGATGAGTATTCGCATAATCCCGCAAGATGAGCTGGAGAAAAGCGACAGAAAAACGGCGGAGATGATTCCGCCGTTACTTTTCCCAAGGCTGAAAAATTTATACAGCCGCCGCGCCGCGCGTTTACGGCAGCTGGCGGAGAAAAATCCGCTGGGCGACTATTTACGCTTCACCGCCGTGATCGCCAGCGCACAGGAGATTGTGCTGTACGATCACCCGTTGCAGATGGATTTACATGCCCGGCTGGTGGAAACCGCGCGTCAGGGCAAACCGCCGCTGGATATTCATACGCTGCCGCGCGATGGGCACTGGCAGCGGCTGCTGCACTCGTTGATTGCGGAACTGAAACCGGAGATGACCGGCCAGGCGCTGGCGGTGCTGGAAAACCTGGAAAAAGCGTCCGCACAGGAGCTGGAAGCCATGGCTTCCGCGCTGTTCGATAACGATTTTGCCCGCGTCAGCAGTGATAAAGCGCCGTTTATCTGGGCCGCGCTCTCAGTTTACTGGGCGCAGATGGCCGCGTTAATCCCCGGCAAGGCGCGCGCGGAGTATGGCGAACAGCGGCAGTTCTGCCCGGTTTGCGCCAGCGTGCCGGTGACCAGCATTGTCCATATGGGCACGCAGCACGGCGGCTTACGCTACCTGCACTGCAACCTGTGTGAGAGCGAGTGGTACGTGGTGCGCTCAAAATGCACCAACTGCGAGCAAACGCGCGATCTGCACTACTGGTCGCTCGACAGCGAAACCGCGCCGGTCAAAGCGGAAAGCTGCGGCGACTGCGGCACCTATCTCAAGATGCTCTATCAGGAGAAAGATCCGGCGGTAGAGCCGGTGGCGGACGATCTCGCCTCGCTGGTGCTGGATGCGCGCATGGAGCAGGAGGGCTTCTCTCGCAGTAGCCTCAATCCCTTCCTCTTTCCAGGGGAGTAACCCAACCACGCTTGTTTCAGGTAACATTATCCGCAGGCCGGTTTGTCCGGCCGCTTCAGGAGAAATCGTAATATGAAACTGATCGGCAGCTACACCAGCCCCTTTGTGCGGAAAATTTCGGTGATCATGCTGGAAAAAGGCATCACCTTTGAATTTATTAACGCCTCGCCGTGGACAGACGACAGCCCGGTGCCGCAGCACAATCCGCTGGGAAAAATCCCCGCGCTGGTCACGCCCGACGGCACCTGGTATGAATCGCATATCATTGCCAACTTCCTGGAACAGATGGATATTGCCCCGGCGCTCATTCCCCGTGACAAACTGGCCGCGCTGAAGGTGCTTCAGCTCCAGGCACTGGCGGACGGCATTGGCGATGCGGCGGTGATCCTGGTGCGTGAAAGCATGCGTCCGGCAGAAAAACAGCTTGAAGAGCAGCTGATCCGCCAGCGTGAAAAAATCCTGCGTGGACTTGATGTGCTGGAGGCCGCCGCCGCCAAAGGCGAGGTGTTGAACAGTGACACGCTGAACGTCGCCGACATTGCGACCGCCTGCCTGATCGGCTTTTTGAATTTTCGCCGCGTGGTGCCGGGCTGGTGCGTCAACCGCCCCGCGCTGGTTAAACTAACGGAAAAAATGTTTGCCCGTGAAAGTTTTGCCCGCACCACGCCACCTTCGCCCTGATACCATTAACCCATGAATGCACTCTTCAGCCAGCTTCCCGCCGTTGACAGCCTGCTCCGCGATCCCGCAATGGCAGGCCTGCTCTCTCTTTATGGTCATCAGCACGTTACCGGCACGTTACGCGCCCTCCAACAGGAGGCGCGGGAGAGCATCCTGACGCGGCAACAGCTTCCTGATTGGTGTGCCGACTGGCCGCAGGCCACATCGCAGCGGCTGGCGCAGCAGCAACGCACCGCGCTGCGTCCGGTTTTCAATCTGACCGGCACCGTGCTGCACACCAACCTCGGGCGTGCGCTGCTGAGCGAAAGCGCAATTGCGGCGGTGACCAGCGCGATGCGCTCGCCGGTTACGCTGGAGTACGCGCTTGACGAAGCGGAGCGCGGTCATCGCGATCGCGCCATTGCCCGGCTGCTGTGCCGGCTCACCGGGGCGGAAGATGCCTGCATCGTTAACAATAATGCGGCGGCGGTGCTGCTGATGCTGGCCGCGCTGGCGCCGGGAAAAGAGGTGGTGGTCTCGCGCGGCGAACTGGTGGAGATCGGCGGCGCGTTTCGTATTCCTGACGTTATGACGCAGGCAGGCTGCCGTCTGGCGGAAGTGGGCACCACTAACCGTACGCACCTGAAAGATTACCGTCAGGCGGTGAACGAAGAGACCGCGCTGTTGATGAAGGTGCACACCAGCAATTATCAGATCCAGGGCTTCACGAAATCGGTCAGCGAGCAGGAGCTGGCCGCGCTGGGCACCGAACTGAACCTGCCGGTTATCAGCGATCTCGGCAGCGGTTCGTTAATCGACCTGAGCGAATATGGCCTGCCTGCTGAACCCATGCCGCAAAACCTGCTGGCGGCCGGCGTCAGCCTGGTGAGCTTTTCCGGCGACAAGCTGCTCGGCGGCCCGCAGGCCGGTATTATCGTCGGTAAAAAAGCACTGATCGACCGTTTGCAACAGCATCCGCTGAAGCGCGCGCTACGCGTTGATAAAATGGTGCTGGCGGCGCTTGAGGCCACGCTCAAGCTCTATCTGCACCCGGAAAAACTGAAGGAACAACTGCCGACGCTGCGCCTGTTAACCCGTCCGCCCGAAGAGATAGCGCAGCAGGCGGAACGGCTGCTGCCGCAGCTTGACGCACGCTTCGGTGAGCAATTTTCGCTGGCGATTGCCCCCTGTTCATCGCAAATCGGTAGCGGTTCGCTGCCGGTCGATCGTCTGCCCAGCGTGGCGATAACCTTTACGCCGCGCGACGGACGCGGCGGCACGCTCGCCAGCCTTTCCACCCGCCTGCGCCAGGCCGCAGTACCGGTAATTGGTCGCGCTCAGGCGGGACAACTCTGGCTGGATCTGCGCTGCCTTCAGGACGAATCACTGTTTATGGAGGTGCTGACCGCATGATTATCGCCAGCGCTGGCCATGTCGATCATGGCAAAACCGCTCTGCTTCAGGCTATTACCGGCGTGAATGCTGACCGTCTGCCGGAAGAGAAGGCGCGCGGCATGACCATCGACCTCGGTTATGCCTACTGGCCGCAGCCGGACGGACGGGTTATTGGCTTTATCGATGTCCCGGGCCATGAAAAATTTCTCAGCAATATGCTTTGCGGCACCGGCGGGCTGGATCATGCGCTGCTGGCAGTGGCGGCAGACGACGGCGTCATGCCGCAAACCCGCGAGCATCTGGCGATTTTGCAGCTGAGCGGGCGACCACCGCTCACCGTTGCGATCACCAAAGCGGATCGCGTGGATGCGACGCGCCTTGAAGAGGTCAACGAACAGATACGGACGCTGACCCACCTGCTGGGCTGGTCGGATATCGCCATTTTTATTACCAGCGCCACGGCGGGAACCGGCATCGAACCGCTTGCCGCGCATCTCAGCCAGCTACCGGAGCGTGACATCACGCTGGATCGTCCTTTCCGCCTGGCAATCGATCGGGCGTTTACCGTTAAAGGCGCGGGCGTGGTGGTAACCGGCACCGCGCTTGGCGGTCAGGTTCGCGTGGGTGACAGACTGTGCCTGAGCAGCAGCGAGAAGCGCGTACGCGTGCGCGGCCTGCACGCGCAGAACCAGCCGACCGATTGGGCGCGAGCGGGTCAGCGTATTGCGTTAAATATCAGCGGCGATATTGAAAAAAGCGACCTGTCGCGCGGCGACTGGCTGCTGGCTGAGAAGCCGGACGCGCCCGTCGATCGGGTAATTGTGGCGCTGGAGCAGCACCAGCCGTTAAAACAGGGACAGTCTTTGCATCTGCACCACGCCGCCAGCCACGTTACCGGACGCGTTTCGTTGCTGGACAGCGACCTCGCCGAACTGATCCTCGACACGCCTCTCTGGCTGGCGGACAACGATCGGCTGATCCTGCGCGATATTAACGCGCGCGAAACCCTTGCCGGTGCGCGAGTGATCCAGCTGTGGCCGAAAAAACGCGGCAAACGTCAGCCGGACTACCTGGCCTGGCTGCATGCGTTAGCAGAAGCGAATGAGGAACACCAGACGCTGTCGCTGCTGCTTCAGCGGCCGATGCGCGTCAGCGATCTCGCCTGGACACGACAGCTCACCGTCACGGCGCTTGAAGCAGCTATGGCGGCGCTTCAGCCGGTCAAAGCAGGTCGTTACCTTCTGCTGCCCGAAACGGCAATCGCCTGGCAGCAGAAGGTGCTCAGTACACTTGGAGCCTGGCATCAGGACAACGGCGACCGCCCCGGCCTGGGGCGTGAACGCCTGCGTCGCGTTACCCTTCCGGACCAGCCGGAAGAGGTTGGATTAACGCTGATTGACCTGTTAACGGGGCAGGGCCGGCTCAGCAATAATCGTGGCTGGCTGCATCTGCCCGGCTTTATGATGCGTTTTGAAGCGGACGAGCAGGCGCTTTGGCAGCGCGCGGAGCCGCTGTTTGCCGATGAGGCGTGGTGGGTGCGGGATATCGCAACGTCGCTCAACGCTGAAGAAACGCTGACAAGGCGCACGCTGCGTAAGGCTGCACAGGCGGGACTGATCGTCGCCATTGTGAAAGATCGCTATTTTTCCGGCGATCGGATGCAGCAGTTCGCCGATCTGATCCGATCGCGCGCCGCCGGGGGCGAAAGCACCAGTGCGGCAGACTTCCGCGATCGGCTCGGCATTGGCCGCAAACTGGCGGTACAGATTCTGGAGTTCTTCGACCGCAGCGGATTTACCCGCCGTAAAGGTAATGCGCATCTGTTGCGCGATGAGCGGCAGTTTGAGTAAGCGTGGCGTGAAGACATATGCATGCAGAAGTTGAGTTATTACTCTTCAATGTACGCCGTTGCAAAGCAGTCACTGCGACCATATGCCGTGCTGTTTTACCTTAACCACACCCTCTTTGATAATGGTGAGCGAGGGTTCATTAACGGTCAGAATAAACTTCTCCCCGTCGCTTTTTTTTTCAAATTGATAGTCCGTCGCGGGGCAGGCATCCTGTTCACAAGCCGCCCTGTTCACTACGCCTGTGATACCGAAACGAGGATTACCAGAACTGTCTTCATCGATATATAATGCGCGATTGCAAATATTATAACTGTCTGAACATACTAACATTACTCTTACTGATATCGAAAAATGTTAATAACTGCGTCCATGCTATTGTATTTATTAAGTTCATTATAGTGATCCCCAAAAGAATAGGGTTAGAAAAAAATCAACAATAATATTATAGATTTATGAAAATTATTTAACACAGGCACTCCTTTATTTCTTATGTTTTAGCTTCATAAATTCTGCTGCTTCTCGCTCGTAACGAACTTGCAACCCTTTATTATAAGCTTCTGACCATGTCATTCTAATGCCATCTACGCTGGTCATAGTCTTTCCATATATAATATTATCATAGGTTATCCGGGCATTTTTTAATTGCTCCCGGAAATCTTTTGGACTTAAACTCTCGAGAAGTTCGGCATTTTCACTCGTAATTTTTGAAGATTTTACGAAATCACCTGAAACCATTGAATTCAGGATGGCCTGTGCTTCGCCAACCCCGCGCATATGCGCCAGCGACATGACCGCAGCCTGCTTTTCTGGATCGGAGAAATTTAGTGCTCCGGCTTTTCTGGCACTTTCATTCATATATTTTGACACCACCGCAAACTCCTCTGAACTGCCTACACCATACTTTCCTCTTGCTGTCATGATTTATTCATAAGCGGGTCCGAATCCTTTGCGAAATCCATAGGCTTCAGGAATGCCGCCCTGTATGTGATGAATACCCTCAGATTTCATGATTGATTTCACCACCCGGCGATCAAGCCTGTTTTCTAATGGCTGCTTTTTCGAAACCGGAGGCACTCGCTGTATCGCTGCGGGTTTGCTTACGGGAGCAGCGTTCCCTGCGGGTTTCTGCACGCTCTTCTTAACTTGTGCTTTCTGCTGCGGATCAAACAGTGCCTCCACTGCGCTGACAATATCTTTTTTATGTCCGGCCCCCGGCGCGGCGGTCGCCGCGGCCGTGCCGTCGTTCAGGTTCAGCTTACCGTCTCTGGTATTGATGTAGCCGTGCCCCTCCACAAATATATTAAAACCTTTCCCGGTCATGTTTATCTGCCCGGCCGCCGTCAGCTCAATCGCGCTGTCACCACACACCAGCCGCAGCGTGGTTCCCGACCCCAGCACGTACTCATCAACCGCGGCATCGCTTTTTCTGCCCCCGGTCAGCACCGTTTCATTCGCCTTCACCCCCTGGATGCGACCGCCCGCCACCCGGTGCGCTTCATTTTCACCCACGAGCCGGTAAGCCCTTCTTCCGACGTGCTGCCGCCGGAAGCCGTGACGTGGTAAGGGATACTTTCATAACCGGGAAACGGCGTGTGCTGCTCTGCCGCGTCCGCCAGCACCAGCGTGTGGCTGTCTGCCGCATGGCGGAAGTACCAGTAGATGCCTTCCAGCGCCATCAGGCGGCTGATGAATTCAAAGCTGTTTTCCTGGTACTGCACGCAGTATTCCCAGACGCGGTAGCGCCCGCGCAGCTGGTCTTCCACCGTCACCCCGTAGCCGCCCAGCACCGTTTTCACCATCTGCGGCACCGTCTGTCCCTGAAAAATGCGCTGGTTCCTGTCGCGGGTCAGCGGCCACAGGTCAGATTCCACGGTGAGGGTGTAAACGGCGTAGCGCGTGTCGTTCAGCGCCTGACTGCCGACCGAGACGGCGGTGATTTTTCCGTTGAAATAACGCGGCGCGCTGACCAGGCCCGGCAGGGGCACGGTGACGGTGACCGGTTTGCCGAGGAGCGCCCGGCCGTCAACGCGGGCGTCCTCGCCCAGCAGTTGCAGCGTGAAGATGAAGGCGCCGGAGAGGGCCTCGCTGCCGCCGAATTTCCAGAAGCGCAGACCTTCCACCGGCAGCTGCGCGGTAATGCGATATGACATAACGACGTCCCTGTTTCAACACGACTAACGCGATCCTGCGAAAAGTAAGGCCAAAGGATACGTAAAAATCAGTGTAAAAAAAGAACAATCAGATCCATTCATATTTATAAAATACAAAAAAGGAACGTATCTCGCAGTTTTACCCCTTGAGGGGTGATTAACGCCTCTCCACTTGATGAGATACAAGAAAACCATATTGAGCTGGTCGCAGGCGGTAAATCAGAAGCGGGCGCTGACGCCAAGGTTATACATAAACTGCTCGCCAGAGCTGAGGCCGCCCGTTTGCGACACTGAGGCAAAAGCGGCTACGGCGTCACCCAGCGGCATATGCGCGCCCACCGTGACGTCCACCCAGTTGGTATCCTGCCCGGCAGAATCGCGCGTGAAAGACGTTTGAGTTGATTTCAACCCGCCGCCCGCGCGCCAGACATTGTCGCTGAACTGGTGGTTGTAGCTTACTTCCGCCCACGGATTGAGCCAGCCGAACTGCGAGTCCAGTCGCCAGCCAACGGCCCCAACCTGCGAATGATAGTTCTGGTCGTCAAAGCGCATCGCGGTGCTGCTGCTGCCCTGCTCCTGATAGCCGCTCACCTCGCTGTAGTCCAGCGCGTATTGCGCCACCGGGCCGGTGGTCAGCACCGATCCCAGCGGAATATCCCAGCCGGTGGTGATGCGCGCGCCCATTTGCGTGCCGTCCGTCTCACCTCTTTCCGTGCGCGTTGCCGGGCCAAGCACCACGCTGCGCCTGATATTGTCAAAACTGAGCGAGGCGTAATGCGCATCGGCATTAATCCAGCCGTTATCGAAAAACGACAGTTCGCTCCAGGCGGCAACCAGCCAGCCGCGCGTCTTATAGTCATAGCGCGGCGTGGGATGTTGGCTGTCATCAGAGCCGGAAGCCAGCACGCCCACCAGCCAGCGGTCAGTCAGCTTGTAATCCACGCCCAGCGTCAGATTGCGGGTCGTGGCGTCGCCGTCGCCCGCTGCAAAATTGTCTGAATAGTTAAGCCGCTGGCCCGCGTAGCCGCCAAAAACGCTGAGGGAACCCTGCGGATTATCGCTGTGGCGCTGCTGCTGAAGACGACTGTCCAGGGTTGAGCGCATATCGCGCGACATCGCCAGCGTGGCCTGATTCAGCGCTACCGCCTGCGCGGGCGCGTCCAGCACCGACTGAATATAGTCACCGATCAGTAAATGCGCGGCGGGGCTGGGATGCAGGCGATCGGCAAACAGAAACGCCTGTGCATCAGAAAAACCGGCCGACGCTGACGTACAGTCAGCGGCAGACAGGCCCGGCGGGCAGGCCATTCCTGCGGTATTGCTCAAACCGTAGCGCAGCGGATCGTCCAGCACTTCATTAAATAACCCGTTAATGTCCACCCGCACGATGTTGCCGCTTAACCGCGCCAGCTGATCCTCTTCCTGCTGGTTATAACGATCGGTCAGTGCGGCGGCCTGGCTGCCCAGCGCCTGCCATGCCTGATAAAGCTGTCCGGCGATCGCCTGACGGAGCACGGCAATAGTGCTGGCCTGGCCAGCGGCGGCATAAAATGCCTGATAAACCGCCTGATTGCGGGCGTTTCGATCGGGGGTCGCCTGGCCATTTAACGATTGAAAGGCGGCGGCAAGCGCCGCGTCCGCTACCGGCGCCAGCCCCACCTGGATCACCGTCTGAAGCAGGATCGGCGTTGCGCCCACGTCCGGCACCGTCGGCACGATCACCGTATCAGCGCCAGCCCTCAGCAAAGTCTGTACCTGGCTGGCGGCGGCAAAAGCGCTGTTGGTGACAATCTGATTCGCCTGTTGAGGGTTGAGCGCCGCAGCCGCCAGATCGTTTCCTCCCACCCAGTGTACGTACAGTCCGTCAGCATCAGCGCGCCCGCCGCTGCTGGTGAGATAGTGACTGACCTGATCGGCGGTATTGTCCTGCGGGTTAAGTGCAGGAACAGCAACGGCATCGCCTGCCGCATAGTTGGTGCCACCCTCGTCTGACGGGCGCAGCGACTGATTGATTTTTGCCGCCAACACGTCGTCATAGAGCGGATGTCGGCTGCCATCCCAGGTGTATCGCCCGTTGTTCCCGCTGTCGCTCAGGCTGTCGCCAAAAACATAAAGCCGATCCCAGCTCATCGCTGTGCCGGTGGCACAGAGATAGCACGCCGCCCCAAAGGCCATACGGCGCGTCCACTCGCTTTTCTTCAACATGAAAGACTCCTGAAAAAAGAGCCAAAAGGCAGGCTGTTGCGTATTATTAAATTTGTTTACAACAGAATTAACTATTGCCTGGATAGTGGTAACGTCAAGGCTGTTTTACGCAATTTTCACGCACTTTATTAAGGAGCATTTATCAATGCAGCGCTGCGGTTGGGTAAGTCAGGATCCGCTTTATATTGCTTATCATGATGAAGAGTGGGGCGTGCCATTAACCGATACGCGTCAACTGTTTGAAATGCTCTGTCTTGAAGGACAGATGGCGGGTCTTTCGTGGCTGACGGTGCTGAAAAAACGCGAAAACTACCGACGCGCCTTTCACCAGTTCGATCCGCAGGCGGTGGCGCTTATGGGTGAAGAAGACGTGGAAAGGCTGATGCAGGATAGCGGTATTATTCGCCATCGCGGTAAAATCGCCGCCATCATAGCGAACGCGCGCGCGCTGCTGGCTATGGAGGCAATGGGTGAAGCGTTTAACACCTTTGTCTGGCGTTTTGTTGATAACGAGCCGCAAATCCATCGTTATGCCAGTTATCGCGAAGCACCTACCTTCAGCCCCATTTCTGACGCGCTTTCAAAGGCATTGAAAAAACGCGGCTTTAAATTTGTTGGTACGACCACCTGTTACTCTTTTATGCAGGCCTGCGGGCTGATTAGCGACCACTCGACCTCCTGTTTCTGCCATCCTGACAACCTGAAATAGCGCTTGTTTACAATTTCAGACGAATGGCACGTTTTTTTCTCACAATTCAGCGGCATAATCCTCTCTTTTCGGGCACTTTGCCCACCGTTGCAATGATGGAATAAACACGATGAAAAAGACTTCGCTTACCCTCGCTCTGATTCTGAGCGGTACTGTTGCGCTTTCCGGCTGTACCACCAATCCCTATACCGGCGAGCGTGAAGCCGGTAAATCCGGTATAGGCGCCGGCCTTGGCGCGGCGTTAGGCGCTGGCGTTGGCGCGCTCTCCTCCTCAAAAAAAGATCGCGGCAAAGGCGCACTGATCGGCGCGGCTGCGGGTGCGGCGCTCGGCGGCGGCGCGGGCTACTATATGGATGTGCAGGAGGCGAAGCTGCGCGAAAAAATGCGCGGTACCGGCGTCAGCGTGACGCGTCAGGGTAATAATATTGTGCTGAATATGCCAAATAATGTGACCTTTGACAGCAGCAGCAGTACGCTGAAACCCGCCGGGGCCAACACGCTGACCGGTGTGGCAATGGTACTGAAAGAGTACCCAAAAACCGCCGTGAATATCACCGGCCATACTGACAGTACCGGCACGCGTCAGCTCAATATGACGCTTTCGCAGCAGCGTGCTGACAGCGTAGGCAGCGCGCTGATTTCCCAGGGCGTGGCCGCCAACCGTATGCGTACCAGCGGAGCAGGGCCGGACAGCCCTGTTGCATCGAACAGCACAGCCGAAGGGAAAGCACAGAACCGTCGCGTAGAAATCACGCTCAGCCCTTTACAGTAACTGCAACTGACCGGGCTGCCCGGCCCGGTCACCCTTCGCCTGCGCCAGGCAGAACAGATCCAGCGTAAGCTGAAGTGAACATCCGGAAATTATCATGAAACGTCAGGCCGCACGCGCCACCATCAGCGATGTAGCTAAAGCCGCCAGAACCGGAAAAACCAGCGTTTCGCGCTATCTGAATGGCGAGCAGCACGCGCTTTCAGCCGATTTAAAGCAGCGAATTGAGCAGGCCATCGCCGCGCTCGACTATCGTCCCAGCCAGATGGCGCGCGGATTAAAGCGCGGCCACACGCGGCTTATCGGGCTGATCATCGCTGATATCAGCAATCCCTACTCAGTTGAAGTGATGTCCGGTATCGAAGCGGCCTGTCGCGCGCGCGGTTTTACCCTGCTGATGTGCAATACCAATAACGAAGTTGACCAGGAGCAGTATTATCTCAATCTCCTGAGCAGCTATCAGGTTGAAGGTATTGTGGTTAACGCTGTTGGCATGCATGAGAAGGCGCTGAGTCAACTTCAACATTCGCATCTGCCGATGGTGCTTATCGATCGTAAAATTCCCGATTTCCGTTGCGATGTGGTGGGTTTAAACAACGCCGAGGCGGCGGCGCTGGCGACCCGGCACCTGCTCGATCGGGATTTTCAGGCGCTGCTTTTTATCACCGAACCGCTTGGCACGGTCAACACCCGGCACGAACGGCTCAGGGTTTTTACCGACATGATGGCGCAACATCCTTCCCGATATGCAGAGCAGGCGGAAGTTGCACTGAATAATCCGGCGGCAATAGACGCCGTGCTGAAGGCGTTTCATCAACGCTATGGCGCCAGCCGCTGTGCCGTGCTGACGGTAAACGGTGCGCTGACGCTCCAGGTTGCGCGTTCGCTGCGGCGGCTTGATATCGTCTGGGGCAGAGATATTGGTCTGCTTGGTTTTGACGAGCTGGCATGGTCAGAGCTGGCGGGCGTAGGCATCACTACCCTGAAACAGCCCGCCTGGCAAATGGGTTACGCCGCGCTGGAAAAGGTCATCGCGCGCATAGAGGGCGATCGCACGCCGCCTGACGAGCAGATCTTCTCGGGCGAACTGGTGGTGCGGGGTTCGACGAGGCTGGTTGATTGAACACTCTTCTGGAGTAGAAATGTGCGAATTCAGCGAGATATTTCAATCAGTTTTCCATCGCCTTCATCTTTATAATAGCCATCAAAAGTAGTATACCAGATGAGGCCGTTAGCGCTCTTATGAATAAGGAAAATAAGATCCTTTTCAATACAGTTTTCTTTTTCTTTCATATCATCAAAGCAGCGCAGGTCTGTTGTTTCAAAACTTAAACGGGGAACGCTTTCAGGCATTTCTTTATAACCTTTTCCGAAATCATGAAAAAACACAATATAGCTGCCATCTTTCTTTTCAACAGGAATATTAAACTTTTCCTTTAGCATCGCCTTGTTATCATTCCACCAGTTTATCTTCCCCTTATCGGTGACAGGGAAATTCATGACCAATACCGTACTCGATATACCATCCTTATGAACATCGGCAATCATCGTTGGCTGAGAGTATTTGTACATAAAAAATACCGAAAAAAAAGCCACCACCGCTATCAAAGTGATAGTCACTATTTTTTTAAAATTTGACATTATCTCTTACCGTTGACTTCAATTATTGCTTCCATATTTACCATAAAAGGCTTATAAGCCATTTTATTCCATCGCTGCAAAATAAACCAGATACGAAATAGTGGCATATTATGATAGGGTTGCGTCATAATATCCCTGTCATCAAGTCCAAAATGATCCTGTGCCTTGTAATGTAATTTTGCTGTGTAGTTATCACCCTTAATTTGAAGAGATGTAAGCGTTATTGATGTGGCATGAATATCATGTATGGAAATTCCCAGGCCATTAATTCGATCATACCATCGGTCAAATTTAGGCAGAAACGATTCACGAAGTGAGCTAATTATTGTATCCAGGCTGTCTTTAGTAAATGCCTCTTGGTGAAAAGCAAATTGCTCTTGCAGGCGTTTCTTAATAAGCATCAAAGTACTTTTCTCACGCCGGTCATTCTTTATCTGCTGCTCATAAGCAAAATTCAGCGTCGAATCGCTGAACGGCATGCCGTTGCTGTGTTGCATATGGTTAACCATTCTGAGAAAAAGCTCCCGGTGACCAAAAAACGAGACCAGCCATGAATGCTGGCGCATTTCATCAAAAAGCTGATTCGCCACCTCCTGATAATTGATGCGTTCTTTTATCGTCGTCGGGCGCGAAAAGGCATAATTACCAAAAGGATAACGCAACCGTTCGCCGCTCCACGGATCGATGGTTTCAGAAACGTTCTTCAGCGCGTATTGCGCTTTCAAAATCTGCTCACTGAGATCGCCGCAGCGCATATCGTCGGCAAAGTAGTCATCCATACGTCTCTGGCTGCGAAAAAGGGTACAGGGAAGGCGAACTGCGCCGGTGTCAGACATGGCTAATTCCTTTTAGCATTGCGGGCGTCACTGCCCTTTGCCTGCTCAGCATAAGCAGGCATCTGCGCATCGTCTTTCTGTTTAACCGTTTTAGTGCGGAAAATTGCTCACAGCGTGAAGGCGCTCATAAAACCCTGAGCGCCTTTTAACGTTAAAAACGGATGTTGTTAAACATTTTATTTACATCACGCCGCGCCGGAAAAGGTCATTGTGCGCATTGAGGGCGATCGCACGCTGCCTGACGAGCAGGTTTTCTCCGGCGAAGGGGTGGTGCGGGGTTCGACAGCGTTAACTTAATAATGGGCCTGTTCAGGCTTTATGATATCATTCAAAGAAAGTTGAAAATATATTCCCTCATTCCTTGATTGCACAAGCATATTAATTTTTTAATCAATTATCTTAATCAGCTCACCATCGTCTTTTTGCTTATAGTAATTATCGGCCCCCCTATAAAAAGTCTCTCCATAACGATTTTTACTGATCCGGAATAGCATATTTTTCTCGATACAATTTTCTTTAACTTTCATATCATTAAAACAAAGTAAATCTGTGGTTTCTGAACTTAAGCGTGGAACACTCTTTGGCATTGCTCTGTAGCCTTTGTCGAAATCCCAGACATAAACACTGAAACTTCCATCCTCATTTCTTACCGGTAAATCATAATTTTCCCGAAGGTTTTTTTTATTTTTTATCCACCACTCTATCTTACCCTTGTCAGTATAAGGGAAATTTTCCACCAGAATATCACAAGAGATATTATCTTTATGCACCGCAACAATGACGACGGGATGAAGAAAATCATAGAGGATAAAGTATATGCAAGCGACTATTAGCAATGCCAATATCCTTTTCATTATTACCTTTCTCGTCATGAGCATTCCTTCACCTTTCAACCGTTATTTTGATTGTTGTTTCCATATCCACTAAAAAAGGTTTAAAACCCATTTTATCCCAACGTTGTAAAACAAACCAGATACGAAAAAGGGGCATATTATGATAAGGCTGTTTCATGATATCCCTGTCATCAAGCCCAAAATGATCCTGTGCTTTGTAATGGACTACTACAGTATAGTTTTTTTCTTTAATATCAATAGATTTCAGTGTTATCCATGTAGCATGAATATCATGTACAGAAATTCCTAAACCATTTACCCGGTCCATCCATCGGTCAAATCTTGGCAGCGTTGACTTATACAACGCATTGTTTATTTGCTCCAAACAAAAACTTGAAAAGCATGCATTATCCCAATCAATATATTGCCTTAAACCTTCTTTTATCAGAACTAACGTGCTTCCACGACTCCGGTCATTTCTGATCTGCTGCTCATAAGCAAAATTCAGCGTCGAATCGCTGAACGGCATACCGTTGCCGTGCTGCATATGGTTAACCATTCTGAGAAAAAGCTCCCGGTGACCAAAAAACGAAACCAGCCATGAATGCTGGCGCATTTCATCAAAAAGCTGATTCGCCACCTCCTGATAGTTGATGCGTTCTTTTATCGTTGCCGGACGCGAAAAAGCATAATTACCGAAAGGATAACGCAACCGTTCGCCGCTCCACGGATCGATGGTTTCAGAAACGTTTTTCAGCGCGTATTGCGCTTTCAAAATCTGCTCG
>NZ_JNVB01000006.1 GCF_000770305.1 Erwinia oleae
AAATTGTGTGGCAGGTGCCGGTCGGGACGGTGCAGGATACCGGGCCGTTCGGTATTAAAATGCATGCGCAGATGCCTGTGGGTATGCCAACGCTTGGCGGCACCCTGGCGACGCAGGGCGGGCTGGTGTTTATTGCCGGAACGCAGGATTACTATCTGCGGGCGTTTGATTCGTCAACCGGTAAGGAAGTGTGGAAAGCGCGTCTTCCTGTAGGAAGCCAGGGCGGCCCCATCAGTTACAAATCGCCGAAAACAGGCAAGCAGTACATCCTGATTTCGGCCGGTGGCGCGCGTCAGTCGCCGGATCGCGGCGATTACGTTATCGCTTACGCGCTGGATAACTAGCGCAAGCCCGCAAAACCCTCCGCCTGAAAACGGAGGGTTTTTTGTTAACGCCCCTCCTGCCAGAGCTGTACCAGCTCCGGCGGCGCCTGCTCTTCCGGTATCAATAATACAATGCTGCCTGTTTCCTGCCGCGTGGCATAGCTGATCTCAACGCGAAAATAGCGTCGATCGCCTTGCCCGACGCGCCCGGCTTCCGGCGGCGTGCCAAGCGGCAACGCGTGACGCAGCACGCTACAGACATGTTCCCGCTCCACGCCATCCAGCTGCGCCAGCGCGATCCGTCGCGGGCCGGAGAGTTTTGGAATGAAAGCCAAACCGCCTTCGCGCGCAACATCAATAATCGCATCGTCATTCAGTTCCGGCAGCGAGTTCATAGCGCTATGCCAACCTCTTTCCATGCTGACTCAATAGCCTGACTTACCGATTGATCAAAGCGCTTCTGACCGTGCTGCACGGTAAAGCGCGCAAAGGTGGCAAAATCGGCATCCTGCGGCAGTGTGCGGTCACAGACCGTATCGTACCAGGCATAGCCCGCCTTTTCCCACGCGTTGCCGCCCAGCGCTTTGGCGGCCAGATAAAAGGCACGATTGGGAATACCGGAGTTGAGATGCACGCCGCCGTTATCATCGCGGGTTTGCACGTAGTCCTGCATAGTGGCCGGCTGCGGATCTTTGCCCAGAAGCGGATCGTCATAGGCCGTTCCGGGTTGAGACATCGAACGCAGCCCTTTGCCGTTGATGCCTTTCGCCAGCAGCCCTTCGCCGATGATCCAGTCCGCCTGATCCGCCGTCTGTTTCAGGTGAAACTGCTTCACCAGCGAGCCAAAAACGTCCGAGAGCGATTCGTTCAGCGCACCCGCCTGGCCGAAGTAGATCAGTCCGGCTTCCGTTTCCGTCACGCCGTGCGTTAATTCATGGCCTATCACGTCCAGCGCAATGGTGAAGCGGTTAAATATTTCACCGTCGCCATCGCCGAACACCATCTGCTGGCCGTTCCAGAAGGCGTTCTGGTAGTTCTGGCCATAGTGCACGGTGCCCTTCAGGGTCAGGCCTTTGTTGTCCAGTGAGTTGCGCTGATACGCTGTCTTAAAGAAGTTCCACGTATCGCCAAGGTAGTCATAGGCTTCACGCACGGCAACGTCGCCGCTGTCGGACTGGCCTTCATCGCGCACCAGCTTGCCGGGCAGTGTTTGAGTATTTGCCGTATCGTAAATTTCACGGTGGACGCTGTCCTGTACCGGCGACGCATCTTCCTCGGGTTTCGTCCAGCTTTCCGCCATCAGCGTTTGTACATGGGCTAACGTTTGCCGTGCGCAGTTTTGCTGCGTCCCGGAACCGTTATCGATAATTCTCCGAAGCATGTAAGGAGGAATGACCCCGTAGTGCATATCTGACTCCCCGTTCGACTGTGATTGTCTGGAAAGTATAGCCGCCATGCCCGGAGGCGTGACGGTTTTGCTCAGAGAACGAGCGTTCAGGAGGCGCGCGGCTTGCGCGGCTTTTGGGGCGTGACGGTGGTAACGTCGCTTTCAACCCAGCCGTCGTCCAGACGGGTTTTCAGGCGGTCGCCGGGGTGAAGCTGGGTGATTTTTTTAATCACTTCGCCCTGCGCAGAGGTGGTAACGCTGAAGCCGCGCGCCAGCGTGGCCAGCGGGCTGACGCCTTCAAGCTGCGCGGCGAGGGTGGCGAAGCGCTGTTTGCCGCCGTTTAACTGCCCGAGCATCGCCCGTTGCAGACGATAGTGCACCTGTTGCACCTGCTGCTGCGCGCGGTGGAGGCGGCTCTGCGGCTGAAAGGCGATCAGCCGCTGCCCGACGCGCTCCTGCTGGCGCGTCGCCTGGCGCAAACGCAGCTGCATGGCATCGTCCAGGCGACGCCGGAGCTGCATCAGGCTGGTCTGCTGACGCGCCAGCCGCAGCTGCGGATGCTGCTGCTGGAGTCGATGATGCAGACGGGTAAAAGTGCGGTTCTGCCGGGCAAGATAGTAATCCATTGCCATTTCCAGCCGCTGCTGCTGATTTTGTAACTGGCGCAGCAGTTCCAACTGATTGCGGCTCACCAGTTCCGCCGCCGCAGAGGGCGTTGGCGCGCGCAGATCGGCAACGAAATCGGCGATAGTGACGTCCGTTTCATGGCCCACCGCGCTGACGATGGGAATGCGGCTGGCGAAAATCGCCCGCGCCACACGCTCATCGTTAAAGCTCCATAAATCCTCCAGCGAACCGCCGCCGCGTCCGACAATCAGCACGTCGCACTCGCCGCGCTGGTTGGCCATTTCGATTGCGCGCACAATGCGCGCGGGCGCGTCAACGCCCTGCACGGGCGTTGGATAGATGATGACCGGCAGCGACGGATCGCGGCGATGCAGCACGCGTAAAACATCATGCAGGGCCGCGCCGGTTGCTGAGGTAATGACGCCAACCTGACGCGCCGGTTCCGGCAACGGCTGTTTATGACGCTGTTCGAAAAGCCCTTCGCCGGTCAGCTTCTGCTTAAGCTGCTCAAACTGCTGCTGCAACAGGCCATCGCCCGCGGGCTGCATGCTTTCTGCAATCAGCTGGTAGTCGCCGCGCGGTTCATACAGGGTGATATTCGCCCTGACCAGCACCTGTTGCCCGTTTTGCGGACGAAAAGTTACCCGGCGGTTGCTGTTACGAAACATCGCACAGCGTACCTGAGCGCTGTCATCCTTCAGCGTGAAGTACCAGTGGCCGGAAGAGGGCTGCGAGAAGTTGGAGATTTCGGCGCTCAGCCAAATCTGCCCCATTTCTCTTTCCAGCAGCAGACGCACCGTGGTATTGAGACGGCTGACGGTAAAAATATTGGCGGATGGCGGTAGCGACATGTGAGGAAGATCAAACTTTAAATCAGAAAGTTAATCAACCGATACTACATGCCTCGCTCAGCGGATCAAGCTCTTTAGTGAAAAAATGCTGGAGGCAATCGATTACGGCCTGTATAATGCCGCGGCAATATTTTATACGTTCTCATTCACCCTGAGGTTGAGATATTGCCATGCTAAGAATTGCTAAAGAAGCCCTGACTTTCGACGACGTTCTGCTCGTTCCTGCCCATTCGTCTGTACTGCCGAATACGGCCGACCTCAGCACCCAGCTCACCAAAACTATCCGTTTAAACATTCCGATGCTCTCCGCTGCGATGGACACCGTGACCGAAGCGGGCCTGGCGATTGCGCTGGCGCAGGAAGGCGGTCTGGGTTTTATTCATAAAAATATGTCCATTGAGCGCCAGGCGGAAGAAGTTCGCCGGGTGAAAAAACATGAAAGCGGCGTGGTCACCGATCCGCAAACCGTGCTGCCGACGACGCCGCTTAAGGACGTGAAAATCCTTACCGAACGCAATGGTTTTGCCGGTTATCCGGTGGTGAATAACGATAACGAACTGGTCGGCATCATCACCGGTCGCGACGTACGTTTTGTCACCGATATGAACCTGCCGGTTACCGCAGTCATGACGCCAAAAGAGCGTCTGGTTACCGTGCGTGAAGGCGAAGCCCGTGACGTGGTGCTGCAAAAAATGCACGAAAAACGCGTTGAAAAGGCGCTGGTGGTTGACGAAAGCTTCCATCTGCTCGGTATGATCACCGTAAAAGATTTCCAGAAAGCAGAACGTAAACCTAATGCCTGTAAAGACGAGCACGGCCGTCTGCGCGTTGGCGCGGCGGTTGGCGCCGGCGCCGGCAACGAAGAGCGTGTGGACGCGCTGGTGGCGGCAGGCGTTGATGTGCTGCTGATTGACTCCTCCCACGGCCATTCTGAAGGCGTGCTTCAGCGCATTCGTGAAACCCGCGCAAAATACCCTGATTTGCAGATCGTTGGCGGCAACGTGGCGACCGGCGCCGGCGCGCTGGCGCTGGTGGAGGCAGGGGTCAGTGCGGTGAAAGTGGGCATCGGCCCTGGCTCAATCTGTACCACCCGCATCGTTACCGGCGTGGGCGTACCGCAGATCACCGCCGTTTCTGACGCCGTTGAGGCGCTGGAAGGCACCGGTATTCCTGTTATCGCCGATGGCGGTATCCGCTTCTCCGGCGACATCGCCAAGGCCATTGCCGCAGGCGCCTCAGCGGTGATGGTCGGCTCAATGCTGGCCGGAACGGAAGAGTCGCCGGGCGAGATCGAACTCTACCAGGGGCGCTCGTTCAAATCCTATCGTGGAATGGGTTCGCTGGGCGCGATGTCGAAAGGCTCCTCCGATCGCTATTTCCAGACCGACAATGCGGCTGACAAACTGGTGCCGGAAGGAATTGAAGGCCGCGTGGCCTACAAAGGTCGCCTGAAAGAGATCGTTCATCAGCAGATGGGCGGCCTGCGTTCCTGTATGGGCCTGACCGGCTGTGGTACTATCGACGACCTGCGTACCAAAGCGGAATTTGTCCGCATCAGCGGCGCCGGGATTTCTGAAAGCCATGTGCACGACGTCACTATTACCAAAGAGTCCCCGAACTACCGCATGGGTTCCTGATTTCAACGGGCCGCCACGCGCGGCCCGCCTTACGCTTTTTTTCACTTCTTTTGCCGGAAAACGCCTTAAATGACGACGGAAAATATCCATAAACATCGCATACTGATCCTTGATTTTGGCTCGCAGTATACACAGCTGGTTGCGCGCCGCGTGCGTGAGCTGGGCGTCTACTGTGAACTTTGGGCCTGGGACGTCAGCGAAGATCAGATCCGCCAGTTCAATCCGAACGGCATTATTCTCTCCGGCGGGCCGGAAAGCACCACCGGGCATAACAGCCCGCGCGCGCCTGAATACGTCTTCAGCGCAGGCGTTCCCGTGTTGGGCGTCTGCTACGGCATGCAGACCATGGCGCTACAGCTCGGCGGCAACGTAGAGGGTTCCAGCGAGCGCGAGTTCGGTTATGCGCAGGTGGAAGTGGGCGTGGAAAGCGCCCTGATCCGCGGCATTGAAGACGCCATCAGCGCTTCCGGTAAGCCGCTGCTGGATGTCTGGATGAGCCACGGCGACAAGGTCACCGCCATTCCGGCTGATTTTACTACCGTAGCCAGCACTGAAACCTGTCCGTTCGCCATCATTGCGAACGAAGAAAAACGTCTGTACGGCGTACAGTTCCACCCGGAAGTGACCCACACTCGCCAGGGTCTGCGCCTGCTTGAGCGCTTTGTGCTGGAGATCTGCCAGTGCGAAGCGCTGTGGACACCGGCAAAAATTATTGAAGACGCCGTTGAGCGCCTGCGCACCCAGATAGGTAACGATAAGGTGATCCTGGGCCTTTCCGGCGGCGTCGATTCATCGGTGACGGCGATGTTGCTGCATCGTGCCATCGGCGATCGTCTGACCTGCGTATTTGTCGATAACGGCCTGCTGCGCCTGAATGAGGCCGAGCAGGTGCTGGAGATGTTCGGCGACCACTTCGGCCTGAATATTGTTCACGTGGCCGCCGAGGATCGCTTTCTCACCGCGCTGGCCGGCATCGACGAGCCGGAAGCGAAGCGTAAAACCATCGGTCGCGTTTTCGTCGAGGTGTTTGACGAACAGGCAACCCGCGTCACCGACGTCTCGTGGCTGGCGCAGGGCACCATCTACCCTGATGTGATTGAGTCCGCTGCGTCCGCCACCGGCAAAGCGCACGTCATCAAATCTCACCACAACGTTGGCGGCCTGCCAAAAGAGATGAAGCTGGGGCTGGTTGAGCCGCTGAAAGAGCTGTTCAAAGACGAAGTGCGCAAAATCGGTCTGGAACTGGGACTGCCGTATGACATGCTTTACCGCCATCCGTTCCCTGGTCCGGGCCTTGGCGTGCGTGTGCTTGGCGAAGTGAAAAAAGAGTATTGCGATCTGCTGCGTCGCGCCGATGCGATCTTTATCGACGAACTGCGTAAAGCCGATCTCTATAACAAGGTGAGCCAGGCCTTTACCGTATTCCTGCCGGTTCGTTCGGTCGGCGTAATGGGCGACGGTCGCAAGTACGACTGGGTTGTTTCACTGCGCGCGGTGGAAACCATCGACTTTATGACCGCGCACTGGGCACATCTGCCTTACGAGTTCCTGGGCCGCGTCTCAAACCGCATTATCAACGAGATCGACGGTATTTCCCGCGTGGTTTACGATATTTCCGGTAAGCCACCGGCGACGATTGAGTGGGAATAGGTTTTTTTATAAAAAATTGATTTTCTTTGATAAAATCATGCCATTAATGATTTCTCCATCATTAATGGCATTTTTTGGCAGATTGAAGGCATGCGATGGGAAAAAAACTGATGTCATTTTCGGAAGAATAATTTGTATATGTTTTTGATATAGTGTTATTCATAGCGTCCGCGGTTATATTTTTAGCGCAGACTTTTCAGTTCAATCTACTTTGGCATGAAATGTGAGGTTAAATACCTTTTCCCCGGTTTCCTGTATTTTGCATTCGGCTTCACATAGAGCCGATACAGGATGATTATGCTGGAATACGTGTAGAAAATGCTGAGCGACAGCGAAAGCTGTACGAGGGATGACTTTAGTTCCTGGCATAGTGATGTTGAGATGATGTTGCCTATCGAAATTTTCTTCGGGTTCACGGAGTCTGAATTTTATTTCAAACACGATTTTGGCTCCTACATGCATTGCGTCTTCAAAGTGGCGTTTCTCTAGTTCTGCGACGAACATCGGCTCCGCCGCATTCATAGTGATTTTTGTGATAATACCTATTGCGAGAAGCGCCAGAGATTCTGCTGCGTCTTGTTCATCTGGTTTCCAGGCATCCCTCCGTTTGACGTTCCCATGAAAATAGAAACCCCGTTTTTCGACTAGATGATTAATAACGTCATCTGCTTCTGGTTTCGTCAAAAAGAGCTTCGCCGTATCCGAGTTACGATCGTTCTTTGCTGGAATTATATCTTTGATGGCAAGCTCAACAATATTACGAAATTCTTGGTTTGATTTTAGCGCAGCTTGCAAGCTTTGTGTTTTAAATTGACCATTCCCATAGAGAGATTCGATTAACAGGAATGAGTAGCGGAAGGAATTTATGAATTCCTGATTTTTAAGCATCTTGCGAGCGCTTTTTACAAAGGCAACTTCAAATCTCGGCCCATCATATTTCTCAGCAGCCATAAGCGCCCGTGTAAGCATATCGAAACTGAGAGGCAATGCAGAATCATGCCAGCCCAATGATATACTCTTTATGGATAGCCGAGTTTCTTCTTCCGGGGTTTCTCCTTCATATTTGGCCTCAATTTCCTCTGTTATGAGTTCAATATCATGGAAGCATTCGAGAAATGTGGCCGCGTCATCGAGTTGACGCTTCACGAATGCCATACGTTCATCGTGCCCGGTTATCGTTGTCATAGCCTCGTAAGGTGTACGTTTCTGAAAGCTCGGTGCGTATTCCATAGGCTGCTTCTCGAAAGTAAGTTCAATAGCTTTGGCGTAACCACTCTCTTCAATGATGCGAAGCTTCCCACCTTGCATTGGGATTTCCCAATGATCGTCAATGATGATTTTGCGTTTGAATGGGACGAAGTAACGAATTCTCACTGGGGTTTAGTCCTCAAACTTTATCGTTAAAAAGTGGAATGGTAACTGGAGCAGTTTGTTGCTGCATCACTGATACGTTTAAACCTCATCGATTCAATAGGATAGTATACCCCTACGGAGTTGATATAACAGTTACTCACAATGAGTTTCTCTCGAATAGAATTTGACCCCACATATTCAGGGATGTTTTCAGTTTGGTACGGCGGCATGGTAACCACAGACTCACAAGTGAGACGGATGAAGAACAGGTTAGCCTTATTTTGCAAGGGTTACTCATTCGATGTTATAGTCATTTGTATCACAGATGAGACATAACTGAGTGAGGTTAGGATGCCCGAAGAAAAAAACATGAGTAAACTTCGTCGGACAAAAGGCTCGGTTGTACGACCCTCAACCGAAGCAGCTTTGGTCAAATTAGGCAAAGACATCGAATTCGCACGTAGAGTAAGAGGCATCCCTGCTGATTCGTTTGCAAAATCCGCGGGAATCTCGCGCTCTACTTTGCATAGGCTTGAGAGTGGTGATGGTGCCGGTATTTCACTCAACACGCTTGCGATGGTGCTCACCATTCTTGGGAAACTTGACCTCTTGAGTAATTTGATCGACATGCGCAATGATGACATCGGACTGTCTATGCTACGTGAAAATGTTATGCAAGGCGCAAAGCCGCCCCGTAAAGATACTAAGGCGAATGTCGTGATCCGGTCCGGGGTCAAGACGATGCAACGAGCGGCAGGTACAGCGACCGTTAACAAATCGACAAAATCTGGTGTTGGAGCAAAGGCGCAGGGCAATCAGGGGACGTTGGTAGTCAGCCCGTCAGGACGTACATCATCGCTGCTCTCTCGCTTAAAAGCTACGCGAGACTCTTCCGGCTCGTGATTAGAGAATTTATATGAAGCAAAGACTTTATGTCTGGATGGATGATCAAGATCTGGTCGGACAGTTGGATTTCAATGTAGACGGAATGCGACAGAACTCCGTTTTCACCTATTCGCAGAATTGGATCGATAATCCGGAGAGCTATGATCTCTCTCCCTTCATGCCTCGCAGCCAGATAGTCGCGTCGGCCAGCCTACAAGGAAATTCATCTCCCCTTGTGATGCCGATCGCCGATAGTACGCCTGATTCTTGGGGGCGCGCTATTATGCGTGCAGCGAATGGCGGTCGTACAATGAATGATTTCGAGTACCTAATTGGGGTCGATGATTTCCTACGTTCGGGGGCGCTTCGCTTTTATGAGAGCGATGCGCCGAATACGCTTCCTTTGGCTCAACCCCGGACTGGGGAAAAGGCCTATTCCATACCACGGCTCATTGAACTTGAGACTATGATTCATGAGGCTCGCGCTTTAGAAGCAGATCCGGCTCATTATCGTGAAAACCGGGCAAAGTTGCTTGCCGGACAAATACTGCTTGATGCTGCAGGTTCGTTAGGTGGCGCGCGACCAAAAGTAAATGTTCGTGAAGAGGACCAGACTATCTGGATAGCGAAGTTGCCTAAGATGGGCGATGAATACGATATGGCTCGTGCAGAAGTACTCACGCTTCGTCTCGCAGGGGAAATAGGAATGACGGTTTCTGAAGCCAAGCTACTTGTCGTAGCCAGCCAATTTCCGGTGGCTTTAATTAAGCGTTTTGATCGGTCTTATGAAGATGCTAAAAACCCTCGTCGTATCCATTTTATTACGGCACAGACTTTTATGGGGTTAGCGGGGACCGAGCCATCAAACTATGCCTCTCTAGCAGAGCAGATGATTATACATGGTGCAGGTGACGATTTGGTCGAACTTTGGACACGAATGGCTTATTCTGTGCTGATTCAGAATACAGACGACCATCTGCGTAATCACGGTTTCATACGAACGGCCAATCGCTGGGCTCTTTCCCCCGCCTATGATATTAATCCCGACCCGTCAATTGGTGGCACCCTCAAGACCGCGATAAGCGAGATCCATGGAAACGAACTCAAAATTTTGGAGGTGTTGGACGCGGCGCAGCTCTTCAATATCAACACAGATGAAGCTCGCGAGGCTCTCAGGGTAATGGCGGAAATTATTAGAGACAAATGGCGCCCTCTTGCCTCAGAGTTGGGAATGACTTCGAAAGACATTAAGGCGCTTGCACCAGCCTTTGAAAGCCCGCAGGTGAAGGAAGCATTGAGTCTATGATGACCGAATTTTTGCAGCTATATTCAGTTTCGGCAATATCCGGCTATCGTTAGATTGCAGTGTCTACATCAAAAATCTACAGCCGCTTTTTATTGATTCACTACAGATCATATATCATGTGTAGCAAAAGTGCGCTTGCCTGCATTGAGCTTAATGACTGCAACATTTTGCGTCGGACGAGACAGATTGCAATGACTAACTACTTGTAACCTCTCTGCTGTCACCACCAAGCAGAAACACCTATCACAACATGGTATAAGTTATGGCATGCTGAGATGAAATCCCTGTATTTTTTTGATTTAAAATGACTTTTTTTTTAAATATAATAGAGTGGGAATGATTTCGCGTCTGGCACCCGCCAACAGGTAAAGCATCAGGTCACAACGAAGCCCGCGTAACTGCGGGCTTTCTGGGTGAGAGCGCCTGAATGCCGCGCCGGTTAGACTGATGCTCAACATGCGGACACTAGTGCAATTACAAGTAATGCCTCCAGCTCATCCGTTCACCCCTGGCAGCACACTCAGAAAGTGTGTTCGTCTCCCTGCCAGCCGGTATTTCTCAGAAACGCTTCCCATGTCAGGCTGGACGGATCAATTCTCCTGCTCCACAGTACATCACGATCTGGCGTGAAATAACCGTATTTCACCGCGTATTCAGTCATGCCGGTAATCTCATCAACCACGCCGTCTTGCCCGGAAAACGAAGGGAAATGGTGCAATAATTCTTCCCGTGTGAAGGCTGAGCGGTAAACCGCTTTTTTACCCGTTATGCGCGTGAAGGTTTCTACCATCTCACGGGGCGAAAGAAACTCTCCGATCACCGGGAGCGTGCGTCCTGCATACTGTTCGCGGTGATCCAATATCTCCAGCACTGCCGGCCCGGTGGCGGTAAGCGGATCGACAAAAGGCGCGCGAAAATCCTCCGGCAGATAAACGGGGAAAATCAGCTGGTCGCCTTCTCTGCGCGGCGGGTAGTACTCGGCCAGGTTGGTATAGAAAAATGCCATCTGAATAAACGAGCAGGTAACCGGCAACGTACGGATATAGTCCTCAATCTTCGCTTTATCAGTGAAATGTGGAACCCACAATTGCCCTTCAGAGATTTTCTCAACGTTTTCCAGACTGCTGAAAACAATATGTTCCGCGCCCGCCGTTACGGCAGCATCCGCGAGCTGGCGGCCCAGGGCTGTCTCGTGCGTGTCGGCCAGACGTGATGCGGGGGCAATGCCGGGCGTCATTAAAAACACGCCGAAAGCATCCCTGAATGCCTCAACCAGGCAATGTTCTTTATCGGGCGCCAGGGACACGTCTTTCAGTTCTGCCCCGAGGCGTGCCAGTTCCTGTGCCGTTGAAGAAGTGGTATCGCGGGTTAACGCTCGCACGCGGTAGCGCTGACTTTCCAGGAGCGTCCGGGTCACGCTACGTCCCTGTTTACTCATGGCGCCGAAAACGACTATTAGCGGTCTGGACGATATCATTTTCACTTTCCTTCCTCAGATAAGACGTGGTTGCATTATCAGAACGGATGAGGGATAAGTGAAATCGATTTTTTTATATCAAGGAATCCACTGAATGGATACCAGAAAAATTGACCTGAACCTGCTTCTGACGCTGGAAACCCTGCTGACTGAACAGAACGTCACAAAAGCTGCCATGCAGCTTCATCTCAGCCAGCCCGCCGTGAGCGCACAGCTCAACCGACTGCGGGAGATCTTTCACGATCCTCTGCTCATACCCGGACGGCGGGGCATGACGCCAACGGCGAAAGCGCTTGAGCTGATGACGCCGCTCAGTAACGCCCTGGCAATACTCCGTCAAACCGTGCAGTCTCATGAGCGTTTTGATCCGCAAAGCGCGTCGTTGACCGTAACGATTGCCTGTACGGATTACATACAGGCTGCGGTTATCATGCCGCTGGTAGTGGCCCTGCAAAAACTCGCGCCAGGCGTGCGCATTGCTGTCCGTCACTACGATCCGAATCAGTCAGAGCATCAGTTGAGGACGGGCCAAATCGATGCGGTCATTGCCACGCCGGACGCGGCGCAAACGAACCTGAAAGTTCATCATTTGTTTAATGAAACCTATGTGCTGGTCGGACGCGCAGGCCATCCTGAATTATCAAGCTCACTGACCATGGATGAGTTTTCAAAGCAGAAACATATTATCGTTTCACCTGCCGGTGGGGAATTCACCACGCCCGTTGACAGCGTTCTGGCCGCATCCGGGCTGCGACGGCAGGTCGTGATGTCTGCGGCTTCATTCCTGTTCGTGCCGGGGATGGTGGCAATGAGTGATTTGGTCGCGCTCGTCCCGCGAAGAATGATACAGGAACCCTTTCATCAACTCACGGTTCTGGAGCTACCCTGGCTCAGGGAGCATTTTGAGGTAAGTCTTATCTGGCATGAGCGCAGCCACGGACATGCGGGCCACCGCTGGCTCAGAGAGTTAATTATCAGGCTAAATGGCGCTTAACAGCGCCGGATAACCAGGGTGCCGGGCGTAAGGGGCGCATCCAGCGTACGTCGGTTGCCATAAGATATCTCTACTGTCATTCCCGGCATGCCGCTGTTAATTCCGCGTAATGGCACGTTTGTCATTTTCAGCTGAAGCCATCCGTATAAGCCGCTCCTCCAGGAGAAGCCGTTCAGCCCTCCGAACTCCGCCACTCGACGGCGCAGCGTTGAAGCCAGCCTTTCGTCCCATAAACGGCCCGGTATCATGAAGAACTGCCGGGGGGTTATTTTTTGCGTCGGGCGGGAGCATCAACGGCAAACGATCAGGGCAGTAAAAACAGCGTCGCCAGCCCCAGAAATATAAAAAATCCGCCGGTGTCGGTCAGGGCGGTGATCAACACGCTGGAGCCCACGGCGGGATCGCGCTTCATCTTGATCATCACCAGCGGGATCAGCACGCCCATCAACGCCGCCAGCAACAGGTTCAGCGTCATCGCCAGCATCATGACGCCGCCGAGCGCCGGATTGCCGTACATCGCCCAGGTCACGCCGCCCATAATGCCGCCCCAGCACAGGCCGTTTATCAGCGCCACGCCAAGCTCGCGTCCAATCAAAAAGGTAAAGTTACCCGGTTCAACCTGATGCAGCGCCAGCGCTCTGACGATCATGGTAATGGTTTGATTGCCGGTATTGCCGCCAATACCGGCAACGACAGGCATCAGCGCCGCCAGCGCGACCAGCTGTGAAATCGTCTGTTCAAACAGGCCAATCACCCGCGAGGCGATAAAGGCGGTACAAAGGTTAATGGCCAGCCACGCCCAGCGGGTACGCACGGCCTTTCGCACCGGCGCGAAAACGTCCTCATCCGGGTTAACGCCGCCCATCTTGCGGATATGGCTGTCGTTTTCCTCATTGACCAGGTCAATAACATCCTCAACGGTGACGCGCCCCATCAGCTTGCCTTTGGTATCAATAACCGCCGCGGAAATGAGGTTGTAACGTTCAAACGCGCCTGCCGCATCGCCTGCTTTATCGTTGATAAGAAACGTGGTCGGGCTGGCGTTCATCACCTCAAAAACCTGCTTATCAGGCTTGTTGAGCAGGATATCCGTCAGGGCCAGTTCGCCCAGCAGCGTATTTTTTTCGTCCGTAATAAACAGTTTATCGGTGCCATCGGGAATGATTTTCTTGCGTCGCAAAAAACGCTGCACCGTGGCCAGCGTGACATCCGCCGTAACGGTGATCAGCTTAAAGTCCATAATGCGGCCGACGCGGTCGCGATCAAAATCCATCACCGATAACACGCGCGAACGCAGTTCAGGCTCCAGCGAGGTGAGCAGACGGCCGGTTAAATCACGTGAAAGATACCTGGCGAGGTAAGCCTGGTCATCAATATCCAGCGGTTCGATAGCGCGCAGCAGGTCGCGATCGCTCATCTCCTCAATCAGGCTTTCCCATACGCTTTCAGACGCTTCAACCAGCACTCTGCCGCGCCGCTCGGTGCCGATCAGTCGCCACAGCGCCAGTCGCTCATCTTCCGGCAGGGCTTCAAGTAAATCGGCTATATCTGCCGCATGCAGCAGTGGAATATAGTGCTCAATCTCACGTGTCTGTTCCTGATGAACGCGGGTGTCGTCTGCATTTTTCTTTACGGGGCGTTCAAGAAGTGCTTCCACCAGGCCGCGATCGTTAAGGAGAAGGGTGAGAATGCGGCTACGTATTTCAGAAAGTTGTTGAGCATGGGATAAGGCGACAGACATAAAAATTCCCTTGTGTCTGATAAAAGGCAACAAAGAGGTAAGTATTGCTCAAATCAGGGGAAAAGCCGCGCTCTTTCAGGCGAACTGACAGGAAAAACGATCGGTTGCGCTATTTTGCGACAGACGTTGAGACATCCTGTTTCTTTTGCTGGCTGTGTTCGATTGCGCCGGGAAGCACATAGATTAATCTGCCCGCAAGAAGGAAGAAGCTGACGAATAAGACGATGCGGGTCATTCGGCTGGATTTTTTACGACGATGAAAAGGGATAGCGCTGTTCACGCACGTTGTCCTGAGTTAAGCCCGTAGGCGATGCTGTTATTTAGTCACAGGAAGAGGAGAATAGCAATGCACTATGCTGCAATAACGACCAGCCAGACTGAAACTTAAATTTTTTTACATTAATTTTTGGATCTCTTTTAGATAAGAAAAAGAACCGCCTGAAAAAAGCAATAGGTTGATAAAAGTCAATTTATTAAGTTGTTTTTAATTGAAATAGCGCACAGAATGCCATTTTTTTAGATCCTCCTTATTTGTCATATTTAGCACCAGGCGTCAAAAGTATCACAATGATAATTAATAATATTTTTAAAAACTTCAACAAAAGCATGTGGGGCTTACCCTTGCTGCTGCCTGTGATCCTGATGCCGTTAAGTACGCAGCTGTCGGTTCGGCTGTTCCTGCCGCAGGGCTACGTCTATCTGATCTATCTGCCGCTGGCGGTGATGGTCGCTATGCTGATGGTCTATGACTGGGCCGCGTTTCCGGGTATCGCGCTGTCGCTGATCGTCTACTATTTTCAGCGCTATCAGCATCAGTTATTGGCAGCCTGGGTGGTGACCGGCATTTTTTTGGCAACGTTAGTCATTTGCTGGACAGGCTATAAGCTCCATGCGCGTAAACGCTGGAGCGTCGATTTCAGCGAACTGCGACTGATGCCAATCAGGCTTTTCTGGCTGGCCTTTATGGTGCCCACGCTGTTTAGCGTGGGTATGCAACTGATGTTGGCTGTGGGTTTTGTGCCCGCTCAGCGCTCCATTTTTTCCCGGGAAATGTTTTCGCTCCATACGCTGCTCAATTATCAGTCTGTGCTGCTTTCCTGTATGGCGATGATGCCCATCAGCTATTTAGCGATTCGCTCACTGCGTAATCCGACGTTCATACGTCTGATTTACCGACGCGCCAGGCGCCAGGCGGCACATGAGGTAAAAAAGACTGAGTTCTTCACCTGGAGCAGTCTGTTAATTTTTTTAATGGCCATGCTGCTGATTTTCCAGAAAGGGAAGTACAACCTGCTCACCACCGATTATGGTCTGCCACTGCTGCTGCCGCTGATGCTGTGGTCTGCCGTGCGCTTTGGCTATATTTTTACTTCTTTAAGCTGGGCGGTGCTGCTGCTGGCGCTGTACCAGCTACGCGATCGTTTCCTGGGGGCGGCGACAGAGCCTTATCATCTGGCCGTGATGTCAGCGAATCTGCTGGTTTTTACGCTGACTATCCTGTTAATGGCTGCCATCACCACGCGACAGCGATTTGCGATGGAGAGGATCAAACTGGCCGCGTTGAGTGACCCGATCGTCGGATTGCCGAATCTGCGCGCGCTGGTTGACGATCTGGCCGCTCAGCCACGCTCAACGCTCTGCTTTCTGCGCATCCCCGATCTGGACAAGTTAAGCCGCATTTACGGGCTGCAAATGCGAATTCAGTACAAGCGAAGCCTGGCGAATCATCTGATGTCGGAACTGCTCGCCGGCGAGTACGTTTATCAACTGCCGGGGTTCGATCTGGTCATGCGGCTCGACTATGTCAGCCATCTGGAACGCATTGAAAATATCGAAGCACGTCTGAAAGATTACCATCTGATGTGGGAAGGAATGCCCGTTTATACGGCCGTCGGCCTCAGCTACTGCACCGTGCGACCGCCGGTCACGCATCTGTACCAACTATTGGGTGAGATGAGCGCGCAGGCTGAGGTTTCACTGCGCAGCGGCGTGGCGGAAAATCTTCATCACAACCGAGGCAAGACAATCCAGCGCAGCCTGACAGAAAAAATCGCGCTGTTGGAAGATGTACAGGCGTTACTGGAAACGGGCGACATCACGCTGATAGCGCAAAAAATCTGCGGCATTCGCGGCGACGCGTATTACGCAATCTCTCTGCAAATGAGCGACAGAGACGGCGAACTTGTGCCGTTTGAGCGGTTTTCCGCCATCGTCAACGAGTTTGGCCTGGCCTGGGAAGTGGATCGGCTGGTGATTGTCAGAACGCTGGCGTTCGTTTGTGAGAATCGTGAGACCCTGCCCGCCGCTAGATTTGCCATCAGTCTGTTCACCACCAGCCTTGCGCGACCGCGTCTGGCGAAAGAGCTTGGTGAGTACCTCAGCCGTTATCATGTTGAACCGTGGCAGTTGATTCTTCAGGTGGATGAGTCATCGTTGCTGAGAGACTACAGCGGTGGAAATCGCTCTGTTGCGCAGCTTCGACAACTCGGACTTCGCGTCGCGATTAATGATTTCGGCAGCGCGTGGTCCAGCTATACGCGGCTGAAAGAGGTGCAGGCCGACATGCTTAAAATCGACAGACAATTTGTCGATAACATGCATAAAAGCAGCCTGGACTATCAGATTATTGAATCCATTTGCGCTGTAGCCAGACTCAAACGTATGCAGATTATTGCTGAGGGCGTTGAGTCTGAAGAAACGGCGCAGCTGCTGCGCCGACTTGGCGTGGATTTTCTTCAGGGAGAGTTCATCAGCCAGCCCTGTCATCTCGCTACGCTGCCCTTTGCCGATAATCAGGCAGCGGAGAGCATCACGCTTTAACCTGCGATTTTTGCGCCAGAAGCGTGGCAAAACGCAGCGAAATGCGTTTGCCATGCTCATCGGTACGGTGCAGTTCGCCCACGTTTTCGTTGTATTTAATGATGTGCCATTTACGGTAGTAAGCGCTCAGCTCGCCGGATTTAAACGCAAACGGAAAACCTGCATTGCACGGGTAATCTTCCGTATCCATGGCCGCCACAATCAGGTTGAAGCCGTTTTTCACCGTACTGGCCTGCATATCGGCGATCAGCTGCGGCACAGCCTCCGGCTGAAGAAACATCATAACCACGGTGGAGAGCACAAAATCGTATTCGCCGATAAAGCGCAGGGTGTTGAGATCCTTCTCCGCGGTTTGAATGCCCGTAAGACCTTCCTCATGAATAATCTGATTGAGCCGCGCCAGGCTGGCCGCGTTACGATCCCACGCGGTCACGTTAAAGCCCTTCAGATTGAGATAGAGCGCGTTACGGCCGTTGCCGCAGCCCAAATCCAGCGCGCGTCCCGGCGCGATTTTTTGTACCGCTTCCACTACCTCGGAATGGGTGGCGGTGAGCTGATACCGTTCGGTGTAATAATTATCGGGTCGTAAAATAGCCATTAATTTACTGCTTCTTCAATAGTGAGCTGCCAGCCGGTAACGTCTTTCCAGTAGATCTGTTCGCGCTCCAGATCGAGCTGCGCCAGCGTGTTCTGACTGAAATAGTCATGCGGGAACGTCAGCGTCCAGTGACCGTCGTCAGTGTCCAGTTTCAGCGTATCCGGTCTTGAGGTGGCCTGGCGCTGATTGTTCAGCAGCGCGCCAAGCCGCAATAAAAAAACCAGCGGCAGGAACTGCTTTTTCTTGAACAGCGTCAGGCGCGGCATCTCTTCCACCTTTACCGCTTTACGGTGAAAGCGTACCAGCGTGGCCAGCAGCGTTTGTTGATCCTGATTAAAACCGGGCAGGTTGGTGTTTTGCAGGATGTAGGAGGAGTGGCGCTGAAGCCCGCTGTGATTAATGCTCAGTCCCACTTCATGCAGCATGGCCGCCCATTTCAGCAGCGCGGCGAGCTGCGGATTGGCCTGTTTTTGGTTTTGTTCACGCCACTGCTCATAAAGCCGCTCGGTGGTCTCAAGCACGCGCTTTGCCTGATCGCTGTCGATAGCGTAGTGGTTCGCCAGGCTTTGCGCGGTACGGCTGCGAATATCCTGATGGCGAAAGCGTCCTTCCATTTCATACAGCACGCCTTCACGCAGCGCCCCGTCCGACAGGCGGAGTTCGCGAATCGCAAGCGCATCGAACACGCCGCAAAGAATGGCCAGGCCGGGCACGAATACGGCTTTTCGCTCATCAGAAAGGCCGGGCAGCGTCAGCGCATCAAAGGATTTATAGCGAATCACCTCCTGATACAGCATCTCCAGGCGCTCCGGGTTGATGAACTTCTCTTTTTCGCCCATGGCCAGCAGCACTTCGCAGGCGGCCTTAATCGTACCGGACGCGCCCAGCGCGAACTGCCAGCCCGCCAGCCGATACTGCCATGCCAGCGTTTCCAGTTTTTGCACCGCCGCCAGACGCGCGCGGCGGAAATTTTCCGCGCTGATAACGCCGCCGGGAAAGTAGAGATTGGCAAAGCTGACGCAACCCATCCGCCGACTTTCAACCAGCTTTGGCTCAAAGTCTTCGCCAATCACCAGCTCCGTTGAACCGCCGCCGATATCAATTACCAGCTTGCGGCCTTTCTCCGGCTGCGTGTGCTCAACGCCCATAAAAATCAGGCGGGCCTCTTCGTTACCGGAGATCACCTCAATCGGGTAGGGGATGACGTCGGCGGCGCGCTGGAGAAAATCCTCAGCATTAATCGCCTGGCGCAGCGTATGGGTGCCGACGATGGTCACGTTGGCCGGACTGAAGCCCTGAAGGCGTTCGGCAAACATCGCCAGACAGTTCAGCCCGCGCTGAATCGCCTCTTCGCTAAGGATATTATTGTGATCCAGCCCGTCGGCCAGATGTACGCGCTGTTTCAACCTGCCGAGCACCTGCATGGCGCCGTCCACCACGCGGGCAATCACCATATGGAAGCTGTTGGAGCCTAAATCAATGGCCGCAAACTCCTGGGGTTTCGGCGAACTCTTTTGGGATATTGGCATAATATTATTCAGGTTGTTCCAGCGTTTTAACGTAATCGTAGATAGCCATTTGGGCGCGCACCTTGCGGCGGTTGCCGCGCGGAACGTAACGATTGCTCAACTCTTTATCAATAAAGCGCGACTTGATCGTATCACTGAACAGGATCGCAATGATATCCAGCCCCCGCTGTTTCAGAATCGGGTCGAGGATGGACACCGCCACTTCAATGCGGTAATCGATGTTGCGGGTCATCCAGTCGGCGGAAGAGAGGAAGACTTTTTTGTCGCCGCCGTTATCGAAAATGTAAACGCGGTCGTGTTCGAGATAGCGATCCACGATGCTGATCACGCGAATGTTGTCGCTGATGCCTTCAAGATTGGGGATCAGCGAACACATTCCGCGCACCAGCAAATTCACCTTCACGCCCACGCTTGACGCGGCATAAAGACGATCCACCAGGCCTTTATCCACCAGGTTATTGATCTTCAACGTAATGCCCGCCGGAATGCCCTGCTGCACGTTAGCGATCTCATTATCGATTAGTTGATAAAGCATCTGCCGCGAGTTTTGCGGCGACACCATCAGGTGCTCAAAAGAAACCGGGCGATACGGGTTTTCAATAAAGTTAAACACGCGCCGCACCTCGTTGGTGATGCGCGCGTCGGCGGTCAGCAGTGAATAGTCGGTATAGAGGCGGGCGGTTTTCTCATTGAAATTGCCGGTGCCAATGTGCGCATAGCGATTGATTTCACCGTTTTCACGACGTGAAATTAAGAACAGCTTGGCGTGGATCTTCAGGCCCGGCGCAGAGAAAATGACGTGCACGCCCGCTTCGGTCAGCCGCTTGGCCCAGTGAATATTTGCTTCTTCATCGAACCGGGCCTGAAGCTCGACCACCACCGTCACTTTTTTGCCATTATAGGCGGCGTGGATCATCGCATCGATAATGCGTGAGTTTTTCGCCACGCGGTAGATATTGATTTTTATCGCCAGTACGGCGGGATCGAATGACGCCTGACGCAGCAGTTCCAGCACGTGTTCAAAGGTGTGATAAGGATAGTAGAGCAGCACGTCGCGGTTGCGAATGGCGTCAAAGCCGTTGCGGAAGCGGTCAAACCAGATGTGGCGCAGCTGCGGCAGCGGTTTATTTACCAGGTTAGCTTTGCCGACGTTCGGAAAGGTGATGAAGTCTTTGAAATTGTGATAGCGGCCGCCTGAAACAATGGAATCATAGTTAGAAATGTTCAGCTTTTTACGCAACATTTCCACCATCGCATCCGGCATATCGCGCTGGTAAACAAAGCGCACCGGCTCGGCGGTCAGGCGCTGTTTCAGGCTGGACGACATCAGCTCAAGCAGGCTGGATTCCATCTCGGTCACCAGATCGTATTCTGCATCGCGGGTCATCTTCATTGAATAGGCATTCAACGCGTCGTAATCGAAGAAGCCGCGGAAAATGTCGCCGAGGCAGTAGCGAAGGATATTATCTAGCAGGATCATCGGTTTGCGGCGGCGCGGCGTTTCCGGCGGCAAATTGACGAAGCGCGGCACCTTATCGGACGGAATTTCCAGTAGCGCGTAGCTAATGGTATCAGCGCTGATAATTTCGACGGCAAGATAGGTGTAGTCATCCTTCAGGAATTCAATCAGGTCCGTGTCGTGATTCACTAAAATGGGCGTGACATGCTGGCGCAGGTGATGTTTGAAATAGTGTCGCAGCCAGCTTTGCTGATTGGGCGAGAGCTGCCGTTCGTTGATCAGGAAGATCTGATTACGCGCCATCTCCAGCAGCAGATCGTTATACAGCCCGTCGAACTCCTGGTCGGCCTTCAGCACCCGCGCCTGAATCTTTTTGAGCAAATGACGCGGTGGGTTAGGCGTACCCTGTTCTTCGCCAATCAGGATACGGCGTTTTAAATCGGCGAAGCGAACCTTATAAAACTCTTCCAGATTATTGGAATAAATGCCGAGAAAACGCATGCGTTCAATCAGCGGATTGGTTTTATCAGCGGCTTCCTGCAACACGCGTTCATTAAAGGATAACCAGCTCAACTCTTTTTCGATATACAGCTTTTCCTGACCCATTTTTACTCCATTCGCAGATGCAACGCGCTTAAGACCGCCCATTGTCTCGCTCAATTATGGCGAGAGTATGGCAACAATGTCCAATGGACATTATGGATTGTCTTATTAACCACATACGGGCAACATAGCGCCTAAAAGCGCACAGGAAAGCGACAATAAGCATGAACCCAACCCCCATTCCCGCTCAGTTTAACGATCGCCGCCGTCAATGGGCAGACCGCCTGACGCGCCGCTGCGTGATGGCCTGCGGGTTGCTGGTACTGGCGGTGATGCTGCTGCTGTTTGTCTGGCTGGTGTGGGTGGTTGTGCCGCTGTTCTCCTCGACGACGCTTTACAGTCGCGGCGAAATCGCGCTCTGGCAGGCGCGGCCCGTTGTGGCGCTGGGCATGGATGCACAGCAGAAATGGGGATGGCGCATTGATAATCAGGGGCAGGGGCGCTTTATCCCGCTGGATGCGCAGCCGCCCGCGCCGCCGATCACGCTGCTGCCCGACGCACAACACGCGGTCACCACCGCCGATAACCAGAGCGTGCTGCTGCAAAATGCCCGCGGCATGGTGGTGGTGGAGCCTGATTTCCACGATCGCCAGCCTGGCTGGAAATTTCCGCTGGGCGACACACCGCTTACGCTGGCGCTGGCGTCGGATGCGCTGACCGACGTGGCGCATCCAGAACCCGCGCGCTGGCTGGTGGCGCAGGCGGACAGCAAGCGCATGGTTATTCAGCAGTTTCAACCCAACCGTCCCGCAACCGTCTGGCGCGTGGACAGCGCCGACACCCGCCAGCTTTTACTGACGCCGGACGGACGACAGCTGTTTACGCTCTCCGGCAACATACTGCGCGTCTGGCAGATCGGTACGTCGGCTATCCTGCTGCGCGAGGCGCATACGCTGTCGCCCGCGCCGCAGCGCATCAGCCTGCTGAGCGGCGGCAGCTCCCTGCTGGTGACGGACGATAAGGGCGTGGCGCAGTGGTTTGATATCGCGGGCGAAAACGGGCCGCGCCTGCACAAAATTCGCTATTTTGACGGTAGCAAAGCGCAGCCGTTGCTGTTCAGCGAATCACAACGGCGCGTTTTCGCCACGCTCGGTCAGAATGGCGAGCTTTCCCTGTTCGCCAGCAAACAGGCTGGCGTGATTTTCTCCCGTCAGCTGACGCCCGGTATTCTGAGCGCGGTTTTTGCCCCGCGCGGCGACGGCATGCTTATTGAGCGTCAGGGCCGCTGGCAGCATCTGAGCCTGTCAAATCCCTGGCCGGATATCAGCCTGCGCAGCCTGTGGCAGAAAGTATGGTACGAACACTATCCCTCGCCGGATTACGTCTGGCAGTCCACATCCGCTGATGATAACTATCAGGGTAAATACAGTCTGGTGCCGCTGGTCACCGGCACGCTGAAGGCGGCGGGGCTGGCGATGCTGTTTGCCACGCCGCTGGCGCTGGCGGCGGCCATGTACACCGCCTGGTTTATGGCGCCGGGGCTGCGTCGCTGGGTCAAACCCGCCATTGAGATGATGGGCGCGCTGCCGGGCGTGGTGATTGGCCTGGTGGCCGGCATCTGGCTGGCGCCGCAGTTGGCGAACAGGCTCTCCGGCGTTTTGCTGCTGCCGCTGCTGCTGGCGGGCGTACTGTTGGCGTGCAGTTGGCTTTCGGTACGCCTGCCGCCGCGCTGGCGAGCGCGGTTTTGCGCGGAAGGCCGTGAAGTGTGGATATTGCTGCCGGTGCTGTTGGTTACCGCGCTGTTTTGTCTGATTGCCGTGCCGTGGCTGGAGCAGCAGCTGTTTGGCGCGAGCGTCATCGGCGGCGACTATCCGCAGCGCAACGTCCTGGTGGCTGGCGTGGCGATGGGATTTGCGCTGGTGCCGATCGTGTTCACCCTGGCGGAAGATGCCATTTTCAGCGTGCCGGCCTCGCTGGGGCAGGGTTCGCTGGCGCTTGGCGCGACGCAGTGGCAGACGCTGACGCGCGTGGTGCTGCCGGGCGCGGCGGCAGGGATCTTCGCCGCGCTGATGATTGGCTTTGGCCGCGCGATGGGCGAAACGATGATCGTGCTGATGGCAACCGGTAATACGCCGGTGACCGACGGCGGCATTCTCGAAGGCGTGCGCAGCCTCGCGGCGAACGTGGCGATAGAGATGCCGGAGGCGGCGGCGGGCGGCGCCCACTACCGGGTACTGTTTTTAAGCGCGCTGGTGCTGCTGGTGTTTACGCTGATTGTGAACACGCTGGCGGAGCTTGTCCGTCAGCGGTTGCGAAAGCGCTATGAGGTGCAGGGATGAGCGCGATGACGAATAACCATCGCTGGCGCTGGCTGACCGGCGGCGCGGTGGCCGTCTGCCTGCTGGCCTTTATGCTGCTGGTTTTTCTGCTTGGCTGGCAGGGGCTGCGCTACTTCTGGCCGCATCCCGTCACGCTTTTTACCGTGCAGCAACCCGCCGGGATTGTACAGATGCTTGGCGAGATTGCGCAGCAGGAGCAAAACGATCATCAGGAAATCCGCTATCTGCTCAAAACCGGCAACCGCGATATCGACGGCGTCGACTTTCATAACGTGACCAGCAGCCAAATCCTGCGGCAGACGCAGCCTGCCGGCGCCATCGTATTGCAGCGTCGGACGGGCGGGATGGCTTACGGCTGGCTGGATGCGCTGTTGGAAAATGGTCAGCCGCTGGTGGCGACCGACATGATGGCAGAGCTTCAGCAGCGCATCAGAGAAACGCGTGAGCGGCAATCGCGCGCGGAGGCGATCCGGCGCGTTGGCATGGCGCAGGTGAATAACCAGCTTGAACAGCTTGCCGAGGCGCGTGCGCGGCTGGAAAAAGCGAATCAGTATACGGCTCAGGACGAGTCGATTCATCAGGCCGACAGCGCGGAGCTGAAGCGCCAGTTTTCCCGCAGCGCCGAACGGCTGGCGGAACTCAAGCGCGAAAGCGACAGTACCGTGCTGATCCTGCGCGATGCCGACGGTCAACAGCATCGTATTCCGCTGAGTCAAATTCTTGCGGCCTGGCATCCCAACGCGATGAGCTATGGCGAAAAGTGGCAGCACTTCGGGCAGCAGATTTGGCACTTCGTCAGCGACTCGCCCGGCGACAGTCTCGGCGACGGCGGCGTGTTTCCGACGATTTTCGGCACCATACTGATGGTGCTGCTGATGTCGGTAATGGTAATGCCGCTTGGCGTGGTGGCCGCCATCTGGCTGCATGAATACGCCGGGAACGGCCTGATGACGCGGCTGGTGCGTATTGCCGTCGTCAATCTGGCCGGCGTGCCCTCGATTGTCTACGGCGTGTTTGGCCTCGGCTTTTTTGTCTGGCTGGTGGGCGGGAGTCTGGATCGGTTGTTCTTCTCCGCTACGTTGCCCGCGCCAACCTTCGGCACGCCGGGGCTGCTCTGGGCATCGTTGACGCTGGCGCTGTTGACATTGCCGGTGGTGATCGTCGCCACCGAAGAGGGATTGTCGCGTATTCCTGTTTCCCTGCGGCAGGGCTCGCTGGCACTGGGCGCGACGCAGGCGGAGACGTTATGGAAAGTGACGCTGCCGCTGGCGGTGCCGGCTATGCTGACCGGCCTGATCCTCGCCGTGGCGCGCGCGGCGGGTGAAACGGCACCGCTGATGCTGGTGGGCGTGGTGAAAATGGTGCCGGAGCTGCCGGTGGACGCCGTGTTCCCGTGGCTGCATCTGGACCGTAAGTTTATGCATCTGGGTTTTCAGATCTACGATCTGGCTTTTCAAAGCCCCAACGCGCAGGCAGATCGCCCGCTGGTCTTCGCCACCGCGCTGTTGCTGGTGGTGATTATTCTTGCGCTGAATCTGCTGGCGATGGTGCTGCGCCACCGTCTGCGCGAACGTTACCGCACGCTGATGAACTGAAGGAGCGCCTGATTGAACGAACCGGACATTGCCCTGACGCTGGATAATCTGTCGCTGTGGTATGGCGATAAGCAGGCGCTGAGCGCCATCAGCTTGCAGATACCGAAGAACCGCATTACCGCACTGATCGGCCCCTCCGGCTGCGGGAAATCCACGCTGCTGCGCTGTTTTAACCGTATGAACGACGCTATTGTCGACTGCCGCGTTGAGGGGGATATCCTTCTCGAACAGCAGTCAATTATGGCAAACAACCTCGATCTTCCGGCCCTGCGCCGCCGGATTGGCATGGTGTTTCAGCGGCCGAATCCGTTCCCGAAGACAATTTATGAGAACGTGGTCTACGGGTTGCGCCTTCAGGGCGTGCGCGATCGCCGCGTGCTCGACGAGACGGTGGAGCGGGCGCTGCGCGCTGCCGCCCTGTGGCCGGAGGTAAAAGATAAGCTGTGGCAAAACGCGATGACGCTGTCGGCAGGGCAACAGCAGCGGCTGGTGATTGCGCGGGCTATTGCCATTGCGCCTGCGGTGCTGCTGCTTGACGAACCCACCTCGGCGCTTGATCCCATCACCACGCTGGTGATTGAGGAACTGATGCAGACGCTGAAAGAGCAGTTCACGCTGATCCTGGTCACCCACAATATGCAGCAGGCCGCGCGCGTCTCGGATTATACCGTCTTTATGCATCAGGGAAGCGTGGTGGAAGCGGGCGAAACCGACGTGCTGTTCACCGCACCCCGGCAGCGTCGGACGGAAGACTATATTTCCGGGCGCTACGGCTGAAAAAAAAGCGAATCAACGATTCGCTTTCAGTGCGTTCACTCCCACGCGTAGCCTTCCGGCGGCAGGCGCTTATCATCAAGCCAGGCGGCGTCGTTCCGCATCGCCAGGCGTCCTTCCGTAAACCAGCCCACCACCAGCGGATAGATGGCGTGCTCCTGATGCTGAACGCGTGCGTTCACTTCGTCTTCCGTATCATCCGGGTAGACCGGCACCTTCGCCTGAAGGATCACCGGGCCGCCATCAAGCTGGTCGGTGACAAAATGTACCGAGGTGCCGTGCTCATCATCGCCGTTGGCGATGGCCTGGCGGTGAGTGTGCAGACCCGGATATTTCGGCAGCAGGGAAGGGTGGATGTTGAGCATGCGCCCGGCATAGCGCTGAACAAATGCCGGGCTGAGGATACGCATGTAGCCCGCCAGTACCACCAAATCGGGCGCGTAAGCGTCGATCTCCTGCATCAGCTGCCGGTCAAAGGCTTCGCGATCGGCGAACTCCGCAGCGGACAGCGCGTGCGCCGCAACGCCCGCCGCGCGCGCGCGCTCAAGACCGAAGGCGTCGGCTTTGTTGCTGAACACGGCGGCCACGCGGCCAGCCACCCGACCCTGCTGACACGCATCAAGAATAGCCTGAAGATTACTGCCCTGGCCCGAAATCAGCACGACCAGCCGCATCATGCGTTAATAACCACGCGCTCATCGGCATCAGAGGCCTTGATCACGCCGATTTTCCAGGCCTTTTCACCCGCCTGCGTCATCAGTGCGACCGCGTTATCCGCCTCGTCAGGGCTGAGGGCGATCAGCATGCCGACGCCGCAGTTAAAGGTGCGATACATCTCATGGCGGCTGACGTTGCCCGCCTGCTGCATCCAGCTAAACACTGCCGGCCACTGCCAGCTCGACTCTTCCAGCACTGCCTGGGTGTTGTCCGGCAGCACGCGTGGAATATTCTCCCAGAAGCCGCCGCCGGTCAGGTGAGCAATGGCGTGCACGTCCACCTGCTCGATCAGGCTGAGGATGTTTTTTACATAAATACGGGTAGGCTCCAGCAGGTGATCGGCCAGAGATTTACCGTCGAGCTGCGTGGTTTCAGGATCGGTGTTGCTGACTTCAAGAATTTTACGCACCAGCGAATAGCCATTAGAGTGCGGGCCGCTGGAGCCCAGCGCGATCAGTACATCGCCGTCCTGCACTTTGCTGCCGTCGATAATTTCTGATTTTTCCACCACGCCGACGCAAAAACCCGCCACGTCGTAGTCTTCGCCGTGATACATGCCGGGCATTTCCGCCGTTTCGCCGCCGACCAGCGCACAGCCGGACTGCGAACAGCCTTCGGCGATACCGGTAATCACGCTGGCAGCGGTATCAACATCCAGTTTGCCCGTGGCGTAGTAATCCAGGAAAAACAGCGGCTCGGCGCCCTGTACCACCAGGTCGTTGACGCACATGGCGACCAGATCGATCCCGATGGCGTCGTGACGTTTGAGATCCATCGCCAGGCGCAGTTTGGTGCCAACGCCGTCGGTGCCGGAGACCAGGATCGGTTCGCGATATTTTTGCGGCAGCGCGCAAAGTGCGCCAAAACCGCCTAACCCTCCCATCACTTCCGGACGGCGCGTTTTTTTCACCACGCCTTTAATACGATCGACTAACGCATTGCCCGCATCGATATCTACGCCGGCGTCTTTATAGCTGAGAGAGGTGTTGTCGGTCACTGCGAAATCCCCGCGATGGTGGTAAAGAAATAAGGCGCGGCAATTCTACCAGCGCAGGCAAACGTTTGCGAGTGCCATCTGTCCCCCTGCGTTGGGCGATGAAAATTTCCCCATCACCGTGCGAAGTTTGGAAAAGATCGCGTATAACTTACATTAAGTCATAGGGCGCAGCGGAAAAATGGCGCTATAATCTCGCGATTTTTTTTGGCAGCCTATTACTCGGGGGAGTACAAAAAATGAAGATCGTGGAAGTCAAACACCCGCTGGTCAAACATAAACTGGGCCTGATGCGTGAACATGACGTCAGCACCAAGCGTTTCCGTGAACTTGCCTCCGAAGTGGGAAGCCTGCTGACCTATGAAGCCACTTCTGATTTAGCCACTGAAAAAGTCACCATCGAAGGCTGGAATGGCCCGGTGGAGATTGAGCAGATCAAAGGTAAAAAAATTACCGTGGTGCCGATTCTGCGCGCCGGTCTCGGCATGATGGAGGGCGTTCTGGAACACGTACCCAGCGCACGTATCAGCGTCGTGGGCGTTTATCGCGATGAAGAAACGCTGGAGCCGGTGCCCTATTTTCAGAAGCTGGTATCCAATATTGAAGAACGCATGGCGCTGGTGGTTGACCCGATGCTGGCAACCGGCGGCTCAATGATCGCCACCATCGACCTGCTGAAAAAAGCCGGTTGCGTCAGCATTAAAGTGCTGGTGCTGGTTGCGGCGCCGGAGGGCATCGCCGCGCTGGAGAAAGCGCACCCGGACGTGGAGCTGTATACCGCTTCGGTCGATAAAGGCCTCAACGAGAAAGGCTATATCATTCCCGGCCTGGGCGACGCGGGCGATAAGATTTTCGGGACGAAATAAAATAAAAGGAAGCCGACCGAAGAGTCGGCTTTTTAATGTTCAGGGTAAATCAATAAGGGGAATACGATGACGCGTCGCGCAATTGGCGTAAGCGAAAGACCACCGCTGCTGCAAACGATTCCGCTCAGCTTTCAACATCTTTTTGCGATGTTTGGCGCAACGGTGCTGGTGCCGATTTTATTTCATATCAACCCGGCCACGGTGCTGCTGTTTAACGGCATTGGCACACTGCTCTACCTCTTCATCTGTAAGGGAAAAATCCCGGCCTATCTGGGTTCGAGCTTCGCTTTTATTTCGCCGGTTTTGCTGCTGCTGCCGTTAGGCTATGAACTGGCGCTGGGCGGCTTTATTCTTTGCGGCGTGCTGTTTTGCGTGGTGGCGCTGATTGTGAAAAAGGCCGGTACGGGCTGGCTGGACGTGATGTTTCCCCCGGCGGCGATGGGCGCCATCGTTGCCGTCATCGGTCTTGAACTGGCGGGCGTGGCGGCCAATATGGCAGGGCTGCTGCCTGCTAACGGCGCGCCAGCGGATGGCAAAACCATTTTGATCTCAATGATAACGCTGGCGGTCACGGTTTTCGGCTCGGTGCTGTTTCGCGGTTTTCTGGCTATCATCCCAATCCTGATCGGCGTGCTGGCGGGCTATGCGCTTTCGTGGTTCATGGGCATGGTGAACTGGGCGCCGGTTACCGCCGCGCACTGGTTCGCGCTGCCCACCTTCTACACGCCGCGCTTTGAGTGGTTCGCCATGCTTACCGTGCTGCCCGCCGCGCTGGTGGTAATTGCGGAACACATCGGGCATCTGGTGGTTACCGCGAATATCGTCAAAAAAGATCTGCTGAAAGATCCGGGCCTGCATCGCTCCATGTTTGCCAACGGCATTTCAACGGTTTTTTCCGGTTTATTTGGCTCAACGCCTAACACAACCTACGGAGAGAATATCGGCGTGATGGCCATTACCCGCGTTTACAGCACCTGGGTGATTGGCGGCGCGGCGGTGCTGGCTATTCTGCTCTCCTGCGTGGGCAAGCTGGCGGCGGCGATCCAGGCGGTGCCGGTGCCGGTAATGGGCGGGGTTTCACTGCTGTTGTATGGCGTCATTGCCGCCTCGGGTATTCGCGTCCTGATTGAATCCAAAGTTGATTATAACAAGGCGCAAAACCTGATCCTGACCTCGGTGATCCTGATTATTGGCGTCAGTGGTGCCACCATACATATTGGTGCGGCCGAGCTGAAGGGCATGGCGCTGGCAACCGTTGTCGGTATTTCACTGAGCCTGATTTTCAAGGTTATCAGCCTGCTCAGGCCGGAAGAAACCGTGCTCGATCCTGACGATCGCGGCTGAATACACGTCGTTTAATCTCCCGGCAAAGGTGTGGTAAACTTTTGTCGGATTTTGCCCGATCGACACCGAGGTGCTTCTGAACACGCCGGCTCAGCTATCGCTGCCACTCTACTTACCCGATGACGAAACCTTCGCCAGTTTCTGGCCGGGAGAAAACCCATCCCTGCTTGCCGCGCTTCAGGGCGCGCTTCACCAGCAGCACGGCAGCTATCTTTACTTCTGGTCGCGAGAGGGCGGAGGGCGTAGCCATCTGCTTCATGCTGCCTGCGCCGAGCTGTCGGCGCGGGGTGAAGCGGTGGGCTATGTGCCGCTGGATAAGCGCACCTGGTTTGTGCCGGAAGTGCTCGACGGTATGGAGCAGCTGGCGCTGGTCTGCATTGATAATATTGAATGCATTGCCGGTGACGATCCCTGGGAAATGGCGATTTTCGACCTCTACAATCGCATTCTTGAAAGTGGACGTACGCGGTTGCTGATCACCGGCGATCGTCCGCCGCGCCAGCTGAATCTTACATTAGCGGATCTCGCCTCGCGGCTCGACTGGGGACAGATTTATCGTCTTCATCCGCTCTCTGACGACGACAAAGTGCAGGCGCTTCAGCTACGTGCGAAGCTGCGCGGTTTTGAGTTGCCGGAAGACGTGGGCCGCTTTCTGCTGAAAAGAGTGGATCGCGAGATGCGTCAGCTTTTCGCTACGCTCGATCAGTTGGATCGCGCCTCGATTAGCGCACAGCGCAAGCTGACTATTCCCTTCGTCAAAGAGGCGCTGGCGCTCTAGCGTTTGGTGGCGCTTAAGCAACGTGGCGGGCAGTAAATCACGCCTTCTACTGACGTTTATGAGCGCTGATACGGGCGGAAGCGTTTTTGCAGATCCCGTAGCTGATCGATACGCGCATCGTAGCGCGCCTGTTTCAGGCTGCCCAACGGCACGGCGGCGCTCGCCTCGCTGAGGCTACGGATCGCCTGATCCAACTTCCCGCTCAGCGCCAGGCTTTCCGCTCTGGCCGCCTGCTCTTCGTCGCCAAGACCCTGATCGTGCGACGCCTGCGCCAGCAGATCCCAGCCGTTAGGATCGTCCTTGTGCGCCCAGGTGTAGCGATAAAGTATCTTGCTGGCGCTGGCAGGCTGTTTTGCTTCCACCATGGCGTTAGCCAGGTTTAGCTGTACCACCGGATTTGAACCGCCCGCCGCCTGCAATAGCGTAATGGCTTCACGCGGCTGCTTCAGGCCGATGCAGATATCGGTCATCAGATCCAGATACCAGACGTTGCCAGGCTGTTTTGCCAGCAGCGGGGCGATAATTCTTTTTGCTTCGTCAAAGCGTTTGGCCTGTAAAAACTGCACGGCCTTGCCGTAGCGCGCCGCCGTCTGCTCGCGGCTGTTGCCTTTACTCAGCGTATCTAGCAGATCGTCGCTAAGTTGATTTCTGCCGGAGGCGTACATGCCGAGAATGCGCACCTTCGCCATGTAAAAATCCTGAGAGGACTGCACGACGATGGGCGGCATCTGATTGGCGCGGTTGCGCGCATCGGAAAGCCGACTGTCCGGCAGCGGGTGGGTAAGCAGCATTTCAGGTGGCTTCGAGGAGAAGCGCGACTGATCCGCCAGCTTCTGAAGGAAATTCGGCATCGCTTCCGGGTCGAAACCAGCGCGTTGCAGTACCTGAATGCCGATGCGGTCCGCCTCCTGCTCATTCTGTTGCGTAAAGCTGATGATCCCCTGCTGTGTACCGGCTATCGTGCCGCTCAGCGCGGCCATGCCGGCCTGCGGGCTGGCCATTGCCAGCAGGATTGAACCCAGCGCGCCAACCCAGGTCAGCGGCGCATTACGCTGTTGAGCCTCCATTGCGCGCGCCAGATGGCGTTGGGTGACGTGAGAGATTTCATGCGCCATTACCGATGCCAGCTGGCTTTCGTTTTCGGTATAGCGGAACAGGGCGGAGTGCAGCACCACGTTGCCGCCGAAAAAGGCGAAGGCGTTGATTTCATCATTACTGATGAGGAAAAAGTGAAACGGCGTCTTCACCGACCAGGCATGGGCGACAAGGCGCTGGCCGAGCTGGTTAACGTAATCATTCAGCAAAGGATCGTTGATGAGCGGCGCGCTGCCGCGTAGTTGGCGAACGTAAAAATCGCCCATCGCCAGTTCCTGATTAACCGATAACGTATTGCCTGCCGTCGTGCCGATATCCGGCAGATTATCGCTCAGGTCGGCAGAAACCGGCAGCGAGGCGGTCAGCAGAGAAAGGATCAGTGAGGCGATGGCGCCTTTTTTTAATGGATTAAGCATCGGGGATCCCACGGTGAGCAACTCCTCTTTTGACCCGGAACCGGCCATAACGTTCTGCGTTTTAACCGCGTCGATCGGTTGACGCGCCTTATCTTAACCGCGGGCAATCACCAGGGGAAAGAGGGTGAAGAGCGATATTGCCGTGCCGACGCGATTTACGCTAAAAAAACTGAACGTTTTACGGGGCCACAAAAAGGGCGCCCGTTAGCATATACGTGGGGTAAAGCACCGGTTGACGGGCATTCTGGAAAAAATAAAAACCGGATAAGCGACAGATTTTTTTAAAGTTTAGTAAATTTATTCAATTAAATTGATTCTGGCATGTTTTTTGATTAAGCATTGTCTGAAAAGCCGTATTGACCCCGGATGAAGTACTGCTGCGAAGGGTAAATTACATCAGGCAGGTTTATCATTTTTGCCAATGTTACAGGGCCGGGTGTGAATAAAATAATTTCTGCTGTTCAGGCCGTTTACCCATTATTTCTTAACGCAAATTTCTCTTCTGACCCCTTCAGATTTTTTTTAAATGGCACTGACCAAAAAATATCTTTTGAATCAGCATTCAGGGCAGCTACATATTAATTGTGATCAATAATTTCGTTATGAAATTAACGAAGCGACTGACGCAAAATAGAGGCGAAACAACCGCGCGTTGCTGTGATATAGATCCTCTCCTCGCCGCTTCGTGTGGCCAATCCTTTATCAGCTTACCGTTTGGAGAGTGTTATATGCGTCCCGTTGTCACCTATGTTCTTATCGCAGTCGTAGCCGGTTTTATCGGCGCAAGCTTTACTCAGGCACCAGAAGTCGTCGCAAAAATCAGCAACCATTTAGGCAGCCAGCCTGAAGAAGAACCTAAGGAATTCTGGATCACGCCAGCGATCGAAGGCTATGGTAAAGCGCATTACGAAGCGGATGCCGCTTATAAACCGGCGGTGGGCGACAGCAACAAGATTGTTTTTCAGGTGACCCGCGCAGAAAACAGTCCGAAAGATCCCAACCTGGGTCTGGAGCGTGTTGCGCGCGTGGTTAACCTCTATGTGGCATCCGGCGTGCCGGTGGACCAGCTCAAGTTCGTGGTTTCAGTGACCGCAGACGGCACGCCTGCCATGCTCAATAACGTGCAGTACAAACGCATTTACGGTATTGATAACCCCAATCTTAAGCTGATTGGCGAACTGCGTGAGAAAGGCGTGGACGTATCGGTCTGCGACCAGTCCGTTGCTTTTCACCATTTTCAGCATGACTGGATTGATACATCCGTCACGCATGCACTCTCCAGCCCGACGACTGTTGCAACGCTTGAAAATAAAGGTTACGCCTTCCTCGCGATGTAACGCTTTTCTGCTTCTGGCAATAAATTCTTCGGCCCGCCTCTGCGGGCCGAATTATTAGCGATCAAAACCGGACCGAATATTCCCAAAATTATCGAGACGTGTACAATCGGGAAGTGTTTTACCAGGGCATGACAGTTTAAAGTAAACGCGCACAAACAATAGCAAGGCGCTGAATGATGATATTTCAAAATAAGGTAAGTCTATGTTAAGGCATAAACGCCTGAAAATGGACTTGCGCGCGCTTATAACGCTGTTAGCCATTGCCAGCATTGTAATTACGCTGGCCAATTCGCTGTATGCAAGCTGGCGGGTACAGCGCGACGTGCTGATTGCCAATACGCTTGAGTCCAATCGCGTCTATGCCACCAAGCTGGCCTCCACCACCGAAATGTTTTTTCAGCTCGCCCAGTCTCAGTTGGGCTATAGCGCAAAAATGCTGAGCGGCGAAATGGATAATGAACAGGCGCTTCAGGCAGAGGTGGATCGTCTGCGTCTGCAAACCAACAGCTTCAATTCAGTGGTGGTGGCCGATGCGAGCGGCTGGGTCAGGGCAATCTCTCCTGAATCGCTGAGGCTGAAAGGTATCCAGTTAAGTACGCCCATGTCCGAACAGGCATTGTCACAGCGTAAACCGCTTATCAGCCGTCCCAATATCTCAGCGGCAAAAAATCTGGTGGTGCTCGTTTCTACGCCCGTCTGGTCAAAAACCGGCAGCTATCTGGGGTTCGTTGGCGGCACGATCTATTTAAAGAAAAAAAGTATCGTCAATGAAATGCTCGGCGAGCAGTTCTATCGCGATGGTTCCTCGCTTTATGTGGTCGATGATAACGATCGCGTCCTCTACCATCAGAACGGCAAGCTGATCGGCGAAAAGCTTCCGTCGATAATTGGCGATCGTATTGGCCCTGGCGATCTCAACGGTTCACGTGAGATTGATCAGGCAGACGGCGAATCGACGCTGGTCGGTTATGCCACGGTGCCGACGCCGGGTTGGACTATCGTTGCGATCAAGCCGACGCAGACCACGCTGGCACCGCTCAGCAGCCTGCTGTTGAAGGTGCTCCAACATTCGATTCCCTTTGCGCTGCTGACGCTGCTGAGCGCATGGATTCTGGCGCGCCTGATTGCGCTGCCGCTGTGGCAGCTGGCACGCAAAGCCAGCAATATGGATGCGCCTGGCGTCTCGAAAGAGATTAACGGCATTCGCGCCTGGTACTATGAGGCGTCACAAATTAAGCGCACGATGCTAACCGGCATCGGCATGCTTCAGGACAAAATTGGCCGCCTGAAATTTGAAGTACAAACCGACCCGATGACCTCGCTGCTGAACCGGCGCGGGCTGAACACGGTGCTGGAGTACTTTAACGCCACGCGACAGCCTTTTGCAGTGCTGGCGCTGGATATCGACCATTTCAAACGGGTCAACGACACCTGGGGCCATGATATTGGCGACAGCGTGATCAAAAGCGTGGCGCAGCAGCTTGCAAAAAGTTCGCGTCAGACTGACGTTGTATGCCGCAACGGCGGCGAAGAGTTTTTAATCATTTTACCCGGCGCCGATCGCACCAAAGCGGTGGACATCGCCGAGCGCGTGCGGGAAAACATAGCGCAGTTAACGCTCGAAACCATTGGGCATATTTCCATTTCAATTGGCGTGGCGTTCTGGTCAGCGGATGAGATGCCTCTGGAGCGCGCCTTTAAACTGGCTGATGATGCCCTTTATCAGGCCAAAAATGCCGGTCGCAACTGCGTGGTGACCAGCCAGCCAGAAGCGCGTTTAGCGGTTCAGCATTAATCAGCGAGCCGCCTGATCAAAACAGGCGGCGCCAAGCGGAATAAAGCGCGATTCAGTGACGATAAATTTTTTATTATTACCCTTGAGCAACGGTGAGCGAAAAGTTTCTCCCGGACGCAGGTAGACGCTTTTAGCGAGTTGATCGCTGCCGCTACAGCCATTTTTCACCATCAGCCTGAACCAGGTATTGCCGCTGTTGAGCAACGTTCCTTCGCTAACGGAGTAGGTCCAGTTAAGGCGCATCTGGCGCGGGCGAACAACCAGAATCGCTTCCAGCGCCACCACCGGTTCCAGCGTTGCGCCACGGGTAACCTGTTCAGTCATCAGTACGCCGAGCGGTATTTCGCGGAAAGTCACGCGATAGTAGCGCTCTTTATCATCCTGCGGGCCGGAGTAAATAAACCTCACGTTATCACTTCGTCCCGCTTCCAGCGTCAGCCGGCGCGGCGTATACATTATCTCGCCATCGACAGGCCGGACTTTAACTTCATTATTACCCGGCCTGTCAATGCCGGTAACGGAAATGGCATAAACGCGCGAGGCGTGATTATTATTATGTACCTGTTTGCTGATGAATTTTTTTTCAGGCGGCATGGAAAAAGTCAGCGTGCCGATATCAATCGCGATGGCCTCCGCCGGGAGCCAGAGAAACAGCAGTGTCGCGCTGAGCCTTCTCATCATTCTATATTCCGCCAGGTGGCTGAAACGCGAATTTCTCCCGATGCAGAAACAATCCCTTCCCAAAATTCGAGCTCTGTAGTGCGTTGTGAAACGCTATTATCCATTGGAAATTGCAGCTTCAGCCTGGTTTTATTCATCACACCCGTGTCGCCGCTGGCGTCATCCCAGGGGGTTTGCGACCACAGCGCATGAGTAATATCGAACCATTTTTCGGTGCAGTTGTGCGCCAGCCGTTCAACGGCACCGTCGGAACGGGTAAAGATCAGGAAGCCGGGGAAAGGTACGCGGAAGGTATTGTCCCTGGCGCTGAACAGGCAGTAATCGCTGTTGAGAACCCGTCCGGTAGGCCCGGTGACCTGCACGGAAACCTTGTCCGCCTCCGTTCTGCCGCTAGTGGTGAGGATGTAGCCAAACTCAAGCGGCGGCTCACCTGATTCCACGCGGCCATCTTTATGAGGAGAGATGGCGAACGCATCGGAAATAATGCTGATGCCAAAGTTTCTCGGTTTAATAAGGATCTTATTCGATGGTCGAAACTCATAAAAACCCGATTCAGGCGTCAGGCTGTTAGTGATATTTATTTTAAGAAACTGGCTGCTGTCCATATAGTTCAGACCACTTGCGGCCAGCTCTTTAAAAAAGGCGTTTGAGAAGAAAATATACAGCGCGTTACTGCCTGATGACGCCAGCTTCGAAAAGCTGAAATCGGCTTTGAGGTTCGTCCAGTTGTTGCCGTCGAAGCTCAGTCGCAGTGCAGCGTTATTGGGGGTGAAACTTAATCCTTCTGCGGAGAGGCTAAACGCAATGGAACTGCTGCTGCTGCCGTTTGCCATCGTGAGGGACAGATCCAGCATTTTGCATACCACGCCGTCGCGCGTTGAGGCCGTGCCGCCCGACTGTCGGTACTTAAAACACTCCACGCCGCCCTCGCCGATAGTCGGGTTACCCTCAGAGTCGATAAACACTTCTGAAAGCGAATTGGTCGGCTTAAGAATCAGGTGCGCGCTTTTCGTGTGTTGTACCTTTTGCTGATACCAGGAGCCCCGCGTGGCGTCTTTGCATCTGCCGCCGTTATGAACGTCGTAATCCTCTTCCGTCCAGCAGTTGTTAATAATCATTTCGAACGTGTCCCCGGTGGGCAAAACACGCAGGAATTGATAAAAAGCCATGCTTATCAATCCGTGATTCCACCGCGTACCGCTGGAAGGGGTTCTGGCTTTGTAAAAACCGTCATTATCGACCAACGCCGCAGGAATTACGCCGCTGTCAGGCGGACATCCTGCATAATCGATCAGGCAGCGCAGCCCGGTAATGGCGCGGTTGACCGGTGGTTGCTCGAACCAGATATCAACGTTTCGGTTGTTGGGGATCGTGTAGTGCGTATAGCTGTTGATGTAGCCAAGGCTCCGCTGTTTGTTAACAATTGAACCACTCTGCCATTTCGACATTGTCCAACTGCTTGAGCCGGTCATGCGAGGGTCAAGGCTTTTCATCGGTGTAATGAAGTAGTCGTCGTCGAGGTTATTTTCGACAAATAAAAATGAATTTGAATGGGTGGCTGCGGTAATAACCGGTGTCAATGACCATACGGGCGATACCCTGCACAATGACAGCAACAGGGTGAAAACGATCAAACCCAACCGTCTAATATTAGCTTGCCTTATTTTCACAAATAATTTCCCCAATCCACTTAACGCCCTGTGCGCCTGATAAATCTAATGTCGATTCGCAAAGCCGTTCTGAAGCATCTGAAATAAAAATTGACGGGTGAAGTTTGTCCACATCAATACTGAACTCGCCCTGTTCATCGGTGACGGTTTTGCCGATGTGATTATGGACAGACGTGTTGGCAAGCAACTGCCCCTGTGCCGAACGCAGCCGACCGAATACCGTCACGCGCTGTTTAACCTCTGGGGTCATCACCACTACGTTGCCGGGATAGAGCGTAAAACTCTGCTGGCGACCCTTCAGGATGTCATAACTTGCCATTGAGTTGCGATCGTTCATCAACTCAACCTGATAATGCTGATAGGGCGACAGCGGAATGTAATTATTAACGCCGTCGATTTTGAAACGTTGTCCGTTGACGCGTGCGGTTAATGAACCGTCCGTTAGAGCTGTTTCGACAATAACGCCGGAACCGCTCCCGCTGTTGGCGCCGCTCATGGCAAAATTTTTGCCGCTGAACGCCGTTTCGCCGTGGGCCACAAGGTTAGTATTAACATAACCTCGCGCCGAACTATTCACGTTCAGCGAGCCGCTGGCCTGTTTCGCCTGAAAGTTGGCATAGGCGCTGCCGCTCAGCGTTTTATCGAGGCCGGTATCACCGCCGATCGCTCTGGCAATATTGACACCCGTTGCGTTAATAATGCCTTCTTTATGCGTCTGGCTGGCGCTGACATTGGCCGTTGTATAGCCGTTTTGATGCGACATGCCCACGCCAAGGGCTTTACCGAGCGGCATTGAGAAATCAAAGGCAAGGTATTTCCCGCTACTGTCACTGTTTTGGTAACGATAGCGTTGCATTCCCATACGCATTGAAAGGTTGCCATACCGGCCTGAGAAAAGAGACTGGCTATAGTCCAGATTATGCCAGGCATTGTTATGCTTTCGGTCGCGGTGATAACTGACGTTAACAACGCCTGCTTTCGGCAGCAGCCTGCGCAGATTCAGCGTGCCGCCTACGGCGAACTCATTACTGGCATCAAATGATAACGATTTGCCCTGCGTGCTTTTTTCATGGCTGGCCCAGACGCTGAACTGGCTGTTAATGGACACATTACCGCTAAGCATGGCGCGCGTTGAGCGGTCAGTTGCGCTCAGCGTTTGCATGGTAATGCTGGCGTTTTCATACAGCGGCATCGTAAGGGTGCTTTCCGCTACGCCGACGTTTGCAAACCCCCAGGCGCTGAACGTCCAGTCAATAACCTGCCACAGCGACAATTGCGATGAGGCGGAAGCACCGGCTATCCATGTCTTGTCGTCGGTTTTGCTGCTGCTGTCCTGCCAGCCTTCACGCTTGAGCAGCCCGCCCCAGGTTTGCCACAGGAGTTTAGGTGTGCCGATCCCGCGACGTAGAAAATGTTTCTTGAGCTGCTGCCTGGTGGTGGAAACCCGTTTGCCGTCAACGATGATCTCAACATCAACGGCATAGTCGCCCCACGGCAGAGCACGGGTATCCACCTCAAAACTGCCCATCGGGAAATTCTGGATTGAGAGGAGTTTTCCGTCGCGTTTAATATGCACTTCGCCGGCAGCGGGCAGGAAAACCTCAATCGGTATCAGGGATTGTCCTTCAATCCTGTTACGCGACGCGGCGTGATTACCCATTGAGACACCAAGAACCTTACCGCCGTTGATGCCCGATACGTTGCCCAGCGACTGGAGATCCCAGCTATCGGCCATGCCGGTTGCGAAGCGATAGCCACCCACGTCGCGTTCATAGATGGCGCGAGAAAGGAAGGCGTCGTAATTTTTATCATCCGTGCCGTAGACCGAACCATTCACATTAAAATGATCTTCGCCCTTACTTAGCAGGCTGTTGAGTGAAAGGTAGCCATTGGTATTTGATTGCTGATGGCTGTGCCATGAATTGTACAGGCCCGTGTCCCAGGCGATTGTACCGGTAAAATCTTGCACGGTAGCAGCATTAAGCAGAGTGTGACGCGGGCGCTCCCGCCTGCTCAAGGCATTTTTTTGAACAATAAGCCGTATCGTCAGACTTTTCAGATCGAGATGAAGCGTTGCGCCCGGGGCGACGGCAATATTGAGATCGTTGTTAAATTCAACGCTCTTCAGCGCGGCGAGCTGCGTGGTGATCTCCTCTGTCAGCTTTGCACCCTGCGGATTCTCAATGGTTTCTACCTGTGCAATGCGAAACTGAGCGTTATGAAGCACCAACATGACGTTGGCGACTTTCTGATTATTCTCTGTTTGATTGCCTTCAAGAGACAGCATCACCGGGATCGCCACCCCTTCCTGTAAAGCCTGTCGGAACGCACCGGGAATAAGAATATTTTTAATACGTACCGGATCGATCGCAGCATTATTTGCCGCCGTATTACCCTTAAGGGGAATACAGGCAGACAAGCTCACCATCACTAAGTGGAAATAAGAGACATTAAACTGATTCCTGAGCATACCCGCATTCCCTTAGCAAGTGATGACTTAGGTAACATTTACTTTACAGAAATAAACTCGTTACCGTGCCATATAGCAATTCGCGATTGTTTTCTTTTTACATCAACACGAGTGAAAGCACGATTGTCGCCAGGCATTATGTTGTGTTTCTCTCTGCATTCAGGCTGTCCATTTTTTGGATGCAGGCAAGGGCCGTAAGCAATTAACCGGAAAGAGACATTCCCGTTATTGATAACTTTTTCACCGGTGAATTTCCAGGAGAAATTTTCTTGTCGTGGCGTAACAACCAGAATTGTGCCAATTCGCACCGAAGTGGTCGCAATTGCGTTTTTTTGAGAAGATGAAACACTGTCATCCGTTAAAGCTTGCTCGGTCCAGTAAATTCTATAATAGCGCTCTTTGTCATCATTTGGACCGTTATAATAAAAACGAACGATGTCGCTTGACTGTGGTTGCAATAAGATTCGCGAAGGCGTCATTAATAATTCATCAGGTGTTTCTGTTTGAATTATATTACCTCCCTTTTGCGGGGAGCTGAGTCGTGCAACTTCTACGCTGACCATACGTGCCGAATGCGCGGTATTTTTTATCTCTTTGGCAACCGCGTGGGTTGTTGGAAAAATAAATGAGGTTACCTCTCCAACGTCTATTGCTTTTAAAGGGAAAGGTATAACAAAGAAAAAAAATACAAAAAAATAGCGAAGCACGATGTCATTCCTTTGGAAACGCTGCCGTCGTCAGGCAGCGCTGTATCCATGATTAATTATGCGGTGGTCCAGGTGGCCAGGAATTCTACCTTAACATCACCGGTCCATACACCATCAGGTAACTCTTCCATGTTGGTCAAGGGCGCCGTACCATCAGAGGCGCTGGTAATATTGAACGTGAAATTTTCCTGTGCGCTGCTGCGACCAGTCGTTTTGTAAATACTGGCAAGATTAAACAGGTTGCCGCCGTTGATATTCTTCTTTGTATCAAGAATGGTGGTATAGGACGCCTTATCAAGGGCTATACCATTCCACATAACGCCAACTTCCAGCGTGGAGGGATCTGAACCAAGAAAGCTTAACGTGCTGGAAAGTACTTTTGATTCAAGAGAAAAATCCTTCGCGTCAGCATTGCCTTCAATAGTAACGTCAAATAATCCTTTTTGCGTGTTAAAGCCTGCCAGGCCGGCCGCATAGTCAAATGTCAGGCTTCCCACCGGCGTAACAACCAGTTTACTGGTAGTATCTTTTTTGGCCGTTGCAGACCAGGTTGCCACGGAAATCGCAGTATGTTCGGCTGCATAGGTGAAAGTACTAAAAGTTAATGCAACGACAGACAATAAAAGAGAGGTTCTTTTCATTTTTAAATCCTTTTGAATAACAGTCCAGTTGTGAGGAAAAAAATCTTTTTCTCGATATTTTCAAGTATTATAAATCAGTACTATCTAATAGCAATACGTTACGCCATATTTTTTTGTTATTTACCCGATGAGTGTATTTCTTGTGTAAATTCAATGGCGTTGGGGAGTTTTTTTGAACTAATGACTATGTTAGGCCAGGTTTTTATTAAAAAAAATAATATAATAACCATCAGGTGTTTAATATTTTGATTGTCTGGCCGCTTTATATATAAATTTATCCAGAAATACCGCAACAAAAAACGTATCGTTAAAAAGTTGTTGTCCGTAAAAAGGCTTAACAGATTACTCCGTTAAGCCCATTGCAGCGTTATGCGGTTTTTTAAACCCGCTTTCTTCCTGAATTATGCCTGCTGTAGCCAGGCCATAACGATATCGTGGTGATCGCTGGTTTTGAATTCATCAAACACCTTCTCGACTTTACCATCCGTGCCAATCAGAAAGCTGATACGGTGGATGCCATCGTAGGTTTTCCCCATAAAGGTTTTTTCGCCCCAGATGCCAAACTGCTCGCAGACCTGATGATCTTCATCAGAGAGCAGGGTGAAATTCAGCAGCTCTTTCTCAACGAAGCGCGAAAGCTTTTCAGGCTTGTCCGTGCTGATGCCCAGCACCTCAACACCTGCTTTTTTCAGCTCGTCCATGCTGTCGCGCAGGCCGCACGCCTGTACGGTGCACCCCGGCGTCATCGCTTTTGGATAGAAATAGACCAAAACGCGCTGTCCCTGGAAGTCGGTTAAATTTACCTGTTCGCCATCCTGATCGGGCAAGCTAAATTTCGGTGCAACATCACCGGCTTTCAGTGGATTCATCACAACTCTCCATTTTTTCATCATGCTGTGGATACGTAACGACGCTGATAGTGCCTTGCGCATGCAGTTCTGTACATAGCTCGTTAAACGCCTGCTCAATAAATGATGCATCCTGGCGAGCCGGGCTATGGGCCGTTATTTGAATATAGAGCAAGGCAGGCTGATTTTCAGCCGGTTGCGTGCGAGAAACCAGTTCCGCAACGTTCATTTGGTGCGAATCGAACAGATCGGTAAAGCGTTCAATAATGTGTGGCGAGTCGGTTACCTCAACCTGCACCCACACCGTGGCGGGCATCGGCGGCCGTTCGCGAAAGGCGGTGCGCTTCATTACAATCAGCAGTTCCAGCTCGGCGCCCTTGAGCGGCAGCGTTGATTCAATCAGCGTGATGGCGTTCCAACTGCCGGAAAGCAGCATAATAAAGGTGAATTCGTCGCCGAGCATGGCGAGGCGGCTGTCTTCAATATTACAACCGCAGCTGCTGACATGACGGGTAATGGTATTAACAATACCCGGACGATCAACGCCGAGCGCGGTGATAACCAAATGATGTTGCTCTGACTGCGGCAAAATGATGCTTCCTGTCCGTCATGATGATTAGCAAATATGATAACGCTAAGGTAAACATAAAAAATACCCTGTGCCAAGGGGCCGCGCGGCCTTGTCCGCTTGCTTTTCAATAGCCGTCAAACGTACCATGAAGCACTTGTTTGTGGAGGGGATGGCTAATGTTCACGGGAAGTATTGTTGCACTCGTTACGCCGATGGATGAGAAAGGGTATGTCTGCCGGGCGAGCTTAAAAAAACTGATCGATTATCATGTTGCCAGCGGAACGGCAGCAATTGTCTCGGTAGGAACAACGGGTGAATCCGCTACGTTAAGCCATGATGAACATGGCGATGTGGTGATGCTGACGCTGGAGCTGGCCGATGGCCGCATCCCGGTCATTGCCGGAACCGGTGCAAATGCCACCGCCGAGGGCATCTCGCTGACCAGACGATTCGAAAACAGCGGCGTGGTGGGTTGTCTGACCGTCACGCCGTACTACAATCGTCCCACGCAGGAAGGGCTGTATCAGCACTTCAAAGCCATTGCCGAAAGTACCGACCTGCCGCAGATGCTGTATAATGTGCCGTCCCGCACCGGCTGCGACATGCTGCCGGAAACCGTTGGCCGTCTGTCAAAAATCAAAAATATTATCGGTATTAAAGAGGCAACCGGGAACTTATCGCGGGTTAGTCAGATCCAAGAGCTGGTTGATGAGACATTCGTTCTTGTCAGCGGCGACGACGCCTCCGCCCTCGACTTTATGCAGTTAGGCGGTCATGGCGTTATCTCCGTGACGGCAAACGTTGCCGCACGCGAGATGGCGCAGCTCTGCGAACTGGCACAACAGCGTAATTTTGTGGAAGCACGTCGCCTGAACCAGCGCCTGATGCACCTCCATCAGAAGCTGTTTATCGAGCCTAATCCTGTACCGGTCAAATGGGCGGCTAAACAGTTAGGATTAATTGCAACCGATACGATGCGTTTACCTATGACGCCGCTGACAGCAGCGGGACGTCCGGTTGTTGAGCAGGCGCTCCAAAAAGCTGGCCTGCTTTAAATTTAGGGAGAAGTAATGGCTTACTCAGTACAAAAGTCCGCTGTCGCAAAGGTGGTAGGGCTTTCCGTTGTGATGCTGCTGGCGGCATGTTCCAGCGACCAGCGCTATAAGCGCCAGGTCAGCGGTGACGAATCCTACCTTCAGGCCGCAGACGTTAGCGATCTACACGCCCCTGCGGGCATGGTACTTCCGCTGCAAAATGGTGAATATGACGTTCCTGACGTTAACAGCAAAGGCGCGGTTGGCAAGCAGTTAGACATTCGTCCGCCCGCTCAGCCGCTGGCGCTGATGAACGGCGCGCGCACTCAGTTTGCCGGTAACTCAGGCGTGCTGCTGCTGGATAACGCTCGCAATGGCACTTTGTGGCCGCAGGTAGTTGATGTGGTACAGCAACGAAACTACCCCATTGCCAGCCGCACTGACGCCAGCCAGACGCTGACCACGGACTGGGTGCAGTGGAATCGCGCCGATGAAGATCATCAGTATCGCGGACGCTATCAAATCAACGTGCAGCAGCAGGGTTATCAGCAGGCGCTGAGCGTCAAGCTGCTGGAACTGCAACAGGAAAACAGTGCGGTAACTTCGCCGGTTCAGCTTCAGCGCTACACCGCGCAGATGTTGAATGAACTAAGCAGCGGCCTGGATAAGATTGAGACCAGTCGTGAAAACGCCGCAGCACACCGCAGCGCCACGCAGATTGACGTGCAGAGCGGTGCTGATGAAACCGGTCTGCCTGCGCTGATCGTGCGGGCGCCGTTCAACACCGTTTGGGAACGTCTGCCGCAGGCGCTGCCGCGCGTGGGGATGGAGGTGACCGACAGCAACCGTTCTCAGGGCAGCCTGAACGTGACCTATAAAGCGCCGGGTAGCGATACCTGGGACGAGCTGGGCGCGAAAGATCCTGAGCTGGTCAACGGTGACTACAAACTTCAGGTCGGCGATCTGGATAACCGCAGCAGCCTGCAATTCCTTGACCCGAAAGGTCATACGCTTACGCAGTCGCAAAACGACGCGCTGGTGGCCGTATTCCAGGCCGCCTTCAGTAAGTAATATCAGAGGCCGGAGCATCTCCGGCCTTTTTTATTCTCTGACGCGTAAACGATTGCTTCGGTTTTTTCGCCGCAGATTATAGACTATTCGCCTCGACAGATTGCTTCTTGTTGCCGTGATGGCGAAGCGAAATACGCAGAATATTTTATGTTTGGAGTTTAAGAAGATGAAAAAACAAGCTGAGTTGTATCGCGGTAAAGCGAAAACCGTTTACAGCACCGATAACCCGGATCTGCTGGTTCTCGAATTCCGTAACGATACGTCAGCGCTGGACGGTGAGCGTATCGAACAGTTTGATCGCAAGGGAATGATTAATAATAAATTTAATTATTTTATTATGACCAGACTTCAGGAAGCGGGCATCCCCACGCAGATGGAAGCGCTGCTTTCTGATAACGAAGCGCTGGTGAAAAAGCTGGATATGGTGCCGGTGGAGTGTGTGGTGCGCAATCGCGCGGCAGGCTCGCTGGTGAAGCGCCTGGGCGTTGAAGAGGGCATGGTGCTCAATCCGCCGCTGTTCGATCTGTTCCTGAAAGACGATGCCAAACACGATCCGATGGTCAACGACTCCTATTGCGAGACCTTCGGCTGGGTGAGTAAAGAGAACCTGACGCGCATGCGCGAACTGACCTACAAAGCCAACGAGGTTTTAAGCGCGCTTTTTGATGACGCCGGTCTGATCCTCGTCGACTTCAAGCTGGAGTTTGGCCTGTTCAATGGCGAAGTGGTGCTGGGTGACGAGTTCTCGCCGGATGGCGCGCGTCTCTGGGACAAAGCAACGCTCAATAAGATGGATAAGGATCGCTACCGCCAAAGCCTTGGCGGCCTGATCGAGGCCTATGAGGAAGTAGCAACTCGTCTTGGCGTGAAGCTGGACTGACTCTCTGCGCTACGGCTCGCGGTCGTAGCGCCTTTTCCTGCCTGTTCAAATCCCCCCTTTATCATGCCGGGGCTGGTGCAGTGACCCCGCGACGTCTAAAATTACCCCATCTGCCGCTTTGCGGTCTCAACAAGGAGTAATGTATGCGTTGGCAAGGGCGCCGCGAAAGCGACAATGTCGAAGATCGTCGAAATGAACCGGGCACCGTCGGCGGTGGTCGGATGCGTATTCCGCGCGGTAAAGGCGGCATCGTGCTGCTGATCGTGGTGATGGTGGCGGGCTACTATGGATACGACCTGACGCCGCTGTTAACCGGCGAGACGGGGGGATCGCAATCCGTCCAGCAACAGCGCGTTGATCCGCAGCAGGACGACGAGGCGGCGAAATTTACTAAAGTGATCCTGGCGACGACGGAAGACACCTGGCAGAAAATTTTCCAGCAGATGGGCAAAACCTATACCGCGCCGAAACTGGTGATGTATCGCGGTGCCACGCGAACCGGTTGCGGCACCGGCCAGTCGGTGATGGGGCCGTTCTATTGTCCGTCCGACAGCACGGTTTATATCGACCTCTCGTTCTATGATGAGATGAAAAACAAGCTCGGCGCCGACGGCGATTTTGCGCAGGGTTACGTGATTGCTCATGAAGTTGGACACCACGTGCAGCGGCTGATGGGCATTGAATCGAAGGTTCGCCAGATGCAGCAGGGCGCCAGCCAGACGCAGGTTAATCAGCTTTCGGTGAAAATGGAGCTTCAGGCCGACTGCTTTGCCGGCGTCTGGGGCCACTATATGCAGCAAGAAAAAGTGCTGGAACCGGGCGATCTGAACGAGGCGTTAAACGCCGCCGAAGCGATCGGTGACGATCGCCTGCAACAGCAAAGTCAGGGCCGCGTGGTGCCGGACAGCTTTACGCACGGCACGTCGCAACAGCGTTATGACTGGTTCAAAAAAGGTTACGACAGCGGGAATCCTGGCCAGTGCAACACCTTTGCAGGCTAAGCGGTGGCTGAACCCGGCGACCTGATCACACATACAGAGGCGCTGAAGCAGCAGGGCAGGCGCCGCCTGTTGGTGATCAGCGGCGAGGGGGAGTGGTGCCAGCAGCAGGCCGCCCGGTGGATGGCGGCGCTTCCCGGCGACTGGCTGTGGCTCGGCGATGCGCCGCAAAGCCCGCTCTCCTGCGCCGCAACGGCGGCCCGCACGCTACTGGGCCGCGAATTTCTTCATGCGGTTTTTGACGCCCGACACGGCTTCAATGCAGAGGCGCTGGCCGCGCTCTCCGGTACGCTTAAACCCGGCAGCTGGCTGCTGGTTCTGGCGCCGGCGTGGGAACGCTGGCTGGCACAGCCGGATACCGATTCACTGCGCTGGAGCGAACAACCTTCCGCCATCCCCACGCCCAATTTCCTTCATCGATTCCGCCAACGGGTGCTGACCGACAGCAATGCCGCGCTGCTGCGCCAGCACTATCCGTTGCGCCTGCCGCCGCAGCCCGACGGGCCCGCGTGGCAGCCCGATAACACCGCGCAGCGGCAACTGCTTGCGCGTCTGCTCGCCTGCGAACCGGGGATCCACGCGCTGATTGCGCCGCGCGGCAGAGGTAAATCGGCGCTGGCCGGGCAGTTGGCGGCAGAGTGGCCTGGCGAATGCCTCATCACCGCCCCGGCGAAGGTGTCTACCGAGGTGCTGGCACGTTTTGCGGGCGAGAAATTCCGTTTTATCGCCCCGGATCGCCTGCTGGCGGAACAGGCTGACTACCAGGCGCAGAAAATCGACTGGCTGATTATTGATGAAGCGGCGGCTATTCCCACGCCGCTGCTGGAAAAACTGGTCACGCTTTTTCCTCGTGTTCTGTTGACCACCACGCTTCAGGGCTTTGAGGGAACGGGGCGCGGCTTCCTGCTGAAGTTTTGCGCCGGGCTGCCAAATGCCACGCTGCTGAGCCTTGACGAACCGCTGCGCTGGGCGAAAAACGATCCGCTTGAGCGCTTTGTCGATGGAGCGCTGCTGTTTGAAGAGGCGCAGCCTGAGCGCAGCGAGGCGGACGTCCGCTATGTTTTTCCTGAGCAGGCAGACTGGCAAACCCATCCCGCACAGCTCTGCGCCCTTTATCAGCTTCTTGCCAGCGCTCACTATCGCACCTCGCCGCTTGATTTAAGACGGATGATGGATGCGCCGGGTATGCACTTCAGCGCTGCCTTGCAGGGTGACCAGGTGAACGGCGCCGCGTGGCTGGTCGACGAGGGGGGGCTTTCGGCGTCGCTGGCCGAAGCGGTCTGGGCCGGTTTTCGCCGTCCGCGCGGAAACCTTGTCGCGCAGTCGCTTGCGGCACACGCCAGCTTTCCCGAGGCGGCGCAGCTTCATTCACGTCGTATCAGCCGTATTGCGATAGCGCCTGCGCTGCGGCGGTGCGGCATCGGGCGTAACATGGTGCGTCACAGCATGACGCGCGCGCACGGGCTGGATTTCCTCTCGGTCAGTTTTGGCTACACCGATGCGCTGTGGGCATTCTGGCGCGCGTGCGGGTTTCAACTGGTACGAATCGGCACCCGGCAGGAAGCCAGCAGCGGCTGCTATGCGGCGATGGCTGTTCTGCCGATAAGCGAGCAGGGCAGCCAGCTTTGCGCGCGCGCCAGTCAGCGTCTGGCGCGAGACTGGCCGTGGCTGCGTCGCTTTGTGCAGATTGACGGTCTCACGTTTCCGGCGCATGACGAGGCGCTCGACGACGACGACTGGCGGGAACTGGCGGGGTTCGCCTGGGCACAGCGGCCGCTGGAGGCCGGCGTTGGCGCGCTGGGGCGCCTGGTCAGCGTTTTTCCTCAGCCGCTGCCGCTGCTGTCCGGTTCCGTGGCGGAAGGCGCTGACGGTGCTTCGCTTGCCAGGCAGTTTGGCATGAGCGGACGTAAGGTGTTGCTGGCGGGATGCCGACAGGAGGCGCAGCGCGCGCTGGAAACCCTGGACGGCGCGCGCAGTGAGCAGTGGCGCTTGCGTATTGCGACGCTGAGGGAGAAAAGCAATGCGGCAGAATAATGCGGGGCGGCAGGCGCCCCGGCTGACTATTTCTTTTTCGGCCAGTCGTCGTCGTCGTCCCACTTGTCGTTGAAATCACGATGCGGCGGCAAATCCGGCTTGTTGGCCATGAACTTCTTGTGATCGATGCGCTTCAGATCTTTATACACGTTCATCAGCACGCCAACCATCAACACAATAACGATTATCCACCAGTACTCTTTAAGCCATTCCATATAGTTACCCTTATGCGATCAACTGTTCCATAATCCGCTGGTACATCCGGCTCAGCAGTTGCAGGTCGGCGGCCTTCACGCACTCATTGATTTTATGAATGGTGGCGTTCACCGGCCCCAGCTCAACCACCTGCGCGCCCATACGTGCGATAAAGCGTCCGTCGGAGGTGCCGCCAGTGGTCTGCAAAGCTGGCCTGATTTCATTATAGTGCGCAACGGCTTTCACTACCGCATTCACCAGGTTTCCGGAGGCGGTCAGGAAGGGCTGGCCGGAAACGTTCCATGTCAGCGTATAGCGCAGTTGATGCTTATCCAACAGCGCCTGAACCCGCTGTTTAATCATCTCGTCGCTCAGTTCGGTACTGAAGCGGAAATTGAACTGCACAAAAAAGTCGCCAGGAATGACGTTATTGCTGCCGGTGCCCGCCTGCATATTGGCTATCTGCATGCTGGTCGGCGGGAAAAATTCGTTGCCGCGATCCCATTCAATCTCCACCAGTTCGTTCAGCGCGGGCAGCGCACGATGCACGGGATTGTCCGCCAGGTGCGGATAGGCGACGTGTCCTTGCACGCCGTGGATCGTCAGGTTCGCGGTCATCGATCCGCGACGCCCGTTTTTCACCACGTCGCCGACGGTTTCGGTGCTGGACGGTTCGCCCACCAGACAGTAATCCAGGCGCTCATTGCGCGCCATCAGCGTCTCGACCACTTTTACCGTGCCGTTAGTGGCGCTGGCTTCCTCATCGGAGGTGATCAAAAAGGCCAGTCGACCACGATGGTTCGGGCAGGTTTTCACAAAGCGTTCGGCGGCGACCACCATCGCGGCCAGCGAGCCTTTCATGTCTGCCGCGCCGCGTCCGAACAGCATGCCGTCGCGGATGGATGGCTCAAACGGTGGATTGATCCAGCGGCTGGCGTCACCTGCGGGTACCACGTCGGTATGACCGGCGAACGCCAGCGTCTCGCCCTGGCCGCGCCAGGCCCAGAAGTTCAGCGTATCGCCAAACGGCATAGGTTCAATGGTGAACCCCAGCGCTTCCAGTCGGGCAATGATAATTGCCTGGCAGCCGGCGTCATCAGGGCTGAGAGAAGGACGGCGGATGAGCTGCTGTGTCAGCTCAATGACGGGACAAAACATAGTTACGGCTGCTCCTGAATAAACTGCGTATAGGCGCTTTCGCTGAAGCCTGGAAGCATAGAACCGTCTGCACCGCAGAGCAATGGGCGTTTGATGATTGCCGGGTGCGCCAGCATCAGATCGCGCGCGCTGTCAGCGTCGGTGACCGCAGCGCGCTGCGTTTCACTGAGCTTACGCCATGTGGTGCCGCGCGTATTGAGCAAAGTCTCCCAGCCCAGTTTATCGATAAAGCGTTGCAGCATCAGCGCGTCCAGACCATCGACGCGATAATCGTGAAACGTGCAGGCCACGCCGTTTGTTTGCAGAAATTTGCGTGCCTTTTTAACCGTGTCGCAGTTTTTGATGCCGTAGAGCGTGAGCGAACTCTCTTTCATTAACCCGTATCCCTTTTACGTACCACCTGCGTCGGCACGCTTCAAATGTGTGAATTATCAACCCGTTTGAAGATAATGCCCCAGCCGACGCTTTCGATCCAGTCGGGGCGGCGAAAGGTGATTTCAGGAACCGGGATCGTGCAGAAAATAGCTGCCGCTGAACGGGACTGGCAGGAACTGATGGAAGAACTGCTGAAGCGTTTGTTCCGGGTTCACGTCGCTGAACAGGTCGGGATAGAGCGTTTTCGCCATAAACTCCGTGGCGGCAACGTGCCACGGACTGAGATAAAAGTTGTGCCATATAGCGGCCGAATGACCGTTCCGCAGTGCTTTCAGTTCACGCAGGCCGTTCTGCTTCGCCGTGAGTTCCTTCAGGCTGCGTTGCGCAACGGCGGGCGAAACCTCCGGCCCCATTTTCAACGCGCTGCGCTCGCTGGCATCACCCATGCCGGTAGCGAAGTAGTAATCGGGCTGCGAGGCAATCACGGTTTCTTCACTGAGTCGGCCAAATACGCCCTTTACTTTACCTCCGGCAATATTATCGCCGCCGGCAAACGCGAGCAGTTCGCCCAGACTGCCGTTCACCGCCGTTACGCAGCACTCGTTGCGGCGACCCAGGTGCAAATGGAGCAACACCGTCGGTTTTGGCCCTGCGTGGGCGGCAAGTCGATCGCGGATACGATGCATATGCTCGTCATAGAACTGCGTAAACGCGGCGGCACGCTGCTGCTGATTGAGTACCTCGCCCAAAATCTCCACGCTTCGCGTGGTATTTTTGAGTAAATGTACGCGTAAATCGACCCTGACAACGGGTATTTTCGCCGCCTTCAGAATGAGCTGAAGCTGTTGATCTGCGTCGTCATAGCGCGCGAGGCTCGGCAGAATAACCACGTCAGGCTTCAGCGCCAGCACTTTTTCCGGATTTAAATCGTTGGTGCCACCCAGGCCTGTTGGGGTGATCTTCAGCATCTGCGGAAAGCGCCGGGCAAAAACAGCCCATGTCTGACTGTCGTATTTTTTCAGATCCAGCGGCCAGCCAACGATCCGTTTAAAGGGATCGCCGGGTTCAAGCATCGCCAGCGTATACAGCATGCGGCTCTCTCCGAGCACAATCCGCTGCGGCCGATCCGGAATAGCAATGTGGTTACCGTCGATATCCGTGATTGTTTTTGCCGACAGCAGCGGGCTGAAGGCCAGCATCAGTAAGAGCGCTGCCTGCGCAATGCGCCCGCGTTTAAAATTCAACATTTGCCTGCACCATCACGTTACGGGTTTCGCCCTCGCGCACGCGCAGGTTGCCGCCGCTGGAGCTGTAGTAGTGTTTATTAAACATATTATTCAGGTTCAGCCGAAGCTGGGTTTTCTGGCCAAACAGTCGATGATTCCAGGCGATAAAACTGTCCGCCACCACGTAATCCGGCAGTGTGAAGCTATTCTCCGGGTCGCCCGTGCGCGTACCGACGTAGCGGGCGCCGCCGCCGAGGCGGAACTCGCCCGGCAGCGAAAGCACGTTGATAGTGTGGCTGAGATAGAGCGCGCCTGAATGGCGGGGTGCATTTTGCAGCCGGTTACCGTTGTTGTCGGCGTTGACGCCGTCGTCAACGATCTCCGCTTTGTCATAGCTGTAGTTGGCGCTGAGATCCCATTCAGGCAGAATTTCACCGTTCACCTCGACTTCAGCGCCGCTGGAGCGCGCCTTGTTAATGGCTCGCGTTGTGCCATTGATGCTCAGCGACATATCTTTTTCATCAATACGGTACAGCGCCACGGTTGCGAACAGACGCGGTGTCATCTGCCACTTGCTGCCGACTTCCCAGGTGGTTCCCTGTTCTGGTTTGCCGACGCTGCCATCATCATCAACGTCAGTTGAAGGCGTAAAGGACTTGCTGACGCTGCTGTAGAACGACACATCCGGCGTCAGTTTATAAATCAGTCCGGCCTGCGGCAGGAATTTATTGCCTTCGCTGTCCAGCGCCTGCACGATGGGATTAACGCCTTTCGACGCGCGCTGCTCGTAATGCTGATAGCGACCGCCCACGATGGCAAGCCAGTCTGAGGTCAGTGAGATACTGTCTTTAGCATAAAGTGACCGGCTGTGAATGCGGTTGAGGTTGTTGGCATTGGCGCTGTTTTCCGTCGAATCATCGGTGGTTGGCGTCAGCATGTCGTAGCCGGGATCGCTGAGGGTAAAGTTTTTGTCCGCTTTACCCTGATACTGACGGGCACGGTAGGTCTGGTTCATCTCATAATCCGTTCCCAGCACCAGATCGTGCGTCATGCCAAACAGCTGTTGCGAACCGAGTACGTCCCAGGAAACATATTTGGTTTTGTGGTTGAAGCCACGGTTCGCATCGGCTCGGCGGGTCACCACGCCGCTGGACGGGTCAATGGCGGTGACCCTGACTTCATTGTTATCATAAAGACGTTGATTCCACCCGACGGTAAATCGGGTTCGCCACGCTTCGTTGAATTGCCAGTCGTAGTAGGCGTTCAGCGTTTTTGTATGGCCCCAGGCATGGTTCGCGGTATCGTCCAGCCGTTTTTTGTAGTCGATATCCACGGGCTTACCGTTGATAAAAGCGGTGCCGCGATCGTAAGGGATATCGTAGCGATAATCTTCATAACTGACTAAAAAACTGGCTTTTTCACCAAACCATTGCAGTGACGGCGCAATCAGCGTGTGGCTGTTGCTACCAAAGTTACGCCAGTAATCCTGATGTTGCTTTTCAGCAATCATACGAAAAGCAAAACCGTTGCCCAGTGGGCCGGTCACGTCAACGGTTCCGGCACCGCCGCCTTCGCTGGCATAGCGCCCGCTCATTCGCGAGTGCCATTCATATTGCGGTTTTTTGCTGACAACATTAATCACGCCGCCGGGATTCTGAATACCATAAAGCAGGGAAGCGGAGCCTTTCAGTACCTCAACCCGCTCGGTGGCCGCATTCAGATTGAGCCCCTGACTGCTGCGCACGCCATCCCGATAGATTGATCCATCGGCGCTCCCCCCAAAGCCGCGGCGGGTAAAGCCATCTTCCATTCCTGCCAACGTATTGCTTTCGCTTACGCCGCTGACAAAGCGCATGGCGTCGGCCAGGCTGTCGATCTGAAAATCTTCCAGCTGCTTTTGTGTTACTACGCTGACCGATTGCGCCTCATTTAACGGCGACGTCGGCTTTTTGCTGGCGACGCTACGGGTTGGCTCACTGTAGCCCTGCGTATCACTTTCACTTGCCGTTACCGTGAGGGTATCGTCTTCCGCGGCGAAGCTGGCTTTTTGTGCAACGACACTCAGGCCGTAAATCGCGACCAGCAGCGCCGGATGACATTTTTTTTTAAAACGGGACTGCCTGTTGTTGTTCATGTTGAAAAATTCCCGGAGCAAATATTTTTCTGTTTTCTCTTTTTTACGCACGACGAAAGCCGTGTCGTCGCATCACAGCGGCGGCAAGATACGTTGCAGCAGATGGAATTGAGAATCATTCAAACATGTCAGAATGTAGTAGTAAACATGAAAGATGATGCTTACACTACAGAATTTGGTTCACGATAAAAAAATCATATGAGATTTTATTGCAAGATTTTAAGTTATAAATCAAAGGGAAAGAGGAGGTTTGCTGATTTTTACTTCACCGTATCGTTCATGGGTAGCAACGTCAGGCTGGCCGAAACGCTACAAGCCTGCATCGTGAAAGTGGTAAGCCAGAGGAGATGTTAACGTCGTGACAGACAGTAAAAGCAAAAATCGTGTGGATATCTTAGGCGAGCGTTATCGCGTTCGCGCATCGTCACTTTCACCGCGTTTACAGTCAGTTGTGCGCTATATCCATGAAAATCGCCGGCTGGTCATAGAGAGCACCGCAATGGAAATCGCCGCCGCGACGCAGACATCTGACGCCACCGTGATTCGCGCCGTGCAGGCATTGGGATTCGCCGGACTGCGTGATTTAAAAAAAACGCTTGATGCCTGGTTTGGGCTGGTGTTGACCTCCGAAGACAAGATGACCACAACGGTGAAAGAGTTGACCAGCGATACTAACCTGGGCATCGATTTTGTTTTGCAGGGGCACCGACGCGCCTGCGATGCGCTCTCCGCGCCGGCCAATCGCGCCGCTATTACCACTGCGGTCACCCTGCTGCTTGAGGCGCGCCAGGTGGCGCTGTTTGGCATCAACGCCTCCGGTGTGTTAGCGCAGTACAGCGCGCGATTGTTTAACCGCATCGGATTGCCTGCCGTGGCGCTTAACCGAACCGGTGCGTCTCTGGCAGAACAGCTGCTCGCTCTTCAACGCGGAGACGTGCTGATCATGATGGCGCAAAAGTCAGCGCATCGCGAGGGCACCGCTACGCTGCGAGAGGCAAAGCGACTGGGTATGCCGGTGGTCCTGCTGACTAATGCGACCGACTCTTTTTTCGCTCGTGAGGCAGACGTGGTCATTAATGTGCCGCGCGGGGAAGAGAATGGCCGTATGCCATTACACGGTACGGTTCTGGTCTGCCTCGAGATGCTTATTCTTTCGGTCGCATCGGCCACCTCAGCGCGCACGGTTAAGTCACTGAAACGCGTTCAGGGTCTCTACCGGACGCTCAAACCCGTGGGCAGAAAGTAGCGTTAACTGTTCCCCCTTCATTTTTTATGGGTTTCAGCTATATTCGATACTGTTCAGGCGAACAGACATTGGAGGAGGCGCCTGAGGGGTAGCAGGGAGTAATGGCATTCACTGAGGGTCAGGAGGCAGAGCATGAATTATATGAAAGCGTCTTCCGCACACACGGTCGAGGAAACTCAGTCGATGGTAATTATCATGCGGAAGAAAAAAAGCCGCTGTGAAGACTTTAAACAGGTTGTTGAGGCGGTTCTGGCCGATCACCCGGAAGCCGTAACGCACATTGACAGCGAAAGCGGCGGTTACGATAAAGTCATCGTGCTTAAATAACGTCTGTACGGGGGCGCTTCCTGCCCCCGGCAGTACGTCCTGATAAAATCCCTGCTAAATGAACGGGTTCAGAGACAGCCGCTGGCAGTACCACGAAAAACTTCATCATTTCATTGTTTCCTCACCCTGATCCCGCTACTAATTTCCTTAGAAATCATCACGCAAGAACTGTGAGATTTACCACAAATTACAGTTTTAAGAGGCTTTGCCGATAGTATAGATGGGTAAGATCGCTTTTCATGCATTAAGAATAATCTTATAATGAACCCACTATAACAGAGAGGTGCCTATGATCGACTTAGAACTGGGGAACTGGAAAGACTTTATCGAAGCGATGTTGACTCGTAAGTAACATCCTCATAAAGGAAAATGGCGGAGAACCCACCGACCGACCTTTCCAACGCAGAACAGACAACGCGTCCGGTTCGCAAAACCGGATAACGTTTTTAAGAGGGCCGCAGCGAACAACGTTGCGGCCCTTTTTAATTGCGTCTGCACGTTTCGGTTACGTTTACGCCTGAGGCGGCAGCATCAACGCGTTGACTTATGAATTATCTTTTAGCATTCAGGTTCATCGCCTAATCCGTACGTGCAGGCAAAAGGATCGATCCAGGGGTTATGTTTGTGGAAAAAAACGGTTAATTCTTTACTTTTGAAAAAAACATATCCTAAGCCGCTGGAATATATCATCCACTCCCCCGCTGATCCATCCTGAAAAACAACAGCACCTGTTGCTATGCAAGGTGAGGAGTACTTAACTTCAAGTGGGCCAAAGTCTTGTGATTGTTTTGCCAGTCTGAAAAAACGTGATATTTGTTCTATATTTGGTTTGAACAATTTGCAAATTATTTCCTCATTATCATAATCTCGTCCTTTATTATGTATTTCGTCCTGCGCTATATCAATGTGTCTTACATTTTTTGCATGTATAAATCCTGACATTAAACATAAAAAAAGAAAAAAAGTAGGCGGCGATTTTTTTAATTTTACCATTTTGCTGTGCTCGCCTCTGTGATATTTTTTCTGGCTATTTCAGGGTGTCGGTAGATTTCTTTTAAAGGCACTTGTAAGGTGCAGCTGGTTCATTAATTTACATTTACAAATTTTTAACTTGTTGAGTATTCATGTGTTCAAAACAAGCTTTACGTTGAATTTTTTTTCGCAATATTCCTTGTTTTATTTTTTTAAATATTTTGACAATGCAATATCCAGCATCAACATGACTATTTTTATCAACATGTAACATGATTTTCCTTTTTTATAGTAATGGGTTCTACATCATTTTTAATGACTTAGTATTATTTTTTCCAGGTAAGTATAAACTTCCTGGTCTGATAAAATGCAGAGCCATAAGCCGGGGAGGATTAACATTCGGCTTCATCGTCTGATCCATAGCTACACTCAAAAGGGTCATACCAATTATTGTCTTTATAAAAGAAATACGTGGTATTGTTGTCACTGAAGGTAACATACGCAAGTCCACTTGATTGTAAGATCCATTGTCCTGTGGAGCCATCGCTGAACTTAATTTTTCCTTCCGAATAACAAGGGGAGTAATAGTCGTGAAGAAGTCCATTGCTTTCTTCTGATTCTTTAGCGCTGTTAAAAAATTGTATTAGTTGTTTCTCAGTTGGTTGAAATTCTTCACATGCTCTTTTTTCATTTAAGTCATTTTGACTTTCAAAATATTGTCCGATATTATCAATCTCCATATGGCTCACCATTCTTGATTGAGCTTCAGTCGAAAAGGTGATTAAGTAGAATGTGAGAAAGAAAGATAGTTTTACCATAATGCTGTTCCAGCCTCCGTTTCATTTTTTCTGGCAATTTCTGGGTGGCGATATATTTCATCCATTGGAACTTTCAATGTAACTGTCAGTTCGCTAATTAACCATTTTAATGAGTCATTTTGTTGACTGTTAACTGGTTCATAAACTGTTTCCTTTTTATTTTGGATTTTCCTGGATTGCCCGACGATCTCAATCCCAATGCTGTCACTGTTAATTGGGAAACGGTGAGGGAATTTTTTAATTTTTTCCATTTTCGAAATTACGCCATTGTTCCCTCCTCTTTTCTCAAGGTCTGCTACTTTTTTGAATTCAGCTGGCGTACATTTTTTTGTCAAAAAACACCGGGATCGACTCCTTCCCACATGCCAGGTAATCCGGAACAGGGACGCCGTCTGATAAATCGTGCCGTCCTTATCGATAAGAAAATGCGCGCCGTTGGCGCCTGCATTTTGATAACTGTTAAAGGTACTGCGGGCGGTTGGGCTGTCCGTTTGATGCACCACGATACCATTTACCTTATCCAGCTTTCCTCGCTCTATGGTTTTAAATATTTTAACGATAATGCGCGCAGCATCAACGTGGCCCTTTTCATCAATGTATAACATAACATTCCCTTTTTATGTCTGGTGTGCTTAAACCATTTGACGAGTTTTAATGTCATATCCCATGGAGGCGGTGCCCGCTGCCAGGTCCGCCGAATTATGCAGCCTGTAATCCAGTCTGAATTGTGAAAAGGATAAGCCGACTTTTTCTCGCGGAGCGCGCATGGTGTTATAACAGACAGTGTGAACGCGGGTAATAATAATATCCTGAAGCACAATGCGAATATATTCCAGCGGTGGATTGCCAGGTTTCCGTAAAGTTATTACCGCCTCAGACAGATGTTTACCTGATGCGCAGTATCGAAGGAGGGCAGGGCTGGCAGTGTCGGTGTAGTGGTCAAAGACCAGGTCGTTAACGGTGAATCTTCCGCAATGGCCATTTTTTGAAGAATTGTGTACTCCCCAGCGCCACCAGAGCATGTCAATCGCGCCTTTATGTCTTTCGTCCTGAGAGTTGCCATGAATTCCATTTAGTTTGATAAAACTGTCCTGTGTCATACTTCTTCCCTGTTAGCATCATTGCTAAAAAAAGTCCTGAATCCCTGCGCTGTTACCATTGGTAAACGCGTCTGGCACATTAAAAGGGATCTTTGCCAACCGTTCTGCCCGCGGGATCACATATATGATCCGATGTGCTACCGCAGGCGATTAAAAGATATGCTTTGTTGCGGTAGCTTTAATTTAGTCAGTTATTCGGATGTTTTGAGCGGAAATCGCTGCCGTACCAGCACAAAGAACAGCGGTACAAAGAAGATCGCCAGCAGCGTGGCGGAGATCATTCCGCCCATCACGCCCGTGCCCACCGCGTGCTGGCTGCCAGAACCTGCACCGTTGCTGATTACCATCGGCAGCACGCCAAATATAAACGCCAGCGAGGTCATCAGGATCGGCCTGAGCCGCTGGCGTGAGGCTTCCAGCGTGGCTTCGATCAGATCGCGGCCTTTGCCGTTCATTTCGTTGGCGAACTCAACGATCAAAATTGCGTTTTTGGCCGACAGTCCGATCACGGTCAGTAGCCCCACCTGAAAGTAAACATCGTTTTCCAGTCCGCGCAGCCAGGTCGCCACCAGCGCACCCACCACGCCGAGCGGCACCACCAGCATCACCGAGAAGGGCACCGACCAGCTCTCGTAAAGCGCGGCCAGACAGAGAAACACCACCAGCAGCGACAGCGCATAAAGCGCGGGTGCCTGCGAACCGGTTAGCCGCTCCTGCCAGGACGCGCCCGTCCACTCAATCCCGAAGCTGCCGGGCAGCTGACCGACCAGTTTTTCCATTTCCGTCATGGCGGTGCCGGTGCTGATACCGGTTGCGGCTTCGCCGACGATCTCCACCGATGAATAGCCATTATAGCGTTCAAGGCGCGGCGAGCCTGTTTCCCATGACGAAGTGGCAAAGGCGGTGAACGGCACCATGCCGCCGCTGCTGTTGCGCACGTACCACTTATTAATGTCGTCCGGCAGCATGCGGAACGGCGCGGCCGCCTGAACGTAAACTTTTTTCACGCGGCCGCGATCGAGGAAATCGTTCACATAGGTTGATCCCCAGCCGGTCTGAAGCGTGCTGTTAATATCATCGATGGACACGCCCAGCGCCTGGGCTTTACGCTGATCGATATTGATACGTAACTGTGGCGTGTCGTCCAGACCGTTGTGACGAACGCGCGCCAGCGTCGCATCGCCTTCCGCCGCCGTCAGCAGCTTGTCCCTCGCCGCCATCAGCGCGTCATGGCCTGCGCCGGCATGATCCTGTAAGTACATATCAAAACCCGCCGAGTTGCCCATGCCGGTAATGGCGGGCGGACTGCTGGCGATCACACGCGCCTCCCTGATCTGGCGGAACGCTTTCGTGGCGCGTTCGATAATGGCAAATGAGCTACGTTCTGCGCTGTCGCGCGACTGCCAGTCTTTCAAACGGATAAACATGCGTGCCACGTTCTGACCGTTGCCGCCCGGCCCGGAACCGATGGTTGAAAACACCGACAGCACGTTCTCTTTTTCTTTCGTCAGATAATACTGCTCCACCTTGTTCACCACGCGATTGGTTTGCTGAAGCGTGGAGCCAGGCGGCAGTTGTACCTGCGTCATAAATACGCCGCGATCTTCCAGCGGTAAAAACGACGTGGGCAGATGGATAAAAAGAAGGGCCATCCCCGCAATAAGCGCTACGTAAAGCACCAGCCAGCGGCCCGCTTTGGCGAGTATTTTTCCTACGCCGCGCTCATAGCGCGCCGCGTTCTTATTGAAGGTGCGGTTAAACCAGCCGAAGAAGCCGCGGCGTTCATGGTGCTGGCCCGTTGGTTTCAGCAGCGTGGCGCAGAGGGCAGGGGTCAGGATCATCGCCACCAGCACTGACAGCACCATCGCCGATACGATAGTAATAGAGAACTGGCGATAGATTGCGCCGGTGGTACCGCCAAAAAATGCCATCGGCACGAACACCGCTGACAACACCAGCGCAATACCGACCAGCGCGCCCTGAATCTGCCCCATCGATTTACGCGTGGCGTCTTTAGGCGACAGCCCCTCTTCGCTCATGATGCGCTCCACGTTCTCAACAACAACGATGGCATCATCCACCAGCAAACCGATGGCCAGCACCATGGCGAACATCGTCAGCGTGTTAATGCTAAAACCGCAGGCGGAGAGAATGGTGAAGGTGCCGAGCAGTACCACCGGTACGGCAATAGTTGGAATAAGCGTTGCGCGGAAATTTTGCAGAAACAGGTACATCACCACGAAAACCAGGATCACCGCTTCCACCAGCGTTTTCACCACGTCCTCAATGGACGCCGTGACGAACGGGGTGGTTTCAAAGGCGATTTCCGCCTTCAGCCCCTGTGGGAAGTAGTGGGAAAGCTCGTCGATGCGAGCACGCACCAGCTTATCGGTATCGAGTTCGTTGGCGCCGGATGCCAGTTTAATGCCCAGCCCTGAGGCGGCCTGGCCGTTATACTGGCTGAGAAAATCGTACTTCTCCGCGCCCAGCGCCACGTCAGCGACGTCGCCCAGTTTGACCTCTGAGCCGTCTTTGTTAACGCGCAGCGTGATATTTTTAAACTGCTCTGGCGTCGTCAGCAGCGACTGAGAATTGATAGTGGCATTCAGCGCCTGCGTATCAACGGAGGGCAGGCCGCCAAGCTGTCCGACTGCCACCTGGCTGTTTTGCGACTCAATCGCGCTGACCACGTCCGAAGTGGTCAGCGCATAATTAATCATTTTGTTCGGATCGAGCCAGATACGCATGGCGTACTGTGAACCGTAAGCATCGACCTGGCCGACGCCTTCGATTCGGCTGAGCGGGTCCTGCACGTTACTGGCGACATAGTCAGCGATATCCTGTTTATTCATGCTGCCATCGGTGGAAACGAATGCCACCATCAAAATATTTGTGTCGCCGGTTTTGGTGACCGTCACACCCTGCGACTGCACGGCCTGGGGGAGTTTTCGCAGCGCGGTCTGAAGCTGATTTTGTACCTGCTGTCTGGCTTCGTTGGGATCGGTGCCGGCCAGAAAAGTCAGCGTGATCGTGGCCTGCCCGGTGTTGCTGCTTTGGGAAGACATGTACATCATGTTGTCGATCCCGGTCATATTCTGTTCAATCACCTGGGTGACGGTATTTTCCAGCGTTTTGGCCGAGGCGCCCGGATAATTGGCGGTGATGCGTACGTTAGGTGGCGCAAGGCTGGGATATTGCTCAACGGGAAGGGAAAAAATAGCCAACGTGCCGGTCAGGCAAAGCAGGATGGCGATGACCCACGCAAAAATCGGGCGATCGATAAAAAAATTCGCCATTGAACGTAAACTCCAGGTTTGTTTTCAGGGTTTCTGCGTCGGCCGCATTCCATCCGATCTTCGGCGTGAATAATCACCATCGGCACGTTTTTGATCTCGCCTCAACTTTACGCGTCAGCCAGCAGGGAATCGTGAAGAAATTGAGGAGAATGTGTAAAATATCATGCTCCCGCTTCCGTTAACAACGGGCCTTCATTGACGTCGGAGAGGATAGTGAAGCAATACTGAGGTGCCCCCGCCATCCACCGAGCGGATAGTCAGATGACCATTCAGGCTGGCTGCGCGCTCGCGCATAATAGTTAAGCCATAATGGCCCGGTGGGCTGTCGAGCTGCGTGATGCCGCGCCCGTTATCAATGATTTCGATAGTCGCACTGTTGTCTCCGTTACGCTCACAGCGGATGCGAATTTCCGACGCGCCAGCGTGGCGGATAGCGTTCAGCAACGCTTCACGCGCGATGTGCAGCACGTGTACCTGATTTTGCGACGCCAGATGCGGATCAACCGGTTCCCCTTCGAGCAGGATGGCGGCGCGGGTCTGGTTACGCAGCGGCGCAATCGCCTGCTGAAGCGCGGTAAAGAGGTCGGCGGGTTCAATGGAGAGACGAAACGTGGTGAGCAGTTCACGTAGCTGGCGGTTCGCCTCACTCAGCGCCTCATCGATCTCTCCGACGATCGCCTTTGCCGGCTCGGCGTTGTCATCCACTACACGCTTCAGGCGCGCAAGCTGGATGCGTAAATAGGCCAACGACTGCGCCAGCGAATCATGCAGTTCGCGAGCAATGGTGGCGCGCTCTTCCATCAGCAACAGATGCTGAACCTGCCGTTGCGCCTGCTCCAGTTCCAACGCGCGGGAAAGCATTGAGGCCAGCCCCTGCATCAGCTGCGATTCGCTGTGCTGCGCCTGCCAGCGCAGCTCGCCTCCTTTAATCACTGCGGCATCAAGCGGCATACTTTGCCACGACAGCGTTTCGTTCGGTACGCCAGCGGTAAGCTCTCGCTCAGGCGATGCGGCGAGGGTAATGCAGCGCAGCCCCTCGCGCGTGCGCACCAATTCCAGCACCTGAGAGAGCGCTGTGGCGCTGTTGAGATGGCTGCTCAGCGTTTCTGAGCAGCGATACAGCAGCGTCAGTCGACGATTGGCCTGGCGCAGATCGCGCGTTTTCTCTTTAACCGCGTCTTCCAGATAGTGATAGTGTTTTTCAAGCTCCCGAGACATTTTGGTAAAAGCGCGCGCCAGCACGCCCAGTTCATTTTCCAGCTGCGTATCCAGCGGCGAGTGAGAAAACTGTGCCTGCTCAATCTGTTGACTGGCGGTCACCAGCTGATTGAGCGGCATGACCACCTGGCGGCGCACCGAGCGTAGCGTCCACATCACCAGCGCAATAATGGCCATAAAACCTAACAGGCTGCTCACGGCAACCATCTTCATTTTCAGTTCGGCCCAGCGTTGCAGAGAAAGCACAAAACTGTCGATCTGCGCGACGTAATGCGAAACGTGCTGCTGATAATGCTGCGTTTTTCCCGCCAGGAGATCGGGCTGAAGCCGCTGCCATGACTGAAGCAGTTCATGATAGCGGTCGCGGACGCTGGCGGGAACGTAACGACGGTCGAGCTTGCTCAGGGCTGGCGCGTCCAGTGATTGCTGATAATGACTGATGTCGCGGCTCAGGCCTGCGGGATCGTGGGTGGCGTCCCATACCAGCCGATAGCTCTGCATGCGCAGCGAGCCGGCAATGTTTACTGCCTCGGCGTCGCGCAGGCTGGCGGAAAGCGTGAGCAGCGCCAGCCCTGTTGAGAGCACGGAAAGCAGGGCAATCGAAAAAAGCGCGCGCGCCAGACTGCCGGTCACAGAGCGTTTTAGCATAATGATACTCCTTGCATAATGGCAGCAAGTATATCGCCAAACGCAGGCTAAGTTTCTGATCTGACGTAATAGTGGAAGGCAGATTCCGCAATACGATAAAACGTGCGCGGCCTCACTTGTTCTCAGTCATTTGTTTCGTTATAGTGGCTGCGTTAACAAAATGTGCTTTTTTCTTCTTTACATTCAGATACATAGTTAACTAAATGTAACTATTATTGACACTTCTTTTTCCTGACTTGCACTTCTTTCACAATCTCTTAACGCCTTTACGCTGTGTCGACATTCATTTTCATTGCATCGCTCATAATCAATTCCGTAACGAATCATCTGCGACGAGGAATGATTATGAATATGAAATTACCTGCGCTTTTTGTCGCTGCCGTACTGGCCGCAACCTCTTTCTCCGCACTGGCCGCCACTCAGGTCGATCAGGATCAAAGCCAAAACCTTCAGGCGGCAGGAACAGTGACTATCAGCAATGTAAACGGCTCGCTTGACGATGCAAACCGCCAGCTTAAAGCCAAGGCCGAAGAGAAGGGCGCAAGCCACTATCGCGTTATCCGTGCTGAAACCCCCGGCGATTCAAGCCTGTGGAGTGGAACTGCGGAGATCTACCGCTAATACTTTGTTTACCCTTACCATCCCTGTGTAGTTTTGTGTAATTTTACCGGACCGACCGCCTTTTGCGGTCGGTTTTTTTATGCCTGCATCCCAACGTTATGATTATCCCAACAGAATTTTTGCGTCGGCTTTAGAGAACGGTTAGGATTCATCGCCGCAATTTTTCCTGATGCGTTAGACAATAAATAGAGAAACAGCGGCGTTGCGTGGGGCATCTACACTCTGCGCAATCGTTTAGTCAGTGCGGCGTGCTGCACTGACTATCAGTTTGGACAGGATAACAGGACAGATAATGAAGGCTGACAAAAAGACAGGGGCGGAGAAACGTGCCGCCAGAAGACGCTGGTTAAATTCTCACGACTCCGGCTATCACAAAGCGATGGATAATCGTCACGTTCAGATGATTGCTATCGGCGGCGCAATAGGTACGGGCTTGTTTCTTGGGGCAGGCGCCCGCTTGCAGGTAGCCGGCCCGGCGTTGGCTATTGTCTATCTGGTATGCGGGATTTTCTCTTTCTTCATTCTGCGTGCGCTGGGCGAGCTGGTTCTTCACCGTCCTTCCAGCGGCAGCTTTGTGTCTTACGCCCGTGAGTTTCTCGGTGAGAAAGCATCTTACGTCGCGGGCTGGATGTATTTTGTTAACTGGGCGATGACCGGCATTGTCGATATCACCGCCGTGGCGCTGTATATGCATTACTGGGGCGCGTTTGGTGACGTGCCGCAGTGGGTGTTCGCCCTTGGCGCGCTGGCGATTGTCGGTACCATGAACATGATCGGCGTAAAGTGGTTTGCCGAAATGGAGTTCTGGTTTGCACTGGTCAAAGTGCTGGCTATCGCAATTTTCCTCGTTGTCGGCGTGGTTTTCCTTGGCAGCGGCAAGCCGCTGGACGGTAACGCGACCGGCTTCCATCTTATTAGCGATAACGGCGGCTTTTTCCCGCACGGTCTGCTGCCCGCGCTGGTTCTGGTGCAGGGTGTGGTATTTGCGTTTGCCTCGATTGAGCTGGTCGGCACCGCAGCGGGGGAATGTAAAGATCCCAAAACCATGCTGCCAAAAGCCATTAACAGCGTTATCTGGCGTATCGGATTGTTCTACGTCGGATCGGTAGTGCTGCTGGTGCTGTTGCTGCCGTGGAACGCGTATCAGGCGGGCCAGAGTCCATTCGTGACGTTCTTCTCCAAACTGGGCGTGCCTTATGTGGGCAGTATTATGAATATCGTGGTACTGAGCGCGGCGCTCTCCAGCCTCAACTCCGGGCTCTATTCGACTGGCCGAATTCTGCGATCCATGTCAATGGGTGGATCTGCGCCGAAGTTTATGTCGAAAATGAGCGGTCAGCAGGTGCCTTACATGGGCATTCTGGTCACCATTGGCGTCTATATTATTGGCGTTTATCTGAACTACATTGTGCCGTCACGCGTATTTGAGATCGTGTTGAATGTTGCCTCGCTGGGCATCATCTCTTCGTGGGCGTTCATCGTGGTTTGCCAGATGCGTTTGCGTAAAGCGATCAAGGAAGGTAAAGCGGAGGACGTCAGCTTTAAGCTGCCCGGCGCGCCTTTCACCTCCTGGCTGACGCTGTTGTTTCTGGCCAGCGTACTGGTTCTGATGGCGTTTGATTATCCAAACGGAACATACACCATTGCCGCCGTGCCGCTTATTGGTCTTTTGCTGATCCTTGGTTGGTTCGGCGTCCGCAAGCGGGTTGCCACCGTGGCGGAAACAGAACATCAGCAGGTCAAAAGCGAATTACCTGAATAAGGTGGAAGGTTGTTTTGAAGGCGGTTCAGCAATGAACCGCTTTTTTTTGCCATCAAAAAAGCATTGAGATTCAGATAGTTTTCTCGCCCGGCTGCTTTTATCATGGCAAGCCAGTCATTATGCATTGGAGCCTGTATGTCGGACAAAATTAACGTCGTTAAAAATAAAATCCTTTCTGAAAACTGGTTCGTCCTGCGCAATTTTACGTACGATCTTACCGCCAGCGACGGCTCAACGCTGCGCCACAAGCGCGAAGTGTACGATCGCGGCGACGGTGCCACTATCCTGCTCTACAATCGCGAAAAGAACAGCGTCATTCTCACGCGCCAGTTCCGCATTGCGACCTGGGTAAACGGTAATGAAAGCGGGTTGTTGATTGAAACCTGCGCCGGCCTGCTGGACAACGACTCGCCCGAAGACTGCATCCGTAAAGAGGCAGTTGAAGAGACCGGCTATGCGGTTGGAGAGGTGGAGAAAATATTTGAAATGTATATGTCGCCAGGCGGCGTGACTGAACTGCTGCATTTTTTTGCTGCGGAATATCACGACGCGCTGCGCGCCAACGCGGGTGGCGGCGTAGAGGATGAGGATATCGATGTCATCGAAGTGACTTTTCCCCAGGCATGGGCGATGGTCAAACAGGGTAAGATCAAGGATGCCAAAACCGTTATGTTGCTGCAACATGCGCTGATTGAAGGCTGGCTGCATCCTTAACGTAATTTGCGTAACCCAAATTCTCAAAAAATAAAAAAGTCGGCCGCGGTAAATAATTAAGATGCCGACTTTTTAATAAACGATAGCGTTCTTAATCATTCCGGAACTAATTAATTAATCAGTCCCAAATAAGACTGATTGTACGCAGTCTGCAAAAAATTAATAACCCGGCTTTTTATTTCGTAAAAAAAGTGAAATCAATCACAATATCCAGAATTTGAAGAGGTTTTTTCAGCAATTCTTTTGCTTATAGCGCCCTTAAACCTGCATCTTGTCCGACTAATCTGATTGAGATTGCCCCCCTCAAAAGCGAGGATGGTTTTTAAAGCATCACGTCTATTTATAATAATTTACGCACGATCGTTACGGCGTTATTTTGCCGATTGGATTGAAAAAAAAGGGGTTATGAGCGACCATCAAAAGAAGCTCATTGCTCCGTATCATCTGGGATACCCGTTATAAATGCCTTATCGGATAAAAGTCAGTTTTATTTTTATGCTGCTGTTTTCTGCGTCGGGACACGCTGAACCTCTACAAAAGACGTTTTTCGACTGGCAGATAACCTGCAATAACCTCAACTATTGCGAGACGCGCAACTTACCCGGTGAAAATGGTCTGGTGATGACAGTTAGCCGTCATGCAGGAGTAAACGATCGTCCGCTGCTGCGGATCGATTATGGCAACCGCTATTCCGGCGAGCTAACGGGCGGGCCATTAAAAGATAATCTTCTGCTCGACGGCAAGCGTCTGCGTCTCGATCTGAAGCACTGGACGGTTGAGCCGCACCACTTTGCCACCTCACATACCATCTCTATTGATGAGTTTTTCCAGCAGGTAATGGAGGCGGGCACTATCCAACTGCTCTATCGTCGTGGCGCAACTATTTCTCTGCGCGGGCTGAAGGCGGCATTATTACTAATGGATGATGTTCAGGGAAGAGTGAACAGCACCAGCGCCTGGATAAAACGTGGCGCAGAGCTTCAGATCCCTGATGAACCCGCCGCCCCCGAAGTCATGCCTGCGCGCCGTCCACCGTTGGCGCTGACGCGTGACGAAACCACAGGGCTGATTGATTTCGGCACCTGGCGCATTGATACTGATGAGTGCTCGCTGGACCCACAACGTAGAGAAGTGAGCGTGGCACCGCTTACGGATGAAAAAGCACTGCTGTTAGTGAGTTGTGAAATGGGCGCCTACAACGTGATCTCCCTTGCTTACGAGGTCACGCGTACGCAGCCGTATGTCGCAAAAGGCATTACGTTGACGCTGCCGTTCACCCCGCCGCGTCAGACTGAAAAACAGCTTGAGCTGATCAATGCGCGCTTTGATTCTGGCCGGGGGGAGCTGATGACATTCGGCAAAGGTCGTGGTCTGGGCGACTGTGGTGTGGCTTCTCGCTGGCAATATACCGGACGTGAGTTTGTGCTGGCCGAGTATGCTGAAGAGAGCACCTGCGACGCCTGGCACGGCAGTGATGACTGGCCAACGCTGTGGACCAGCAAAAACGCGCCGACGGGCGGCGAAGTGGAAATGACGCCATAAAAAACCGCCCAGCGTTCAGCAGGGCGGTTTTTTGTTGAGTGCCTTAGTGAGGCTTCAACAGCGATTCAGCGTGGCTGACAATGTTCTCGACGGTAAAACCAAATTCGTTGAACAGCTTCCCGGCCGGAGCCGATTCGCCAAACGTGGTCATGCCAACGATAGCGCCATTCAGGCCCACGTATTTGTACCAGTAATCAGCGATGCCTGCTTCTACCGCCACGCGTGCGGTGACGCCGGAAGGAAGCACGGATTCACGATATGCCGCATCCTGCTTATCGAACAGATCGGTAGACGGCATCGACACTACGCGCACGTTGTGGCCGCTGGCGTTCAGCTTTTCAGCTGCGCCCAGGGTGATTTCCACTTCAGAACCGGTGGCAATCAGGATTACATCCGGTGTACCGTCGCTGTCTTTCAGCACGTAAGCGCCACGGGAGATATTCTCCACCTGCTGCTTCGTACGCTCAGGCTGCATCAGGTTCTGACGCGAAAGGATCAGCGTCGTCGGGCCATGATGACGCTCAACGGCGTGTTTCCAGGCCACGGCGGTTTCGACCTGATCGCACGGGCGCCATACGCTGAGGTTTGGCGTCACGCGCAGGCTGGCAATCTGCTCAACCGGCTGATGCGTCGGGCCATCTTCGCCCAGACCAATCGAATCATGGGTATACACCATGATTTGACGCGCCTTCATCAGCGCAGCCATACGCACCGCGTTACGCGCATATTCCACAAACATCAGGAACGTGGCGGTGTACGGCACGAAGCCGCCGTGGTGCGCGATACCATTGGCGATGGCGGTCATACCGAATTCACGCACGCCATAGTGAATATAGTTGCCTGCCTGATCTTCTTTAATCGATTTCGAACCGGACCAGATGGTAAGGTTGCTCGGCGCCAGGTCAGCAGAGCCGCCCAGCAGCTCTGGCAGAATTTTACCGTAGGCTTCCAGCGTGTTTTGCGACGCTTTACGGCTGGCGATTTTCTGCGGGTTGGCCTGAAGCTCTTCGATAAATTTCTGCGTTTCCTGCTCCCAGTTTTCCGGCATACCGCCATCCATACGGCGCGCATATTCGGCAGACAGTTCCGGGAAAGCGGATTGATAGGCGGCGAACTTGTCGTTCCACGCTTTCTCGGCCTGTTTGCCTGCCTCTTTCGCGTCCCACTGGTTGTAGATTTCGTCAGGTATTTCAAACGGTGGGTAGTTCCAGCCCAGCGCTTTACGGGTCAGCGCCACTTCTTCTTCGCCCAGCGCCGCGCCGTGTGACTCCTCTTTACCCGCTTTGTTTGGCGAGCCAAAACCGATAACGGTTTTACAAATGATCAGGGAAGGCTTGTCGGTAACGCCCTGTGCTTCCCTGATAGCCTTCGCCACGGCTTCAGGATCGTGACCGTCGATTTCATGAATAACGTGCCAGTTGTAGGCTTCGAAGCGTTTGGCAGTATCGTCGGTAAACCAGCCTTCGGTTTCACCATCAATAGAGATGCCGTTGTGGTCGTAAAAACCGATCAGTTTGCCCAGGCCCAGCGTACCGGCCAGCGAGCAGACCTCATGGGAAATACCTTCCATCAGGCAGCCATCGCCCATAAAGACGTAGGTGTGGTGATCGACAACGTCATGGCCGGGGCGGTTAAACTGCGCGCCCAGCGTGCGCTCGGCAATGGCCAGGCCGACGGCGTTAGCCAGACCCTGGCCCAGCGGACCGGTGGTGGTTTCAACGCCTGGCGTATAGCCGATTTCCGGGTGGCCCGGCGTTTTAGAGTGTAGCTGGCGGAAGTTTTGCAGTTCGGTAATCGGCAGGTCGTAGCCGGTAAGGTGCAGCAAGCTGTACAGCAGCATTGAGCCATGACCGTTGGATAAAATGAAACGGTCGCGGTTGGCCCAGGCAGGGTTAGTCGGGTTGTGATGCATAAAGTCGCGCCACAGCACTTCGGCAATATCAGCCATACCCATTGGCGCGCCCGGGTGGCCGCTGTTCGCTTTCTGTACCGCGTCCATACTCAGCGCGCGAATGGCGTTAGCGAGCTCTCTACGTGAAGACATGTGTTTCTCCATGAGTTTTCGGGGGAAGAGGGTGGGGAAGGGCGCGCGCGAAGGGCGAACGTATTCGCCCTGAAGTTATGATGAAGAAAGCGGCGCCGCCCACTTCTGATTTGATTACAGTTTGGCTGCCAGCACGTCTTCCAGCTTCTGCTGGTCAACGGCGAACTGGCGAATACCATCAGACAGTTTTTCCACCGCCATGGCGTCCTGATTGTGCTCCCAACGGAACTCAGATTCAGAAAGCGGTGCAGGGTGATGGAAGCCTTCGGTAGACGGCGTGAGTTTGCGCTCAACCGGCGCATCGCTGGCCTGAAGCTCTTTCAGCAGATCGGGAGAGAGTGTCAGGCGATCGCAGCCTGCCAGCGCAAGGATCTGCTCAACTTTACGGAAGCTGGCGCCCATGATCACCGTATTGTAGCGATGCTGCTTGTAGTATTCGTAAATGTTGCGTACCGACACCACGCCCGGATCTTCGTCCACGACGTACGGATCAAGCGGCTTGCGGGTGTTGTACCAGTCGTAAATACGGCCGACAAACGGGGAGATCAGAAATACGCCCGCTTCGGCGCAGGCACGCGCCTGTGCAAAGGAGAACAGCAGCGTCAGGTTACAGTTGATACCGTTTTTTTCCAGCTCTTCCGCCGCGCGAATGCCTTCCCACGTGGAGGCCAGCTTGATCAAAATGCGCGAGCGATCGATACCGTTGTCTTCGTACATTCTGACCAGCTTCTCTGCCTTGGTCACGCACATGCCGCGATCGAACGAGAGGCGCGCATCAACTTCCGTTGAGACACGGCCAGGCACGCTTTTCAGAATTTCCATACCCAGATTGACGGCGACTTTATCGCTGGCGTTAATAATCTGCGTTTCTTTACTGCCGCCCTGTTTTTTGGCGTAGTCGATAGCGTCGGTGATCAGATGCTTATAGGAGTCGAGGCCGGCCGCTTTAAGGATTAGAGACGGGTTGGTGGTGGCGTCTTCAGGATTGTAGTTACGAATCGATTCAATATCGCCACTGTCTGCCACCACTGTGGTGTACTGTTTCAGTGCGTCAAGCTGGTTCATCTCATGGCTCCTTGATGTGCTACAAATAAAACCGCATCGACGTGCGCTCCGCTCAGGGCTGAGCCGAAAAGCCAATGATGTCAGCCCCGCACTTACATAAAGTCGGGGCAACAGGCATAGCGACGCGGTGATCTGTTCTCAGGGCAAACATTGCATCAGACGACCGGCAATGGGAATGCGTTTTCTCTGATTGTTGCAATGGGTTCGCCCGATAGTCAGGTGCGACAGGTGAAAAAAAGCCGCATCTGAAAGTGTAGCAGCTGTGCAGCATAATGTCGGATCGCTGATAAGACGCGCTCAAAGCCATGCCTTGACCGGCAGAAAATCGCTGTAAAGTGCCGCTTCCGGCGATCCTGGTTGCGGCTGCCAGTTATACTCCCACGCCACTTTCGGCGGCATTGACATTAAAATCGACTCGGTGCGTCCGCCGGTCTGCAAACCAAACAGCGTGCCGCGATCCCACACCAGATTGAACTCCACGTAGCGTCCACGGCGATAGAGCTGAAATTCCCGCTCGCGCTCGCCCCAGCAATGTGATTTACGTCGCGCAACGATGGGCAGGTAGGCATTCAGATAACCTTCTCCAACGGCCTGGATAAAGCTGAAAGAGGTAGCAAAATCGGGCGTATTTAAATCGTCAAAGAACAGGCCGCCGATGCCGCGCTGCTCGTTACGATGCTTAATAAAAAAATAGTCATCGCACCACTTTTTATAACGTGGATAGACGTCATCGCCAAACGGCCGACAGAGATCAAACGCCGTCTGGTGCCAGTGCACGGCGTCTTCGGCGAAGCCATAGAAGGGCGTCATATCAAAGCCGCCGCCAAACCACCAGACCGGTGATGCGCCCGGCTTTTCCGCAATAAAAAAGCGCACGTTGGCGTGACTGGTCGGCACGTAGGGATTTTCAGGATGAACCACCAGTGACACGCCCATCGCTTCGAAACTACGGCCTGCCAGTTCAGGGCGATGCGCGGTGGCCGAGGCGGGCATCTGGTCACCGTGAACGTGGGAAAAATTAACGCCCGCCTGCTCGAAAACCGCGCCATTGCGCAACACCCGGCTGCGACCGCCGCCGCCGCCCTCACGCGTCCAGTTATCTTCTTTAAAGGTGCCACTGCCGTCGGCCTCTGCCAGTTGCTGGCAAATGCTGTCCTGTAACAGCAGCAGAAATTGCTTCACGGCGGCGATATCGGGTGCGTTCATAAGTTCACCTGGCTTTTAAAACGAGGTCGCGAAGTATACGCCATTTCCGCCCGTCAGGCTCATCTGCGACGGACGGCTTTTTTACCTTTAATTTTCTCGCGGGCTTGCACGCCTTTAAGAATGCGTGATAATCAGCGAATTATGACTAACTTCAGGGGCTACGGCATGGAAATACGCGTATTCAGGCAGGAAGATTTCGAAGAGGTGATCACGCTGTGGGAGCGCTGTGATTTGTTGCGCCCCTGGAACGATCCTGAGATGGACATTGAGCGCAAGCTTAACCACGATCCTGACCTGTTTCTGGTAGCGGTGGTGGGCGGCGAAATCGTCGGTACGCTGATGGGCGGTTACGACGGCCATCGCGGTTCGGCTTACTACCTTGGCGTGCATCCTGACTATCAGGGGCGCGGCTTTGCTAACGCGCTGATCAACCGGCTGGAAAAGAAGCTGATCGCGCGCGGTTGCCCCAAAATCAATGTGATGGTGCGTGAAGAGAACGACGCAGTACTTGGTTTTTATGAAAAGCTGGAGTACGAAATGCAGGACAGCGTGCTGCTCGGTAAGCGTCTGATTGAAGATCGGGAATATTAAGGGGTGGGTCGATCGTTATGATGAATCAGACCGCCACCCCTGACGATTATGATGCGAAAGGACAGCTAAAATTGCCCGCTGTTTTTTGGCTGATTTTACTGCTTCAGGCGCGAACCTGGGCGCTGTTTGTCGCGGCTGGCGCCTCTCGGCAGCAGGGAGCCGCGCTGCTTGAAATGTTCTATCCCGATTCAACAACGTTTTGGGTCGGTCTGGCGCTCGGCCTGCCTGCTGCCGTCGGGCTGCTGTTGACGGGCTATCGTCAGCGTCTGCCGCGCCTCTGGCAGGCGTGGCGAGGAGTGCTTGGCTTGACGCTGATCGCCACCCTGGTTTTACAGTTTCTGCTGAATGATGACGTCTCCTCTCCGCTGACAATCGTGGTGAGCGGCTGCGATCTGCTGGCGCTGGGATATCTCTGGCTCAGCGAACGGCTGCGCGGCTGCTTCGATCCGGCATTGAATGGCGGTTAAACTTTTCTGTTGATTGGCACTCCAATCACTTCACGCACGTTTGGTTACGATGACAGGAGTTGCAATGAAAATTGTTCGCATGGCGTCTTTGGTCGCTGCACTGGTTCTGGCGGGCTGCGCCAGTGCGGGTTCAGGCGATACCAGCGCCCGCTGGTGGGATCCGCTGGAGTGGTCATGGTCGAGCCTGGCGCCCTGGCACTGGTTTGGTTCGTCGCTGGAGGTGGCCGAGCAGGGCGTTGGCACGCTGAACGGCGGCACCGCAATGAACGAACAGGCGATCGGCGACGGGCTGGGCGGCGATTATCAGGTGCGTAAAGGCATGCGTGGTGAGAACGGCGGCGTGGTGACCTTTTATCAGGCGGTAAAAGATAAGCAGATCAAGGTTGAGGTCACCGGTGAAGCCACCATCAGCCGTATTGATGTGACGGACAGCGGCATCGCGACCGCCGACGGCAAGAAAATCGGCACGCCGTTCAGCGACCTCTATTCCAAAGCGTTTAACGCCTGCCAGAAAGGCAGCGGCAGCGACAGAAACGGCGTGGAGTGTAAGGCGCCGGGCAGTCAGCATATCAGCTACGTTTTCAGCGGCGACTGGCGCGGGCCGGAAGGGCTGATGCCAGCAGACGATACCCTGAAGAACTGGACCGTGAGTAAAATTATCTGGCGTCGGTGAGGTTGACGGACGTTGCCCCGGGCTGGATGTCTGGCCCGGAAGGAACATTTCCCATCGCGGACATGGCGTGAATTCCTGCATGGAGGGATTTACGGTGTCCCGGCGATCGAAACGTTAATGACGTTTTGCACCGGAGCGGGTTTACCTCTTTTCACCGTTTTCCTCCGCAGGAACCCTCCACCCGCTTTTCCCATCCCTTGCATAAACTTTCCTGATTGCATATAGCGTTTAGCACTTGGAAATCGCTAAACGGTATATAAAACCGTTATAACTTTCTCCCACGTTATAAATACACTGAATGCCGTAATCGCCGGTTCAGATTTTCAGGATGCAGATAATGTTAAGCAGGGTGTTAAAAAATGCGGGCGGCATCGCTTTTACGCTGCTTTTGACCGCTCAGGCGCAGGCCACAGAATTGTTAAACAGCTCCTACGACGTGTCGCGGGAGCTTTTTACTGCGCTCAATGCCCCTTATCAGCAGCAGTGGGACGCACAGCACAGCGGTGACAAACTGACCATCAGGCAATCTCACGCAGGCTCATCAAAGCAGGCGCTGGCTATCTTACAAGGGCTGAAGGCGGACGTAGTGACTTACAATCAGGTCACCGACGTGCAGATCCTTCACGACCGCGGCGGCCTGATCCCGGCTGACTGGCAGCAGCGGTTACCTAATAACAGTTCACCGTTCTATTCGACGATGGCTTTCCTGGTTCGCAAGGGCAATCCAAAAAATATTCACGACTGGCGCGACCTGGTAAAAAGCGATGTGAAGCTGATTTTCCCCAATCCCAAAACCTCCGGAAACGGCCGCTATACCTGGCTTGCCGCCTGGGGCGCAGCCGCAAAAGAAAACGGTAACGACAACGCGAAAACCGAAGCGCTGATGACGCAGTTTCTGAAAAACGTAGAGGTATTTGATACCGGCGGCCGCGGTGCAACAACTACGTTTGTTGAGCGGAAGCTGGGCGATGTGCTGATAAGCTTTGAATCCGAAGTTAATAATATCCGCAATCAGTATGAAAAAGAGGGCTTTGATGTCATCGTGCCGAAAACCAATATTCTGGCGGAATTCCCGGTAACCTGGATCGATAAAAACGTGAAGGCAAACAATACGGAGAGCGCGGCAAAAAGCTACCTGAGCTACCTCTACAGCCCGCAGGCGCAGAAAATTATCACGCACTATTACTATCGGGTAAATAACCCTGAGCTGATGGCAAAGCAGAAAGATCGCTTCCCACAAACCGATCTCTTTCGCGTGGAAGAGACATTCGGCGGCTGGCCGCAGGTAATGAAAACGCACTTTGCCAGCGGCGGCGAGCTGGATAAACTGCTGGCAGCGGGGCGGCAGTAATGTTTACGACGACAAAACGCGTGCTGCCGGGGTTCGGCCTTAGTCTGGGCAGTAGCCTGTTCTTTACCTGCCTGATTTTGTTGCTGCCGGTCAGCGCGCTGCTCATGCAGCTGTCGCAAATGACGCTGGCGCAATACTGGCAGATCGTCACCGATCCGCAGATGATTGCCGCCTATAAAGTCACACTGATTTCGGCTGGTGTGGCTTCGCTATTCAACGCGCTGTTCGGCATGCTGATGGCATGGATCCTCACGCGTTACCGCTTTCCGGGCCGCGCATTGTTGGATGGCCTGATGGATTTGCCCTTTGCGCTGCCGACGGCGGTAGCGGGCCTGACGCTGGCCGGACTGTTCTCAGTCAACGGCTGGTATGGTCAGTGGCTGGCGCTGCTCGGCATTAAAGTCTCTTACACATGGCTCGGCATTGCAGTGGCAATGGCCTTTACCAGCATCCCGTTCGTGGTACGTACCGTGCAGCCGGTTCTGGAAGAGCTGGGCGCGGAGTATGAAGAGGCCGCTGAAACGCTGGGCGCCAGCCCGTGGCAAAGCTTCCACCGCGTGGTGCTGCCGGAGGTGGCACCTGCCCTGTTAGCCGGTACGGCGCTCTCTTTTACCCGCAGCCTCGGTGAGTTTGGCGCGGTCATTTTTATTGCGGGCAACATCGCCTGGAAAACAGAAGTCACCTCGCTGATGATTTTCGTCAAGCTTCAGGAATTTGATTACCCGGCCGCCAGCGCCATTGCATCGGTGATCCTCGCCGCCTCGCTGTTGCTGCTGTTTGCCATCAATATCTTGCAAAGCCGTTTTGGCCGTCGCCTGGGAGGTCACTAATGGCGGATATCTCTGCGAGCCACGTGCGCAGCCGTCCCAACTGGGGCAAATGGTCGCTCATCGCCCTTGGCATGATTATCTCGTTCGCGCTGCTGGTAGTGCCGCTCATCGCGATTTTTGCCAGCGCCTTTTCACAAGGTATCGGAGCAATGTTACATAACATTGCCGATGGCGACATGCTGCACGCCATCTGGCTGACGATACTGATTGCGCTGATTACCGTGCCGGTCAACCTTGTCTTCGGCACGCTGCTGGCGTGGCTGGTGACCCGGTTTAACTTTCCTGGGCGTCAACTGCTGCTGACGCTGTTCGATATTCCTTTTGCCGTCTCGCCGGTGGTGGCAGGGCTGATGTATCTGCTGTTCTGGGGCGTCAATGGCCCGGCAGGTGGCTGGCTGGATGCGCATAACATCCAGCTGATGTTTTCGTGGCCTGGCATGGCGCTGGCGACCATTTTCGTTACCTGTCCTTTCGTTGTGCGCGAGCTGGTACCGGTCATGCTGAGTCAGGGCAGTCATGAAGACGAAGCGGCGGTGCTACTTGGCGCTTCCGGCTGGAAAATGTTCTGGCGGGTCACGCTGCCCAATATTCGCTGGGCGCTGCTGTATGGTCTGGTGCTGACCAATGCCCGCGCCATCGGCGAATTTGGTGCAGTGTCGGTGGTATCCGGATCGATTCGCGGCGAGACCTATACGCTGCCGCTTCAGGTTGAATTACTGCATCAGGATTACAATATTGTCGGCGCATTTACCGCTGCCGGGTTGTTGACCCTGATGGCGATTGCAACGCTTTTCATAAAAAGCGCGGTGCAATGGCGGCTGGAGCATCAGCAAAAACGCCTGCAACAGGAGGGGAAACATGAGCATTGAAATCAGCAACATCAATAAATCCTTTGGCAAAACGCAGGTTCTGTCTGATATTTCACTGGATATCCCTTCCGGTCAGATGGTGGCGCTGCTGGGGCCGTCGGGTTCGGGTAAGACCACGCTGCTGCGCATTATTGCCGGGCTGGAAAGCCAGAGCAGCGGCCGCCTCAGCTTTCACGATAAAGACGTCACGCAGGTGCACGCGCGCGATCGTCAGGTGGGATTTGTTTTCCAGCACTACGCGCTGTTCCGTCATATGACGGTTTTTGACAACATCGCTTTTGGCCTGACGGTGCTGCCGCGCCGTGAACGCCCCTCCAAAGCGGCCATCAAAGAGAAAGTCAGCCGTCTGCTGGAGATGGTGCAGCTCGGTCATCTGGCAAATCGTTTTCCGGCGCAGCTCTCCGGCGGGCAAAAGCAGCGCGTGGCCCTGGCGCGTGCGCTGGCGGTTGAGCCGCAGATCCTGCTGCTCGACGAACCCTTCGGCGCGCTGGATGCGCAGGTGCGTAAAGAGCTTCGCCGCTGGCTGCGTCAGCTGCACGAAGAGCTGAAGTTTACCAGCGTGTTCGTAACGCACGATCAGGAAGAGGCGATGGAAGTGGCCGACCGCGTGGTGGTGATGAGCCAGGGGAATATTGAGCAGGTTGGCACGCCGGACGAGGTGTGGCGCGATCCGGCCAGCCGCTTTGTGCTGGAGTTCCTTGGCGAGGTCAATCGCTTTGAGGGTGACGTGCACGGCTCGCAGTTCCACGTCGGCGCGCACCGCTGGCCGCTGGGCTACACGCCAGCCCATCAGGGCGCGGTCGAACTGTTTCTGCGCCCGTGGGAGATTGATGTCAGCCGTCAGAGCAGTCTGGAAACGCCGCTCCCCGTGCAGGTGCTTGAAGTCAGCCCGCGCGGCCATTTCTGGCAGGTGGTGGCGCAGCCTGCGGGCTGGGGACACGATTTCATTACCCTTGTCGTCGAAGGCGATCTGACGGCGCCGCTGCGCGGAGAGCGTCTTTTCATTGGCCTGCAACAGGCCCGTCTGTATAAGGGAGAAACGCCGCTGCGGCAGGTTGCCTTTGCGCAAAGCGCCTGATATTTTCAGGGGCTGCATGACGCTTTGTTACCCGGAGACACGCCGTGACTACCCTTGAAAACACCATCGGCAATACCCCGCTGGTAAAGCTTCAGCGTCTGACGCCCGACAACGGCAGTGAGATCTGGCTGAAGCTTGAAGGCAATAATCCTGCCGGTTCGGTGAAGGATCGCGCTGCGCTGTCAATGATTCAACAGGCCGAGCGGCGCGGCGACATTTGTCCCGGCGACCAGTTGATCGAAGCGACCAGCGGCAATACCGGCATTGCGCTGGCGATGATTGCCGCCATGAAAGGCTACCGATTGCGGCTGCTGATGCCGGAGAATATGAGTAGCGAACGCCAGGCCGCCATGCGCGCCTATGGCGCCGAGCTGATCCTCATCAGCCGCGAAGAGGGGATGGAAGGCGCACGCGACCGTGCTCTGGCTATGCAGGCGCGCGGCGAGGGTCGCGTACTCGATCAGTTCAATAATCCTGATAATCCGCTCGGGCACTACACGACCACCGGGCCGGAAATCTGGCGGCAAACCGCCGGAAAACTCAGCCACTTTGTCTCCAGCATGGGTACCACCGGTACGATTACCGGCGTCGGAGCCTATCTCAAGGAGCAAAGCAGCCACGTTGAAATTGTTGGTCTCCAGCCGGAAGCGGGCAGCAGCATTCCCGGTATTCGCCGCTGGTCAGATGCTTACCAGCCAAAAATTTATCGCCCTGAGCTGGTCGACAGCGTCATAGATATGTCCCAGTCTGAGGCTGAAGAAACTATGCGTCAGCTTGCCTCGCGCGAAGGCGTTTTCTGCGGCATCAGCTCAGGCGGCGCGGTTGCAGGCGCGCTCCGTATTGCCAAAGTGCAGCCTGGCAGTCTGATCGTGGCCATTGTCTGCGATCGCGGCGACCGCTATCTCTCCACCGGCGTCTGGTAATTTTTGGGCCGGAAAATTTCGGCCTTTCTCCCCCCGCCTGCTACTCTCCGAAAGACTGCCTGCCGATAACACTGTAAGGATTGGGTAAATCCTGCTGATATTGTGCTAATACGCGGTCAAAATAGCGTCGAAAACAGAGAGAGCCCACATGAAAATTTTACTGGTAGACGATGACCTGGAACTGGGCACCATGCTCAGCCAGTACCTGATCACCGAAGGATTTGACGCTTCGCTGGTATTAAACGGCAAAGCGGGAATCGAAGGCGCGCTGTCGGGTAACTACGCCGCGATGATCCTCGATATTATGCTGCCGGATATGAGCGGTATTGATGTCCTGCGACAGGTGCGGCAGCACAGCCGGCTGCCGGTTATTATGCTGACGGCGAAAGGCGACAATATCGACAGGGTTATCGGGCTGGAAATGGGTGCCGATGACTATATGCCTAAGCCGTGCTATCCACGCGAACTGGTGGCGCGCCTGCGCGCGGTGCTGCGCCGTATCGATGAGGTGCCGGTGGTTAACGAGAACAAAGGGCTGGCAAGCTGGGGCGAGCTAACGCTGAATCCGGCGACCCGCATCAGCGAATGGAAAAAGCAGCCGTTTGATCTGACCGCTTCTGAGTTTAACCTGCTGGATCTGCTGTTGCGTTCGCCGGACCGCGTGGTGTCTAAAGATGAGCTCTCCGAAAAAGGGCTGGGTCGCCCGCGTGAAGCGTACGATCGTAGCGTTGATGTGCATATCAGCAACATTCGTCAGAAACTGGCGGCATTGACCAACGATACCGTCACCATTGAAACCGTCCGTAGCATTGGCTATCGCATCCGATGAAGTCACGCGGCCTGTTGTTCTGGAAAATTCTGCTGGGCTTCTGGCTGACATTTCTGCTGATGAGCCAGCTTATGTGGCTGGGGTTTACCCTTTACGGTAAACACCGTGAGCCGCCTGAAAATCAGGCGGTGCGGCGCATCGTCAACCTGCAAATGGCCTCGGCGGTTTCGGTGCTCCAGCGCGGCGGCATGGATACGTTGAATGAGATGATGGTTGACTGGCCTGCTAACGATCGGCGATTTTTTTCAGTACAGGTGATGGAAAATCCGCCGCAGGAGGAGCCGCGCGGGCATCTGAACAGCGCGTTACAAACTGATGCGTTTCCAAAAGAGGTCGTTGAATGGGTAACCGGCGCTGACGGCAGGCAGTATCAACTGCGTTACGACGTACAGGGATTGCGTAACGACAGCAGCATGGGCCACCCGCCAGCACATTTCCTGAACGTTCCTGTCCCGTTTCTGATCGTGGCGGGCGTTGGCGGGCTGCTGTTCAGCCTTTATCTCGCCTGGAATCTGGCGCGTCCGATGCGTCAGCTCCGGCAGGGCTTTGAGCGCGTATCCAGCGGCGATCTCTCCGTCCGGCTGTTCCCACAAATGCGCCGCCGTCACGACGAGCTGTCGGTGGTGGCACAGGACTTTGATGCGATGGTTGAACGGCTCTCGGTGCTGGTCAGCGCGCGTGAGGCGCTGCTGCATGATATTTCGCATGAACTGCGTTCGCCGCTGGCGCGCCTTCAGTTAGCAACCGGCCTGGCGCGCCAGACACCGCATTCTGTCGGCGACTCGCTCGATCGCATTGATGAAGAGGCGCGTCGGCTGGATAAAATGATCGGTGAACTGCTAACGCTATCACGCGCGGAACATCAAAACCTGACGGAAGAACAGTATTTCGATCTGCTTGGGTTGCTGGAGGTGGTGGCGAACGACGCACGCTTCGAGGCACAGGCAACCGGCGTGGAGATCCTGTTGCAGGCCGACGGCGACACCGATTATACGGTAAGAGGCGATGCCCGGCTGATCCGCTCGGCGCTGGAAAACGTCGTGCGCAACGCGCTGCGCTTCTCTCAGTGTGGTCAGCAGGTAAAAATTACCCTCAACCGCGAGGAGAAGTGGCTGAATGTGCGGGTCAGCGACCGGGGGCCGGGCGTGGAAGCGGAGAAGCTGTCGAGTATTTTTGATCCTTTCGTGCGCGTTAATTCTCCGCTTTCTGGTAAGGGCTACGGCCTGGGATTGTCGATTGTGCGCAAGGTGGTATTAGCGCATCACGGTGAAGTCAAAGCGGTGAACGGCAGGGAAGGCGGTTTGGAGCTGATTATCCGATTGCCGCATTGGGTGGCATAGCTAGCGCTGACGCAGTACTATAATCGGCGCACGAAATCGTTTGCTTCACTTCAGTCGAGGTTAAGGATGAGTAAAGTTGTTTCAGGTAAGCAACAGGAAGTCCTGCGGATTATGGAAGCTATCTCCATCGCGATTGCACAGCATCGCCTCAAGCCCGGCATGCGGCTGATTGAAGCGCAGATCGTCGAGGTGTTGAAGGCAAATCGTAACCATGTACAGACCGCACTACAGCGTCTGGCGCTTCAGCATATTGTCACCATTGAACCTCATCGCGGGGCAATGGTGGCTCAGCCGCCAGCGCGGGAGGCAACCGAGGTCTTCGCCGCGCGGCGTGTTATTGAGCGTGCCATCATTGCTGATATCACGCCCGCCAGCCTGCTTTGCCATCAGGAGGAGATCGCTCAGCAGCATGACGCTGAGCATCAGGCGATGCTTCGTAACGATCGTCGCGAGTTTGTCAGGCAAATGAGCCTGTTCCACATTATGCTGGCGAAAATCGGTGGGAACAGCGTGATGACTGAAATTCTCAGCAATCTGATTGTGCGCAGTTCGCTCATTGTGGCGCTGTATCAGCGTAACGGCACGCCCGCCAGCCACTGTACTGAACATGATGCGATCCTTGAGGCATTGAAGGCGGGAGACGTGCCGCAGGCGCAGGCGGTGATGGAAGAACACCTGCTGATTATTGAGCAACAGCTGGATCTCAGCGAGTCCGCCAACGATGCATCAAATCTGCGTCAGGCACTGAGTGCCTGATCACGGGCAATAAAAAAGCCCTCTGATTGCTCAGAAGGCCTTTATCAGGGACAACAAATGCCCCTATTTTTTAATGCGGATGACCGGTGTTTCACCGACGACCACGCTACCCGTCAGCTTCACCAGCTCTTTGATCTCATCCATGTTAGAGATGACAACCGGCGTGAGCGTTGACTTGGCTTTCTCTTCCAGCAGCGCCAGATCGAATTCGATGACGACGTCACCTTTTTTCACCTTCTGGCCTTCTTCAGCGATACGCTTAAAGCCTTCGCCTTTCAGTTCAACCGTATCAATTCCGAAGTGGACAAACAGCTCGATGCCGTTGTCTGACTCAATGGAAAATGCATGATTGGTTTCGAAAATTTTACCGATGGTGCCATCAACCGGCGCAACCATTTTATTACCGGCTGGTTTGATTGCGATACCGTCGCCAACAATTTTCTCCGCGAACACCACGTCCGGCACGTCTTCGATATTCACGATTTCGCCTGACAGCGGTGCTACGATCTCAATGGCGCCAGAAGTGGTATCTGACTTATCGCCAAAAAGTTTGGAAAACAAACCCATGATCTTCTCCTAAGCAGTAATATTGGGCCAGCGTCTCGCAGGATCAGCAAAGAGTTTTTTCTGCAATGAACTTGTTGACCAGGTTCATTAACTCTTCGGCTGTTGGTTGAGCCAGAGCCTGCTCTGCCAATGCCTTCGCATCTTCAAAATTCGTATTACGAATAATTTTCTTAATGCGTGGGATAGAAATGGCACTCATGCTGAATTCGTCCAGCCCCATTCCCAATAACAGTAGTGTAGCACGTTCGTCGCCAGCCAGCTCACCACACATCCCTGTCCATTTACCTTCAACATGAGATGCATCAATAACCTGCTTGATAAGCGTCAGCACGGAAGGCGTCATTGGGTTATACAGATGAGAAATCAGGTCGTTACCACGGTCGACCGCCAGCGTGTACTGTGTCAAATCGTTAGTACCGATGCTAAAAAAATCAACCTCTTTCGCCAGATGATGGGCAATTGCCGCCGAAGCAGGCGTTTCAACCATAATGCCCACCTCGATACTTTCATCAAAGGCTTTACTCTCTTCGCGCAGCTGAGACTTAAGAATTTCCAGCTCTGCCTTCAGCGTACGAACTTCCTCAACAGAAATAACCATCGGAAACATAATACGTAGCTTGCCGAATGCGGAAGCGCGCAGGATAGCGCGAAGCTGCGCATGCAGAATTTCCGGGCGATCCATGGCGATGCGAATCGCGCGCCAGCCGAGGAACGGGTTGTCCTCTTTCGGCAGGTTCATGTAAGGCAGATCTTTGTCGCCGCCAATATCCATTGTACGAACGATAACCGCCTGCGAACCGACGGCTTCTGCCACGGCTTTATAAGCCTGGAACTGCTCTTCTTCGGTTGGCAGCGCATCGCGATCCATAAACAGGAACTCAGTGCGATACAGACCAACGCCTTCTGCGCCGTTGCGCTCGGCGCCCGCGACGTCGCGCACCGTACCGATGTTGGCGCACACTTCAACCTGATGGCCGTCCAGCGTAATGGCGGGCAGATCTTTCAGCTTGGCGAGATCGTTTTTCTCGCTCAGATACTGTGCCTGAATCGCTTTCAGCTCGTCGATTTTTTCCGCCGACGGATTCACGTGAATTTCATTATTCACGCCATCAAGGATCAGATAGTCGTCATTTTTTACTTCTGAGGTCACGTTGCCGGTGCCGACAATCGCAGGCAGCTCAAGCGAACGCGCCATGATCGAGGTGTGCGAAGTGCGGCCACCCAGATCGGTAATGAAGCCCAGCACTTTGTTGAGGTTCAGCTGCGCCGTTTCAGATGGCGTCAGGTCTTTAGCGACCAGCAGCACTTCGTCAGCGATAGCGCTCAGGTCAACAATGTGCAGGCCCAGAATGTTTTGCAGCAGGCGTTTACCGATGTCGCGTACGTCGGCTGCGCGTTCTTTAAGATATTCGTCGTCCAGCTCTTCCAGCGCCTTTGCCTGTCCGTCAATGACCGAGAACGCGGCAGCGTCGGCAGAAGCCAGCTCGTCTTTAATCAGGGCTATGATTTCCTGCTCGAGTTCTTCATCTTCCAGCAGCATGATATGCCCTTCGAAGATGGCCTCTTTCTCTTCACCGAAGGTCTCTCCGGCTTTAATTTTAATCGCTTCAAGCTGCGTGGCAGCTTTCTGACGACCATCAAGAAAGCGCTGAACTTCCTGCTCGACCTGGTCGGCAGAAATTTTCTTCCGGTTAATGATTATTTCATCTTCTTTAAGCAGAAGCGCTTTGCCAAAAGCGATACCCGGTGATGCTAAAATTCCTGAAATCATAACCCTACCTTTTTTTATATCTGAAAATCACCTGAGGCGATCGGCCCGGAAACCGTTGGCGAATCCACTCAGCGAGCCTGGCATTGTAAAACGTACGGGAACAAGGTGTCGCTTAGCCGGAGAAGTTTACGGAAGCAACAACGCGGACATGCTGTCCGCGATCAAATTGTTTGCACTATTTCTGCCTGATAAAGCAACGCCAGACGAAAGATGACGTCTTATTCGAGCTCTGCCATCAGTTTAACCAGGTGCTCTACCGCTTTCTGCTCGTCTTCACCTTCAGCAGACAACGTAACAACGGTCCCCTGAGTCAGGCCCAGCGTTTGCAATTTAAACAGGCTTTTTGCGCTGGCGGATTTGCCGTTAGAGGTGACGGTGATTTCAGAAGCAAACGCTTTGGCTTCTTTAACAAACTGGGCAGCAGGGCGGGTATGGAGACCGTTAGGCGCGGTGATAGTAACTTCTTGCTGGAACATTATGTTTCCCCAACTTAATTAGGTTTGGTTTTATTGATCTAAAGTCTAGCCGTTCGGCAAAACTTTAGCCTGGATATGTCGCGCTGGCCGGCGTATAAAACGCGCCAAAAAATGCGCTATGTTAAGTTTGAAAAGCGCACGTCAGAATCAGAGAACCAGTGTACGCGTTTCTCAAACCATTATGCCGCTAATCGGGCGATCACGCCAAACCAGTAAATCGATTCAGCTTGATCCATTTCATGCGCCGATTAATTTTTCGGATCGAAATAATTGGTTGCTTAGATACCAAGAGCGGCAGGGAAGATCAATCTTCAAAATGGCAAAAGTTTGACGCACTCCACAAAAAAGCACCCTCGAGGGTGCTTTTTTAGACAAATCTGCCGTGATGGCATCACTGTTGCAGTTCTTTCTCTGTGAAGAGATCTGCAAAAAGCGCCGTACTCAGATAGCGTTCACCGGAAGAGGGCAGGATAACCACGATGGTTTTGTTAGCGAAAGATTCGTCTTCAAGCAGCTTCAGTGCGGCTGCAACGGCGGCGCCGGAGGAGATGCCCGCCAGAATGCCTTCTTCTTCCATCAGGCGACGCGCGGTTGATATTGACTCTTCATTAGTGATAGCGACGACACGGTCGATTAAGTCCAGCTCCAGGTTGCCGGGGATAAAGCCTGCGCCGATGCCCTGAATTTTATGCGGGCCCGGTTTGATCTCTTCCCCCGCCAGCGCCTGGGCGATAACCGGAGAATCCGTTGGCTCAACCGCGACGGTGATCAGATCTTTTTTACCTTTGGTATTTTTGATGAAGCGGCTGACGCCGGTCAGGGTGCCGCCGGTGCCGACGCCTGCAATGAACACGTCTACCTCACCATCGGTATCTTCCCAAATTTCCGGACCGGTGGTTTTCTCATGGATTTCCGGGTTTGCGGGGTTACTGAACTGCTGGAGCAGAACAAATTTTTCCGGCGCGCTGGCAACAATCTCTTCTGCTTTGGCGATAGCGCCCTTCATGCCTTTGGCGCCTTCGGTCAGGATCAGGTTTGCGCCCAGCGCTTTCAGCAGTTTGCGGCGCTCCACGCTCATGGTTTCCGGCATGGTCAACGTCAGCTTGTAGCCGCGCGCAGCGGCAACGTAGGCCAGCGCAATGCCCGTATTGCCGCTGGTCGGTTCGACCAGCTCAATGCCGGGTTTCAGAATGCCTTTTTTCTCTGCGTCCCAAATCATGTTGGCACCGATACGGCATTTAACGCTGAAGCTGGGGTTACGCGATTCCACCTTAGCCAAAATGCGGCCGTTACCGATGCGGTTCAGGCGAACCAGTGGGGTATGACCAATTGTTAACGAGTTGTCTTCATAAATCTTACTCATAGCCCGTCCTTAACTGTATGAAATTTGGGGAACCTTAAAAGCATACCTCGTTCATTTTTTCAAGGAAGTGAAGAAATCGTATATAGATATGTTTTGCAGCAATAAGCATAAATGAAAAAGCATAAGGCATTATTTATGCGGACTGTATTGCCCACGATAGCGGTCAACCCACATTGCCGTCGCGCCGCAAACGGCGACGGGCATGATGGCAAGATTCAGAATGGGCACCAGCGTGAACAGGCTGATCAGCGCGCCAAACTGCATGTTGTCAAGCCTGTGCTGCTTCAGCGCCCCGCGCATTTGCCGGAAGCTCACTTTATGGTTATCGAAAGGGTAATCGCAATACTGTACGCAGAGCATCCAGGCGGTGAACAGAAACCACAGCACCGGTGCCACCGTCTGACCGAAACCGGGAATGAAATAGAGCAGCAGCAACAGGATGGCGCGTGGCAGATACCAGGCGAATTTCTGCCACTCACGCTTCATGATGCGCGGAAAATCCTTCACAATTCCTGCCCAGCCGCCGTCAGGGAGGGTTTTCCCGGTTAGCTTCGCTTCAAGCTGCTCGGCGAGCAGGCCGCAAAAGGGGGCCGCGATCCAGTTTGCCAGGGTGGAAAAGAAGTAGCTAAAGACTAGCAGAATGGAGATAACCGCCAGCGGCCACAGCAGGTAGCTCAGCCACTGGAGCCATTCCGGTACATGGGACATCATCAGCGGCAGCCACTGATTGAGCTTCCAGAAGAGCCAGACAAATGCGCTGCCCATCAGCAATACGTTAATCAGCAGCGGGATAACGACATAGCGCCGAATACCTGCGAGATGGATAAGCTGCCAGCCACGCTGAAAATAGTAAACGCCTGACGTCCGGGTTTGCGATGAAGCCATTGTCTGTTATTCCTCTAAAATTTGACCCTGCCACGCTATCATACCGCAGCCATTTTCGCTGTCAGCGTGCAATTTGGATGAAAAAACAGCAAAAAAGCGTGTCAGGGTACGCTTATTTGTCAGAAAATAGTGCACGGACTTGCACTTGTTAACCAGGGCAAATACAGTTAGAGGATAAAGTTTGCCGCGGTGGCAAGGTATTGGAACAACAGAGAATACAATGATGCAGGATTTGCGTCTGATATTAATCGTTGTTGGCGCGATCGCCATAATAGCGCTTCTTCTTCATGGTCTGTGGACCAGCCGTAAAGAGCGCTCATCCGTTTTTCGCGATCGTCCCCACAAGCGTTTAAAACAGGATAGAGAAGAATCTTTTGACGACGTCGAAGAAGGCGTGGGAAAAGTGCGTGTGACGCACTCACGCAAAACAGCGTCAGATGAGATTGATGAACCGCTTGAGCCTTCTTCAGGTACGCCAACCCGCCATGAGACGCCTGCGCGTCCGCAGAAGCCGCGACCCGCCCCCGCGCAGTCGCCACAAATTGATGAACAGCCAGAGCTCGATCCGCTCTTCGGCGGCGAGTTGCCTCATGCGCCTGAGCCAGAAGCCGAGCCGGAGCCTGTTCGTCACGTCAGGCCGCCGTCCATCCAGCCAGCCCAGCCCGAGGTTGATGACGAGCCAGAATTCACCACTGCGCCAGAAACGCCTGCCGCGCCGCCGCGTAAAGAACCGTTAAAAGAGACGGTGCTGGTTCTGCACGTTGGCGCACATGCGGGCGGCATGCTCGACGGCGAAGCGCTGCTTCAGGGCATCTTGCAGGCGGGCTTCCAGTTTGGTGAAATGAATATTTTCCATCGCCATCTCAGCCCGGCGGGCAGCGGCCCGGTGCTCTTCAGCCTGGCTAATATGGTAAAACCTGGCTCTTTCGACCCGGACAAAATGTCTGATTTCGCTACGCCGGGCATCTCGATCTTTATGATGGTGCCGTCCTACGGTGACGCGAATCAGAACTTCAAGCTGATGCTTCAGTCGGCGCAGCGTATTGCCGATGACGTCGGCGGCGTAGTGCTGGATGACGAGCGCCGTATGATGACGCCGCAGAAGCTGGAAACGTATAAAAACCGTATTCGCGAAGTGACAGAGGCTAACGCCTGATCCGCGCACGGTTTTAAGCTCCCTGTTTGACAAGACCCCCGCCCGCCGGGGGTTTTTTATCGTTATGGTGCCGCTATGCAATCTCCACAAGACAAAATCACCGCGCTGCATACCACGCTCCGCCATCATGAATATCAGTACCACGTGCTTGACGCGCCGGAAGTGCCTGATACGGAATATGACCGCCTCATGCAGGAGCTGAAGGCGCTTGAGGCGGCGCATCCTGAGTTTATTACGCCGGACTCCCCCACCCAGCGCGTTGGCGCGGCGCCCCTTAGCGCTTTTGAGCAGGTACGCCACGAGATCCCCATGCTGTCGCTGGACAACGCCTTTGATGAAGAGAGCTATCTGGCCTTTAACAAGCGCGTTCAGGATCGCCTGAAAAACAGTGACGATATCACCTTCTGCTGCGAACTGAAGCTGGATGGCCTTGCAGTAAGCCTGCTCTATGAAAACGGCCTGCTGGTCAGGGCGGCCACACGCGGTGACGGCACAACCGGTGAAAATATTACCGCTAACGTCCGCACGATCCGCGCTATACCCCTGCGGCTGTACGGCGACAACATACCGGCACGCATTGAGGTTCGGGGCGAAGTGTTCATGCCACAGGCGGGCTTTGAGGCACTCAACGAAGAGGCGCGCCGCACCGGCAGCAAAGTTTTTGCCAATCCGCGAAACGCAGCGGCGGGATCGCTGCGCCAGCTCGATCCACGCATCACCGCCAAACGTCCGCTTACCTTCTTTTGCTACGGTTTTGGCCTGCTCGAAGGGGGCGAAATGCCGCGTACGCATCACGCCCGCCTGCAACAGCTTCAGGCGTGGGGGCTGCCGGTAAGCGACCGAATTCGTTTATGCCATAAGCCGGAAGAGGTGCTGGCCTTTTATCGGCAGGTGGAGGCGGATCGCGCCACGCTGGGTTTTGATATCGACGGCGTGGTGATCAAAGTGGATTCACAGGATCTTCAGGAACGGCTTGGCTTTGTGGCGCGCGCGCCGCGCTGGGCCATCGCCTTTAAGTTCCCGGCACAGGAACAGCTTACCACGGTACGCGACGTTGAATTTCAGGTCGGGCGAACCGGTGCCATTACGCCGGTTGCGCGGCTGGAGCCGGTGAAAGTGGCCGGCGTCATCGTCAGCAACGCGACGCTGCATAATGCGGATGAAATTGATCGACTTGGCCTGCGCATTGGCGATCGGGTCATTATTCGCCGCGCCGGCGACGTTATTCCGCAGGTGGTTGGTGTAGTTGAATCAGAGCGGCCTGACAACGCCCGTCAGGTTGATTTTCCAACGACGTGCCCGGTTTGTGGTTCCGACGTTGAACGCGTTGAGGGCGAAGTGGTTGCCCGCTGTACCGGTGGCCTGATTTGTGGCGCGCAACGTAAAGGCGCGCTGAAACACTTTGTGTCGCGTCGAGCAATGGACGTTGACGGCATGGGCGATAAGCTTATCGACCAGCTTGTAGAAAAAGAGTATGTGAAAAACGCCGCCGATCTCTTCAGGCTCACGGCAGGCAAGCTGACCGGTCTGGATCGCATGGGGCCAAAATCAGCGCAAAACCTGACGGCGGCACTGGATAAAGCCAGACACACCACCCTGGCGCGCTTCATCTATGCGCTTGGCATCAGCGAAGTGGGCGAGGCGACGGCGGCCAATCTGGCGGCGCATTTTGGCTCGCTGGATGAGATTATTAATGCCGATCTTGAGGCGCTGATTGCCGTACAGGACGTCGGTAAAGTGGTTGCAAGCCATGTGCGAAACTTTATGGATGAGGAGAGCAACCTCGACGTCATTCGCCAGCTCATTGAAGAAGGCATCACCTGGCCTGCTGTCACGCCGATCAGACCGGAGGAGATTGACAGCCCGTTCGCCGGAAAGACCGTGGTGTTGACCGGTTCGCTCAGCGTCCTGTCGCGCGATGAGGCGAAAGATCGCCTGACGGCGCTGGGAGCAAAAGTGAGCGGTAGCGTATCGAAAAAAACCGATATGGTGATTGCAGGCGAAGCGGCAGGTTCTAAGCTCGCGAAGGCGCAGGAACTGGGCGTTGAGGTCATTGACGAAGCGGAAATGATCCGGCTACTCGGAGAATAATATGGAAAAAGAGCAGCTTATTGAGATCGCCAATACCGCGATGCCTTTCGGGAAATATAAGGGCTGCACGTTAATTGACCTGCCGGAGCCTTATCTGCTGTGGTTCGCCCGCAAAGGCGAATTTCCACAGGGCAAACTGGGTGAACTGATGCAGCTCACCCTGGCAATTAAAGTTGAAGGGTTGGAAGGGCTGGTCAAGCCACTGAAACATCCTGACCCTTTTTACAAGGGATAAAATTTATGCTTTTTTTTCCGGAAAGTTATAATGCCATTTACTTCCCATTAATTTGTCCAGTTCTGCACCAAATCCTGTTCCGAATCCAGCGGCAGGCGTTAGCGTTAATTCTCCAAAATAGAGTTTATCATTAACGATGTACCAGTCGATGCGTACATAATCGATCCCATCAGCCAAAACAAAACTTTTTGATAAAGCAAGTTCCAGTATGTTCCGATACTCATCTAAGGCGCTATCGCTAAGAGAGTTAATAAAGAAGGTTCTCATTATATCGCCACGAAAACGGTTATCGATAATTTGCAATATATACCAGAATGTTCCATCAGGTTGACGGAAAAGATGAAATTTATAATCAATCAGGAAAGGATGCTTATCACGTAACCTTTTTTCCACTAATAAAAATCGATCGATATTTTTATAATGATATTCGCATGCATGCTCAGAAAAATCCACTTTCAACCACTTTTCAAACTTATCAATCTGCGCGCGTAACTCATCGACTGCCGGTGTACACTCAAAAAAATGAACCATTCCTGCGCCATGATTAGGCTTGATAACAACATCACCCAGTTCATCGATGACATCGATTAACGTCGAAGCATCCTGAGTGGAATAAATCAGATTGATTAAAAAGTCAGCACCTATTTTTAGTTCAACATAATCCCGCACCAGCAGTTTGTCTGCCAGTAAAGTATAAATAGGGTTGATATGACAGTCATTTTGTTTCCTACAGAGTAGTTTTTCACTAAAATATTTTGGTTTTTTCAGATTAGGGATTCTTTTGAATATTCTCACATACATAATATAGTCGCGAGTTCTCCAGGGGAGTTTTTTTGTTTTTTCAGATATCCATTCTTTCATTTTTAATTTTCCTTTTTAAAAAATATTGCGTAATGCATTTTTAATATAATGGCAGATGAGAAGAAATAATTTAATAGCGTTAACGACAGTAATTCTGTAATCAGCATACTCCAGGCTGCACCTTCTAGACCAAACTTTGAAATTAGAACTATACTCAGAGGCAGACTTATAAGGGACTGGATTAACATCTTTTTTGAAAGATAGCTATAGCCAGAAAGTTTAATGATAAAACGGTATGCGATAGGGCCCAGTGCTGAAAGTAAAGAGGAAATTGACAGGATAACCATTGCGGGATAAGCAGGCGAGTATTCTGATCCATAAAGATAGCTCAGTAGGGGACGTCCGGTTAAAATAATAATCACCACAAAGACCAGAGAAACTAAAATAACAATTTGGTTAAGCTTTGCTGCTCTCAGCATAGCTTTCTCGCTATCGTTACAATTAAAGATACTGGTATACGATGAAGCAATCAGGGCTGCCGTCACAAATATCCATGAGCTGGCAAGCGAGCTGGCGACGGAAAAAATACCCAGCGCAGCCGGACCCGCTAACCAGGCAAGTATAACTTGTGAAAGTCTGGTGTAAATAGCGACGGACAGCGAAGCCGTAACTAAAGATATACCGGAAGAGAAAAGGTATCTACAATACTTCCAGCGCGCCCGTGAATTGAGCTTGTTGACGTTCTTATCACGGAAGTCATACTGCCGTAATAGATAAGGTATTAAGGTGGTGAACACAATAGGAAAAGACAGGTAAGCAGGATCGATTTGGTACCAGGCTATCCCATAACGTAACAGCAAGCCTGCACTAATGCCACACACATTATAAATTGTATTTTTCTTTGAGCGCAGGCTCGCGTTATTATATATAGCATAAACATCAGCCGACGAAATCAGGCATGTAAGGCTGAGAGCAATGGCAAAACATAATATAAGATTGTCGTTCATCGTCCAAAACCAGATTATTAATGGTGAGGAAAGACATATGTATATCAATACTCTGGGCAAGGTTGTTGACTTCATTAATTTTAATGCGGAGTCGGGGTTTTGCGTTACGCGCTTGAAGATAATATTGTCACTACCCAATTGTGCGGCTGTCTGAATAATCTGAAAACATGCTGTTGCTAAAGCAATTTTTCCAAAGGCGATGCTGCCAATATATTTTGCAACAAAAGAGGTGACAAAAAGGATACCAATAAGGGAAACGATTTTTTCCGAAATCATCCAAAAAGAGTTTAATAATTGTTTTTTGTTCATTCCATTGAATCCAATTCCATAGTTACAACAGCATAAGTTTAATGCATTTCTAATTCAACATAAAATACATCGCATGGCATTTAACAGAATATAAATCAGTTTTCCAGAGGAGCATATTCTGACTGAAAAGTGTTCAGTCAGAATAATTTTCAGCGTTGCTTTAGCTATATAGTCGTTTCTTTCATCGTTTTTTCCGCCGACTTCTTATATCGCTGTGCCAGCATTGAGCAGATCATCAACTGTATCTGATGAAAAATCATCAGCGGCAGAACAATAATCCCTACCGCTGCCGAGGGAAACAAAATGTTTGCCATCGGCACGCCGTTCGCCAGGCTCTTCTTCGAACCACAAAAAAGAATGGTAATTTTATCTGCATGGTTAAAACCAAACAGTTTCGCCGCCAGCAGATTAACCACCAGCACGATGGCTAAAATCGCCACGCTAACGGCCACAATATAGAGCAGCGTACTGACACCCACGCGGTGCCAGATGCCATTCACCACCGCTTCACTGAAGGCGGAATAAACCACCAGCAGTATTGACGCCTGGTCGGTCTGGCCGATCAGGCCGCGATTTTTTTCAACCCATCCGGCAATCCAGCGACGCGACAGATGTCCGAGCACGAACGGCACCAGCAGTTGCAGCATAATCTTGCCGATTTGCGCCAGGCTGCCGCCCGCGGCGTCGCTGTGCACGTTCATCAGCAGGCCAACCAACAGGGGGGAAACAAAAACGCCGAGCAGGCTGGATGCTGAGGCGCTGCATACGGCCGCCGCCACGTTTCCGCCCGCCAGCGAGGTGAGCGCGATAGCAGACTGCACCGTTGCAGGTAAAATACACAGGTAGAGGAAGCCGGTGTAGATTTCCGCGCTGACCGGTACAGGATGCCACCACACCAGCAGCAACCCCAGGCAGGGAAAGAGAACAAAGGTACTGAACATTACCCAAAGGTGAAGACGCCAGTGGCTGCCGCCCGCGATGATCTTTTCACGCGACAGCTTGGCACCGTGCATAAAAAAGAGCAGGGCGATGGCAGCAGTAGTCAGCCATTCAAATACTTCAACAAAGTGACCGCGCGCGGGCAGAAAAGTGGCCAGCAGTACGGCAATAATCAGTTTTAACATCAGGGGATCGATGCGGAAGATGCTCATTGTTAACGCCTGGTTAAATAAACGAATAGCGCTATTGTGCGCGGCTTATGTTTAGAAATAAAATTGATTTATTTAATTCATATATGAGAAAAATCGATGAATTATACGCTTAAACAACTCCGCGTCTTTGTTGCCGTTGCGCAGCAGGGCAGTTTCAGTCAGGCAGGAAAGCTGATCGGGCTGAGCCAGTCCGCAATAAGCCACAGCATTCGGGAGCTTGAAAGCGAAACCGGTGTCCGTCTGCTGGATCGTACAACGCGTGAAGTGTTGCTGACCGAAGCGGGTGAACAGCTCGCCAGCCGCCTTGAGCGCATGCTTGAAGAGCTGAATACCACGATGCTGGACGTGCGAAGCTACGGGCAGCAACGCAGCGGCACGGTGCGCGTGGCGGCCAGTCAGACCATTTCGGCCCACCTGATGCCCCAGTGCCTGGCCGCCAGCCGCGAGCTTTTTCCGGAGATCAGGATCATGTTGCGCGATCGCCCGCAGCAGTGGGTATTGCAAAGCATACGTAACGCGGAAGTTGATTTCGGCATTGTTATCGGGCCGCTGCCGGTAGAAGATTTTGAATGCGAAGCCATTCTGGATGAGCCTTTTCTGCTGCTGTGTCGTCAGGACGATCCGCTGGCAAAAGAGGCCGTTATTGGCTGGCAGAGTCTTAATCATCGGCCATTGGTGCTTCAGGACTATGCGTCAGGCAGTCGGGTGCTGATTGACGAAGCGTTGCGCGCGCAGGAGGTGGACGCTGAGATTGTGCAGGAGATTGGCCATCCCGCGACGCTTTATCCAATGGTCGAAGCCGGGATTGGCATCAGCATTTTGCCCGCGCTGGCGCTGCCGTTGCCACAGGGCAGACCGCTGTTGGTGAGACGAATAGTGCCGGAAATCAACCGCACTATTATGCTGGTAAGGCGTAAAAATCGTTCACTGACGCCCGCGGCGGAGGCTGTCTGGCAGGAGGTGCGTCAGCAGGCGGTTTTGCTGACGCAACAGCGCCGGATGTCGCCAGCGTTTTAGATATAGACGTTAACAGAGTTCGTATCAGTCGGGCGATTAATACCATCGGCCGCTTTACTGCCTGACTCCTTTTGTGCGCTTTCCTGCTTCTGCTGAGCTTTTTGCGCTTCCTGTTGTTTAAGCTGCGCTATTTGCGCTTCCAGTGCCTGAATCTGATTCTTGAGCAACTGTTGCTTTTCCGTTTTTTGATCGGCAGTCAGGCTGTCGTCACTGGTCACGTTTTTCAACTGCTGTTGCAGTTTTGTCAACTGTGTATTCAGGCTGTCGATTTTAGACTCAGATCCGCTACTGGCAGTGGTTGAGGTCGTGTTTGTGGTAGTGCTAATCGTTGTCATGGTTTTCTCCTGTGTAATAGATCATTACGGTTATCGGAGAAACACAGCGGCAACTTGAGATTCTGAAGTGTAAAAAAAGTGATAAGAAAGTGATAAGAACAGAGGCAGGTTCGAACCCCGCTCGATTTTGCATAGCAAAAAGGCGCCTTTAGGGCGCCTTTCTACACTGGTGGGTCGTGCAGGATTCGAACCTGCGACCAATTGATTAAAAGTCAACTGCTCTACCAACTGAGCTAACGACCCGAAATGGTGGGTGATGACGGGCTCGAACCGCCGACCCCCTCCGTGTAAAGGAGATGCTCTACCAACTGAGCTAATCACCCATTTCGGTACTTCAAATCAGGCAATAACAA
>NZ_JNVB01000060.1 GCF_000770305.1 Erwinia oleae
CAACCTGCCGAGATAGTTGATGAAGGCGTAAAGCACGCCCACTTCAATCGTTCCTGTCGGGGAGAAGCCGAACAACAGCATCAGTCCGCACAGAATGAGCGCCGAAAACAGGCTCAGCAACGGCCGCAGCAGGAAGCCATCCAGCTTCAGCGTTTGCATTCGCGCAAGATAGTGTGAGCGGCTTGCCGCGCCCAGCCGCTCGCCAAAGCGCGCCTGCTGGCGAAACTGCTGGATAACGCTCATGCCATTGATGACCTCATTGAAGCCATTATTGATATCCGCCAGATAACCACGCACTCTGCGCACGATCGGCGTGCTGTAGCGCTGGTAAATCAGCATCACCGTCAGCACCGCCGGAAAAATCATTATCGCTATCAGCGCCATGCGCCAGTTCAGGCTGAACATCGCCACCAGCATGGCGCCGACCAGCGCCGCGCTGCGCATCACCGTCGCCACCACCGTGACGTACAGATCGCGCACGACTTCCGTATCATTGGTGACCCGAGAAATAATCTGCCCGACCGGCTGCGTATCAAAGGCATTAAGCGGCTGACGCAGCGCCGCATCCATCACGTCCGTACGTAACCGCTGCACCACGCCCACCGCCGCCTGGTTAAACAGCAGTGCCTGCCAGTAATGAAGCGCGGCGGCCAGCAGTTGCAGTAAAATAAAACTCACCGCGAGGCCGGCGATAACGCCCGGCAGCAGGCGGTGTTTTGCCACCAGATTATCAATAAAGTAGCTGACCAGAACCGGCCCCAGTACTTCCGCACCGGCGGCGATCCACAGCAGCAGTACCGCCAGCCCCAGCGATTTGCGCCACGGTGAACCGTAGGCCAGCAGACGTTTTACCGTCGGCCAGAGTTGAACGGTATTAGCCATGAGCGACCTCCGTTTCATCGTCGTTCAGTGCAGCCTCAAGCTGCTGATAGCGATGCATCTCCTGATACCAGCCAGGCTGCGCAGCAAGCTGCTCATGATTTCCACGCTGCATGATACCGCCGCGCTGCATCACCAGAATCTCGCTGGCTTCAATCAGCGCCGACAGACGATGTGCGCTGATGATAATGGTGCGTCCTTCGCCCCACTGGCGGAGATTGTACAAAATTTCATGCTCCGTTCTGCCGTCGACCGCCGACAGCGCATCGTCGAGGATCAATATTTCCGCATCCAGCAGCAGCGCCCGCGCAATAGAGATTCGCTGCTTCTGACCACCTGACAGCATCACGCCCCGCTCGCCTACCTCGGTTTCGTACCCCTGCGGCAGACGCAGAATGTCGTCATGCACGTTCGCCAGCCTCGCCGCCTGTTCAATATCACTCTGGCTGGCGTTAGGGCGCCCCAGCGCGATATTACTGGCCACGGAATCAGAGAAGAGAAACGGCGTCTGGCTGACCACCGCCAGCCGCCCGCGCCAGCTCTCAAGTTGCAGCTGCGACAGCGGAATGCCGTGATAGCGAATGTCGCCGTCGGTAACATCATAATGCCGCTGGATCAGGCTGAGCAGCGTACTTTTCCCCGATCCGGTTGGGCCGCACAGGCCAAGCATCTGACCCGGCGCAAGGTTGAGGTCGATCCCCGTCAGCGACGCCTGCTGCGCGCCCGGATAGCTGAATGTCTCTATTGCGACACGCAGTTCGCCACGCCTGTCAGGCAGGATTTTCTCGCCATCCACCACCGTTGGACGTTCTGCCAGCAGAGACTGAATGCGGCTCCAGGCGGCGCTGCCGCGTTCGACGATATTAAACATCCAGGCCAGCGCCAGCATCGGCCAGATCATCAATCCAAGGTACATTACGAAGCTGGTGAGTTGACCCAGCGTCATATCGCCATGCCAGACCAGCCAGCTGCCGCCGCCGACGGCCAGCAGATTCGACATGCCCACGGCGATATAGATTGTGGGATCGAAACGGGCATCCACCCGCGCCACGCGCAGGTTTTTTTGTCCTGTCTCACGCGCAATACCGGCAAACTGCGCGGACTGGTGATCCTCAAGCCCAAAAGCCTTAATCAGACGAATGCTGGTCAGGCTCTCCTGGGTCTGATCGTTAAGGGAGGAGAAGGCCGCCTGCGCAAGCTTAAATCGCTGATGAAGCTTATCGCCATAACGTTTGATCACCAGCGCCATCACCGGCATCGGCAGCAGGGCCAACAGGGTCAACTGCCAGCTAATTTGCGTACTCATGACAACCAGCACCACAATGCCCATCACCAGCGAATCCACCAGCGTCAGCACGCCCTCGCCTGCGGCGAAGACCACGCGATCGACGTCATTTGTTGCGCGGGCCATCAGATCGCCGGTACGGTGACGCAGGTAAAATTCAGGATACTGGCGGCTGAGCTGACGGTAAAAATCCTGTCGGAGCTCGACGGCAAGCTGATAAGATGCCCCAAAAAGCAGTACGCGCCAGACGTAGCGCAGCAGATAAACCACCACTGCCGTAGCCAGCATGGCACCCGTCCAGATAAACAGCTGTGATGTGCTCATCTGCTGCCGGGTTATACCGTCCACGATCACGCCAACCACTTTTGGCGGCAACAGTTGAAGGATCGCAATAATAATCAGTAGCAAGACGGCGCCGAGGTAACGCCGCCATTCACGAAAAAAAAACCAACGTAGTTGACTAAACAATCGCACAGATACCATCCCGGGCAGGCGTAAGGTGATTACTGAGCGCGCGCAAGCGGCAGCGCCGTAGTGTATTTTATCTCTTCCATCGCAAAGCTCGAGGTCACATCCAGTAAACCCGGCACCCCGTTCACTAAGCGCTTATAGAAGGCGTCATAACTTTTCATATCCGCCACCTGAATCCGCAGCAAATAGTCATATTCGCCCGCCATTCGGTAACATCCCATGACTTCCGGCATGGCATTGACCTGCTCAACAAACTGCTGATACCAGCTTTTACTGTGCTGCTGAGTTTTGATCAGCATAAAAGCCGTGAGCGAAAGCGCTAACTTGTCGGCATCCAACAGCGCTACCCGCCCGCGTATATAGCCTTCTTCTTCGAGCTTTTTCAGCCTTTTCCAGCACGGCGTGGTGGTGAGGTGAACGGCATCCGCCAGCGCCTGAAGCGAGAGCGTACAGTCCTGTTGCAGAAGATCGAGCAGTTTAAGATCGGTTTTATCTGTCATACCGTTGTCCGGGAGAAAATTTTTCTCATATCGGGCAATTATACAGGAAAAATGGCAAACCTATTTTCCTGATAATGCCGTACGCTGCGACAAATTAATAACACGGTGATGATGCAGATGGACAGATGGGTTTCGCAGGCTATAAAAGAGATTAACGCCGACATTCAACGTTCGGCCGATACGCACCTGATCCGCATGCCGCTGCCGGGTTTTCCGGGTATCTGGCTCTATCTGAAGGATGAAAGCACGCACCCCAGCGGTAGCCTGAAACATCGGCTGGCGCGATCGCTGTTTCTGTATGGCTTATGTAATGGCTGGATCAAAGAGGGAACGCCGGTCATTGAGGCGTCGTCGGGCAGCACGGCGGTATCGGAAGCCTATTTTGCACGCCTGCTCGGCCTTCCCTTTATCGCCGTTATGCCCGCCAGCACGGCAAAGCGTAAGGTTGAGCAGATTACCTTCTACGGTGGACGTTGCCATTTTGTGAACGATCCCTGCCAGATATATGCTGAATCCGAACGGCTGGCAGGTGAACTGAAAGGCCACTTTATGGATCAGTTCACTTTTGCTGAGCGCGCCACTGACTGGCGCGGCAATAACAACATTGCCGACAGCATTTTTCAACAAATGAAAAATGAACCTTGTCCAATCCCTGCACATATCGTCATGAGCGCGGGCACCGGCGGCACGTCAGCCACTATTGGTCGCTATTTACGCTATCAGGGGCACAATACGCGCCTGACGGTCGTCGACCCGGAAAACTCGGTATTTTATGATTACTGGCATCAGCGTGATGCCACGCTGAGCAACCCGCGCGGCGGCAAAATAGAGGGGATCGGGCGGCCCCGTGTTGAGCCGTCTTTTATTGCAGACGTCGTGGACGAGATGATCAAAGTGCCGGACGGGGCCAGTATTGCCGCCATGCTGTGGCTGGAAAAACAGCTGGGGCGTAAACCCGGCGCATCCACCGGCACTAATGTATGGGGCGCGCTGCAAATTGCCAAAAAAATGGCGGCAGAAAAGCGCAGCGGTGCCATCGTTACGCTGCTCTGCGACAGCGGTGAACGCTACCTTGAAAGCTATTATCATCCCGCCTGGGTGGCGGAAAACATTGGTGATATCAGCCGCTGGCAGCATGAGCTGGCTACACTTCCGCTTCTTCAGGCAGTACCATAGAGCGCAATAAATGTCATAAGGTGAAAAGAATGAGACGTGCAGTGGTGGTGTTCAGCGGCGGACAGGATTCAACAACCTGTCTGATTCAGGCGTTAAAGCAGTACGATGAAGTGCACTGCATTACCTTTGATTACGGTCAGCGTCACCGTGCGGAGATCGACATCGCGCGCCAGCTTTCGCATTCGCTGGGCGCGCGTGCCCACAAGGTACTGGATACCACCCTGCTTAATGAACTGGCGGTCAGCAGCCTCACGCGCGACAGCATCCCTGTGCCTGCTTACGATGCGAATGCCAGCGGCCTGCCCAGCACATTTGTACCCGGTCGCAATATCCTGTTCCTGACGCTCGCCTCAATTTATGCTTATCAGGTTGAAGCAGAAGCGGTGATTACCGGCGTCTGTGAAACCGATTTTTCTGGCTATCCTGACTGCCGCGATGAATTTGTAAAAGCCTTAAATCATGCGGTGATGCTTGGCATGGCGCGTCCGGTACGCTTTGAAACACCGCTGATGTGGCTGAATAAAGCGGAAACCTGGGCGCTTGCTGACTACTGGCAGCAACTGACGCTGATACGTAATGAAACGCTGACCTGCTATAACGGCATCAAGGGCGACGGATGCGGGGAATGCGCCGCGTGCACGCTTCGGGCAAACGGGCTGAACGACTATCAGTCACACGCCAGCGCCATTATGCAGCAGATGAAGCGTAAAACCGGCCTGGCCTGACATCACATCATCTCCTCCAGGCGTTGTTTCAGTTCGCCCTCTATCGGCTGCGCCTTTTGCGTACGCAGGTCGATACAGACAAAAGTCAGTGCGGCGTCAGCGACCGTCTCGCCGCCGGGCGCCAGCGTCACCGTCTGGCCGATCACCCCGCTTTTTCTGCCCAGCTCCAGCAGCGTGCTGTTAACATGGAGCACGTCTCCCAGCACCGCTGGCCTGCGGTAGTTAATATTGATGTTTACCACTACAAAAGCGAACTGGTTTTCCGTTAGCCAGTTAAACGCCTCCGTTTGCTCCAGCCACGCCCAGCGCGCCTCTTCGAGAAATTCAAGATAGCGGGCATTATTAACGTGCTGATAAACATCCAGATGATAGCCGCGTACTTTTATTGTTGTTTGCATAACCGCCTTAACGTTAAAGATGAGGCCATACCCACTGGTATGACCTCTCCATATTAGCAGCGGTTTACGTCGCCTGAAGCGGCGCACATTGACCGCGCGATAGCGATCACAATTTCAGCCGCGACAGATTTCGCTCTACCAGCGCGTTGCCGATGCCGGGCACCTCTCTGAGTTGCTCAATCTGAGTAAAGGGCCCAAATTCGTCCCGATAGCGGATAATGGCCTCCGCTTTTTTCAGTCCAACGCCGTTCAGTACCGCGGCAAGCTCTTGCGCACTGGCCTGATTGATGCTGACGCTGGCAGGCGTTGCCGCTTCTTTTGCTTCAACAACGATGCTGTTTTCAACCGGTGCGGCCTGGACCGAAGCGGCAGCCAGCGGCACCAGGGTGAAGGCAAGGTAAAGGGCAGTAAAGATCCTGTATGTCATGCTGTTTTCCTCCATGTGTGTGACAGCAGCCTTACCCTACGTCAGCGCGGTATATTGAACAAACGATGGAAATCAGAAATGGAAAAGGCCGCGAAAGCGGCCTTCAGGTTTGCAGTGCGTTACAAAAAAATTGCGCGTCTTATTGAGCTTCAGCCGCCGCACCGTATTTGATCTTGGCGTCCTTGCGCAGATTGCTGAGCAATGCTTCGAAAGCGATTTGCGCGTTGTTTTGCGTCACGCCCTGAACCATCGCCTGCTTCTGCGCCTCTGGCATGGTGCCGCTCTTCACGCTTTCCAGCGCCAGCAGCACAACGTTACCCTGCCCGTCTTCGCCGATCTCATAACTGGTTTTATCTTTTGCCGGCGGCGTCATCGCAAAGGCTTTCTGCGTCAGCGCATCCTGACTATTACGTTCCAGCGTCAGCTGCGGGCCAAAGCTCAGGTTCGCTGCCTTCATCGCCGGATCGCCACTGCCTGCCTTGAATGCCGCAAGGACTTTATCGGCCTGCTCTTTTGCCGCTTTTCGCGCTTTCTCACGTTTCAACAGGGTAGTAACTTCCGCTTTGACATCGTTGAGCGGCCTGACCGCTTCAGGCTTGTGCGCACTGACGCGCAGCACGAAAGCACGGTCGCCATCAACGGTGATGATATCAGAGTTGCTTCCCGGCGAACCGTTGTTGCCGACCAGATCGCCGCTGAAGATCGCCTGTTCAACCTTAGGAAAGTTCAGCTCAGCGGGCAGGCTGTCGCGATCGAACCAGTTGGTTTCCACCGCCTTAACACCTGCCGCCTCTTCAGCGCCAGCCAGCGATTCGTTGTCATTACTGGCCGCATCACTTACTTTCTGTTGCAGCTTATAGTACACATCCAGCGCTTTCTCCTGCTTCACCTTCGCCGTAATGTCATCACGCACGGCGCTCAGTGGCTTGATCTGCTGCGGCTGAATATCGTCCAGTCGCGCAACGATAAAACCGACAGATGACTTGATGATGCCGGAAAGCTGGCCTTTTTCTTTCAGATCAGCCGTTTTGAGCTCGTCAGGCGTGGTGGCGGGCTCCAGCCAGCCCATGTCGCCGCCCTGGCGAGCCGAGATCGGATCGCTGGACTTCGCTTTTGCCAGCGCAGCAAAATCACCCCCCTTTTTCAGTTCATCCAGTACCGCCTGCGCATCCGCTGCGGTTTTGCTCTGAATAATACTGTAACGACTGCGCTGCGGCTGCGTGTAGTCATCCTGATGCTGCTCGTACCAGGCCTGAACATCACTGTCGCTGACGGTTTGCTGCATGGCCGCCGCATCCAGTTTGATATAGCTGACGCGGAACTGCTCAGGGGCCATAAAGCTGTTTTTATTCTGCTCGTAGCGATTTTTAATTTCTTCGTCCGTGACAGGCTGGCCTGCTGCCAGCGCGCCAACATCGATAGTTGCTTTGCGTATAACACGCTGTTGCGCCACCAAAGCGGCAAGCGCATCGGTTTCGCCCGTCAGGGTGAAATCAGTGCCGGTGACCGCGGCGATAAGCTGCTGCGTGGTAAGCTGCTTGCGCAACGCTTCTGCATACTGATCGGCAGAGAAACCCATATTATTGATAATACTCAGGTATTTTGTATTATCGAATTTCCCGTTGGTCTGGAACGCAGGCTGAGTGAATATCGCCTGTTTGATCTGATCGTCACTGATCCCCAGACGAAGCTCTTTTGCATACTGATCGAGCAATTTTTCATCAACCAGTTGAGAAAGCGCCTGCTGGCGGATCTGCTGCATATAGCCCGGGTTACCGGCAAGCTGAGAGAACTGTTCACCGAGCATCTGCTGCTGACGGGAACGTTCATTAGTGAAGGCGCGTTCAAGCTGCGCGCGGCTGATTTCGTCGCCGTTAACTTTAGCGGCGTAATCACCGTTACCGCCGATCAGATAGTTGCCCACGCCCGTCAGTACAAACGACAGGATAATTAAAGCCAGTAGAATTTTGAGCACGACATGGTTCGATGCCGCACGTAAATTGTCCATCATAGTGTGACAACACTCCGCTGTAATGTGAATGTAAAACTTTGCGCCTGCGTCCTGTGATCCGGAGAACGCTTCGCGCCGCTGCGTGCCAACACGTCAGCCCGTCTCAATCATTGAAACATAAAAAAAGGCACATCAGAATCCTGAAGTGCCCCGTATGGTACATGAGAACGCTATGACAATCTTCTCTCCGCCAAAGAAATTACTCTGCGGGAAGCAATACGTTAGTTTACAGCGTCTTTCAACGCTTTACCGGCGCGGAAACCGGGAACTTTACCCGCCGGGATCGTGATTTCTTTGCCGGTTTGCGGATTGCGGCCGGTGCGCTCTGCACGTTCGCGTACGGAAAAAGTACCAAATCCAACCAACGCGACGTCATCGCCAGCTTTAAGAGAATCTGAAACGCCATCCATGAAAGCATCTAAAACACGTCCGGCGGCTGCTTTAGAAATATCCGCATTGGCAGCTATTTTGTCGATCAACTGTGACTTATTCACTCACCCATCCCCTCTGTTATTATTCACAACATAATGGGGTCTGATCACCCTCTATGTGTGCCAGTTATCAAGATTGCGCCTGTTGAGCCGTAACGCTCAAAACGTTGCCGTTACTGGCTAAACAGCTCTCTAAATTAGCGGCACAAAAAAAAGCTGGCAAGTCACTTTTTGCTCACCAGCTCTGGTTTTCCCGTGTTTTTGTCTTAAATCACTATTTTGCCGTGGCGACCTGCATACCGTAAGGCGCGTTTTGCAGCGCCAGCGTCAGTACTTCATCGATACGTTTTACCGGATGAATATCCAGGTCGGCGATGACGTTGTCAGGGATCTCTTCCAAATCGCGTTTGTTCTCGTCCGGGATCAAGACGGTTTTGATGCCGCCGCGATGCGCTGCCAGCAGTTTTTCTTTCAGGCCGCCAATGGGCAATACCTGACCGCGTAGCGTGATTTCGCCGGTCATCGCGACGTCTGCACGCACCGGATTACCGGTCAGGCATGATACCAGCGCGGTACACATGGCGATACCGGCGCTCGGGCCATCTTTTGGCGTTGCGCCTTCCGGCACGTGAACGTGAATGTCGCGTTTTTCGTAGAAGTCGCCATTAATACCCAGCTTCTCCGCCCGCGCGCGCACAACGGTCAATGCCGCCTGGATTGACTCCTGCATCACTTCGCCCAGCGAGCCGGTGTAGGTCAGTTTACCTTTGCCCGGCACGCACGCGGTTTCAATGGTCAGCAAATCGCCGCCCACTTCCGTCCACGCCAGGCCGGTAACCTGTCCTACACGATTTTCACTGTCGGCACGGCCGTAGTCGAAGCGCTGCACGCCAAGGAAATCTTTCAGGTTGTCGCCATTGATGTCGATATGCTTGATGGTCTTATCCATCAGCAGCGTTTTAACCGCTTTACGACAAAGTTTGGAGAGCTCGCGCTCAAGGCTACGCACGCCCGCTTCGCGGGTGTAGTAACGAATAATGCCGACAATGGCGCTGTCGTCGACAGTTATTTCAGTTTTGGTCAGCGCGTTACGTTCAATCTGCTTCGGCAAAAGATGCTGTTTAGCGATGTTCAGCTTTTCGTCTTCGGTATAACCGGAAAGACGAATAACTTCCATACGATCCAGCAGCGGCGCCGGGATGTTCATTGAGTTCGACGTTGCCACAAACATCACGTCGGAGAGATCGTAATCCACTTCCAGATAGTGATCGTTAAAGGCAATATTTTGTTCCGGATCCAGCACCTCAAGCAGCGCCGAAGCCGGATCGCCCCGCATATCCGAGGACATTTTGTCAATCTCATCCAGCAGGAAAAGCGGGTTTTTCACCCCAACTTTCGCCATTTTCTGAATAAGTTTGCCCGGCATAGAGCCAATATAGGTGCGGCGATGTCCGCGGATTTCCGCCTCATCGCGCACGCCGCCCAGCGCCATACGAACGTATTTACGACCGGTTGCTTTCGCAATGGACTGGCCCAACGAGGTTTTACCTACGCCGGGAGGCCCAACCAGACAGAGGATTGGCCCTTTAATTTTGCTGACGCGGCTCTGTACGGCTAAGTATTCGAGGATGCGATCTTTGACGCGCTCCAGACCGAAGTGGTCGGTATCCAGCGTCTCCTGCGCCTTCAGCAGATCTTTTTTCACTTTGCTGCGCGCGTTCCACGGCACCTGAACCATCCAGTCGATATAGCCGCGTACTACGGTAGCTTCGGCAGACATCGGCGACATCATTTTCAGTTTTTGCAGCTCGGCTTCGGTTTTTTCGCGCGCTTCTTTCGGCATTTTCGCCGCGTCGATTTTCCGCTTCAGCGCCTCGTTTTCATCAGGCGCATCGTCCATTTCGCCCAGCTCTTTCTGAATCGCCTTCATTTGCTCATTCAGATAGTATTCGCGCTGACTTTTTTCCATCTGCTTTTTAACACGATTACGGATGCGCTTCTCAACCTGCAACAGATCGATCTCCGACTCCATCATCGCCATCAGAAACTCGAGACGTTCGTTAACGTCAGACATTTCCAGCACGGACTGTTTATCGGCAAGCTTCAGCGGCATATGCGCAGCCACCGTGTCCGCCAGGCGAGCGGCATCTTCAATGCTGTTCAGCGAGGTAAGAACTTCCGGCGGGATTTTTTTGTTCAGCTTGATATAGCCTTCAAACTGATTAATAGCCGTACGAACCAGCACTTCCTGCTCGCGCTCGTCAATTTCAGGCGAGGCCAGATATTCGGCCTGAGCGGTAAAATGGTCGCCGTTATCAGCAAGCGTGGTGATATGCGCGCGCTGAAGGCCTTCCACCAGCACTTTCACCGTGCCGTCGGGCAATTTAAGCATTTGCAGAATGGATGCGACGGTCCCTACGGAGAAGAGATCGTTGATGCCAGGTTCATCCGTTGAAGCTTCTTTCTGAGCGACCAACATGATTTTTTTATCATGATCCATGGCGGCTTCAAGGCAGCGGATCGATTTTTCACGACCAACAAACAACGGAATGACCATGTGCGGATAAACCACTACGTCACGCAACGGCAACACAGGGATTTCAATGCGTTCAGAACGCTCAGGATTCATAGAGCTCTCTCTTAGTTAATTTCCGCCAGGGCAAGGGTACCGCAATGGACGGTTATCCCACAGATAGTTGAGTATATGGGGATGAACCTGCGACATTCAACGGCCTGTGCCTGAGAAAAACGAAAGGGAGAATAAATTCTCCCTTTTTGAGTTAACTGACTGGAAAGATTTGCTTATTTATTCGCCAGAAGCCTGCTGCGCTTCATGTTTACCGTAAATCAGCATTGGGTCGGTTTGTCCGTCGATAACGGAATCATCGATAACCACTTTCTCAACGTCATCCATTGAAGGCAGGTCGTACATCGTATTCAGCAGCGCACCTTCAACGATCGAACGCAAACCACGCGCGCCTGTTTTACGCGACATCGCCTTTTTGGCAATAGCGTTCAACGCCTCCTCACGGAACTCAAGCTCGACGCCTTCCAGATTAAACAGCGCCTGATATTGCTTAGTCAGGGCGTTTTTCGGCTCGCGCAGGATCTGAATCAGCGCTTCTTCGCTCAGCTCATTCAGCGTTGCCACAACCGGCAGACGGCCGATGAACTCTGGGATCAGGCCAAATTTAATCAGATCTTCCGGCTCCACCTGCTCCAGCAGTTCGCCTTCGGTTGCCTTCTGCGATTTGCCTTTCACCGTGGCGCCAAAACCAATACCTGAACCGGTTTCAACACGCTGGGAAATCACTTTATCGAGTCCGGCAAAAGCACCACCGCAAATAAACAGGATTTTGGAGGTATCCACCTGCAAAAACTCCTGCTGAGGATGCTTGCGGCCACCCTGTGGCGGCACCGCTGCCACCGTGCCTTCGATCAGCTTCAACAGCGCCTGCTGCACGCCTTCGCCCGAGACGTCGCGGGTAATAGAAGGGTTGTCAGACTTACGGGAAATTTTATCAATTTCATCGATATAAACGATGCCGCGCTGCGCTTTCTGCACATCGTAGTCGCATTTTTGCAGCAGCTTCTGAATGATATTTTCAACATCTTCACCCACGTAACCGGCCTCGGTCAGCGTGGTGGCGTCAGCCATGGTGAACGGCACGTCCAGCAGGCGGGCCAGCGTTTCTGCCAGGAGCGTTTTACCGCTACCGGTTGGACCAATCAGCAGAATGTTACTTTTACCAAGCTCAATGCCGTTGCTGGTATCGCCGTTACGCAGCCGCTTGTAGTGGTTATAAACTGCTACCGCCAGCACCTTTTTCGCCCGCTCCTGACCAATAACATAGTCATCAAGATGGTGGCGAATTTCATGCGGTGTTGGCAACGCACTGCGTTCGCGGTGCGGCGCAACTTCTTTGATCTCTTCGCGAATAATGTCATTGCATAAATCGACACACTCATCGCAGATATACACTGACGGGCCGGCAATCAGCTTGCGCACCTCATGCTGGCTTTTGCCACAGAAAGAGCAGTACAGCAGCTTTCCTGAACCGTCTTTGCGCTTATCTGTCATCAGTTAACCTCTTCTGTTATCTTCGTCCGCACTTGGTTGCGGCGATGGTGTCGCCCCGCGACACCCTTAATCGTCACGTATGTCAACTATCAATATAGTCGACTGACGGGCACTAAGCGCGATGCGTCAGGATTGAATCAACCAAACCATACTCTACAGCTTCGCTGGCGGAGAGGAAACGGTCGCGCTCGGTGTCTCTCTCGATTTCTTCAAGAGTTTTGCCCGTATGTTCAGCCATCAGCTCGTTCATGCGCTGTTTCACTTTCAGAATTTCGCGCGCATGGATCTCAATGTCCGTCGCCTGACCCTGATAGCCGCCCAGCGGCTGATGGATCATTACGCGTGAATTCGGCAGACAGTAACGCTTGCCTTTCGCGCCGGCCGTCAGCAAAAACGCGCCCATTGAGCACGCCTGACCCATACAAATGGTGCTGACGTCGGGCTTGATAAACTTCATGGTGTCATAAATCGACATGCCAGCGGTGATCACCCCACCTGGCGAATTAATATAAAGATGGATATCTTTTTCCGGGTTCTCTGCTTCCAGGAACAGCATCTGGGCAACGATCAGGTTCGCCATGTGATCCTCAACCTGACCGGTGAGGAAAATAATACGTTCCTTGAGCAGGCGGGAAAAGATGTCGTAAGAACGCTCTCCGCGAGAGGTTTGTTCGACCACCATCGGCACCAGAGCCATATGAGGTGCAGTTTGTTCACGTTCGCCACTGTATGACATTACCGTCTCCTGGATAAATTTCATTTGGCTACATGCCGTACCGATTCCGGTTGAGAGCGATCGGAAACACAATGTCACCAACTCCACGCCCAAAAATCACAGGCCAATCAAGATTCAGTACAACTAAAGCTACTATTTGGGGATGCTGCCCCGCTGTTTCAAGCATAACAACGTTTATATCAACTGCTAACAAGGAAATTAGCTTAGCCGATCTTTTGCGGTTTTAATGCGCGAATAAACAACATAAGGCACTTCCGGCCGCATGATTAAAGCAAAAAGCCCGCGGCCATAGCGGCCACGGGCTTTCATTAACGCGTCATGAACGGTGAAATCAAGCCGGTTGAGCCTGGTTCATCAGTTCCTGGAAGTTAGTGGCCTTTTCAGTCACTTTTGCTTTTTCCAGAACGGCTTCAACCGCCTGCTCTTCCAGCGCAACGTTACGCATGTTGTTCATCAGCTCATTGTTTTTGCTGTAGAACTCGATCACTTCAGCCGGATCTTCATAAGCGGAAGCCATCTCTTCGATCAGCGTTTTTACGCGATCTTCGTCTGCTTTCAGCTCGTGCGTGCGAATCACTTCGCCCAGCAGCAGGCCAACGACAACGCGACGTTTTGCCTGCTCTTCGAACAGTTCACGAGGCAGTTCAAGCGCCTGCTGCTCGTTTCCACCGAAGCGCTGGGCGGCCTGACGCTTCAGCACGTCGATTTCGCCGTCAATCAGCGCAGCCGGTACGTCGATTTCGTTAGCATTGACCAGTCCGTCAATGGCCTGCGACTTAACGCGGTTACGCACGGCGCCTTTTAATTCGCGCTCCATGTTTTTACGCACTTCGGTACGCAAACCGGCAACGGAGCCATCTTCCACGCCAAAGCGCTTGATGAACTCTTCGGTAAACTCAGGCAGCTCGCTTTCTTCAACTTTCTTCAGCACGATGTCGAATTTAGCCGCTTTACCCTTCAGGTTTTCAGCATGGTAATCTTCCGGGAAATTCACGTCGATGGTGAAATTTTCGCCCGCTTTGTGCCCAATGACGCCCTCTTCAAAACCCGGGATCATCCGGCCCTGGCCCATGGCCAGAACGAAGTCAGACGCTTTACCGCCTTCAAACTCTTCGCCGTCTACGGAGCCGGAAAAGTCCACGGTCACGCGGTCAGCGGCTTCCGCAGCGCGATCGACATCTTTCCAGGTCGCCTGCTGCTTACGCAGGGTGTCCAGCATGGTGTCGACGTCTGCATCGGTCACTTCAACAACCGGTTTTTCGACTTCGATTGTTTCCAGGCCTTTAAGTTCGACTTCCGGATAAACTTCAAACTCAACCGCGAAAGTGAAGTCTTCGCCGTTCTTGTATTCGCCCGGTACGTAGTTCGGTGCGCCGGCCGGATTGATCTTTTCTTTAATGATCGCGTCAACGAAGTTGCGCTGCATCAGATCGCCTAAAACGTCCTGGCGAACGGATGCGCCATAGCGCTGCGCAACAACGGTCATAGGTACTTTTCCTTTACGGAAACCGTCGATACGTACTTTCTTAGCGACGTTGACCAGCTCATTTTTCACTGCGGTTTCGATCACATCTTTATCTACGGTAATCGTTACGCGACGGCCCAGGCCCTGAGTTGTTTCTACTGAAACTTGCATCTTATTACCTCAAAAAATCACGTGCTCGGTCAACTTCGGGCCTTCATTCCGCCAGGCGGACAAACGGCCCGGAACCGGGACGGCCTCTGATGTCAGAACCGCGTTCCCTGTTGCCAGAAGCGTCCCGAAGACATTCTGGAAAAATAGACGCAGCATTATAGCGGCAACGTCCGGGCGAGTCGAGAAAGCAAACACGCCGTTTAGCAGCGAGCGTTATTTCACTGGCTCTTTTTTAATCAAACCCCTGCGAGACTGCCTGAGGTTAAAACACGAACTGCCGTTATTTCAGAATAGAGGATGGAACCACAAGTGGTATACGGCCTACCTATCGCTTTCTGAGTTTCACATTTTGATTATTTGTATTAATGGAAATCCGTAAAATGGCACTGTTACCTCCTTCTCAAAGAACCAGCTTTGAACGCATTTGCGATCGTGCGTTTGACCTTGATAATGACGCTCATAACCATCTTCAACTTACCCCGCCTGGATCACAAGCCTCTGCTCTGAGCCATGAATCCTTACAGCAGACTCAGGCTCCTTCGGAGGAGAATCCGGCTCATACAGTAGACGGCGTCAGCTATGGCACCGCTGACGAAGTGAATATTCACCAGAAAATTAGTCTTTTATATGAGAAACATATTACCAGCGATAATCGCGAGAAATTTATTGGCCTGATTGCCGATCGTACGCGAGAGTTACACGCGATGAAGGAGAGTCCGGCAGATATCGACGCTGTTTTTTCAAAAGGGACAAACCTTAACCGCCTGGCATCGGTGGCCAGGGTGAGTGCCCGCGCTTTTCCTTTTGCCGTGGCCTCAGTCGCGTTTGATAAAATCCCCTTACTCAGTTCATTTGCCAACAGTGCAGCCGAACTGGGCCTGCATGCCGGCATTCAGGCTTCGCTTGCCGATACTGTCGGGATTGGACTGATCGATCGCGCGACAAGCAATACCCACTGGTTTACAGCGAACGCCGCACAACTTGAACCTGAAATACGCGATGCGCTGCTGGAGAAACAGCCAACGCCCTGGCAAACCGCGAAGGAAATTTCAGCCGCTTTCCAGGCTTATACACTTGGTAATACAGTGCGTCTCGGCGCCACGCCCGCTGTTACGCATTTTTATGGCGCGGCGGCGGGAAGCAATTTTGATACCTGGCTTACCGGAGCAAGAGGCCTGGCGGCGGGAGGACTGGTCGGCGGGGGGCTGAATGAACTGGATAATAAAAAAGGGCGCATTGGGCCGGAATATATGCTGGCGCGTACGGACTGGAAAGAACAGTATCTGGCGTTAAAAGCCACTAATCCGTACACCGATCCGGTTAAAGGCGTGGCAAAACGCCTTGCAAAATTGCCTGTTGATATTGTGACTGATACACCTAAGGCGCTCGCCAGCGTCTTCTCGGCTGGCAGCCTGGCTAAAACCGCAGGCATTGGCGGCGGTTTCGCTGGTGTTCTCTCGGCGCGCAGTGCAGTCAGTACGGCAATGGCCAGTCGGGGCTACAATGCGGCGTCGATCGCTGCTATGAGTCATTTCGTTAACGTAGTTACCTCTGCGCCAGTGTTTAGCGCAGTGCCTCCCGCCGAGATCATGGGGGGCCACCTGGCCGATAAAGCGGTAGAACTTTTACAAGAGAAACTTCCTGAGGCGTTGAACAGCGCCACTGATTGGGCTGCCAACCAGCTTCGGCGCGGCATTGACCGCCAAACCACCTCACTCAATCAGGCTGAACGTCAGGTATAAAGGAAGTATCAAAAACCAAAGCGGCATAATTGCCGCTTTATGTTGACCGGAAAATCACGCCAGCGTACCGGTTCCGCGGCAGCCGGGCGAAGCCGGTACGGTATCCTGCAAGCTTTCCCACTCTTTCACGGTATAAGTGTGCAGCGCCAGCGCATGGACGCTGCCGGCAAGTTCTTCCGTTAACTGGCCGTAAATGGCGCGGTGACGTTGCAGGAAGCGCTGGTTCACGAAGCTGTCGCTGACGATAACGACCTTAAAATGGCTTTCCGCGCCCGCAGGGACATTATGACGATAGCTTTCATCATGCACGTCCAGATGTACGGGTGAAAATGCCGTTCTTAACTTTTCTTCAATACGTTCACGCATCATACCCACACTCCTCTGCAACCTGAGCCGCGCCTCATTGCTTTAAATATTAGCTGGTTTACGCCGCTTCAGGTTTCACTTGATGAAAAATAACCCGCACTAAAAGCGAGCTACTCTGCATTTTTCCGGCCAATGCTGCAACCATGAATGATTGAGCGCCCGGCGCTTGCCGGGAATTAACGAAATATGATGAATTTACGCGCAGCCGGGGGCTTCCTCTTGCCTCAGGCGATGTTATGATAGCCGCAGTTTTATCTGCATCACCTCTTACGCAAACGAGAAAACAAGCATGTTAAAAAAACTGTTTTTCCCTCTTCTGGCCGCTCTGATTCTGGCTGGCTGTGCAAGCAACAGCAACACTCTTAACGTTACGCCTAAAATTCAGCTGCCTCAGCAGGACCCAAGCCTGATGGGCATTACCGTCAGCATTAACGGTGCCGATCAGCGCAGCGATCAGGCGCTGGCGAAGGTGACCCGCGATAATCAGTTAGTCACTCTGACGCCATCGCGCGATCTTCGTTTCCTGCTTCAGGAAGTGTTAGAAAAACAGATGGGCGCGCGCGGTTACATGATTGGCCCTGACGGCGCAGTTGATCTACAGATCGTGGTGAACAATCTCTATTCTGACGTTACCCAGGGCAACGTGCGCTATAGCATCACTACCAGGGCGGATATCTCGATTATTGCCACCGCCAAAAACGGTAATAAGCAGGTTAAAAACTATCGTCAGACCTACAGCGTTGAAGGCGCCTTCAATGCGAACAACACAAAAATCACCAACGCGGTTAATGCCACGCTCAGCGACGTGATCGCCGACATGGCACAGGACACCAGCATTCACCAGTTTATCAAGCAGAACGCACGCTAATCTCTTCGCCCGCCGTCTACCGGCGGGCGCTATTTTAAGGTTTCTATGGACAGCCAGTATCTTAAAATCTTCACACAACGTAACGCCGCGCTGCTTCTCATTCTTGGATTTGCCTCCGGGTTGCCGCTGGCGCTAACCTCCGGAACGCTTCAGGCGTGGATGGCCGTTGAAAATGTCGATATTAAAACGATTGGCTTCTTTTCCCTGGTCGGCCAGGCCTACGTCTTTAAGTTTCTCTGGTCGCCGCTGATGGATCGTTACACGCCGCCGATCGCCGGACGCCGACGCGGCTGGCTACTGGTGACGCAAATTTTACTGATCGTGGGCATCGCGTTGATGGGATTTATGACGCCCGCCCGCGATCTGACGCTGCTGGCTGCGCTGGCGGTGCTGATCGCCTTCTGTTCCGCCTCGCAGGATATTGTGTTCGACGCATGGAAAACGGACGTGTTGCCGCCGCAAGAACGCGGCAGCGGCGCGGCGATCAGCGTACTCGGCTATCGCCTTGCGATGCTGGTTTCCGGCGGGCTGGCACTGTGGCTGGCGGACCGTTTTTTGGGCTGGCAGGCAATCTGGTGGCTGATGGCGGCGATGATGATCCCTGGCGTCATCGCCACGCTGCTGGCGAAGGAACCGGAGGGAGCGACAGCCCGGCCACGCAGCCTTGAAGAGGCGGTGTCTGCGCCGCTGCGTGACTTTTTCAATCGTAATAACGCCTGGCTGATCCTCTCACTTATCGTTCTTTATAAGCTCGGCGACGCTTTTGCCGCCAGCCTTACCACCATTTTCCTTATTCGCGGCGTGGGATTTGATGCCGGCGATGTCGGCCTGGTGAATAAAAGCCTGGGGCTGATCGCCACCATCGTTGGCGCGCTTCTCGGTGGTCTGTTGATGCAGCGCCTGAATCTGTTTCGCGCGCTGATGCTGTTTGGTATTTTGCAGGCGATCTCTAATCTGGGCTACTGGCTGCTCTCCGTGACCGATAAGCATCTGTGGAGCATGGCGTCGGCGGTATTTGTTGAAAACCTCTGCGGCGGGATGGGCACGGCGGCGTTTGTCGCGTTGCTGATGACGCTGTGTAATAAGTCATTCTCCGCCACGCAGTTTGCGCTGCTGTCTGCCCTGTCGGCAACAGGTCGCGTCTACGTCGGGCCGGTAGCGGGCTGGTTTGTGGAATCCTGGGGCTGGCCCACCTTTTATGCTTTTTCTGTGGTGGCCGCACTCCCCGGCCTGCTGTTGCTGGCGGGTTGCAGCAACACGCTGGAGCAGGCCCAATCAGAACAACATTTTTCCCAACGAGAGCACTTTACATCCGGCTATCGCTGGGCGCTAAGAGCGCTAAAAGCCGGAGGTGTACTGCTAGGCATCTGGCTGCTTTTGCTGGCAGCACGCGCACTGACAGTTTTTAATGCGGGCGGTTTACTCGATCTGTTACCAGAAGCTGGCCTGGCGCTTACGCTGCTTGGGGTGATACTCGGAAGCCTGCTGGACTATATTGCGATGCGAAAACCGTCTTTGATGGAGTAATGTTAATCGTTGCATCATTCACGGGCCAATAGCGCTCGTCAAAACAGCAATGACATATCTATGTTAGAGACATTTTTTTAACAATTTTTGCGAAAGTTAATTTTTATCATGCTCAATTAATTGGGCTATTCGATATGCCTGAACACACTTTATCGATATTTAAAACCGGTGCGTAATTATATTAAATGGCATCTTATCGCACAAAATGATGCAGGGATGTTAAATAATTGGGCGTTATTTTTTGTGGTTATAGCAAAGCTGATTTTCCTGACAAATCTTTCATCGGTTTTTGTTATATAACCCCGAAATAGCTGCTAGTATTCATATCTTGTCACCTTATGTAACATCTGTGACAACCCTTGCAAAAGGCGTCAACACGGCGCTGACACTACCTGTTGCTGGTTTACAGTCCTGAAACCTTCCCGTAAAATGCCGCCACACTTAAACGACATAGAGCCCTTGTCATTGAGGTCGTTAAATGAGACTCATGAAATACAATAAAAGTTTGGGGATTTTGTCATTAATTACGGCCACTTTAGTGTTAAGTGGCTGTGATAGTGCTTTGTTAAGTCCCAAAGGACAGATTGCAATGGAGCAACGCTCGCTGATCCTGACGGCCTTTGGCCTGATGATGATCGTCGTTATTCCCGCAGTCTTAATGGCCGTGGTGTTCGCCTGGAAATATCGGGCATCCAATACCAATGCAAAATACAGCCCGAACTGGTCACACTCTAATAAAGTGGAAGCCGTGGTTTGGACGGTTCCTATCCTGATTATCCTGTTTCTCGCTATTTTGACGTGGAAATCCACGCACGCGCTGGAGCCGGGTAAGCCGATTGCTTCTGATGTGAAGCCGATAGAAATCGACGTGATTGCATTGGACTGGAAGTGGCTGTTTATCTACCCGGAACAGGGTATTGCTACGGTTAATCAGATTGCTTTCCCCGCCAATACGCCGGTGAACTTTAAGATCACCTCTAACAGCGTAATGAACTCCTTCTTCATTCCTACGCTTGGCAGCCAGATCTACGCCATGGCAGGCATGCAGACCAAACTGCACCTGATTGCGAATGAACCTGGTACGTTCAACGGTATCTCCTCTAACTTCAGCGGTCGCGGCTTCTCAGGTATGAAGTTTAAAGCGATTGCCACCCCGGATAACGCTGCGTTTGAGCAGTGGGTAGCCAATGCGAAAACCTCATCTCATACGCTGACGACGATGGATGACTTCGAGAAGCTGGCTGCGCCAAGTGAAAACCATCCGGTTGAGTTTTTCTCTACGGCAAATCCTGAGCTGTTTAAGCAGGTTATCGGCAAATACAAGATGAGCCACGGGAAAATGAACATGTCTGAACATGAAGGCATGAGCGAAGTCTCTCACGCGGGAGCCGAGGAATAAGACGATGTTGGGAAAATTAACCCTTGATGCTGTACCGTATCATGAACCCATTATCATGATCACGGTAGCCGCCATCATTCTTGGTGGTGTGGCTGTTGTTGGCGCCATTACCTGGTTCGGTAAGTGGCAATATTTGTGGTCTGAGTGGCTGACATCGGTCGACCACAAAAAACTGGGTATCATGTATATCCTTGTGGCGTTTGTGATGCTGCTCCGCGGCTTCGCCGATGCCATCATGATGCGTAGCCAGCAGATGCTTGCCTCTGCGGGCGAAGCGGGCTTCCTGCCGCCGCACCACTACGACCAGATCTTTACCGCGCACGGCGTGATCATGATCTTCTTCGTGGCGATGCCGTTTGTTATCGGTCTGATGAACATTGCGGTTCCTTTGCAGATCGGCGCGCGTGACGTGGCCTTCCCGTTCCTGAATAACCTGAGCTTCTGGTTCACGGTGGTGGGCGTGGTGTTGGTTAACCTGTCGCTGGGCGTGGGTGAATTCGCGCAGACCGGCTGGCTGGCCTATCCGCCGCTGTCAGGCAGTGAGTACAGTCCGGGCGTCGGGGTCGATTACTGGATATGGAGTCTACAGCTGTCCGGGATCGGGACAACGCTGACCGGGATTAACTTCTTCGTGACCATTCTGAACATGCGCGCGCCTGGCATGACCATGTTCAAAATGCCGGTATTCACCTGGGCCTCGCTCTGTACTAACGTGCTGATCATTGTTTCCTTCCCGGTGCTTACCGTTACTCTGGCATTGCTGACGTTGGATCGCTATTTAGGCTTCCATTTCTTCACCAATGACATGGGTGGCAACATGATGATGTACGTCAACCTGATTTGGGTTTGGGGTCATCCGGAAGTGTACATCCTGGTTCTGCCTGTGTTCGGCGTCTTCTCCGAAGTCGTGGCAACCTTCTCGAAAAAACGCCTGTTTGGCTATACCTCGCTGGTATGGGCAACGGTGGTGATTACCGTGCTTTCCTTTATTGTATGGCTGCACCACTTCTTTACCATGGGCGCGGGCGCCAACGTTAACGCCTTCTTCGGTATCATGACGATGATCATCGCCATTCCAACCGGCGTTAAGATCTTTAACTGGCTGTTCACTATGTATCAGGGCCGCATTCAGATGCACTCTGCGATGTTGTGGACCGTAGGCTTCCTGGTCACCTTCTCCGTTGGCGGCATGACCGGCGTACTGTTGGCCGTACCGGGCGCAGACTTTGTGCTGCACAACAGCCTGTTCCTGATCGCGCACTTTCACAACGTTATCATCGGCGGCGTGGTGTTCGGTTGTATGGCTGGCGTAACCTACTGGTTCCCGAAAGCGTTTGGTTTCACCCTGAATGAAACATGGGGTAAACGCGCCTTCTGGTTCTGGATTATCGGCTTCTTCGTGGCCTTTATGCCGCTATACGCGCTGGGCTTCATGGGCATGACCCGTCGCCTGAGTCAGGACATCGATCCGCAGTTCCATCCTCTGCTGGTGATTGCCGCAGGCGGCGCGGGGCTGATCGCTATCGGTATTCTGTGCCAGCTGATCATGTTCTGGGTATCGGTACGCGACCGTCATCTGAACCGCGATCTGACGGGCGATCCGTGGGGCGCACGTACGCTGGAGTGGTCAACCTCTTCTCCGCCTCCTTTCTATAACTTTGCAGAAGTGCCGCTGGTTGATGAGCGCGACGCGTTCTGGGAAATGAAAGAGAAAGGCGAAGCGTATAAGAAGCCTGCGCATTATGAAGAGATCCATATGCCGAAAAACAGCGGTGCGGGTCTGATCATTGGCCTGTTCAGCATCGTATTTGGTTTCGCCGCGATCTGGCATATCTGGTGGCTGGCAGGTCTTTCTTTCCTCGGCATGATCCTGAGCTGGATCATCAAGAGCTTTGACGAAGACGTGGATTACTACGTTCCGGTCGCCGAGATTGAGAAAATCGAAAATCAGCATTTTGACGAAATTAGCAAAGCAGGTCTGAAAAATGGTAACTGAAAACCTGGACGCCCATGCTAAGCATGGGCAACACCATCACGATTCAGGATCCAACAAGGTGTTTGGTTTCTGGATCTACCTGATGAGTGACTGCATTATCTTTGCCACCCTGTTCGCCACATACGGCGTCATGGTGAACAACACCGCCGGCGGCCCGGCGGGTAAAGATATTTTTGAACTACCGTTTGTACTGGTGGAAACCGCCCTGCTTCTGTTGAGTTCGATTACCTACGGCTTTGCCGTCATCAACATGAACCGGGAAAACAAAAGCGCCGTCATCGGCTGGCTGGCTCTGACCTTCCTGTTCGGTCTGGGCTTCATCGGCATGGAAATCTATGAATTCCATCACCTGATTGAAGAGGGCTTTGGCCCGCAGCGCAGCGGTTTCCTCTCGGCGTTCTTTACGCTGGTCGGCACCCACGGTCTGCACGTCACGTCCGGTCTGATCTGGATGCTGGTGCTGATGTATCAAATTGCGACGCGCGGTCTGACCGCGACTAACCGCACCCGTATCCTGTGTCTGAGCCTGTTCTGGCACTTCCTGGATGTGGTGTGGATCTGCGTATTTACCATTGTTTATCTGATGGGGGCCATGTAATGAGTCATTCTGTAAACGAACATGGCGCTTCGCATGGCAGCGTGAAGTCTTATATGGTCGGCTTTATCCTGTCGATCATTCTGACCGCCATTCCCTTCTGGATGGTGATGGACGGCAGCGCGTCGAAAGCGACCATTCTCGGTGTTGTCATTGTTTGTGCGGTGGTTCAGGTGCTGGTGCACCTGGTCTACTTCCTGCATCTCAACACCTCATCCGAAGAGAGATGGAACCTCGTGGCAATTGTCTTCTCTTCGATAATCATCTTGATCGTTGTTGCTGGCTCGCTATGGATCATGTGGAACCTCAACTACAACATGATGGCGGACTAACCGGGCTACCGTGATGATGAAGCAATACCTGCAAGTAACGAAACCAGGAATTATTTTTGGCAATTTAATTTCTGTCATCGGGGGATTCCTGCTGGCTTCCAAAGGCAGCATCGACTACGCCCTGTTTCTTTCCACCTTAGTTGGCGTCTCACTGGTGGTCGCGTCAGGCTGTGTTTATAACAACCTGATTGACCGGGACATCGACAAAAAAATGGAGAGGACCAGGAATCGGGTGCTGGTCAAAGGTCTCATCTCCGTTAATGTCGCCCTGGTTTATGCCACCGTTCTGGGTATTGCTGGTTTCGCACTGCTGTACTTTGGCGCTAATCCGCTGGCTATGTGGCTGGCCGTGATGGGTTTTGTGGTGTATGTCGGCGTTTACAGCCTGTATATGAAACGCAAATCCGTTTACGGCACGCTGATTGGCAGCCTGTCCGGCGCGGCGCCGCCGGTGATTGGCTATTGTGCCGTCACCGGACAGTTTGATGCGGGCGCGCTGATCCTGCTGGCGATCTTCAGCCTCTGGCAGATGCCGCACTCCTACGCGATTGCCATCTTCCGCTTTAAGGATTATCAGGCGGCAAACATCCCGGTTCTGCCAGTGGTGAAAGGCATCTCCGTGGCTAAAAACCATATAACGCTGTATATCGTGGCGTTTATGGTGGCGACCCTGATGCTGACGCTGGTGGGCTACGCAGGCTACAAATATCTGATTGTGGCGTCCGCCGTCAGCCTGTGGTGGTTAGGAATGGCGCTGTCCGGCTATAAAACGCAGAACGACCGCGTTTGGGCACGTAAGCTGTTCGTTTTCTCCATCGTAGCGATTACCGCCCTGAGCGTAATGATGTCGATTGACTTTATGACGCCAGCGTCAAAGGATCTGCTGACTTACGTCTGGTAATGCACGACGCGTCTTACCACGTAATACCCGATACCCTTCATCTCTACGCAGCGACAGCGTCAGATATGCAGGGTATCTTTCTTTTTGTTACGACTTTCATTTTACCGCCCTCCCCCGCCCCCTTAAAATACCCGCACCAGATAAACCGAGGTAGTAATGAACGATAACAAAATGACGCCGGTCGAACTGCGCGCGACATGGGGTTTAGGGACTGTTTTTTCCCTGCGTATGCTGGGCATGTTTATGGTACTCCCCGTACTCACCACTTACGGCATGGCCCTTCAGGGAGCCAGTGAAACCTTAATTGGCCTTGCTATTGGTATTTATGGCCTGGCGCAAGCTGTTTTTCAGATCCCGTTTGGATTGCTGTCGGATCGTATTGGCCGTAAGCCGCTGATTATCGGCGGCCTGCTGATCTTCGTCCTGGGCAGCGTTATTGCTGCGATGACAACGTCGATCTGGGGCGTGATCCTCGGCCGTGCGCTACAGGGCTCCGGCGCTATCGCCGCGGCGGTCATGGCATTGCTCTCTGACCTGACGCGTGAGCAGAATCGCACCAAGGCGATGGCGTTTATCGGCATCAGTTTTGGTATCACCTTTGCCATTGCGATGGTGCTCGGCCCCATCATCACCCACGCGCTGGGACTGCACGCGCTGTTCTGGATGATTGCGCTACTGGCGACCGGCGGTATTATCATCACCCTGTCGGTGGTGCCTGCCGCGCCCAACCATATACTTAATCGTGAATCCGGCATGGTAAAGGGAAGCATACGCCACGTGCTGGCGAATGCGCGTCTGGTAAAGCTGAACGTGGGGATTCTTTGCCTGCATATTCTGCTGATGTCGAGCTTTGTGGCCTTACCCGGCGTTTTTGAGCAGGCGGGCTTCCCTGCCGAACAACACTGGAAAGTGTATCTGATAACAATGCTGCTCGCCTTTGCCAGCGTGGTTCCTTTCATTATCTATGCAGAAGTGAAACGCCGTATGAAGCGTGTGTTTGTCTGCTGCGTGGCGCTGATGCTGATTGCCGAGATCGTGTTATGGGGCGCAGGCGATCACTTCTGGACGCTGGTGGTGGGCGTGCAGCTCTTTTTTATCGGTTTCAATTTGATGGAGGCGATCCTGCCCTCACTGGTCAGCAAAGAGTCGCCGCCTGGCTATAAAGGCACGGCGATGGGGATCTACTCAACCAGCCAGTTTATTGGCGTGGCGATTGGCGGCAGCCTTGGCGGCTGGGTCTATGGTCATTTTGACGCACAGATGGTTTTCGCTGGCGGTACCGTTATCGCTGCCGCCTGGTTGCTGCTAAGCTGCACGATGAAAGAGCCGCCGTACGTCAGCAGCCTGCGTATTTTGCTGGGTGAAAATCATCATGATACGGCGAAGCTGGAGAAAAGACTGTGGGCGCAGCCTGGCGTAAAGGCGGTGTTAATTGTGCCGCAGGAGAAAAGCGCCTATGTCAAAATTGACAGCAAAGTGACCAGCCGGGTTGAGCTGGAAGCGCTGGTCGCGTCCGGCTGATAGAGCGGGGAGCCACTCCCCGCCCATTTTTAGTCGCGGAAGTTTTTAAACTGAAACGGCTGGCCCAGATTGCCGCCGCGTACCAGCGCCATCGCGCTTTGCAAATCGTCACGTGACTTACCGTTGACCCGCACTTCTTCGCCCTGAATCTGCGATTGAACCTTAATTTTACTGTCTTTAATCAGCTTGACGATTTTTTTTGCCACCTCGGTAGCGATGCCCGATTTCAGTTTGGCCTCAACGCTCCAGAGCTTGCCGTTATGCTCAATCTCTTCCGGCACGTCCAGCGCGGCACCCTCGATGCCGCGCTTCAGCAGTTTTTCACGCATGATCTCGACAAGCTGCTTAACCTGAAAATCTGATTCGCTGAGCACCTTAACGGATTCGTTTTTCTCATTCAGCTCAAAACTGGCGGTCACGTTGCGAAAATCAAATCGGGTTGCCAGTTCGCGGTTGGCATTTTCCACCGCGTTTCGCACTTCCTGCATGTCAATTTCTGAAACGATATCGAAAGAAGGCATGATTTTTTCTCCAAATTCTAAAGTGACATGCATAATACCTACTTAGGCGTTTTAAAAAAACCATGGGCGTTGAAAGCTATAATAGAGACAGCATGCAGGTAAAACCCATCGCAGGCGAACTGCGACAATGCTTTTTACGGACAGGGAGGCGAAATGAGAATAACCGTTTTGGGGTGCGGTGCATTAGGACAAATTTGGCTGGCGGCGCTGGATAAGCAGGGACACAGCGTACAAGGCTGGCTGCGCGTTCCGCAATCCCACTGCGCCGTGCAGGTGGTGACGCCACACGGTATTACCTACAGCAAAACCTTTATGGCAAACGATGCGCAGTTTCTTGCCGGAAGCGATCTGCTGCTGGTCACGTCAAAAGCGTGGCAGGTTTCTGAAGCGGTAAAAAACTTACCTTTGCCTGATCGCTGCCCCATTTTGCTGCTGCATAACGGTATGGGCACGCTGGATGAATTGAAATCGCTGCGCCAACCGGTGCTGAAAGGCGTGACCACCCACGCGGCAATGCGCGACGGTTCGCGCGTAGTGCATGTCGCCTCAGGCACTACACACATTGGTCCCCTCTCTCCGGAAGGTGCGGCGCTCAGCTATCTGGCTGAAGTTTTGCATCAGGCTCTGCCGGATGTCGCCTGGCACAACAACGTCGCTTCTGCCGCCTGGCAAAAGCTGGCCGTTAACTGCGTGATTAATCCGCTTACCGTGCAATACGACTGTCCAAACGGCGAATTGCTGAACCATCCGCAGGAGATTGCCGCGCTCTGTCGCGAACTGGCGATGATCATGGCGCGTGAGGGGCAGCACACCTCACCGGAAGCGCTGCTGTCTTTTGTAATGGACGTTATCGACAGCACGGCGGCAAACATCTCTTCGATGTTGCAGGACATCCGCGCGGGCCGGCGAACCGAGATTGATTATATTACTGGTTATGTGATCCGTCGGGCGCGCGCGCAGGGCCTGAGCCTGCCGGAAAACACCCGTCTTTTTGAGATGGTTAAACGAAAGGAACATTACAATGAGCACGATTCCATCGGTGCTGGTTTGCCTGGCACCTGGCAGTGAAGAAACTGAAGCGGTAACGACGATTGACCTGCTGGTTCGCGGCGGAGTGCGCGTCACCACCGCCAGCGTGACCGATGACGGCAGTACCGACATTGTCTGCTCGCGTGGTGTCCGGCTGCTGGCCGATGCGCCGTTGATAGAGGTTGCGGATAATGAATTTGATGCCATTGTATTGCCGGGCGGCCTGAAAGGCGCGCAAGCCTTTCGCGACAGTCCGCTGTTAGTTGTGAGTTCAACTGATGGACGCAACACACTTATTGAACCGTTCTGCGGGTGATTCATAGTCTAGCGTTTTTCTCGGTCTTTCGTTGAGCTGTCTGGCAACGCTGTTTAGTCTCTGCTGACTGTGAACCGATAAGTCAGTTCCCTTTGGAAAATATTGTCTTAGCAACCTGTTCGTATTTTCATTTGAGCCAC
>NZ_JNVB01000061.1 GCF_000770305.1 Erwinia oleae
CCTGACCACGGCGTCCACCGGAGGCTGCGCCAAACGGATCGCGGCACTGCAAGGCATGGGTAACGTCAAAAATAACCGGGCTGCCGTTGGATGCCTGCTTCATCACGTTGAAGCCGAGCATGTCCACAACCAGATTGTCGTAGCCAAAATTGGCGCCGCGATCGCACAGGATCACTTTGTCGTTGCCGCCTTCCGCGAATTTCTCAACAATGTTGCCCATCTGTCCGGGACTGACGAACTGAGGTTTTTTCACGTTGATCACCGCGCCGGTTTTCGCCATTGCCTCAACCAGATCGGTCTGGCGGGCCAGAAACGCCGGCAGCTGGATGACATCCACCACATCGGCCACCGGCTGCGCCTGGCTGGCTTCGTGAACGTCGGTGATCACCTTCACACCAAACGTCTGCTTCAGCTCCTGGAAAATCTTCATGCCCTCTTCCAGACCTGGCCCGCGATAGGAGTGAATGGATGAGCGGTTAGCCTTATCGAAAGAGGCTTTGAACACATAAGGGATACCAAGTTTTTGCGTTACGGTGACGTAATGTTCGCAAATGCGCATCGCCAGATCGCGTGATTCCAGCACGTTCATGCCGCCGAACAGGACAAACGGCAGGTCGTTCGCTACCCTGATATCGCCAATGTTCACTACTTTTTGTTTCATGCTATCGCCTTAGTATGCAGAAAAAGTAAACCGTCACGCCGGTGGCAGATTAGTGCAGCGTGATATGCTTTTGTTCAATGGAGTGAATCTGAAGTTTAATCATTTCACTGACCGGATCTTCAGGGCACTGCTCGACAAAATAGGTCAGGTCGGTCAGCGCGACGTGCTCACAGTCGAGCTGGGCAAAAATCAGCCCTCGATCGCGGATTTCATAAGGATCTTCCGGCGCCATCTGCACCAGCACCTGGCTTACCTGAAGCGCAAGCTCCATCTGTTTCTCATCCATCAGCGCCGACTTGAGCGTATCGAGCATCTTGCTCAGAACCAGATGGGGCTCGGCCTCCTGAAGGTCATCGTCATACAGTTCGGCAACGGGTCCGATATTCCCTTTCAGCCACACCTCAAGCGTGTGCTCGCTCAGCGTTTCGCCGTCAAAGGGATTAATTAACCACATCTCTTCGTCCAGCCAGTCGGCGCGAAGGATGAGTTGGGTTGGGAAAATGACCGGCATCAGCGGCAGCGACAGCGCCTCAGCGATGTGCAGAAAAATAATTCCCAGCGAAACGGCAGTGCCCTCACGCGTTCTGAGCACGTTATCCAGCCACAGCGTATCCGACAGGCGGTAAACGCCATTGGCGCCGCCAAATCCCCATTTGCGCCAGAACAGCTCAATCAGCTGCTCCAGTTGCAGATCCTGCTCAAGCTGCGACGGTATCGATGAACGGGCCTCGTCTACCAGCGCTGCCAACTCTTTTTTCACGTCGTCAGCAGGAAAATCGGGACGGATAGCCTTAGTGGCTGCGATCACCGCCTCGCACAGCGGCATCGCTGTCAGATCAACATTTGCTATTAACGTCATACAATCCCCAACAGTGGCACTTTTGTTGTGGCCAGTTTATAAATCAGCACCAGCACGGCCACTGCCACAATAAACGCAATCCAGCGCACTTTTTGCGCTCGCGGACGTCGTCCTAAAACCACGAAGCCGAGCGCGATGTAAATAATAACGCCAAACAGCTTCTCCGTCAGCCATACACCTTGCGGGGTGAATGGATAAAAATGCGTGATTACCACTAACAGGATACCTGAAAGCAGCAGCAGCGTATCGTTGATATGCGGCACAATGCGCACCCAGCGGCGCTGTAACATGGCCGAACTGCGCTGGAGCCAGTAAAACCGCAGCACAAACATCACGGCGGTGAGCGTCACGGTCAGGAGGTGAAGGTGTTTAACAGAGCTGTACCATGCGGCCATCGTTATTCCTTACTGAACGTTTTTTGTGCGCAGGTGACGCGATCGTTACCGCCATAGTCGGTAAAGGTTGCGACCTGCACAAAGTTATTTTTTTTCATAATATCGCGCACCTGCTCGCCCTGCTGCCAGCCATGCTCAAACATCAACCAGCCGCCCGACAAAAGGTATTTGTCTGCCTGCGTGGCAATAAACCGGATATCCGCCAGGCCCTGTTCGTCGGCAACCAGCGCGCTGCGCGGTTCAAAGCGCACATCGCCTTCGCACAGGTGGCGATCGTCGCGGTCGATATAGGGCGGATTACTGACGATAAGCGTAAAGCGCTGGCCCTCCAGCGCCGCAAACCAGTTGCTGCAAAGGAAAGTGGCATTGTTCAGCCCCAGCCGCCGGGCGTTCTCTTCCGCCAGCGCCACCGCGCCAGCAATGCGATCCACCCCGGTGACGCGACAATCCGAACGTTCACTGGCGATAGCCAGCGCAACGGCGCCGGTGCCGGTGCCAAGATCCAGCACGCATGCAGCAACGTTCGGCAGCGTGGCCAGCGCAAGCTCCACCAGCCGCTCGGTATCAGGTCGGGGAATAAGCGTTTCAGGCGAAACGCGCAAAGGAAGAGACCAGAACTCACGCTCGCCGGTAAGGTAAGCGATGGGTTCGCCGCGCGCGCGGCGCGTCAGCAGCGTGTCAAGCTGCGCCAGCTGCGGTGCGCTAATTACGGCATCGTCAAAAGCGATGATTGCGCTGCGCGATTTTCCCGTGACGAAGCCCAGCAGGATTTCCGCGTCGCGCTTCGGGCTTTCGCTCTGTGCAAGCTCAGCAACGGCGGCGCGCAGCCACTGGCGAATCTCCATTAATCCTGCCCGGCGAGCGCAGCCAGCTGATCCGCCTGATACTCCTGCACAACCGGCTCAATCAGCATATCCAGCTTGCCCTGCATGGCTTCATCCAGACGGTAAAGCGTCAGGTTGATGCGATGGTCGGTGATGCGGCCCTGCGGATAGTTGTAGGTGCGGTTGCGATCGGAGCGGTCGCCGCTGCCCAGCAGATTGCGCCGCGTTGACGCCTCTTCCTGCTGCCGCCGGGCGGACTCCGCCGCACGAATGCGCGCGCCCAGTACCGAGAGCGCTTTGGCTTTGTTTTTATGCTGTGAGCGTTCGTCCTGACACTCGACCACGATGCCGGTCGGCAGGTGGGTAATACGAATGGCGGAGTCGGTGGTGTTAACGTGCTGTCCGCCCGCGCCCGAAGAGCGGAAGGTGTCAATTTTCAGGTCGGACGGGTTGATGTCGGGCAGTTCCGCTTCCGGCAGTTCAGGCAGGATCGCCACGGTACAGGCAGAAGTATGAATGCGCCCCTGCGACTCAGTTTCCGGCACGCGCTGTACGCGATGTCCGCCGGATTCGAACTTCAGCCGGCCGTAGGCGCCCTCGCCCACCACCTTGGCGATAATTTCTTTGTATCCGCCGTGCTCGCCCTCATTGGCGCTCATCACTTCAATTTTCCAGCGTCGCGCCTCGGCGTAGCGGCTGTACATGCGGAACAGATCGCCGGCAAAAATCGCCGCCTCGTCGCCGCCCGTGCCGGCGCGAACTTCAACATAACAGTTGCGTTCATCGTCAGGATCTTTCGGCAGCAGCAGCACCTGAAGCTCCTGCTCAAGTTTCGCGCTGAGCGCCTGCGCCTCTTTCATCTCTTCCTGCGCCAGATCGCGCATTTCCGCATCCGCCATCATCTCTTCGGCGGCAGCAATATCATCCTGCGTCTGCTGCCAACGGCGAAAGCACTGGCTGACATCGGTCAGTTGAGTATATTCGCGCGACAAAGCGCGAAAGCGATCCTGATCGGCAATCACGCCCGCATCGCCCAGCATGGCTTCCACTTCTTCATGGCGCTCTTGCAGGGCTTCCAGTTTGGCAACAATAGAAGACTTCATTGATGTACCCGTATTCAAAAAAGGAAAAAACGCTAATCCAGCCCGAGGCTGTCGCGTAAAATTTGCAGGCGTTCGGCATCGCCGTCGCGGGCCGCCTGCTGAAGAGATTTTGTCGGGGCGTGGATCAGTCGATTGGTCAGCTTGTGAGCCAGTTCAGAGAGGATTTTCTGCGGATCGCCACCCTGCGTCAGGGCAGCCAGCGCCCGGGCTTCCAGTTCACCGCGAACCTGATCGGCCTGCGCACGGTAGTCGCGAATGGTCTCTACGGCGGCCTGCGCACGCAGCCAGGACATGAATTCGCTGCTCTCCTGGATGACGATAGTTTCGGCTTCCACCGCGGCGGCTTTACGCTGCGCGAGGTTTTTTTCGATGATCGCCTGGAGATCGTCAACGCTGTAGAGATAGGCGTTAGCGAGCTTGCCCACTTCCGGTTCCACATCGCGCGGAACGGCAATATCCACCAGCAGCATCGGTTGATTTCGGCGCTGCTTAAGCGCGCGCTCCACCATGCCTTTGCCGATAATCGGCAGCGTGCTGGCGGTCGAGCTGATAATAATGTCGGCTTCCGCGAGACGGGAATCGATCTCCGCCAGCGCGATCACCTCAGCGTCAACCTCATCGGCCAGCGCCTGCGCGCGTTCCCGCGTGCGGTTAGCGATGATCAGCTTTTTGACATTGTGCTGACGCAGATGGCGAGCGGCCAGTTCGATGGTTTCGCCCGCGCCAACCAGCAGGACGTTGACGGTGGAAAGAGATTCAAAAATTTGTCGCGCCAGCGTACAGGCGGCAAAAGCCACAGAGACCGCGCTGGCGCCGATCTCGGTTTCCGTCCGCACGCGTTTTGCCACGGAGAACGACTTCTGGAACATCCGTTCCAGTTCGCTCGACTGCGCATGGCCGCGCAGCGAATCCGCGTAGGCTTTTTTCACCTGTCCCAGAATTTGCGGCTCGCCCAGCACCAGCGAATCCAGCCCGCTGGCGACGCGCATCAGGTGGCTGACCGCCTCATTGTCCTGATGCCAGTACAGGCTGTTGCGCACTTCTTCCGCGCCCAGGCCGTGATAATTACAAAGCCAGGCCACCAGTTGCTCACGCAGATCTTCCTGCTGCTCGACGCTGAGGTATAATTCGGTTCGGTTACAGGTAGACAGCACAACGCCGCCCTGCACCAGCGGCTGCGCCAGCAGGCTGTTCAGGGCCTGATCCAGCGAGTCCGGCGAGAACGTAACACGTTCGCGCAGTGCGATGGGGGCCGTTTTGTGATTAATTCCGAGAGCCAGCAGCGTCATGGTGGTGAGTTCTGGGTTATCCCACTATTGTCAGGGTTATTGTGAGGCGCATTCTACAAGATGCGCGGGATCAAGAAAAGCGATGCTTCACCGTTTGCCACAACATGACAAGGCGCATGTAGCGCAAATAAGACAATTTCATTATTGACGCCGTCTCGCGGGCTGGTTAGCGTGGGCGGTTACACCGGGCAAGAACGCCCGAACTGAGTCTGAGGAGCTGACCCCCAATGTTTATGCAGAATCGCCGCCTGATGCGGCTTCTCCCGCTTGCCAGCGTGTTGCTGGCAGCCTGTACCGTCAATAAACCTCAGGGGCCGGGCCAGAGCGTAACTGCGCCACAATGGCAGCAGCATCAGCAGTCCGTTGAAAAAATCACCCGCTTTCAGACGCGCGGCGCTTTTGCCTATCTTTCCGATAGCCAGAAGGTTTACGCTCGCTTCAACTGGCAGCAAACGGCGCCGGATCGTTACCGTTTGCTGTTGACCAACCCGCTTGGCAGCACCGAGCTACAGCTTGATGCGCAGGGCAGCGTGGTGCAGATTGTTGATAACAAAGGCAAGCGCTACGTCAGTAACGATGCCGAGAAGATGATTTCTCAGCTTACCGGCATGGATATCCCGCTCAACAACCTGCGCCAGTGGATTATGGGCCTGCCGGGCGATGCAACGGACTATTCGCTCGATGATAAGTATCAGTTGCGACAGGTGAACTACAGCCGGGAGGGCCAGCAGTGGGCGGTGAATTTCCAGAGCTACGACAGCAAGCAGTCTCCCGCCCTGCCGTCGAACCTTGAACTGCGCGAAGGCAATCAGCGCATCAAGCTGAAAATGGACAGCTGGACGCTGCAATGACCGACAAAGCACTGACCCGCTGGCCCGCTCCCGCCAAGCTGAATCTGTTTCTTTACATCACCGGCCGTCGCCCCGACGGCTATCACCAGCTCCAGACGCTGTTTCAGTTTCTGGATTATGGCGATGAAATCACGCTTAAACCAGACCAGCGCGGCAGCATTACCCTGTCGACGCCCGTTGACGGCGTGCCCGACGACGCGAATCTGGTGGTACGTGCGGCAGCGTTGCTGAAAAGCGACGCTATCGCACGCGATCGGCTGACATCGCGTGCCGGTGTCACGATCGCGCTGGAAAAACGTTTGCCGATGGGCGGCGGGCTGGGCGGCGGCTCGTCGGATGCCGCAACGGTGCTGGTGGCGATGAATGCGCTGTGGCAGACAGGTTTCAGCACGGACGAGCTGGCGGCCATGGCGCTGACGCTGGGCGCCGACGTGCCGGTATTCGTTCGTGGTCATGCCGCCTTCGCCCAGGGTATTGGCGAAGATCTCACCCCAGCGGAACCGCAGGAAAAATGGTATCTGGTGATGCATCCTGGCGTATCAGTTTCCACGCCAATAGTGTTTAATGATCCCGGTCTGATCCGCGATACGCCAGTACGGGAACTCAGCCAGCTTCTTCAGGCCGAATACCGTAATGATTGTGAGCCAGTGGTAAGAAAACGTTTTCGCGAGGTTGAAGAGCTCGTTTCCTGGCTGCTAGAATACGCGCCGTCGCGCTTGACCGGAACGGGCGCTTGCGTGTTTGCTGAATTTGACACCGAGTGCGCGGCCCGCCAGGTGTTTGAGCTGGCTCCGAAAGAGTGGCAGGGCTTTGTTGCGCGAGGCGTTAACGTTTCGCCGCTGTACTGTCGCTTATCAGAGCATTTAGAGTTTGCGTGACGTCGTCGCCCCGATCCTGACGCCGCACGTCGCTCATTACTACACCCGTATGAAACCGTTGTTGCGGTATATCGCCCAGTGCCGCTAACAATGATGTTCATTCTCTGGACGCAAAGCCTGAGGTTCTTCTCGTGCCTGACATGAAGCTTTTTGCTGGTAACGCCACACCGGAACTAGCACAACGTATTGCCAACCGCCTTTACACCAGCCTCGGCGACGCCGCCGTCGGTCGGTTCAGCGATGGTGAAGTAAGCGTACAAATTAACGAAAATGTACGCGGTGGCGATATTTTCATCATCCAGTCCACCTGTGCTCCCACTAACGATAACCTGATGGAACTGGTGGTGATGGTTGATGCCCTGCGTCGCGCCTCCGCCGGTCGTATTACCGCCGTTATCCCCTACTTTGGCTATGCCCGTCAGGATCGCCGCGTTCGCTCCGCGCGCGTTCCGATTACCGCTAAAGTGGTGGCAGACTTTCTGTCAAGCGTCGGCGTCGACCGCGTTCTGACGGTGGATCTGCACGCTGAACAGATTCAGGGTTTCTTTGATGTCCCGGTAGATAACGTCTTCGGCAGCCCGATTTTGCTCGAAGATATGCTCCAGATCGGCCTTGAAAATCCGATTGTGGTTTCGCCAGATATCGGCGGCGTGGTTCGCGCTCGCGCTATTGCCAAGCTGCTTAACGATACCGACATGGCGATTATTGATAAGCGTCGTCCTCGCGCTAACGTTTCGCAGGTCATGCACATTATTGGTGACGTCGCCGGACGCGACTGCGTGCTGGTCGACGATATGATCGATACTGGCGGTACGCTGTGTAAAGCGGCAGAAGCGCTGAAAGAGCGCGGCGCCAAACGCGTTTTTGCTTACGCAACGCATCCGATTTTCTCAGGCAACGCTGTGGAAAATCTGCGTCATTCGGTCATCGATGAAGTGGTTGTCTGCGATACCATTCCGTTACCGGAAGAGATCAAAGCGCTTCCCAACGTGCGCACGCTGACGCTGTCGGGCATGCTGGCTGAAGCTATTCGTCGCATCAGCAACGAAGAGTCTATTTCAGCTATGTTTGAGCACTGATACACTGAGGGACGGCCTGGCCGTCCCTTTAATTTGAGCAGTTATCACTGGCCCTCATGAGAGCGCCGACAGCGTTTGTCGCCATAGTGGCGCAACCAGTAGTAACGATCGCACACCTTTTCCCGCCCGCTGATACGCGCTCCCACCAGCCACAGCAGTGCGCCAACGAAAATGCCAAATACCGCGCCATTAACCATCAGCTGCGGCATCTGAAGCTGTGGAAGCTGGTTTAAAATCGCGCTGCCCACGCTGCCAACCATGATCACCAGCCCGAGGATCATCAGCGCATTACCGGCCAGATTCGCGTTTTTACGTGTCATCATTCACCTCCAGAAGTCTTTGAAATGCACAGTCCTGTGCAAGAACGCTATAAGTTTATGCAATGAATGATGTTCGTGGTGCGTTGCCGATCACATTTGTAAGGTATTTTATGACAAAACTTTACGCCTAACAGCCTGATTTATATCAAAAGCGATATATCACCCTGTTGAACTATTGCACAATGTGTCGTGTTATTGCGCCCGCCTTTTGAGTTCTTTGACGTCACAACGTAAACTGTCCCACTCTTTATCGCACCGAGCAGGAAATAACTGAGTGAGCAGCATTAAACTGATTGTGGGTCTGGCCAATCCCGGCGCTGAATACGCCGCGACGCGCCATAACGCGGGTGCCTGGTATGTGGATCTGCTGGCTGAGCGCCATAACCAGTCACTGAAAGAAGAGAGCAAATTTTACGGCTACACTGCCCGCCTTAACCTTAGCGGCGCTGACGTGCGGCTGCTGGTGCCCACCACGTTTATGAATCTGAGCGGCAAAGCGGTTGCCGCTATGGCGACGTTTTACCGTATCGCGCCGGAAGAGATTCTGGTGGCTCATGACGAACTGGATCTGCCGCCCGGCGTGGCAAAGTTTAAACAGGGCGGCGGCCATGGCGGCCATAACGGGTTGAAAGACATCATCAGTAAACTCGGTAACAGCCTTGATTTCCATCGTCTGCGTATTGGCATCGGCCATCCGGGCGATCGCAACAAGGTCACCGGTTTTGTACTCGGTAAGCCGCAGACAGCCGAGCAGACGCTGATCGATAGCGCTATCGACGAAGCCGTTCGCTGCACCGAACTGTGGCTGAAAGAAGATAAACTGAAGGCGATGAATCGCCTGCACGCTTATAAAGCCTGATCCCTGTACTAGCGCTCTGTCTGAAGAGTGTTCTCTGCACCATTGACGATCACGCATTGCGTATAACGCTGAATATGGGCGATTAACACGCTAAACGTCGGTTTATTCACGTTTTTCAAATAGAAATCGCGATCGAGCTTCACCGCTTGAAACATCTTTGATTGAAGGGCGTGGAGGTTTGCGCCGCCTGCGCCTAAATCTCCCAGCCATAGCGTATTGATCTGCGCGGCAAGAGCCCGCAGCAGCGGATTTGCGAGGCCGTCATGCAGGTTAGGAAAGTTTTCGGACAGCTTAAGCCGGATAAACGGCAGTTCACTGAGCGCCAGCTGTATTCGGGGCGATTCGAGTACGGCAGCCGCCATCCCAAAGTCAATGGACAGGCAGCAAAGCAAATCCTGGCGGCAGAAAGGATCTGCATAGTTGGCAAGGATCTCCAGTTGGCTCAGAAGCTGCGCCTCTGGATTGCGATGTATCGGGTTCCGGCTGGTCAAATCAAGCGCAATAACGTTGCCGCTTAAGGTATGTAAGGGAGTGCAATTAAAATTATGTTTCATGCCATCAAACCACAGTGTGAGCATCCTGCCAGTGCTAAAAATCGTCGTACAGATCTTCGCGCTTTTTTATGACACGCTCATCAATACGACGATTTTTATCTATATCGGCAGGGCCACGCGTAGCTTTATAGCTCAACCACCGTCGGCAGCAACTTTATAATCCGGATCGTCCAGTTCGTGACTGCAAAATGGCCCCGCCTGTTTCAGCAGGCTGATGCAATCCTCGCTGAGATGGCGCAGCCTGACGCTGCGGCCCGCCGCAAGATAGCGGGCGGTGAGTTTATCAATAGCCTCAACGCCGCTGGAGTCCATTACGCGCGTGCGCGCAAAATCGATGACCACGCTGTCAGGATCCTGCTCCGGATGGAAAAGTTCGTTAAAACTGGCCGCAGAGCCAAAAAACAGCGGGCCTTCCAGCCGGTAATATTTCACGCTCGCCTCTTCTTTCTGCGCGACGATGGTGATGCGCGCATGCTGCCAGGCAAAGACCAGTGCGGAAACAATAACCCCAAAAATCACCGCCATCGCCAGATCGGTATAAATCGTCACCACGGTAACCGCAATCATAATCAGCGCATCGGCGCGCGGCATCCGCTTTAAACGGCGCAGTGAACTCCATTCAAAAGTATTGATGCAGACGACAAACATGATCCCGGCCAGCGCCGCAACCGGCAGCAGCGCGATGTATCCGGAGAGGCTGATGACAAACAGGATCAGCAGTAGTGCGCCCACCAGGTTGGAGAGGCGTCCTCGCCCGCCGGAGGTGAAATTGATGATCGATTGTCCAATCATCGCACAGCCGGCAAAGCTGCCAAAAAATCCGCACAGCGTATTTCCTATGCCCTGCGCCACACACTCCTTGTTGCCGTTGCCTTTTTTGCTACCCATTTCGTCCAGCACCGCCAGCGTCAGCAGTGACTCAATCAGGCCGACCAGCGCAATGATCACCGCATACGGCAGCACTATTTTCAATGTAGTCCAGCTAAGTGGTGCGTCAGGCAGGTGGAAGACCGGCAGCGTACCGGCGATATCCGCCAGGTCGCCCACGCGGCGGGTATCCAGGTCAAAGCCAATCGCAATGGCGCTGATGGCAATTAACGCGGCCAGCGAGCCGGGGATTACGCGGGTGAGTTTCGGGAACAGCCAGACGATCAGCATCGCCAGCGCTACCAGCGCGTACATCATCGGCCCCTGATTTTTTATCATCGGAATTTGCGCCAGCGCAATCACGATCGCCAGGCCATTAACAAAGCCGTAAATGGCGGGCTGCGGCACCAGACGAATAAACTTGCCCAGGCGAAACAGCCCGATAGCTAACTGGATCACGCCAGCCAGAATGGTGGCCAGCAGTACATATTGGTAACCGTGTGTTTGGATCAGGCTGACCAGCACCACTACGATCGATCCGGCCGCGCCCGATATCATGCCTGGCTTGCCGCCAAACAGCGCCGTGATCACACCTAAAATGAAGGCGGTGTGCAGGCCAATGGTGGGAGAGAGCCCGGCGAGTAAAGAAAACGCGGTCGCTTCGGGGATCAGCGCCACGGAAACAACGGCGCCAGCCAGCACGTCATTTTTGACGCCAACCGCGCTGAGTTTGCTCAGATTGAACATAATGTTTCCAGATTCAGAAAATGCAGAGAAATGTCACGCGGGGAAACCCGCTCAGAAAGCGATGCGAACAGCGGGATGGCTGCATGATGGGACTGACTCAGGGTGGCGTAAGCCGGAAGCGACACATCACGCGCGTTCTCTGTACGATTAACGGGCCGTTAGTATCCTGAAACGTGAGAGAGATCTCAACCCCTGCCCTGCATTTCAGCGCAGAAATCGCGTCCATCGCGCAGGTAATTCCGTGTATAATGCGCCGACATATACCAACCGGACATAGCGGAGCAGCGAGTGCTGTTCTGGTTATTAAGCAATTAAGGTGATTCAAACATGGGATTCAAATGCGGTATCGTTGGCCTGCCTAACGTCGGAAAATCTACTTTGTTCAATGCGTTAACCAAAGCGGGCATCGAGGCGGCTAACTTCCCGTTTTGCACCATTGAGCCAAACACTGGCGTAGTACCCATGCCCGATTCCCGTCTTGATAAGCTGGCGGAGATCGTTAAACCACAGCGCATCCTGCCAACGACGATGGAGTTTGTTGATATCGCCGGACTGGTCAAAGGCGCATCAAAAGGCGAAGGCCTCGGCAACCAGTTTCTGACCAACATCCGTGAAACGGAAGCGATTGGTCACGTTGTGCGCTGCTTCGAGAACGACAACATCATCCACGTCAACAATAAAGTCGATCCCGCTGATGATATTGAAGTTATTAATACCGAGCTGGCGCTGTCCGACCTCGATACCTGCGAACGCGCGCTTCATCGCGTACAGAAAAAAGCTAAAGGCGGCGACAAAGACGCGAAGGCCGAGCAGGCCGCGCTGGAGAAGTGCCTGCCGCACCTCGCCAACGCCGGTATGCTGCGTTCGCTGGATCTGAGCGAGGAAGAAAAAGCGGCAATCCGCTACCTGAGCTTCCTGACCCTGAAGCCGACCATGTATATCGCCAACGTTAACGAAGACGGCTTTGAGAATAACCCGTATCTGGACAAAGTGCAGGCCATTGCCGACGCCGAAGGCTCGGTTGTTGTTGCGGTGTGCGCAGCGGTGGAATCCGATATCGCCGAGCTGGAAGACGCCGATCGCGAAGAGTTTATGGCGGAACTGGGCATTGAAGAGCCGGGCCTGAACCGCGTGATCCGTGCGGGCTACTCGCTGCTTAACCTGCAAACCTACTTCACCGCCGGCGTGAAAGAAGTGCGCGCCTGGACGATCCCGGTTGGCGCTACCGCGCCGCAGGCCGCCGGTAAGATCCACACCGACTTTGAAAAAGGCTTCATCCGCGCACAGACCATCGCCTTTGATGACTTCATCACCTACAGAGGCGAACAGGGTGCGAAAGAAGCAGGTAAAATGCGTTCAGAAGGTAAAGAGTACATCGTAAAAGATGGCGACGTGATGAACTTCCTGTTTAACGTCTGAATAAAATATGTTGTCTCATGAGATTTCACTGAAGCTTATGAGAATCGAAGAAAACAATGAAATCCACGCGGTTGCGTGGATTTTTTCATTTCATAAAGCTTCAACTCATCTCATAACAACGCAGTCAAAAATGAGTACAACATTCTTTCATCTTCAGTTTAAGTGAGTTCAATAACGGTATAAAAAATGAACAAGAGTTCGTTATGCTCACCGTTCCTCAATGCCGCACTGCCAGGCCGAAAGAAAAACGCTATCGACTCAATGATTTCAATGGCTCTACCTCGAAGTGAAACCCAATGGCAAAAAGGCATGGCGCTATCGGTTTAAACTCAACGGTAAATCCAGCATGTTTGCGTTGGGTGAGTATCCAGCGATAAAGCTCGCCGAAGCGCGGGATAAATGTATGCAGGCGAGTAAAGTCGTCTCTGAAGGAGTCAATCCAGCACAGGCCCGTCAGTGAGATAAAATCCGCAAGGTTAACAACGCATCAAACACCTTTGAGCTTATCGCTAAAGAGTGGTTGCAGATGAAATATTGGGCATAAATCACCAAAATGCGCCGGCTGGATAGGCTGGAACGGGTCGTCTTCCCCGCCATCGGCAAACTCCCTGTCAGGGAAATCACACCGCATCATATTATTAAAATGCTTCAGGAAACTGCTAAACGACAGGCATTGAATCCATAGTAAATCGGGAAGTTATTAAGCTGTTTTGACAACAGTCGCGGCTCATACCAGGTTAACTATTGCATATGACTAATGTGGTGGACGCTGGCACGTCCCGCTGAAGGACGTTACTAACCTCATGTGAAGTTGATGTGCGGGGAGCAGGTCAGAGCGTTTACAGGCTAATGGAACGAAAACACAAATTAACGGTGTATTCTTTTTTATTAAAACTTAATTTCCAGACCGCCGGATAACTTTAAGCAACCGCTACCAGTAAGTATAGGTTTTGGCTATATCAGATTTGAGCAAATCAATAAAAGCTCTCAGTGAAGCAGGCATATAAGGATTATTTACATAATACAGATGAAATCCTGAAAAGACCGCAGACCATTCATTGAGAACCTGGATGAGTTCACCTCGTTCAATATAGGGTTTTGCGAGCTGCTCACTGATATATGTCAGGCCTGTGCCCTTTCGCGCCGCATCGAGCAAAAAATCAGTTTCATTTGCGGTGATAGTGCTGTCGACATTGACAAAAATTGCACCTTCCGGCCCCCTGAATTCCCAACGTTGCAGCACGCCGGTATGGTCCCAGCGATATGTCAGACATTGATGCTGCCGCAGATCCTCAAGATGCAGTGGTTTAGGACAACGCGAAAAATAATCCGGTGAGCCCACAACAGCCATCCGCAGGTCGGGGGTCAACCGCACAGCGATCATATCCTGCTGCACGAGTTCTCCCGATCTGATCCCGACATCAAACCCCTCACCAACGATGTCGGTGACGGTGTCATCAATGGTCACATCAAGAGACAATCGGGGGTATTTATCCCGTAATAAAGGAAGTAAAGGCGTAATCAGGAGACGGGCGGCAATACGCGGAAGATTAATCCGGACTCGCCCCCGCGGCTCTGCCTGAGAAGCGCCAGCGTCCCTGACTGCCGAAGAAATCTCCTTTACCGCAGGCACGAGGCGATCCAGTAGCATTTGTCCTGCTTCTGTCGTTGCCACGCTTCGGGTTGTCCTGTTGAGTAGCCTGACACCTAAACGCTCTTCCAGAGTGCGAATCGTGTGGCTCAGGGCAGATGGTGACATTCTCAGAAGCTTCGCTGCTCGCCTGAAGCTGCGTTCTTCCGCGACACAAATAAACGCTTTCAGCTCGCTAAATTCGCTGCCTTTCATTATATCTCCCAGGCACAACTGCTTGTGCTGATTATAGCGTATTGTTAATTATAATCAGAAGCCGGAGACTACCACGGTAAAAACATAAACTACCGGGGACTTTAATATGAAAAGACAAATGCGGCGTTGGGAAACAGACGCCATTGGGCGGGAAAACCTTGAACTGAGAAATGTCGATATCCCGGCCCCGGGTCCCCGGCAGGTCCTGGTGAAAGTGGAAGCAGTCGCCCTAAATTATCGGGACAAAATGGTCATTGAGAGTGGGCGCGGCCTGCCGCTTAAGTTCCCCTTTACGCCCGGTTCCGACCTGGCCGGTAAAGTGGTCGGACATGGCGACGCCGTGACCCTGTTCAACAAAGGTGATCGGGTTATTTCAACTTTTACGCCTGACTGGAAAGACGGTCTACGTCCTGGCGACGCGCGAAATCCTGCCTACAGAACGCTTGGTGGCTATTACCCCGGCGTTCTTTCAGAATATGTCGTAATGCCTGAAGACTGGCTGGTAACGGCACCAGTCACGCTGGAACCCGCTCAGGCTGCAACGTTACCCTGCGCTGGCTTGACTGCCTGGTTCGCACTGGTCGAGCGCGCTGGTGTTAAGGCTGGCGATACCGTGCTTATCCCCAGCACCGGCGGGGTTGCGCTTTTTGGCCTGCAAATTGCGAAAGCGCATGGCGCTCAGGTAATCGTATCCGGTAGAGCCAGCAATGCCGCACGGGCGAAAGCACTGGGAGCCGACTACTACGTGGATCGAAACCGGGAAGACTGGATGGAAGTCATTTACCGGATTACCGATAACCACGGCGCCGATCATGTTCTTGAAGTGATCGGCGGCGAACATCTGGGTAAATCCGTCCAACTCGCGGCGGTTGGCGGGCATATCTGCCAGATAGGCGCGCTTAATGGTTTCGACATCAGCTCACCGGCTATGCCCCTTATGTTGAAAGACGTAACGATTCATGGCATCGGTACCGGTAGCCGTCAGGCGCTTACACGTCTGGTTCGCGCTGTTGATCAGACCGGAATAAAACCCGTCATCGACTCTGTGTACGCTTTCTCCGACCTGCCAAATGCTCTGGATCATCTGGATCGCGGCCCCTTTGGTAAAGTGGTAATCGAAATCAATAGTTAGGGAGAACTGTAACGGTTTTTATGCTCCAGGCTTACCGGGCGATGTCCGTTTTTCGCTCAAAGCGGATGACCTGAAAGATAGATATGGCAACGTATTGGGCATCTTGAAAACCTGGGCGCAACATTTCGGGGTAAAGCAATAGCCAGCGGTCACCATATGGCTGACGAAGCCCCGGAAGAAGTCACAGCTGAAAGTATGGCCCCCAACAGGCAGCGTTGCTACATATCAAAAAGATTTGTCTCAAAAATCCCGACAGGTCAGATGAACGGTTGTAATTCTTCGGAAGGGAGTCAGGCTGGGTGGTATGACCTGTTAAATGATACTCGATTCATCCTGCTGCACTTTTTGTTATGCATACTCTCACAGAGCAGCCAGGCCTGATAATAACTTTTATTTTGCAGAACGGGCATCGCACCACCACAGGCATGCCCGTGCATCAGCAGGATACTTTCTGCCTTTTATAATCGGCGGCAGAAAGTATCCTGCGACACTACGGTTGAAATATAAGAGATTATTGAAAAGGGTGTTGCGTTGACAGAGTGAATCTACAGCCCAAAACGGACAGTGAAACCTCGGTGGTAAACCGGTCCATCGCATTCAGTCATTATAATAAGCATCATTCGCACAGCACGCTGAGATACCGCTATCTTCGGGAATATCTGCGCAGGGCAGTCCACACCACTGTTCAGGTGGTCAGATTCAGTATGACACGACAAAACTCAGTGGCTGGTTCAACTGCTCACTGAGTTTGCGGCAGGCTTTGGCGCTAACGTTCAGACGGGCGCGCAAAGCTTTTGCCGGGCCAATGTCTGGTGTAAAAGGAACCTGAAGCTGATTTTTTCTACCTAAGTCCTTTTTTAATGGAAGGATAATTTACGATGGATGTATCTGTTTCTGCGATTTTGCCCCCGCAAGTACCTCACGACATTTCATGTGCCCCTGAAGCGAGCAGTGGATCTTCTTCTCTCTGTGTCAGCCATCACCTTACCCCTGAACGGCCTTTACAGATTTCAGCTGGATGGATTAAACACCATCGTGGTCACCTTTCTGGTGAAGATCAGCAACGGTTAACGCTGGTGCTGGACGCCCTGCTCGGAAAAGAAGCCACTGAAGAAGAAAATACAAGCGAATCGGGGGGCAGTTTCCTTCTGTCCCGGCCTGCTTACGGCGCTGTGTCCGTGACATTACAGCGGAGTCTGTCGTCACCACAGTCACTGGCGTCGCTGACAATTAAAAACGCTAAGGGAGATGTCCTGCTGTCCCTTGAAGATCCTGATAATCAGGCTGTCAGGGCGGCCCATGCAACAGCAAAACCGGCTATTGCGGCAAATGAGGCTGCAATTCTGGCACACACTCGCTATGACCCTGACCCTGAATGGCAAAAGCAGTTGTATAACGTGCCTTTTTTCACTGCCGCAGGTGAATCACGCCGTGTGGTTGAGCGGGCATGACTTTTATGAGGGAACCGGCTTCCGTCAAGTTGACGGGCGAGATACAGGAGCTGGACCCCCGTATCTCGCCCTACTGGCAAAAACGAAACAACCAGTGGAGCTACCCTGGAAATGGCAGTTAAAACCTGACGACTCAATGGCCGGTGTCGGGCCATTTTTGTACCTGGCTAAGCCGCTGAGCTTTTTAAAGAGGAAAGGGCATGCCATGTCAGAGGCGTTGTTTCCTTATACGCTATGCATCGCCTGACTGCACCCGCTCCCCTGCTCTCCCGGACATTTTTACCCCTTCCGGGGCTTTACAATAATGAATTTAACTCTTAACAGGCTCAATATGAAAAATAAAATTTTTCTTTCAGTAATAGCATCGCTCATTTCTTCAAATGCTTTTTCGGCTACGGTTTATTATACCAACCCCGATTCAACCGCCGCAACGTGGGTAAAAAATAACGCCGCTGATTCAAGAACCGCAACTATTAAGAACGCTATTGCTGATAAACCGATGGCTCGATGGTTTACCGGAACCAGTCAGAGCACTGACGATCTGACCTCCAAAATAACCTCGTATACTACAGCGGCAAAGAACGCCAGTGCGACGCCATTACTGGTGGCTTACAATATCCCTGGCAGAGATTGTAGTGGTGGGGCTTCTTCAGGTGGCGCGGCCAGTGCAACAGCATACAAGAAGTGGATTGATAATTTCATTGCTGGCATTGGTAGCCGGGCCGCAGTGGTAATTCTTGAGCCCGATGCTATTGCAGATGCTGATTGTCTGACCAGTGATAAGCGCGATGAACGCTTCTCGCTTCTTACTTATGCTGCAACTGCTTTCAGCACTAAGGCACCTGCTGCGCAGGTCTATATTGATGCAGGCAATCCAGCCTGGTTAAACGCCGCTAAGGCGGGTGAATACCTCAACAGGGCGGGAGTAAAAAAGGTAAAAGGCTTTGCTCTTAACGTGTCCAACTTTTATACGACGGCGCAGAATACGACTTATGGCAACAATATCAATTCTTTCCTGTCATCCAGCTACGGTTTCACCAAATCATTCCTGATTGACACCAGCCGTAATGGTAATGGCGCTAATCCCGGTGACTGGTGTAACCCACCCGGCCGTAAAATTGGCACGGTCACTCAGGCGCTGACTGCAAATATCATGGCTGCATGGGTCAAAGTTCCTGGCAACTCTGATGGGGCATCTTCGCCGACAGCTGATTGCCACGGTGGGCCTGCTGCAGGAACTTTCAGTCCGGGCCTGGCTACCAAACTGATTAACGGTAACTGATTTGCCTGCCCGTTAATTCCTCTGGCAATCATGAAAATCACTGACAAAGACCTGGGCCTGCGCGCCTGTCACGGCTTACGCTTCAGGGCATCTGATGGCCGCAATGTCACATAAGGACTGGCTGAGCCGCCGCCACCGGCAAAAACAGGGTATTGAACGGGTGCATGCGCAGGGGAAATACCGTGGCAAGCAGGCCGTTCAGGAGCGCCATCAGAAAGTCCTGTACTGCCGGCAGGTCAAGAAACTCGGTCTCAGGGAAAAGGCGGAACCGACGGGCTGGAACCCCTCTCCGATATGCGGTTCCAGCCACTGTATCGACAATCAGATGAAAGTAATTCTGGTTAAATTATGTTTAATGCATTCAATCAATTAACCAGGAACTTTTTGACATACTCCTCCACTCAATTATTTAAAGTTCACCATTAAATGAGGTTAGTTATGGATCCCTTACGTGGCTCCGGTTCCCATCGTTCTTCAGGGTACCATGCTGATTCTGAAGACGCAGGCCCGTCAAATTCTCGCTCTTCAGGTTCACGGCATTCAAGATCAGGTCATAACAGTTCGCGAACTTCGCGGGGCGGCCAGGCTGGTTCAGTCAGTCGGAGCTATCCGTCGGTATTGCCCCTTGCAGAAATCAGTGAGGCAGCAACCGCATGGTTGATAAATATCGCCAGAAGGTCAGACAGTAGTTCCGATCACAAACTTGTCGCACAGGCGGCCTACAACGCAATAATCAGTGGCACTCTACAACACAGGGATACGCAGGGGTCACAACAGGCTAACTACAGACAGCGCATGTATCCTGGACCTGAGGCCGGGCCAGGAACACTGATGGTTCGGGCTGTAAGGAATGAACAGCAAAAATTCAATATTCCTGAGATAGGCTTTTTATGGGATTCCGGGGAAGCGATCAATTTTCCTCTTTCTTCTGACTTTGCAGGAGAAACGATTCGGAGGGATAACCCCAATTTACCATTGGCAAAGCAGACATATAATGATATTCGCATGTTCCACGGCACCAGTCCGGCTGGCAAGGCCTCCATCCAGAATTACGGTTTTTCGTTAGATCAAAAAACGTCCGGTGCAATGGACAGGTTCATTCAGAGCAGTGGGCGCAATCAGATTCTGCCTGGCGCAGAACAGCAGGCAAATAATGCACATCACCTGACTGTACAGAAGAACGTCGCCCGACAATATGCGGGCGCAGCGGGACAAGGACGTGCGGTGGTCAGAACATTAATTAACAATCGGCAAGCTGCAGGTGTCTTCCCCGATCCGTTCAGTCGGGCCGGAAGTGGAGCATTCATTACTGAACAGGATATACCAGCATCATCGGTGCTGGGTTCCAAAGCTTTTCAATCTGGTCAGGGAAGTAGGGAATTCAGGGCAGCATTACGGGCCAGAGGAGCCAGTGTCTCTGAATCACAAGCCAGAAGGCTATTGAACCAGGTGCAGTCAGACTCTGAGGATGATTTTTTTTAGCAGGCAAGCTGGCGTTGTGCAGAATTGCCTGTTTAGTTAAGGACTAATAGCTACCTTGATGGTTAAGAAACGCTAAAAGGGTCGATTGAGTTTCCTGACCATCAAGGTAGCGACAAGTGCCCCTGCCCCATAATCCTCTTTTGAACGAACCTGTTTTTGGAGATATCCAATAATGTCTGCTTTGTGCCAGGAGTGGGCGTTATGTCGCTTCTGAAACAACGCTTTTCAGGGTGACGTCCTCATCTCGTTGAGGAAGACGTCACTAACATTACAGTCTGTCAATCTGCGGAAGTTGATGCCGGAATGCGGGCTATGACCTTAATTTCAAAATCGAATCCCGCAAGCCAGGTAACTCCAACGGCTGTCCAGTTCGGGTATGGGGGCTGCGGAAAAATTGACTGTTTCACCTGCATAATCGTCGGAAACTGATTTTCCGGGTCAGTATGAAAGGTGGTGACATCAATCAGGTCGTCAAACGTACAACCAGCTGCTGCAAGCGTCGCTGCCAGGTTATCGAACGCAAGTTGCACCTGCGCGGCAAAATCCGGTTCCGGCGTACCGTCGGCGCGGCTGCCAACCTGACCGGAAACGAACAACATATCGCCAGAACGGATCGCGGCGGAATAACCGTGCTCTTCATAGAGAGCGTGCCGGTTAGCAGGAAAAATAGGTTCACGCTGGATCATGGAATGCCCTTTCTTACGTCAATGTGTGATGCGGGATGCGCGTTATGTAAAATTCATTTAATATACGCGGTGTATGTTGAATTAATCACACATACGCCGCGTATGTCAAATAACATCCGTTACGTATGTCAAAAAGGAGATCGTATGGCCGCCAAACGCCGCGCCGAAACAATGGAAGAGAACCGCGCCAAATTGATTATTGCAGCGCGGAAATCCTTTGCCGAAAGAGGTTTTGCTGCCGTATCAATGGATGAATTAACCGCCAGTGTTGGGCTGACACGAGGGGCGTTATACCACAACTTTGGTGATAAAAAGGGGCTGCTTGCCGCTGTTGTTGCTCAGGTAGATGGTGAAATGGCACAACGAGCCAAAGCCGCCGCCGCGACTGCCGGTGACGACTGGGAAAGGCTGCTGGCTGAAGGGATTGCCTACATTAAGATGGCGCTGGAGACAGAAGTAAAACGCATCGTTCTGCTTGATGGTCCGGCTTTCCTTGGGGATCCTGCACAATGGCCCAGCCAGAATAGTTGCCTCGAATCCACCCGCCAGACCGTCATAAAGCTGATCGAGCGCGGCGTACTTAAATCGGTTGACGCGGATGCTGCTGCACATCTGTTAAACAGTACCGCGCTGAATTCCGCACTTTGGATTGCTGCGAGCGACGATCCACTGCGGGCGCTGCCAAAAATTATTGAGGTGTTCACTCAACTGGCAAGCGGCTTACGGAATAGTTCATGTACAGTAAATTGAAACCATTTCTGCCCCAGTAGGAAGTGGTTGAAATTTAGTCACTCTTTGATTTGTATGCCATCGGGTAAGTCGGCGCTCTGCGAACAGGTGATAACTCAGGCTTTTTTCGGTCATTTTCAGGCGGCCAGAAGGCGGCAGGCAGATCTTCCCTGCATCAGGCCGGGATGTACCTCATCAGACTGATTTCCCGGGCGTGGGTTTTCAGTCCCTGCACGTTCAGACCGACCACTGCACGGCGGTACACCATGCGACTGCCACACAACACGCATTCAAACGGGTCACGTCGCAGGGGCTGCTTACTCATCTGTACATAGCATACCTTTGGCACCGGTTCCGGTTTATCCATCCCCAGTGCACTGTAGACCACCGGCAGCTTTTCTCCGTACACCCGGCTCGCCAGAAATCCAGTATTGACCCTGCGTGAAGCGGATATTCTGAACATGCCAGGTCAGGGACTTTCTGGCAGCGAGATTGCGAAAGGAACTAAAGTCAGTTCTAAAATAATCAGCATGCAGAAAAAAAGCGCCATGTATAAACTCAACGTAAAAAAACGATTCTCAACTCTACTTTTTACTGGCGAAGACACAGCTTTTTGAACTGAGCCTGTAATAAACAGTATGACGGCCCTGATGGTCAGATAACGTCGCTCATTATTGCTGCTTAAAGCGGAATTAATGGTTCGCCTGATGGTTTACAGAAAAGCTCAGACGTATGAGTACATGGTAAAAGCCGTTTTTCTGACTGGTATGATAGAAACGTCTGACGGCGCCCCGTATATTTCTCCCCATCAGATGAACGCTTTCTTTACTATCCGGGGGCAATTCTGTGTCTGTTAATATCCTGATTGCTGACGAACACACTCTTATCCGTCGCGGCATTTTCTCCATGATTAATACCCTGTCCGCCAGTGCGATGAACGGAAAGACGTTAAACGTTATTGGCGATACGGATTTACCTGCCGGGCTGGTTAACCTGCTCTCTCATAACACGGTGGATATTCTTTTTCCCGGTTTTGCCCTGAATACCCGCCGCTCACAGAGCCCGGTTTCCGGGCTGGATGGCATCTCACTGGTGAAATGGCTGGCGCGTAAATTTCCGCAAATCCGCACTGTGGTGCTTTCGCCTTACCGCAATACCAATAACCACGGCAATGGATGAAGAGGTCTATATTGAGCGTGGATTGATGGACTCGCTGTTACGTCGCGATACACTCGCGGGCCAGGAGCTGACAACGCGGGAAAATGATGTATTGCGGATGCTGTGTCGCGGGCTGTCTCTGACCGCTATCTCAGAAAAAAATGAATCTGAGCAATAAGACGGTCAGCGCCCACAAGCTGCGCGCCATGGAAAAACCTGGCGTGCAGAGCGACTGCCAGCTTTATTGCCTGCTGGCAGAGACACGCATGTTTGATATTGCTATTTAAAATATTTATTTCAATTTAACTTTTCGAAGAGACTGACAGATTGCGTCTTTGTCGGCTTTATGCAAATTATGCTGTTGCACTGTATGCATAAATGAACAATCATCGCTTGTATCACCCTGTTTTAGGGTTTCTGCCGTTTTATCGAGAATGTCATCGCTAAGGCGGCTTATTTCTTTCCTTACCGTTTCCAGATCCTGAGGTTTCCAATTTTTTTCTGGTGTGAATAACCAGTCTGCCCGATAGCGATACTGAATGGCTTTCGCAGCATCCATTTGCGCCTGAATGAAAGGTCTGACGGATTCCGCGTCAAGCCCAAGCTCCTCCGCTTTTTTCACGGTCGACGTCAGCACTTTGTCTTCCTGAGTCAGATCCTCAACGGGCTGGTGGTTTTTGGCTTTATATCCCGCCACGTCCTTCATCCAGCCCAGACGCTGATTAATCAGTTGCGCAATATCTTTATAGCCCTGCATATTGGCACTGGCGGTAAATGAAACTACCGCCAGCAAGATCGCCATACCTTTAAGAGTCCGGCCGCGAAGAACCTGCTGGTTGTTGGTCATGCTAATCCTCTTTTTTCTTACTGGCGATGCACAACGCTGTGCGACGATCTTTCTGTCGGAATATGTTAATCACTACCCTGCACTATTTCATCAGATATAAGAAAAGCATCATAAAAAATCATTGCTCCAGGATCCCACATTGCCTGAGCACCACCCGGTAACAGGGCAACACTACCCGTTGCCAGTGCCAGCCCTACTGCATCACGTTTATTCATTGCTTTCTGACATGCGGCACCACTCGGATTGTCGGAACACGTCGCCATATCAATACCATGTTGACGTATCCATGCAGCTTGCGCATCTTCATTCCCGCCCAGAAGATTATTCTCAACTAAAACGATCCCGGCCTTGATCGTTAAAATCCTCTTTATGCAGGTTAAAAGCCTTTTACTTTAAGTAGGCGGAGCAGGACTATTCCAGCGCCCAATATAGTTCCTCCGGCACTACCAAGCTTTATCCCTCGTAAAAGTTCTTTCCATGTCAATACAAACTCGTCTGTTAGAACCCACAAGATTGTGACAAAAAAACAGCTTTACTAATAATCCGGCGATAATCACGAATAATAAGCAGTTAAAAAATATGCAAAAGCTTAGAATAAGCTCTCTTTTTAAAAGATCAGGCTGAAGTTTCATTTACTGATCTTATCAACAATCTTCTGAGCCTCAGAGCCACCATATTCTGAACTTAAGGAACCCGTGACGTTTCCTGTCGCTCCAGAGATCTTACCCGGCAATATTTCCTTAGAGATCCCAGGCTGCCCCTTAATCTCATTATATTTCAGTAAATCAGGATCAAACTTCCTCCGGTAATCAACTTACCTGCTGTGTTAGCAACTGGCTTCACCACATAATAGCCAATTCCATACCCAGCCCAAATGACCTGCTCCCCGTTGTTATAGCCCCAGTTAGTGGATCATCACCATTTATTACATTAGTTAATGCTCCACCCGCAACATTCCAGGCAACTGTACCCTTCCAACTCTGGCCCATAGTCGCTACTTTTATCCAGCCTGCGATTACTCGCCAGGGCAAGATTTGAAGATCGGGAGCTGCTGAAGCAGTTTCAGGAAGTGGAGCAGCTACCGGCTGAAGATAAGGAAGTTATCAAGAAGCTACTGGATGCATTTTTAACCAAAAAGCACATTTAGGCGCTGGCAAAGTAACGTCCTGATTGAGCGCGGTGATAACCGGTTGCAGCCCTTTACCACCGCTGACCATAACCAACTATCAAGAAGTTGATTATGGCTGAGACACATCATAAGCCAGAGATGCACACACCCACAACCCGCTGTTATACCGTGGGTTATGTCAGTGACGCGAAGTATCAGCCGGTTCCGGCTGTCACCCTTAAAAGCCATTGGTTTGAAGAGGCGGGATTCGAGACAGGCACACCGCTGGAAGTGAAGGTGCTGCCGGATTGTCTGATTCTGACCGTTAAGCAGCCCTCGCCGGAGCCGGAAGTGATACAGGCCCTGCATCAGCTCTGCCCGAAGCTCTCGGCCCGTAAACAACGGGAGCTGATGGATGTGATTCAGGTAATGGCGAAGCCGAAGAGGCGAGCCGCTGACTGACCAGGCAGCAGGCAAAAAATATCCCAGCCGATTGGCTGGGATTTTCATTAAATAACAAAAGATTATCTAATGTTAAAAAACCAAAGTATAAAGCCCAGTATAAAACCTATTCCTGCCATTTTTAGATAAAGAATAATATTATTCTTTATTAATCCAATAATATCTTCCCCACCATTTACCCAATATCCTGCAACATGGAAAAAAACACTCATAAGTAAAAGGGCAAGCGCACAGGCACAGGGCAAATAAATAACTATCCACCACGGCTCATTTTTTTTCATTTCTATTCCCTTCCTTCTTAAGGTATGTTTCAGCTCCGTGATTAAAAAATCCTGATGCAGTAGAATCTCCGAGATTACCTATTATTGAAGGAACAGAACTTTGCGGTGCTGGTTTAGTTATTGTCCAAACCCCAGTCGGCACCCATTCATACTGTTTTGATATTGGATTCAGCTTCTTATCAAACGGCACTTTCAGAATATTACCCGCAGCATAACCAGCAGAAGCACCCGCCTTACTCAGTAGCGCCGCCATGAACGGATCGTCGCCGCTTATTTCAGCCTGGTAATAACCGCCTGCCGCATTCCATGCCATTGTTGGGTTGTACCCTTTACCGGCTGTTATTGCACCAATAACACCTGAACCAATGACATCTGACAGTTTTACTTCACCAGTTGTAGCGTATTGAATACCCGCTCCCAATCCTCCGCCCACACCCACAGCAATAAGTTGCTCTTTGGTGTTATTAACCGCATTAGTGATTATTGCTTTACCACCCATTATTGCCACCGGCCAGGATGTCGGGTCCATAACAACAGACATGACCCGGTCTCCCGTGGTGATATTATCTTCCAGGAATTTAAGATCTGTTCCGTTGAGATAATTCACCAGCGCCGCAGCAGACGGATCTTTCAGCTTTTCATCCAGCCGGATTTGTGAAGGATTAGCATCATTCGCCACATTGGTAGCGCCTTGTATCAGCTCCTGCCAGCTCACACATGTAACACCGCCGCCCGTGCAGGCTTCCTGAAGTTCCTTACTGTTCTTGTTGCTGATTTCAATGTATTTCTCAGCAACCTTATTACAGTCGCCGCCGGAGGCTTTGCAGGACTGCATTTCCTTATCCAGCTGGCGGGCTTCTTTTGAACTCAGATGATTATTCTCTATCGTGTTCTTTCCGGCCTGGGCTCCTGCAATGGCTGAAGCTGTACTGTCTCCGGCAAGACCGCCCGCCAGTCCGCTCGCCAGCGTGCTCAGTGCAGATATGGTCTGCTTCTGCGTTTCATCCAGTTTGCTGTAATCATCCGTGCCGTACAGCGTTTTCGCTATCACGGCAATCGTGGCAGATGCAGTTGCCGCACCTGCGGCCCCGGCCAGCGCTGAGTTGTCTGATGCCTGTGCCACGACCGCACCAACAACCGCATGGGCCATCAGGTTTGCTTCCGGGATGCCTTCGGTCATTTTATGGATCTGCTCAGCCAGATACGGCGCTGAGCCGCCCGCAATGGTTTTCGCAAGGTCGCCCCCGGCCAGTCCCTGCACCGCCGCAGTGGCGGCCTGGATGGCCTGTTGTACCTTGCCGCCGGTGCCGAACCCGCTCTCGGTAAACGCCTGGTTGTAGAAGTTGTTATAGACCTGTTTGCTGACGTCTTCGTCGCTGTACTGC
>NZ_JNVB01000062.1 GCF_000770305.1 Erwinia oleae
ACCCAGGCCAGCGCCGCGTAAAGTGCCAACCGCCAGACCAGCCAGCCATATCGGGTACTCTGCATCCAGTCACGCAGCGCGGCGCTGTCCGACGGGTGATTGACACCCCAGTGCGCCATCCCCAGCGCAATCACCATCGTGGCCACCAGCATGCCAATTAACTGCAGGACACGCTTAACCCGGTGACCAAATTTGCCGCCCCGATGGAGCGGCAAACCTTTTCTCTCTGTTCCCGTCATCAATGCATCTCCACGGTTACTGGTCACTTTGCGGCACGGCAAGCTGATTAAACCGGCTGTCCGGGCTGTCAGCAGACTGGCGCTGCGGGTTGGTTTCGGCACGATTATTCTCGCGGTCGATGATGGTCAGCACCGCATTACGTGAGATTTCACGCTTCATATCCATCTCGTTCTTCAGCGCGGTAATCTCCCGATCCAGCGCTTCAATACGCCGGTCACCTTCTGCAATAGCCGCTTTCTGAGCCGATGCATTGGGCTCAGACATACCGGTGGTGATCATGCGACGCATGATAAAAGCGGTTTCAATGGTGTCCGCCATCGCCAGTTCGCTGGCCAGCCGGCCAACCAGTGCGGCATTATCCGGGTCACGCTGCAGCGCCCGGATAACACCGGCCGTCACCGCCAGACTGCCGGTTTTGAGTTTGGCCAGGTTGGCCGCGTCAGGTTTTTCTGCCCCATTGACCAGTTTGGCCAGCTGTTCGTTATTCACTTTGGTCGCTTCTTCCAGCATTGGCGCAAAGCCGGTGCCGGCTACGGTGCTACCCGGCTGCTCCATACCGTCACCGCTGGTACATTGAGTGGCATCTTTGCAGGTACGCAATGAGGTATCCCCCAGTACCTTCACCACAGCGGCCGCGGCGTCTTCGCTGCTGGCATATTTGGTACAGGCACCGCCGGTACAATTACTGCCGCTAACGCTGGCCGTGCTGGTCACGGGTTGTCCGTTCATCATGTTGTAGCCGGCTGCCGCCAGATCATGCGTCGGTTTAATGGCCGGCTGGCCAGAGCCTCCGCGCTTCTGACCACCGACCCAGGTCTGCCCTGATTGCCCCGTCACCTTCTCAGTAGCATTCATCGAACGCACCGCATCCACATCCCCGTTATTGACCAGGTTTTTGGCTTCTTCCATCGCGGCTGCCTGACTCCAGCTGCCGGTATCCGCCATATCCATCATGCGTTTGGAGAGGTTCTGACAGTTCAACTGTGCTTTGTCGAAGGCAACACCGGCCTGCAGCACCCCATTCGTCAGCATTTCATACAACCCCGGATTGGCGCGCTGGATAACCATCGCCGGCAGGCTGGCCACCGCGCCGGTTGCCCCCTGAATAACGCTACCCATCAGGTTTTTAAAACCGTCGGTAACACCGTTGAGCTGATTGCCAATCGTGGTTTTCAAATCGAAGTTACCGCACATTAAATCTGAGCTCCAGCCCAGGTTCATACCGAGACGCTGCATATTGCCGCGCGCCGCCGGCTGCGAAATCACCGAACCGCCGCCCAGGGAATAAAACAGCTTGTCCGAAACCGCACCACTGGCGCTTTTCCCGTAACCGATATTGCTGTCAGTCACCTGAGGCAACGACACGTCAAATAGTGTGCCGTTATCATCAGCACGCGCGCTCATGCTGATCGTGGTACCGGCCAACAGCAGACTGCTGCTGACCAGCAGGGACAGCACGTTACGCTGTACCCGGAAATGCTTTTGTTTCATCAGGTTATTCATTATTTACCACCTTATTAAAAATCCATGCTGTACAGGAAACGCTGCCCGCGGCGCTGACAGCAGCTGTAGGGTTGCCACAGGGCAAAAGCGCTATTCGCATCAACCGCTGAGGGATGGTCACCGTCCGGGAACACCGCACAAGACTGGCTCAGTTGAGGAGAGAGTCGCTGCCACTTGTGGTTGCGGGTGCCGGTATTTTCCTGAACCGCACCCGGCGGCCAGTACCCGTCAGAACGCTGGCCAATAAGAGGTTGGTAAACGTGAGGCTGACCAGAGCGGGTAATAATGTCCGCCACACGTTGCGCCACCAGAGCGCCAGCCTTGTCATCGTCCACCTGCGTCACGAACCCCGAACGCGGATAAACATTGCCCCACATATTGGCGGCGGCCTGGCTACCGATCTCTCGCTGGCCGGGAACTAATGCCTCCGGATACAGGGATTCCGGCACGCCTGTGCGCCATGCCAGGCTGTCCAGCGTGCTGAGGAAATACGGTACAAAGGGGGTTGCCGCACTGCGGCATGAATAGCCGGCAATACTGCCGCCAATCAGGGATGTCGCCGGATGGCCAATGGCATCGGCATATTTAAAGTGAAGGTTGGTTTTACGCTGCCCTGGCGTTTTCAGTTCATTATTGCCACCACCGGCCGCCATGCTGCCCAGTACGCTGGTGATACTGCTTTCCAGCCCACCGGAAGCCTGGCTGACCATCGACATCTCACTCCACGGGTTACCGTTAGGAGTGTTGTAGGCCGATACCACGGCTTGCGGGATAAAGTGAGTGACTTTGACGGAGGTGCGTACCGTACAGCCGAACGGGGTACACATGAGCCAGTAGCAAATGCCGCTGACGCGCCAGCTGATACAGGCCTGCGACAGCGCACTGGCGATGATCTGGGCACTGTTCAGTGCCGTATTCGCGGCCGGTAGACTGGCGGCCGACAGCATGATGGCTACGCTGAGTGATTTGAGGTTAAAGCGCTGCCGGCCAGAAGGCGCTAAAGAAGGAGGAAGAGGCTGCATATCACTGCCCTCCCTGAGCCTGGGCACGCAACGCGATGGCTTGCGCGACATCGGCCGTGCCATACACCACGTCCTTGTCATCAAATACCACCGCCGGCACTTTTTTAACGCCCAGTTCCCGGGCGCGCACCACGGCACGCCAGGCCATGACCATCGGTTGCTGGTGCGCTTGCCATTGCGGAGACTGGATGACGGTCTGCGCCTGTTGCGCGGCTTCATCGGGATTGGGGGATAACTCACCGAACAGTTGCGCCTGCAGCCGTTCAGGACCGTCAAGATAAATAACGGTCACAGATGCGTCACTGTTCGTCGGGGGATGGTGAGAATCGGTATAGAGTAACGTGCCGGCAAGCACCGATGCCGGTATCAGCAGAGGGAATAACGTCAGCAACGTGCTGATTTTCATGGTTTGCGCTCCTGCGTGGTTAGGATTCACACAGGGTGTAATGGTTAACTTAAGAAAGCAGTAAAGAAGTCTTTCTTGAATTTCCATGATTTATTGATCATCGCGACAAAAACGACATTAAGTCCTTTTAAGGCCGGATTCTTCTATAGATATCGGGGTAGAGTTTTGTTAGCTTGCCAATACACATGTTTTTTCTAGGGAATTGGACTATGGACGTTCAGCAAGAAATTTGCGCGTGGTTATTGAAGCAACAGGAATGGTTTCAAGAAGCAGCAGATAGACTCATAAATAATGGTCTATTAACTTCAGAGGATTTGTCGGATCTCGTTGCGCTATTGAAAACGCCTGAAGGCCAAAAGGCGACCAACCACCGTACCTTTACAAGCCTAATGCAATCCTCCCTTGCCGTCGATGAACTTCGCTTAACACGTATAGATGGTGTTTGCGGCATTGAAAATCTAGGACCACGCCAACCACTGGACTTCGGAGCGGGAAATCTAACCGTAATTTATGGGCATAACGGTTCAGGTAAATCCAGCTATACCCGAGTTTTGAAAAAAGTCTCTGGTAAGCCACGAGCTGTTGAATTGAAAGCCAACGTATTCCTGCAACCACCACAGGAACGCAAATGCCAAATCTCCTATGAATTAAATGGAAAAACCAGCCTTATCGAGTGGCACGTGGGTAGTGCGCCAATCGAGGAATTAAAATCCATAGATATTTTTGATAGCGACGAAGCAAACCACTACTTAAGCGCTGAAAGTGCCGCGACCTATATTCCAGCGATCGTAGGATTGTTTGAAAAACTTGCCGCTGAAATTGAGAAAATCAGAGCGATGCTGGATGCTGAACAAGCAAAGCTTATTAGCTCAATACCAACTCTACCGCCCATATACCAACAGTGTGAAATTGCCAGTACTTACAAGGCGCTAGGTAAAGCAACCCAAGCTACGCTTTCTGCAATTATTAATTGGACTGCGGAGCAAGAACAACAGCTCAAAGATCTCGACGAGCGCCTCAAAGTTCAAGACCCTATAGCGCTGGCCAAACAAAAGCGCACTATTAAAGCAGAAGTACAGCAACTTATTACCAAGCTCACACAAACTTCAAGGGAATATGGGATTGATAATTTGGAGGCAATCCGGACCCTAAGAAAATCGGCAATAGACAAACGAAACATTGCCATCGAGGGTGGAAAAGTCCAGGCCTCAGTACTTGATGGAATAGGCACACCTACATGGCGTGCAATGTGGGAAGCCGCAAGAGAGTTCTCAGTTATACCTTACCCAAGTTCACCATTCCCAGTGACAGTCGATGCCCGTTGCATTCTTTGCCAACAAGAGCTCACAACGGAGGCACAACAGCGGCTTACGGACTTCGAAAAATTTGTTAACAGCAAACTCGAAGGGGACGCAAAAACTGCAGAAACTCTTTATCAATCGACATTGACACAACTTTCTCCTGCTATCACTGAACAGCAGGTACATACACTATGTACCGCTGCTGGTCTGTCAGATGAATGGAAAAATTATCTCTGGAAAATTTGGCACCATACCTCTCAATCACGTCTTGCGTTACAAGACCACGAACGCACTCAACAGGCCCAACCAGTTGAGAATCTAATAGAAAACTTGGCCGAGCTTGTAACTTATCGTGACAATTTAGAAACTCAGGCTGTTCAGCATGAGTTGGATGCACAGAGATTCGACAGGATTAACGCAAGCAAAGAAAAGCTCGGATTAGAGGCAAAAAAATGGGTGGCGGAGCAAAAAAATGCTATTCAATCTGAAGTTGAGCGAATCAAAAAACACAAAGCATATAATACCTGGAAGGCTCTTGCAGGTTCCCGGTCAGTGTCACTGAAATCTGCTGAAATAACCCAAAAAGTGGTCACTGAAGCATATGTCGCAAGGTTTAATCGCGAACTACAGTGTCTCGGTGCTCCTCGAATACAAATCGAGCTAGTAAAAACCAGAACACAAAATGCTCGGGTACTTCATCAGCTACGCCTGAAAGGTGTTCAAAACGACAAACCTCAGAATGTGCTCAGTGAAGGTGAAAGAAGAATTATTTCCCTTGCAGCTTTCCTGGCCGATGTTTCGGACAAGCCAGGCGCAGCGCCATTTGTATTCGACGATCCTATTTCATCTCTCGATAATGATTTCGAATGGTATGTGGCCTGCAGGTTGGTAGAGCTCGCTAAAAACCGACAGGTCCTCGTTCTCACACATCGACTTTCGCTATATGGTGCATTGGAAGACGTGGCAAAAAAAGCTGGTGAAGCATGGAAGAAAGCGCATTATCGCCCAATGTGTATTGAGGCTTATGCTGGTGTTGCAGGTCATCCTGCAGCACAAGACGTCTGGAACACAAATACGAAAACGGCCAACAATATTCTGCTCACACGCCTAGACGCAGCGAAAAAAGCCGGTGAAACTGGAGGTGGGGCATTATATCGGGCTTTGGCCCAAGGAGTCTGCAGCGATTTTCGTAAACTAGTAGAGCGCTCTGTAGAGGAGGACTTACTCAATAAGGTCGTTCTACGCCATCGCAGAAGTGTGACTACTGATGGCCGCCTTAGCGGAGTTCGGCAAATATCTTCCGAGGACTGTAAATTAATTGATGACCTTATGACTAAATACAGCTGCTATGAGCACAGCCAATCAGCCGAAGTGCCTGTGATAATTCCGGAAGAGCCAGAACTCCGCGCCGATATAGAATCCCTCAGAACATGGCGAGATAACTTGAAAGCCAAGCGAGATAAAATCATCGCTGTTTAGTAAGATGGTAAGCATCAACTCATCAACGTCTGGTTTACCTCGTCAGATTCTGTAATTTAGGCGTCCACTTATTTTTGCAGGTGGACACTTTATTAGTGCTAAAGAAAGACTTTCCGGTAAGAGCTATTCCCCTGAGTTTAAACTTCAGCAGGTGTTGTACTCCAGCTACGACGCAAATACCGCAAATCCACATCAAGACCATTGATATAAATAATGGTCACTGATGCATCATTGTTAGTCGGAGGGTGATGAGAATCGGGAGAGAAAACATCAGCAACGCGCAAATTTGCATCGTCTGCACTCCTGCGCGGTTAGGATCCACACAGGGTGCAACGATCAGCATGTCGGCACGGCAGAGAAGTCTTTATTGGATTGTGATAATTTCAGCAGTGCGGCTCGTAATAAAAAATGAAGGTAGAGAAATAATCCGTGCTAGAACCGACACTAATGAATCATTAAAAAAGATTGATATGAGAAAAAGGATTAATTATAAAGTTATTTAACAAATCGGAAAACCTAATTTATCAAAGAACGCTCTATTCCGCTCCTCTGCAGATTTTACCAGCTGGTCAAAACTGATGATTTCTATATATGCATGCGAAGGCTCATTGTAACCAAAATACCCCATCCCATCAGATGTAATTCTGAGATTTGCTCGCCGGCACCGGCGATGCATCGATTCAGTAAGATCACAAAGTACATAACAGTATCCTGGTATATCGCCATTCCCTGGAATCGGCCGTCCATTCTTAGTAGTTACTTTTCCTTCACGAATTCGCTCTAAATAACTTAAAGCTTGGTCAATTGGGTCTTTATCTTCACCCTCTCGCATATCATTGCGCATAGGGCGTTTAATCTCAATTACAGTAATGGAGGCAAGCGGAAAATTTTGCTTATCATTTACAAGGATTGGGTTATCGAAAACTCTCAAACTAAGCAAGTCAGGTTCTTTTGTTGAGACAGTACCAGTTATAGGCATAGCCTTTATAGTTTTATCTGAGGCCAAGTAATTGTGAAATGCTAAGCGTTCATCTACCAACCACAGATTACATGAATCAAGAAATAATTCACTGGATTCTTTGCGCATTGGCATGATGAGCTCATGGATCATATCTTCGCGAGCATATTTCCCATCATCAAGTTTAGTTATGGATTTCTGTAGCAGGTCGATAATGACTTTTCGATGTGAAACATAGTTAGCCAAGTCTGATCTTTTGATATCTTCGGCTTTCTGTAAATAAGCTTGAAGTCGCTCTTTATATTCTTCTACATGATCATTATTTTGAGGTTGCAAGACATCATGACCCTCATGGACTAGTTGACGCTCAACTTCATACCATTGCGCATGCAAATGCAGCTCAAGCTCTTTATCAGATTTTTCCGGATCAACAATGAGCAGCTCTTCAGATATGTAGTTTGCAATAGGTCGATAACGTGGAGCATGATGATTAATGAAGTCTTCTACACGTTTTTTTCCTGCGGATACGGTCTTGGTAAGTACATCCTGCAAATAATGTTTTGAACTCTTTAGGACAGCTTCACGAATATGCTTAAAGGTTATCTCATCGAGCATGTCCTCAACATCTTCGCAAATATCAAATGAAGTACGCTCACTTCGGACATGTTCGTTTAAGTATTCTGAAGATACATAGCAAGTATAGATAAACTCACCAGATTCATCTGCAATTTTTCCATACAAGCCTGGAATTTTCCCCTGTATAGATTCCTCTTTAACTAAACGATTAGCCGCGCATAGAACGAGTTGGTGTTTTTTGTTAACAGACGCCCTAAATTTTATATGTGTTAACTCAAAAAGCTGCTCTTGGACAGTAATTTTTTCGTGGCAAGCACTAGCATGCATATGTTGTTCATAAAGAGAAGTCAGATCGATACACTCCCCCATATCCTCTACGAAAATATGTGGAACACCAATATCACGAACAAAATACCAAAGCACATGCTCTAACAATTGATTTGCTATTAATAGAGATGCACTGGGGACTTTTGCTCTAAAACTGTCATCAAATCCAAGCAACTTAATTATAGTGCCTGTATCATTCGTTGAATGGACCACCACCTTTTCGGCATGAACGCCATGTTTGTCATCAAAACGAAACACTCTTTTTTTCAAAGCAACATCTTTATCAAGAAAATGACTTTCAACTTCGACTAAATCAAATACCTTAAGCCACATTAAGCGGCCGACACCACGACAACCTTTTTCAATCTTATGATCGGAATCTAGGGTTTCAAATGATTTAAAATTAGCGTCATCAAAACCACAACCATTATCAATAATGTCAAATCCCGCAATGGGAGGAAGCAGTTTGGTATCTAAGTCCAAACTACCTTGAGTAACACGATTGACCCGCAAAACGATTTTACCTTTCTCGTAATTGCCTTTTTCTTCAATGGAATGAATGGAATTCACTACTGCTTCAAACACTGGCATCAATCCATGACTTTTAGGTAAAGAGGTATTACGTAGACGCCCCTTTAGGTTGGTTTTTAAGCTCATAATAAAACGTCCTTTTAAATAGCCAATAATAAAAAATTAGCTTAAGTGAAACATCACAATTTTGATAGCTCTGATTGACTGACATAGATACATCCATATGATTCAATAGAAAATTTACAGAAACATCATATAAAAACACCGCTCAAATTTACCCGACACCGTGACCAACACATCGATACAGCGCCCCAGCCGACCTTCCAGATGCAACGCCACACTGGTGCGGCTCCCAATGCGATGCGGGTGCACGGTCAGCATGACGGGACCTAACAGACGATCCCGGAGCTCCTGACAAAACGCCTCCAACGCCAGGGCATCTTTTTCACTGAAGGTAGCCATACCCTGCGGAGGCAAAGTAAACAGCGAAGGCTCATGTCCACTCAGGACACAAGGACGAACGGCGGGTTCGGGGTATTTCAGCGCAATCATGCAGCTTTAGCCTCCTCATCTACCGTCAGTCCACGCAGGCGATCCAGCTTTTGCGCCACTCTACGGGCGGCTTCAAGCTCACTGCAACCAAACTCCAGCATCAGCGCGCGGCGTTCGGCCTTCTCCTCCTTCTCGGTCATCCCCAGCGCCAGGTACAGGCTCGGCGGTACCGCACGGAACAACGCCTCAAGCTTTTTCGACAGCACCACACCTTCGGTATAGCATCCGGATAACTTGCTGGCTGACAGTAGTACCGCTTTTTGCTCCTCGGTCAGCGCCTTAAAGCGGGCGATATCGTTAACCTCCTCCGGCGGCATAGTCAGGCAAATCCACCACTCCGCCATATTCAACATTTTCTCGGCAATATCCGGGAAGTCCTTCAGGTTCTGCGTGGCCAGCCACAGCCAGGCACCGAGCTTGCGCCACATTTTGACGATTTTAGTCATATATGGTGCCAGTAGCGGATTGACCGTTACGATATGCGCCTCATCCACCGCAAACACAATATCCCGCTCCGAGTACTGGTCGCGTTCGGCAATGTTATTAATGGTGTTGGTGAGGCTGACCATGGTCAGCGCCATTTGCGCCTCATAGCCTTCGCGCGCCAGATGCCCCAAATCAATCAGCGTGACGTCCGCCTCTGGCCACAGGCTGCCTTCACGGTTAAACAGTTCTGCTTCAAAACTGCCCGCCTGGGTAAACATACCCAGCGATTCCGCCATTTCGGCCGCTTTGGCCCGGCGCTGCTCGTTGCGGATATCGCTGCCGTGGTCTTTAGATATGGCATACAACGCCTTCTGCAGATCGGACGGTAGCATTTGCCGTCCCTCGTCATACGTCTGTCGCGCAGCCATCAGCAGCGCTTCACGGATCATCGCGCGGTCAGCACGCTTAAGTTCATTCTCTTCTTTAGTATCCCCACCGGTGATCATCATCCGCGCCGAGATTTCCATTTCCCCCAGGTAATCGCGCTTATCCTCATTCTCATCATCAGCATCAATGTCCGGCAGGTCACTCTCATCCAGACTCAGGGAATTATCCTCAACCAGCTTGTGCGCATAGGAGAACGGCGGCAGCGACACCCCACTGCCCGGTTTGATACTCACCTTATTAACGGTCAGTCCCTGACTCTCAAAGTAATCAGCCAGCAGACCAAACGAGTTCCCGGCTTCAGCAATAAACAGTCGCGGCCGGTGTATGGCCATTAACTGTGACAATGTGGCACACAGCGTCGCGGATTTCCCCGCGCCGGTCGGGCCAAAATACAACATGTGCGCATTCTGACTGCGATCGTGCTTATTGAGCGGATCAAAGGTGAGTGAATCTCCGCCGCGATTGAAAAAGCTGAAGCCCGGATTACCGGTTCCGGTCTCACGCCCGGTCACTGGCAGCAGGCCGGCAAGGTGCTGCACCCAAGTCAGCCGGGTGTACCAGTGTTTTTTGTCGGTTTCCGGGTTAAAACACATTGGCAACGCACGCAGATAGGTGTTGAGCGGTGCTACATCAAACTCCGGACGAATAGCCTGCAATCCTGCGCCCAGCAGAACGTTGGTCAATTCGACACGTTTGTGATTAAGCGTGGTCAGGTCGTCGGCACGCAGCAGAAAGGTAATACCAGCGCGGTACAGCTTGTGACGGTTGCCCAGGTACTCTTTTACTTGTGCCACATCCTGGCGAACGCGCCCGGACTCGGTGTTCTCACCAACCGCATTTTTGGACAGCTTATTGAAGTCATTCTCCAGCGTATCCTGAGGCTGTACCACGATGGTCATGCAGAGCAGGGTTCCTTCCGGGAACAAATCCATCAGCGCATTGATTTTCTTCTCACCGCGTTTCATTTCACCGGTGATCGTTCCCGGCTCGGGCGGACGGCGCAGCTTTTCGACCGGAATGGCGCAGTGCGCCTGGTTATCGAACCACCACACTCCATGGTCAGGATCGGACTGCGGCGGCGTAAACCATAACGTTTCGGTAAAGTCGTTTTGTACCGGCATGGTGTCGTCAGGAGTATCCCGACGGTCAAAATAGGCCGCCTCCCGGTACAGGGTCTCTTTGTTCACCCACTCCGGGTTGGGGTTAAAGTGGCGCAGCAACCAGTCATGGACCTGCGCTCCGTTCTGACGCACGCAGATCGCACCGGCCCCGGCCAGAGCCCCGGTCACACGCTCACAGGTCTGGTTCAGCATGGCAATCGGGGGCATCGGGTCAGCATTATTTTTACCCATCCAGCGATAGACCACCATACGGGTACGCCGTTGCTGTCCGCGCCACGGTTGGTCGGTGATCAATGTGTCTTTGAACAGGCCTTGCGGTCGTGCAACGCCGCGCAGGTGACGCTCTGTCTCTTTCAGCCAGTCCTCGGTAAATTCACTGCCCTGCGCGTGTGGTTTGACGTAGCTTCTCAGCCGGTCAATATAGGCATCGACATTGTTCTCGTCCTGGCAGAAGAACTGCACCACCCACGGATTTTCATCATGCTCATCAAACGAGTCCTGCAGGGCATCTTCCACCGTATCGCGCATTTGCTCCAGGCGCTCAACGGTTCGTCCTTCGGTGGCCACCGGGATGATTTCAAATACCGCGCCGACGGAAACGCCATCATCCAGCAAAATGCACTGTTCGTGGTCGAGAAACTCTGCCCAGGGCAGGTAATCAATGATCGACGGATTGGCGTGATAAATTTGTCGCTCATCCTGTACGGTCATTTTACCCTGCCGCGTTAGCGCTTCACGTCCGGCGGCCGCGAACGGCACACCTCCCTCAGTGGCCGCGGCATCCACGGGAACCGCCGTTTTCTTGCGCGTCAGGCGCTTTTTATCAAACAGGGAAAATCGCATCAGTAGGCCTCCGTCCGTTCACCCGGCATCGCATACTGCACCTGGCTGTAGAACGGGAACACGGTGCTGTACCCCGGTACCGGCGAATTTCCGTCAGCCAGATGTGGGAACACGTACATCACCAGGTCAGGGTTTGGCAGGCGCGGAAACTGCTGGCTGATTTCACTTTCCTGCGTACGGCTGTAGCTACGATCGTCAGCCGTCGTCGCCAGCTGTTCACCCTCGGTAAGCGGTCGGCGCAGGCTGTCACGCGCGGCGACAGCCTGTCGTGCGGAGCCGCCTCCATCTTCACCCTGCCACAGAGCCAGCATGGTGCTGTCGCCTGGCGGTAGCATATCGTCTTTAGAGGTAGAGCAGCCGGTCAGCAACACGGCGGCCAGCAGGATAGTCATTACTACCCCTGTTTTATTCATCATCATGAAAGGATCCCCTGTGTTCATTCAATCCAGACCGGCCAGACCGGCGGCGCTGCTCGGCAGGCTGAAGTAGTCATAACGTACCTTGCGGCCTCTGGTCTCAAAATCGATGGCCAACTGGCGGGTGATGTGAATAGCCAGCGTCTGGCCGGGCGGGACATACACTGCGTCAAACATCATCCCGTAACGTTCGCGTACCCAGTCAGCAGTCTCTTTCATACCGCCCGAAAGCGCCTTACCCAGCACCGCCTGGCCAGCATTGCCGGTCAGGGTGGAGGAGATACCATTGACGTTATTCTGGGTGGTGTACTGCCCCTGACTGATCCCTTCGCCAGCGGCACTGGCGGCAGAGAGCGCAGCAATAGTCGGCAGATAGGTCGAGGCGTTAGATTTACGTTCTCCGCCGATACACGGGATACCGTTGTCATCGGAGATCCAGCCGATACCGGCGTTAGTACTCACCTCTTTCGCATTGCTGCCTGAATTGTTATTGCCGTTGATATTCGGCTTCGGCAGTGTACGAACCGTGCCATCCGCAAAGACGAAGGTGATGCTGTTAACCTGACCGCGCACACAGGACAACGTCCAGTCCCCGCTGGCGGTGCCGGAAACGATCGCGCCTTCAACATCCGGCAATTCAATGCCGTTGGCCGTCAGGTTGTCTTTGCCGATCATCAGCTTAAACGGATAGGGATCGGTCACCGTGCCGTTAATCGGCACGCGCCCCAGGAGTGCCGTCATAGCGCGGCTGCCGACCAGCGTTGAATTCTCGGGCAAAGTGAACACCGGTTCGGTATTCTCTTCCGCACCCTTTTCATTGGTATAGCCTTTTACCTGCTGTTCGTAGGCCGCTTTCTGGCGGGTCAGGGCATTATCAGCCAGGAATGACGTCGGGAACTGCGGCCCCTCTTTTGCCCCGCGGGTATTACGCGGATCCACCTCTTTCTGGTCTGTCGGCCCGACCCATATCAGGCCGTCCTGGCCGGGCATTGCGTTCCCGTCTCCTGACCCCATCCCATCCAGCCCCAGACCCAATGGGATATCCGTGCCGCTTTTCAGCTTGTCGCTATTACTGGCTATTTGCCCGGTCAGGGCCTGGATTTTGCCCATCAGCGTCTGTTGTTCCTGCTGAAGCAGTTGCTCACGCTGTTGTGCCTGTTGCTGAAAACCGGCCACGGCATCGTTGATCTGGCCTGACACATTGGTATGGCGTTTACGCAACGCCTCGTTTTCTTTCAGCACTTTGTCGATGTTTTTCTGCAACTCAGCCTGCTGGCTGCGCGTTGTACGCAGCGTACCGATCAGGGTACGCAGCGTATCTTCCGGGGTATCCCCCTCCACGCCCAGCGCCTGCAGCTCCTCCGGCGACATATTGGCCAGCACGTCCTGAGTCTGCTGTGGCTTCTCGACCACCTTGTTACCGCCGCAGCTTTTCAGTCCAATCAGGATGGCCGCCGCCAACACCCCGACCACAATCACTTTCGGCAGCATATTGGATTTAACGCTCGCCATGGATTGCCCCCTTTTTCGCCGCCTTTACGGCTTTACGAACCACAGACGGCTCCGCAACAAAGGCACCATCCGGACGACCGGCGGTGACCAGATACAGCGTGGTGGTGTCTTCCGGTGTGCCAACCGGCCCCAGATAGCGGTGCTGGAACGTTGCCGTCACAAACTGCCCCTGAAGCACCCGAGGATCGAGAGTGATTTTTCGGCTGGCGGTGTTCTGCACCTTCAGCGCCACCACGCTGCGGCTACCGATCCCCCAACCACCCAGCGGCGTAATGGCTACCGGCTCGGAGGGATACAGCGTGGTGATACGTTTCGGCAGGTGCGGATTCAGCGGATGAATGCCCGGCACGGCCTCGAGTGTCCGTACCGGACCATACAAGCTCTGAGCCGCATAGCGCGTCAGAACAACCGGCAGCGGAGCGTTATGTTTACGCTTCGCCTGAGTGCCGTTATCCTTATCCGACGAGGTGCTGTCCCCACCGGATAAGGCCAGATTGTTTGTACTGCTGCTGACGGTCGACACATCACCGCTGTAGACAATACGCACCGGCTCAACAGAACCGTTGTCGGACGCCGTGACGTCAAGGAAAATAACCTCCCCATTCTCGACGTCCTGCAATTGCAGGCGGGTGGGTGGGAAAGCGCTGTCCGCTTTCAGATACACCGCGCCGCCGCTGCTTTGCACCCGCAGCTTGCCATTCAGCGCGGGCGGAAAGCCGACGCGCACATTTTTATCAACAAACAGCACCCGTTCTTTGCTCACGGTCAGCGGAATTTGTAGTGGGATACGCTCCCATTTCATCAGTTCTTCCGCATGGATAACCGGCGCAATAAACGTCAGCGACAGAAGACTCAGGGAAAGCGCCAATACGCGTGTTTTCATCACTGGAACACTCCTTTCTTCTCAGACTCTGGCACCGCCGGCGCTGCAGCAAGACGCTGTGGCAGGCTGTCATAGCAATCCAGGGCCAGGCCGAACTCATTACGTTCCGGATCGCCTTCTGCCCGAGCAACTTTAAGCGGGTAGCGGGTCAGTGCGCGTTTCACTTTTTCACCGGCAAACTGCTCATCGGCAATCAGGTCAAGACGTACCACCCAGTTATCCCGACCTTTAACGGTGACCGGATCCCGGTTATAACGGCCGTTATAGCCATGTTCGGGGATTTCAAACACCACGCGCGTCCTGCCCGCCAGTTCGCCGCTGTCGCTGCGTTTTTGGGCATCGGCTTTCAGGAACCGCTCACATGACGCCGTCAGATAAGGGGACAACGCGTTGATTTTGGCCAGGTAATCCACTTCCCCATTTTTCGGCCAGGCATTGAGCTGCTGGAAGATATAGAAACTGAAGCTGTAGACGGTTGAAGGCGGAATGACCCACCACGCACGGGTAGAGCCACTGCGCAGGTCGGGTGGATTATGAATCGTCAGATTATCAGGTGCCCGCATCCAGCCGAGGCTGGTCACCAGAAGGAAGAGAACCAGCACGCCGCAGGCAACGCGTAGCGTAAAAATATGCTGGTCACGGTTTTTTACCGCATGTCGGAAACGGCTCATGTTGACCTCTTAACAGCCCGGCTGCGACGCAACGACCAGCCCTGCTTATCGATAATCAGGGTGGGATTGCCCCATCCCATACGGCGCTTACGCGCTTCGAGACGCTGCCAGATATAGTTCTCCGGCTTACCGCGCTTGAGGCGCGTCAGCCGGCTACCGCCAAACCAGATAACAAAGAGAGGTGTCACCAGCATGCCGGTGGGCACCACGACCCAACCAGCAAGCGGAAAGAACGGCAGCGATACCAGCAGACCCAGCCCTACGCCGGCCAACGCCGCCAGCCCCATCTCCGGCGTGGTAAAGCCGCGGAAGACCACGGGTTCAGCGTTAAGGCGATCGGGCAAAAAACGGATAGTCTGCATAATGGCAACCTTAGAACAGGATTTCGGCAGACTTGCCAACCAGCCAGATAACCGCGACCAGCAACACGATACCCACCACGATGATGGCACCGAATTTACCCCAGTTGGATTTACCTTCACGCACCTCGTGGAAGGTCGTGATAGCGGAGTTGGCAACCACCAGAAACGCCACGGCCGCGGCGACCAGTCCCAGAATAACAATTCCGTCCTGGATATAACCTTTAAGGGTGCCCATCAAACCACCACCACTGCCCGAAGAAGGGGGTTCAACAGTAGGCAGATCGGCCAGCGCCGGTTGGCAGGCAGCACAGACCAGTAACGTGGCTATCGCCAGTCGGGCGGAGAGATGACGAAAAAAACTCACAACAACATTCATAGGAGATCCTTTTTTACAGTAAGAAAAATTTATCCGACCAGCCTCAGACTCAGCTGGCAAACATCCAGATTGAGAAAAGCAGCAACAGAACGATCTTGACGGCGAAATGGATCAACGCTTTATTGCGTACTTTCTCGTTGCTCCACCCTTGCCAGACATCAATCAATACCCAGGCAGCCCACACGAACAGCGTCGCCAGCAAGCCACCAATGCAGATCCACGAGAGGACGCTGATATCGATGCCACCGCTGGCAGCATTGAAAGCCTGTTCCTGCGCATGCGTTATGGCCATCAGGGGCGCTCACGTCGGTAGTTGCCAGCCACAAAGCCAGCATCGCGCGGTTGGGCACGGGAAGGTTCCAGATAACGATCGATACCGGCATGGATGGTTTTGAGATCAGACGTCGCTCGGGAATAGTCAAACCAAAATCGTTCCCGTTCTGGTCGGTCAGCCTGAACGGCGGCAACGCGAGCGCGTTCAAGCGCTGCCTGCGCCTGAATCAACAGGCGCTGGGCAGACGCCAGCTCATCTTTTTCAGATGCATGGACGGGTAAAGCGGTCAGCAATGTCAGCCCCAGCAAACAGCCGGCTCGTCGGGTTATTACGGGGATACGCATGCAAGCACTCCTCAGTGATTTAGGGTGCTGTCAGGGTGCAATAGATAGGAAGGCAGGTCAGTGGATAACTGTTTATGGCTTTTTGATAATTTTCTCGGGAGAGAATAGATAATTCAAAGAATAGCCAGCTCTCAGCATCAATTGAATGTGCATTAGGAAAAGAATACGACAAACAATCATTACCTTTCACCGGGCAATTATCCGAATTTCCAGCAGGATTTCAGACCCTAATAAAAAACATATTACACTATCGATTCAGATAAACTTGGCAGGGAAAAACAACGATGGATGCGGCATTGGTGACCATGATGAGGTCAGGAGGAAGAAACAAGGATTGGGCTGAAATGATGGTAAATATGGAGGCTCGTAAACTGATTAATACCGCTAACACGGTATCAGCTTTCCATCTCCGGGATGGCCTGACCAGAATAAAATTCATGGAAGACATTAAGTCTTTTATCAATCAACAGTTTGCAGTCGCTCGCCAGGCCAGGTCGGATGAAGAATGTATGCAGTGCATTCATACCATGCGCGAAGAAAACAACAGCCTTTTTGAGCAATCGAGATTGCTCAAAATGAAAACCGCAAAACTTTTCGCGAAAGTAGAATTCATTAAGGAAAATAACAAGATTGTTGGCTATGTAATCAGCGCTGTAAACGTGGTCCTGTCAGGTTTGGTCGTAGCTGGCGGCGTGGCGCTGTTTGGTACGATGAATCCACTCGGTATGCTGGCTGGTGCCACGCTTGTGATGGATGGAGTGAACGGTATATCAAAAGAAATTAATACCTTTCTGGGCAATCAGAACTCCCAGGGCGCAATTGCTGACGGGGCAATGTCAGCAGCTGAATTCATGGGATTTAAAAAGGAAGCAGGCCTTGCTGTTTACAAAAGTGCAAGCCTTGCTGCAAATGTATACGGCGTATTTGGTCTCCTTAGGAAACCCGGTACGTGGCGGCTGTTTCATTACATTCCACAGGATTTTTACCGTAACGTCAGTTCGATGAGCAGACCAAAATTGACGATGAAAATTGTCGGTTATGGCCTTAATGCAAAAATTATCTTCGATTTACTGACTGTGGATAACTCTACCCGTTAAGCATTTTTCTGCGAAAAGCCCAGGACTTATAAGCAAGCACCGGTGGCTGGAAAAACCAGGTTATCAGCAGCGCGACCAGCAAAGCGATGCCCAAAGAAATAATGTTTTCTTTGGATGCAAGAAAAAGCGTGACGGTGTAGACCACTAAGATACCGACAGTTAACCAAAAAGCCGCCTGAAAGCGTTTGGATAGGTCATTGATTACCATATCCAAAGTCAGCTCATTTTTTACAAGGTATCGCCTGAGCTTTTGTAGTTCTGCACCAGTAAAACCAGACCGCAAAAGCTTCTCTTCACTAATGTTCATTCTCTTCATCCCTTAAAAACAGTCATTCGTCCAGGCCTTTGATAATTGGCATCGGGCTGATTATACCATCCCTTTCCGGGCAACAGTGCCCTCTTCCCCAGAACAATTAAAGAAGCGATTACCTCTAAGCTCTATTTTTAACAGACACGACTGACGCGCAGTTAAACGTTTTTACAGGGCTTGTCTGCTGACGGCAGCGCACAAAAACCAGTTTTGTGCGCTGCCGTCCAGCCCGGGTTTAAGACCTACAGATACTTTTTGAAGGAAGCCGTGGTCACCGTCACCGCGATCCCCAGCAAAATAGCGGCGGGCAACAGCAGCAGGTTGGGATATACCGCCGTTGGCCAGGAAAGATACAGCATGCAGGGGATATAGATAGCTGGCTTCACCATCCTTTTCGCATGGTGGTACACAAAACTCGACTCATATCCGGCACCGTAACGCCGAATATCACACCGTCCCAAACCTTCGGTTAGCGCCACCAGTATCACCAGGATAAACAGCGGAATCGACAGTACCAGGATGGTGACCCGCACAACGGCGATCATCGAGACATACAGGGTTGCCAGCAGGTAGTCCTTCAGCAGGTTCGCCAGTTGGCCACTCCAGTTGCTCAGCTCTCTGGCAATCGCATTCTGGCTGTGTGCCTGCGAGTCATAGGTCCGTTGGATCCAGTCCAGAAATCCGCTGTCCACAAAAGCCCATTGATACGCGACCATCATCCAGCGGGTCACGGTCACCGACGGCTCAGACAGCAACAGACTGCGGGTAAACTCCGATGACAGATAACCTATTTCGGTATGCATTACCGCCTCGCTGTGTGACGCCCCCAGCTCTGGCCAGAAGAACGCCATGCCGACATATTCAATCACCAGGCTAACTAACAACGAGGCCAGCAACATCCCGACCAGCGTCCAGGGGCAGCCCCACAGCAGGTTATATAAAAAACCACACTTGCGGGGTGGTGCAGGCTGCTGAGGCTGATTATTGACCGCTTGCGACATTCGGTCCCCCTTTTATTACCAGATCAGGCATGACCGTACTCGCAGACCACCATGACTCACTGGTTCGATAGTTGCGTTGCATCTCCTCTGCAATCTTCTGCAGGTTGAGGGGCATCAGAGCATCATCGCCGCTCGGCAAAGGCATCCGAATTTTCCACAATTGCCCTCCTTCCAGCAGGGCGAACGCCTGGCCTTTCGGCAGATTTATCACTTCAGCAGGTGTCAACAATGGAGCTTTTACCGTGCCCACACGGTCCTGGGTATTGGAAGTAAAGTCCTGCCCTTTCTCGACATCGGCCGTATCAGCCTGGCCCGACACCAGGGTTTTGGTATATATATCGACCTCAGGCAACTGTGTCGTCAATAGCTGTGCAGTACGATTCTCGCGCACGCGCAGCATAATCAGAGTATTGAAGTTGCCGGTGACCTGCGCTGCTTTAGCCGTATTGCCGAGCCGCGCCTCAATGTCCGATTCGGTTTGCGTATAGGCCGTGACCTGCATCCCCGCTCCGCCGCCTTTATTAATCAGCGGAATAAACTCATCACCCATCAGTTCATTGAATTCATCGCAGTGCAGGTTAATCGGTAATTTGCCATCAGCACGGGTGGGCAGACCGCCGTATATGCCGTGTTTATAGATATACCCGGCTACCGACACCAGATCGGCAAACATACTGTTACCGACCGCAGAGGCGATCACGCCATCAGACAGGGCATCCAGCCCCACATAGACAATGCCGCGTTTGCGGATGACCTGCTCCCAGTCAAACACCGGACGCGGGTCGCTCATATCCATATAGTTCGGTGCCAGTAATTCAGCCGTCTTGCCGGTGGTAAGTTTTTCCAGCAGGGGTAACAACGACGCGACGATTTTATCAAAGTAGGTACGGTCATAACGTACCGCCGAGCGCAGTCCATCCAGAATGGGATCGTACAGCTGCTTACCGGTGTCGGAACTCAGCGCCATTTCAACCGCCATAATTTTGACGGCGTTCGGTTGCCCCTGCATATTGCGTGGCACATCGTCTTCCGTCAGCACCTGCATGCTGTTTTCAATTTGCAACAGCAGCGCGGGCATACGTGCTTCAATCACTTTTTTCGCGTAGGTCTCATACAGCTCGCTAATGTTGTTCACATAGCGGGTTATCAACTGGTAGTCCGGGCGCTGTCCCAAAGCAACCAGAGCGCGAGCCACGATGTTAACAAACCGCCAGGCAAATTCGCGAAACGCCGCACTATTGCCCTCGCCGCTTAACTGGCCGGAAATACGACCGGCCACCTCCGACACGCGTTCAAAACGCCCCACCGCGTTATAGCGAGCCGAAATATCTGGCCAGCCCAGATGGAAAATAAACAGCTCATCCCCACGACCGGCGCGGTGAGCCTCAGCCCAGACGCGCCGCAACAGATCCGCATCTCCCTTGGGATCGAACACGATAGTAATATCACCACGGCGAATATCCTGAGTGATCAGCAGCTCCGCCAGGCGGGTTTTACCAACGCGGGTGGTACCCAACACCAGGGTATGACCAACGCGCTCTACGAGCGCCATCGAGACATCGAGTTCGTCGGGCTCAATACCGTGAATAGCCGGATTCCCCCCGACCGGCGGTAAGGGCCTGACCGGGTTTAGCGCGGAGTCGGTGCGCAGCAACTGGGACAACCACGGCATGGTGTATTCGGTTTTCAGCTCCAGTCGGCGCGCCATCTGATATATTTTTGGCGGCTGGACATATTTCTCCACTTCCGGCCGACGGGTGTCCATCAGGCGCTGGGTGTGTTTTTGCTGCCAGCGAAACCCTCGCCCCAGAAATAACCGTTGTCGACTGACCGGGATTTGGGCGCTGGTCATTACATAGCGCGGCAACCGGCGCAGGTTACGGCGATACAGGATCACCCGCATCCCCTGGCGCGCCCGTACGGCAGACAGCACCGCAAACCCGCCAGCGGTGACATAACTCACCGACGGTGCCAGCGCCACCGACCACGGCGCAACCGCGCAAATAACGCAGGCGGCACCGGCGACAAACGCGGTATTCAGCTCGACGGCAGGACGTAGCAGCGCCTCCATCACATGGCGATTACTCATTGTTTCTTTCCTTGTTGAAACTCGTGGCTTTTCCCGGCCAGTAAATCCAGCAGTTGCTGTCCACTGATCAGGTGTACCTGAGGATGCGCCAGCAGCAAAGCGCGGCTGAAGTGGCCCGTTCGACCGGTATGGATAAAAAAGCCTTCGCACCGTTCTTTCAGCAGTAAGGCCCCAAAAATCTGGATATGAGAGGGGGTAATGGTCTTCCCATAGCGTTTGGCCTGAATAAGATATCGTTCGCCCGCGATAAACACCTGACCATCCAAACCACCATCGCCACTGTAAGAGGCGTTACGCTTTACCGGATGCCCCTGGCGTTCAAAAGCGAGTAGCAGCACTTCTTCAAATACATACGGGTTGATTTTTCGCAAATAAGTCAGCCGCTGCGCATCGCCTGATAATTGAGATAGTCGCTGTATGACCCGCTCCGCAGCCGCCTGATACTGCCCGTGACGGCGCTGGCAGGCCGTCTTCCGACCGCGGAGGCTGAAAATTGCCATCACGCCGATAAACACGCCAGTCAATGCGGCTGACAGCAATGGGCTCGCCAACAGGACTGCTGCCAGATGCTGCAGCGGCATCATGGGGCAACCTGCTGAGATAATCCGGTATCGGTGATCAGCACCGGATAGTGTGACAGCTGCAGACGACGCGCCAGTTCGCTGCCGGAGGCCGGTACCATCGGCAAGCCCAATCCCTGCTCACGCAGCGCCTGCAGCCCGGATAAATGGCTGACGTTCACCACCAGGCCGACAGCGGAGCGGGATTTAAGTTGCTGCGCATTCGCCTGCAGCCAGGCGCGTGAAACCTCATCATCGCCGACAATAAACAGCGCGCCGATCCCCGGCAGCTGTAGCGGCCGGGCGACCACTTTACCCGGCGTCAGTTCCGGCGTTATTACCGGCAGCATCGCCGCTTCGGCCTCACCGGCAGATATCGGGGCGGGCGGCGCTACCGGAAGCGAAGCGGATCCCGTCTGGCGATTAATACCCTCAAAATAGGGTGAAGCATCATCGCCGCCCAAATCAGCGATAACATTCAGGTTGGCCAGAACGGTGCTGGTCACCAGGCACAGGCCGAACAACAGGACATTCACTTTATTCATGGCTATTGGCTCCGAGGTTCAATCCAGGTCAGTGTGACTGTTTGCGCTGGCGTCTTTAGCTTCGGCGCAGTTGCCAGGCCATTGATGCGGGCCAGCTTGGTTTTCACTATGGATTGATACCGGGTAGCTGGCGCGCCGCCGGCAGGATGGTGATAGCAGCCGGCCGCAGCAAGCCAGCTCCCCGGTTTGCGGTCGTAGCATTCGCGCAGGATGGTCGCCGCCGCGTTCAGATTGAGCCAGGGATCGAAAGCCTCCCAGGTCGAGGTAAAGCGATGTCCGTTCCAGCCCAGGTTAATTTGGGCGATACCCACATCAATACGTTTGCGCGAATATTTTTTCAAAAAGCCCTGCAGGGCTTCCCAGGCCTGTAAGCGGCTGGCGTAGCGGTAGCCTTTGCCAGCAACATTTATCGTCCACGGCCAGGGGCGTTCAACTGTGGGCAACTGACCCGCACCGCGCGTCACCGAGGACATGGTTTTCGGTGCCATCGACGTTTCTGCCAGTGCCAGCGAATACAGTGACTCGGGAGGCACTCCGTGACGCATGGCCACTTCCCGGTATCCCTCGGGGACATCATGAGCGGCGGCGAAGGCAAGCGTCGATACTCCGTAACTCAGCATCAGTCCCCAGGTCAAAATGCGACGAGTGTCCATCCATTTTCCCCCTGTTGCAGCACAACCGGCATCAGCCCATTACCGAACCGCATCCAGCGGCCGCCGTCATGATTAAGCGTGATGTGGCGGGCGCGTACCTTGGCCGCAGGGATACGGTGCGCCCTGGCCCAGTCGCGCAGCAGACTGTCGCTGCCCTTGCTGTCGACCAGATAGATATCGACGGGCCGGTTATCGGCCAACACCGCAGCCAACCGCGCATCGCACTGACCACACTCTTTCGCCTTCACAAACAGCGCCAGTCGGCCGCCGGAGTCGTGCGCAATTCCCGCAGCGTTCCCCATATTGACCGACAGCACGCCAAGGCGCTGCCAGGCGGCATCTACCTCACGCTGGAACTTCAGCTCTTTCCCGGTGCGGGCAAATTCCTGCTTAACCCACTGTTCAGCATATTTTTTACGTTCGGCATCGCTTCGGGCTTCGATACCCAACGCGGTGAGCGGATCCAGCCCCGGCGACTGGATTCCACGGGGGCCGTCCATCAATTGCTCGTAGCGCTGATATTCTTCCCCGCTCAGTCCCCACTGTTTACCCTGCTCAGCCGTTTTATCCGTCCGGCTCTGCTGAAGCTGGCTCAGGATCGACTGGCTGCTTTCAACGGTAATCTGCTGGGCTGAATGCACCCATGGACTCAGAAACAGTGCGGCAAACAAACAGTATTTAACGTTCATCAACTCCCCCTGACTGCGTTTTAACCGTCTGCAGACGGCCATTCACGCGAAACGTCGCCTGCCCGTGCCCGGCGCTGACCAGCGTCCAGCCAGCTACCGATTCCTTGGCTCCGATTAATCGCACCTGCGATAAATCACTGAATCCCTTCGGTGCCACGGCGGCAAATGCCGCGGTTCCACGTAGCTCGACGCCGGTCAGAACAAAGGGAGGTTTAGGTAATGAAGCGTTAATCGGCGTGGTTTTATGCTTTAAGGGGTTTTTTGCCGTTACAGCGGATGCATCCGCAGCCGTTTTATCCAGGGTCGCAGACAGGTCAATAACCGGATACGACGGCGCGGGTTTACTCTTCTTCAGTACCTCAAGCTCATCTTTCAATGCGTTCAGCTCAACGTTTTGTACCTTTAGTTGCGCCTGTAGCTGCTGTGGAAGATCCGCGACACTCACCATTGTTTCCAGTTGCTGACTGAACTGTGCCTGACGGTTTTCGAGGGCAATTAATTGCTTCTGCTGGGTGGTCATGGCATCGCGCAGAGACAGCACATCATCTTGTGATGTCATTGTGCGTTGGGCTTGCTCCAGGTAAGTAACGCGCTGATTAAGGTCTATGAATGTCTGGCTATTGACCATTGCGATCGTGATGGCAATCAGCAGACCACCAGTGATCCCCCAGAATGCCTTGCTGCGTAGCAGGCCTTTTTTGGTCGGCGTCATCGGGGTCATGGGTTGATTAAGTTCGGTCATTTTTTCAACCACCCTCCGGTTGCAGGGGCTGGCACAGCCGGTAGCTGATAGCCGTCACGCAGACTGTGGCAAACGACCCGCTGCACATCATCGACTTCCAACTGCCATGCCGGACCGGCAAGAACCTGCAGAGCAGTGCGCAGGCGCATGGGTCCCAACTGGTACTGGACGACCGGTAGTGCCTGCCGATACAACACGACACTGGCCGAACCGGCGGCACACAGTGAATAACCCGACTGGCGCAGGGCATAACGCAGGGCATCCGCAACGGTTGGCTTGATGGAGGTCGGGATGCGGATATCAATAATCTGAGAAAGCGGATCGCGCTGAACCGCGGCTGGGTCGGTGCTGACCAATAAATAACGGTCATAGCGCACCACTTCCAGAGCCTGGCCATAAGCGTCCGGGCTGGTCGGCTGAACATTGCGAGTAACGGTGACAGAAGGTGTCAGTGCGGATGCTTCCCGCTGCTGCAGAGGTTGATGAGTCGTACACCCGGTCGGCATAAAGGCTGCCAGGAGGGAGATTATCAGCGTTTTTTTCATCCGGAGGGTTCCTGTTCAGTGACAATTAACGGCTGTCACTGTGCGGCGACCCTCTCATCCCCTCAATGAAGAACTCTTTATTGCAAAATAAAAAAACGCCAACCCAAGGGCTGGCGCTAATAATGGAAAAAAGCGAACAAAAATCACCTTAAAGCGCGTGGATAGCAGACTTTGCTATCCCATAGCCAAATCCAAGAAACGGAATATTATCGTCCCAGTCAATTGGTGATTCATTACCGCCTGATTGGGGTGGTTGTGGAACCGGGCCACTGTGCATTGGCTGTTGAGGTTGACCCCAACCGCCTGGAGCACGTTGCCCTGATGTGTTTTCCTGGGAACGGGCACCGAGCATCTGCATGGTCCCCTGTTGCCCTACGACAATTTCAGTAGAAAAGCGGTCGACACCATTCTTTTCGTCAAACCACTTGCGGGTACGCAGCTGGCCCTCAACATATATCTGAGAGCCTTTACGCAGGTATTCACCCGCAATTTCAGCAAGCTTGCCGAACAACACGACACGATGCCACTCGGTCTTCTCTTTCTGCTCACCGCTCTGTTTATCACGCCAGTTTTCGGAGGTAGCCAACGACAATGTCGCTACGGCACCACCAGCTGGCATATAACGGATTTCCGGATCCTGACCAAGAAAACCGACGAGTATCACTTTATTTACGCCACGAGACGCCATAACCAAATCCTCATGTGGAATAAGAAAGGGAAAACGCCCCGAAAAAAGGGGCGTAGAAAGCGTTATCAGAAGGAGTTTTCCGCGTATTGTTGCTGTGCAGAACCTTGCTGAGGCGGCAAAGAGTCGGATTTCTCAGACTGGTAGACTTTTTCCTGGCCGATTTTGATCCAGTCGACTTTGATCAGGCGAGCCTTCAGGCTGACACGCTGTTCACCGGCATGTTCGCCGCTGTTAAGCGTGAAGATGTCCGTTTTAGGGTTGCTGAGCACAAACCCAATCAAAACTTTTTTGTCTTCATCCGCTGATTTTTGACAACGATTGATTAAGCTGCTGGCTTCTTTACCGGCGACCGTCACATCGAAACGCGTATAGCTGGCGTTATCGGTCGGACCCGAAAGTCCATTGACGACGCAGCTGATAAAAGTGCCATTCGGGCCATTAACCTGACGAATGTTACTGAGATACCCCATGCCTTTGATGGTCAGGTTGAAGTATTCAGTTTTGTTGGAAGCGGATTGAGCTTGAGTAGACATGATGTTTTCTCCATGGAGTGTAGATTCGGTGACGGAGAAATACACCTTCCCCGATGGGAAAAGTATTTCCCGTCGGGCGTCTGCAAAATCGTACGTCAGTGCAGACTGTCTGGATTGTGGAATGAACCTTTATCGCCGTTAAGCGATCGCCGTTCTCAAAGGTTAAACGGCGTTACCGCCACATGGGCTTCCTCTTTCAGGCTACGAGGATATTGGCGATCGCCCGAGGGCGTTTCTCACAGATCGCTAAAACTTTGGTTGGCACTCACCCGAAGGCGCTTCTCACAGAATGCTGAAGCATTGGCTGGTTGTCCGAAGACAACAAGTAAGCCTGCTCATTTTTAATTCAGGTTACAGGAGTGTCAACGGGAATAACTGGATCCATAAGCGATAAAATAAAAACGGCGTCGATCCGAAAATCAACGCCGCAGGGTCGGTACCTTAACCTTTGGTTTGTTTCTGTAAACTCCGGGGAGGAACCTGGTGTCCCGGCGCGTTTTTCACGGAGTTGAATGCGCCTTATCAGCCAGCCTGAGTGTGGAGGCCG
>NZ_JNVB01000063.1 GCF_000770305.1 Erwinia oleae
GTGCACCGGCAGATGCGGTTTTTTACGCTGTGCTTCAATCACCGCAGGCGTGGCGGGTACGGCCGAATGCACGCCGCGCGTGTCGAGGATCACCCGATTGATGCCGCGCTGATGCAGACCCTGATTTAACGCACGCTCGGCGTCGCCTTTGGCAAAAAACTCAGGATGACGCACCTCCACACCGTAACTGAAGGCCTCTGGCAAACCATCCAGAAATGCCCACAGCGCGGGGAGATGGTCGGGACCAAACACGGGCGGCAGCTGAAGCCAGTATTGGCCGATGCGCTCCGCCAGCGGTGCAAGCAGGGCAAAGAATTCAGCGGTCAGCGCGTCACAATTGCGCAGCATGGCCTGATGACTGATGGTCGCGGGAAACTTAAAGCAGAAACGGAAGTTGTCATCGGTCATATCGCGCCAGCGTTGAACAATTTCCGGTTTTGGCAGGGCGTAAAGCGTGGTGTTGCCTTCAACGCAGTTAAAGTACTGCGCGTAATCAGCCAGCGTCACTATTCCCCGTTTTTTCCATTGCGGATGTTGCCACTGCGGCAGTCCAAGGTAAAAAGGCTTCACGGTCATCCGTCCTGAGCTGAAATGATCCGGAAAATGTAGCGGTCAAACCGTATCAGCGCAATGGAAGAAATAGTGGATCTCTTTCGTAATGCGCTAAACACTGCTGTATCAGCAAACATATTATGCGGTTTCCGCAGGCCGCGGGTTGACCTCAACACTAAAAGCGCCATGGCCGTTCTGCTCCGCCTGAAGCGGTGATTCCAGCAGCGCCACCGCCCTTATTGGCGAGGCGGACGCCCCTTTAATTCTGAGTGGCAGCGCCATAAAGACGAACTCAGAAGGGAGATTTTCCAGATTGGCGAGATTCTCAACGATCAGGCAGTCAGAACCTAATACAGCAAAATGCGCGGGATGTGCGTCATTGCTGTATCTGTCCAACGACATAGCATCCGTTCCTAATACCGTTACCCCTTTTTCAATCAGGTAATTTGCGCCTTCTCCCGAGAGTCCTGGCCAGTTTTGCAGAAAGCCGGCGTGATGAGGACGACAACGCCATTTTTTGTCATATCCCGTTCGAAAAATCACAATATCACCGGCAACGATCTCTCCTTTATCCGCTTCCCATGCCTGAATCATATGAACGGTAATATCACTGTCCTCTGCCAGGCAGGACATGTCCAGGCAGCGGCCCCGGCCGATTAACTGGCGCGCATCAATCTGTTCGACCGTTTTACCGCCCTCAATAAAGTGCGCTGGCGCATCCACATGGGTGCCGCAGTGGTCGCCAAGGCTCAACTGACAGTTATAGTTACCATCGCCTGCGCTGTAATCCTCCGCATGGCTACAGAAAAACTTCCCATGCCCGGGCCAGACCGGCATAAGTTCTTCATACGCATGATTGAGTTCAATAAGGGTACATTGACGGAATAAGCTGATCAGATCACGGGTCATATCAGGCCTTTTTGAAGATGACAGTTTCTTTAATAAACCACAAAGGGAGACAGGAAATGAGCAGTACGGCGACAATCACCAGGTAATGTACGGTGAAGCCAAACGTGTGAATAATCCAGCCACTGACCGGCGCCACCAGAATCCCGGCGATACCGACAGCCAGGCCTATCATCAGGCCCATACTTGACGCGGCTGCACGAGGAGAAGAGTCAATGAGCAAGGCATACGCGACTGGGTAGGGTGAGTTACGAAACAGCCCCCAAAAGATCAGGATCGCCCAGCCTGATACAGCAGAATGGATCGCTATGCATAGCGCAGCGGCGAAGACCCAGCCCGCCAGAATGATGACCAGTGAACGCTTACGCCCTTTAACGTCTGAGAAACTCCCCCACAGAATCTGACCAATCCAGCCGGTAATCCCGGATGCGCCGGAAATTATCGCTGCGGTTGACAGATCAAGCCCGACGTCGCGCGTTAGCTGCAACGTCAGGAAGTTCGCGATCCCCATCTCAGCCCAGGTAAAGCCAAAAATCAACAGAATGGCCATCTGACAGTTACGGTTTTTCAGACAGGAAGCGGCGTTAGTCCACAGGGATGCGTGTTCAACCGTATGTTGCAGGGACGCGCTAACGGGCGGCGTCAGTCCGTTTTCAACTATCCAGTTATTGACCTTCTGATGATTCTTGCGCGTACCGATGATGAGCTGCGCTATCAGTATCATTAAACCAATAAGTGGAATAAACAGGAACGCCTCGCGCCAGGTCGCAAATGCCAGAATTGCGGCGATCAGAACAGGGCCAATGAACTGTCCCATTGGAAAGCCGGTATGGTGTACGCCAATGGCAAACCCGCGGTTCTCTTTCTGCCACCACTCACCCAGCAATGCGACATTGATCGGTTCCGATCCGCCTGTTCCCATGCCCATTGCGACTCTGAGAGCCTGAAACGCGCCCAGCGATTTGCAAAATGCTGTCGCCACGCCTGAGACGATCTCAACCAACACGGCCACGCACCAGCTATAACAACGTTTATGTCCGGTTCCTACCCAGTCGGAAAATAAGCCGAAAAGGACTGCACCGGTTAAGGTGCCGACAAAACTCAATGAATTGAGCCATCCAGCCTGCACTTCGGTCAGATTGAACGACGTCATAATCGCAGGAAGTAACGTGGGCAGAATAATCCTGTCGATAGAGTTCATGAGGATCGCGAGGGTAGTAATCACGAGCATCCACCAGGAAAGAGGATGCGCACGCGGTAAAAAGCGAAACAGGCCGCGTCGATGAACAGCATTCCGGCCGGAATGAGGCGCTTTGGCCGGTTTTTGCGACAGTTCTGATGAGGGAAGGGTCATATCCGGTGCCTTTAAAAGTTGTGGTTATCTGCCGCCTTGTCCTGCCAGGATCAAACAGGCCGCACGTTTTTTTTATTTTTCTGTCATGCCGATGAAATTCAGATTTAGAACAAAAAACAAACATACTGTTAACTTAATTCCCAAGATTACTACCATACAAGTCGGCTTCTGCCGTTTCTGGATCCCGATCACAAACGAACGGAGAAAAGAGGAAAAAAGCCCATTGCAGGTCACACTTTGCCTGATGAATGTGACCAGACGCGTTTAATTAGGTGGGACGGGAAATGACTGGCGACAAAATGTTACGCGGGCGGGCATGACAGACGGGATGTTCACGGGAAATGCGGACAGGGACGCCTTTCAGTAAAACAACATGCGGCCGCGCCGCATGTAGGTCAGGTCAGGAGTTTTCTGAGGAGTGAACGGCAGAGAAGCGAGCTTTCTGTTGCTTACTCTTTTTACGCGGCACCACCAGGCTGGCGGCGATAATCGCCAACGTCAGACCACCGGTCGCCAGCAGCTCGACCTGATGCTCAGCGTTGAAGAGCATGGAAACCAGCACGGTAATGATAAACAGTATGGTAATCCAGGTCAGACCGGGAAACAGCCACATGCGATAACTCAGTTTTTCGCCTGCTTTCTCACGCTTTTTACGCAGCACCAGATGCGAGGCGGCAATGACCAGGTAGACCAGCAGCGCGATGGCGCCGGAACTCGCCAGCAGAAATTCAAACACCACGCTGGGCGCCAGATAGTTAGCAATAACCGCGACGAAAGCGGCAGCGGTGGAGAGCAGCACCGCAATCCACGGCGTACCGCTGCGGTTCGTACGGGACGCCGCCGCAGGCGCATCCTTCCGGCGCGACAGCGAATAGAGCATGCGTGAAGAGGTATAGAGCGCTGAGTTAAGACAGCTGCACACCGCCATCAGCACCACAATATCCACGATCAGCCTGGCGTGCGGAACATTCATCGCCTGAAGCACGGTCTGGTAGGAGCCATGCTCAACCAGCGCCGGCGAATTCCACGGCACCAGAGCCACCACAAAGAAAATCGACAGCAGGTAGAACAGCGCGATACGCCAGATAACCGAATTGGTGGCCTGGGTGATCTGCCTGCCCGGGTTTTTCGATTCGGCGGCGGCGATCGTGACAATCTCGGTGCCCATAAACGAAAACATGGTGGTCAAAATCGCAGCCATCACTTTACCCATGCCGTTGGGCATAAAGCCTTGCGTATCGTAGAGATGCTGAAGGCCGCTGGTGCTGCTGCCAGGCATAAAACCGGAAACGGCCAGGGCGCCTGCACACAGAAAAGCGACTATTGCCACGACCTTGATCAGCGCGAACCAGAATTCAAACTCGCCATAGTTTTTCACACTCAGCAGATTGGTGAGGGTTAAAACAAGCGTAATGGCGAGAGTGAACTGCCAGATGGCAACCTGCGGGAACCAGGCGTGCAGGATGGTGCCGGCTGCATTCGCCTCCAGCGGAATGACCAGCACCCAAAACCACCAGTAGAGCCAGCCGATAGTGAATCCTGCCCAGCGGCCCAGCGCTTTATCGGCATAAGTGGAGAAAGAACCGGAATCGGGCAGGGCGACCGCCATTTCGGCCAGCATGCGCATAATTAACACCACCAGCGCGCCGGCGGCGGCGTAGGCGATAAGCACCGCCGGGCCCGCTTCGGAAATCGCGTGGCCAGAGCCGACAAACAGGCCAGCGCCAATTACGCCCGCAATAGACAGCATGCGCACATGGCGCGGCTTCAGATTTTGTGCCAGTGCATCTTCATTCGCAGTCTGTATTGTCGTCATCAGAACGTCTCCAGAATGGTTTTCGGGCTTTTGTGTCCGGGGCGAGCAAGGGAATGGGCTCGCCGCAGCGAGCCGGGGAAGGTCAGGCCGTGACGGCGTTTTTTTCGACGTCAGCGGCGCAGTCGTTCAGTACCGACGTCAAAATGTCCAGCGCCTGGTGAAACTGCTGGTCAGGAATGGTCAGCGGATAAAGAAAACGGATGACGTTGCCTTTTGCGCCGCAGGTCAGCAACAACAGTCCGTTCTCCATCGCCTTTTTCTGTATCGCCTGCGCGATGGCTGCCTGAGTAAATTCAACGGCGACCATCGACCCTAACGCGCGTACATCGGCGATCGCGGGACACTGCTTGCGATAGTCCTGAAGCCAGGCATCGAGCCTGCCGCCAAGTTCTGCGGCACGCGCGCAGAGCTGTTCCTCTTCGATGACGTCCAGTACCGCATGCGCCGCAGCAATCGCCAGTGGATTGCCGGCATAGGTGCCGCCGAGACCGCCCGGCGCTGGCGCATCCATCACCTCTGCGCGCCCCGATACGGCAGAGAGCGGCATCCCGCCCGCCAGACTTTTGGCCATGGTGATCAGATCTGCTTTCACCGGATAGTGCTCCATGGCGAACAGCTTGCCGGTGCGGGCGAAACCGCTCTGCACCTCGTCGGCAATCAGCAGAATGCCGTAGCGATCGGCCAGTTCACGCAGTTTGACCATAAACGCAGCCGGCGCCGCGTGGAAACCGCCTTCGCCCTGCACCGGCTCCAGCACGATAGCGGCGACGTCCTGCGGAGCGATGTCCTGAGTGAAAATAGCGTCGAGACTGTCCAGTGCCGCATCAATACTGATGCCCTGTATCGCGCTGGGGTAGCGCGCATGAAACACCGAGGCCGGCATCGGGCCAAAATCACGTTTATAGGGCGCGATCTTGCCGGTCATCGCCATGGTCATCAGGGTGCGGCCGTGAAAGGAGTTGCCAAAGGCGATCACGCCATGGCGGTGGGTATAAGCACGGGCGATTTTAACAGCATTTTCTACCGACTCTGCGCCGGTGGTGAAGAAGGCGGTTTTAGCCGGACCCGCCACGGGTACCCGCTGATTGATGCGTTCCGCCAGCGCAACGTAGCTTTCGTACGGCGTGATTTGGAACGCGGTATGGGTAAATTTCGTTAATTGAGCGGCTACCGCCTGTTCAATGCGCGGATGGCGGTGGCCGGTATTGAGCACCGCGATGCCGCCCGCGAAGTCAATCCAGCTGTTGCCCTCGTTATCCCACAGGGTGGCGTTTTCCGCCCGCGCCACATACCAGTCACACAGCGTGCCGGTGCCGCGGGGCAAAGCCTGTGCCTTGCGCTGCTGCATCGGAATATGTTGTTCGCTCATCTCATCCACCTCGCTCATATGCTTATTTACAATTCACGACAAACGCTTTTATTTACGCGTGTGAAGAGGTAAGTTGCCAGAGCCAATTTCAGAGAGAGGGATGGTGCCAATTGCAGCTGATTTATGCCGATCACTTACTAGAACGATTACAGTTTTTGCAGAGTGGTTCGTTGCAGCAGCGGCTGCTGACCTGCATGCAGGGTGCAATCATAGAGGGCATTTTTCCGCGCGGCGGGCGCTTGCCGCCAACGCGCGACATGGCGCGTGAGCTTAAGGTCTCGCGGAATACCGTACTGCATGTTTATGAAAATCTGATGGCGCAGGGTTATGTAACGGCGCGCACCGGCAGCGGCACCAGGGTTGCGGAGACGCTGCCGGAGATCTGCCTGCAAAGCCACGCTATCGATCTGCTACCACCTGTCGCCACGCCGCTGCCGGCCACGCTGTCAAAACGCGGCGCTACGCTGTTAGGGCACGCTACGGCGTCTCCCTGGCAGTGGGGCGCATTTGTCCCCGGCGCGCCCGACGTTACCGAGTTTCCACATAAACTTTTTAGTCAGATTCAGGCCCGGCTGAATCGCGATCCGGATGTTCATCGGCTGGTGTACAGCAGCGGCGGCGGCTGCCCGGATCTCCGCCATGCGCTGGTGGAGTATCTGCGTGTGGCACGCTCGGTTAAGGCCGACGCCGATCAGATCCTGATCACGGAAGGGGTGCATCAGGCGGTCGATCTGGTCACCTGCGTGCTCTGCGACCCGGGTGATGATGTCTGGATGGAGGAGCCGGGTTACTGGGGAACGCGTAACCTCCTGCGTAAGAACGGCCTCAAAATCCGCGCAATGTCGGTGGATGATGAAGGTATCGTGCCGGCGTCGGGGCCGCCGCCCAGAATGGTTTTTGTGACACCGTCACATCAATATCCGTTGGGCGCCCACCTCAGTCTGGCAAGACGCAAAGCGCTGATATCGCTGGCGCGGCGTCACCAAAGCTGGATTATTGAAGATGATTACGACAGCGAATTTCGCTTCTCTGGTCAACCTTATCCCTCGTTGCAAGGGCTGGAAGCCGATGCGCCGGTGATTTACATGGGCACCTTCAGCAAGACGCTCTACCCGGCACTGCGAATTGGCTACATGGTGGTGCCGAAGATGCTGGCCGAACCGCTGCGCATCGCTGCCGCAGAGCTTTATCGCGGCGGGCACCTGCTGATCCAGCGCGCGCTGGCAGAGTTTATACGTCAGGGACACTACATGGACCATATCCGGCGGATGCGTTTGCTTTACGGCCAGCGGCGGCAGTTTTTATGCAAACTGATTGAGCGCTATCTGGGGCCGTCTTTTTTGCCGCCGGTAAACCATGAAGCCGGGTTACATCTGGTGCTGCGGCTGCCATCCGGCTGTGACGATGTCGCTATTGCCGCACAGGCTTTGAAGCGCGGCGTCAAGGTACGACCGCTGTCGCAATACTATATGCATCAGCAGACCGCGCGCGGTTTGCTGCTCGGTTACGCCTGCGTAAATGAACGGCAGTGTCAGGATGCGTTCGGCGTACTCAAAGGCTGTTTGATTGCGGCGGGCATTGAGCCTGATGCGCAGGAAAAAGCAAACGACCCGGCCCGCGTTGATACCGACCCGTCCTGACCGGCAGAGGCGGCTCCGGTTTGCTGCACAGGGCGGCAGACAGACTTTATCTCAATGTCACCTGCCGCCTCTGTCACGACTGACCAGTCGGTATGGCATTAAAATGCAGCAAGGATCTCTGACGACTGCCTCACGCGTCCCAGCCGGGGGAAAATATGGGTGAAGCTGCCGTTATGCTCTTCAGTGCTGCCCGCGCTGCAAATGTCTTCTGCGATCACCAGGTTAAAACCCAGCTCCCAGGCATTGCGTGCGGTAGACTCCACGCCAATATTAGTCGAGATGCCGCCAAGCACGATGGTATCCACACCACGGCGGCGCAGCTGTAGCTCCAGATCGGTGCCGTAAAACGCGCCCCACTGACGTTTTGTCACTTTGATATCCTGCGGCTGCATCCCCAGCGCAGGCGGATAGTCCCACCAGTTATCCGGCAGCGCGCCGCTGTGGCTGCTGTCCACCGGCTGTTTAAGCGCATCGCCAAAATCCGCAGACCAGCCGACGTGTACCAGCACCACCGGCGCATTCACCGACCTGAATTTTTCCGCAAGCGTTGCTGCACGCGCAACAACGTCGGCAGCCTGATAAGGGCCGCGAGCGAAGGGCAAAATCCCTTCCTGAAGATCGATAAGCACGAGCGCGGTTGAAGCGGCATTAAGTTGCAACATAGTTTCTCCGTTAACAGCGAAATCGTTGAGATTACAGATATTCCATGACGAAAGGCGATAAGATCAATGTTCGAAAAGCGTGAAATTTGTTAGCGTTTGTGAGAACAGCCCGTCTGGCGAACTTTTTTGACGTTAATTCGACGCCGGGATGCGGCGGCGGCACTTATCGCGTCGGGCTTTTTCCATTATAATGGCCGCCATTTTTCGCGACGGCATGGCGCTGCAAGGCACCGGCCGCGCGTAAGCGGCGAAGTTTAAAGGATATCGTTATGCGTACTGAGTATTGCGGACAGCTCAATCTGTCTCACGTAGGCCAGCAAGTGACACTGTGCGGTTGGGTCAATCGCCGCCGCGACCTGGGCAGCCTGATCTTTATCGATATGCGCGACCGTGAAGGTATCGTGCAGGTATTTTTCGATCCCGATCGTCAGGATGCCTTCAAACTGGCCTCTGAACTGCGTAACGAATTTTGCGTGCAGATAACCGGCACCGTGCGCGCGCGTGACGACAAGAACCGCAACAGCGACATGGCGACCGGCGAAATCGAAGTTTTTGCTACCGATCTGACGATTATCAATCGCGCTGAGCCGCTGCCGCTCGACGCCAATCAGGTCAATACCGAAGAAGCGCGCCTGAAGTATCGCTATCTTGATCTGCGTCGCCCGGAGATGGCGCAACGCCTGAAATCCCGCGCCAAAATTACCAGCTTCGTACGTCGCTTTATGGACGACAACGGCTTTTTAGACATCGAAACACCGATGCTGACCAAGGCCACGCCGGAGGGCGCAAGGGATTATCTGGTGCCGAGCCGCGTGCATAAAGGTAAGTTCTATGCGCTGCCGCAGTCGCCTCAGTTGTTTAAACAGCTGCTGATGATGTCCGGCTTCGATCGCTATTATCAAATCGTTAAGTGCTTCCGCGATGAAGATTTGCGCGCCGATCGCCAGCCTGAATTCACTCAGATCGACGTTGAAACCTCTTTCATGACCGCGCCGCAGGTGCAGGCGATCATGGAGCGGCTGGTGCGCGAACTGTGGCTGGACGTGAAAGGCGTTGAGCTGGGTGACTTCCCGCAGATGACCTTTGAAGAAGCGATGCGGCGCTACGGTTCCGATAAGCCGGATTTGCGGAATCCGATGGAGCTGGTAGACGTGGCCGACCTGCTGAAAACGGTCGAATTTAAAGTTTTCTCCGGCCCGGCCAACGATCCTAAAGGCCGCGTTGCCGCGCTGCGCGTGCCGGGCGGCGCACAGCTCAGTCGTAAGCAGATTGATGAATACGGCAAATTTATTGAAATCTACGGCGCGAAGGGGCTGGCCTATATTAAGGTCAACGAACGTGCAAAAGGCCTTGAAGGTATCACCAGTCCGGTGGCGAAATTCCTCAACGAAGAGATTGTGGAAGCGATGCTTGCACGCACGCAGGCCGCTGACGGCGACATGATCTTCTTCGGCGCGGACAGCGGCAAAGTGGTTTCCGACGCGCTGGGCGCGCTGCGTCTGAAGCTGGGCCGCGACCTGAAAATTACCAATAACGCCGCGTGGGCGCCGCTGTGGGTGGTTGACTTCCCGATGTTTGAAGACGATGGCGAAGGCGGACTGACCGCAATGCACCATCCGTTTACCGCGCCTAAAGCTATGTCGCCGCAGGAACTCGCCGCGCAGCCTGAACAGGCGATCGCCAACGCCTATGACATGGTCATCAACGGCTATGAAGTGGGCGGCGGCTCAGTGCGTATTCATCATGGACAGATGCAGCAAACGGTATTCGGCATTCTTGGCATTAATGAGCAGGAACAGCGTGAGAAGTTCGGCTTCCTGCTCGACGCGCTGAAATTTGGCACGCCGCCGCACGCGGGGCTGGCGTTTGGCCTGGATCGTCTGGTCATGTTGCTGACCGGCACCGATAATATTCGCGACGTTATCGCCTTCCCGAAAACGACCGCGGCCGCCTGTCTGATGACCGAAGCGCCAAGCTTTGCGAATCCCTCTTCGCTGCGCGAGCTGGGCGTTGAGGTAATGGCGAAGTATCAACAGCCGTCTGCTGACGGTTCGTCAGAGAAGGCATAATTGGCCTTCAAACATCCCGTTTCGGTGCTGGTGGTCATTTACGCTGCTGATACCAGGCGGGTACTGATGCTTCAGCGCCGCGACGACACGCATTTCTGGCAGTCGGTCACCGGCAGTCAGGAGCCTGGCGAAACGCTGGCGGAAACGGCGGCGCGTGAGGTGCAGGAAGAGACAGGAATTGACGTCAACGCCGCGCGGCTCACAGTTGTTGACTGCCAGCGTCAGATACAATTCGAAATCTTTCCTCACTTCCGGTATCGCTATGCGCCGGAAGTGACGCACAATGCTGAACACTGGTTCAGTCTGGCGCTCCCTTGTGAGCAGCCGGTGACGCTCAGCGAGCATCTGGCATACCGCTGGATCGCTGCCGCTGACGCCGCACGGCTGACCCGATCCTGGAGCAATCGCCAGGCGATAGAAGAATTTGTACTTTAACGCCCTGGCCCGCTTTGAACAGCAGGCAGAAGGGTTGCAATGAGCGAAACGTGCGGGCTGTCTGCTGGCCCGCACGCTGTTTATCTGGAGACGGAAAATAATGGCTGGACATAGTAAATGGGCAAATACCAAGCACCGCAAAGCGGCGCAGGATGCCAAACGCGGTAAGATTTTTACGAAAATCATTCGCGAACTGGTTACCGCGGCGAAGCTTGGCGGTGGCGACGCAGCGTCTAACCCGCGCCTGCGCGCGGCAATGGATAAGGCGCTGGCGAACAACATGACCCGCGACACCATGAACCGGGCCATCGCGCGCGGCGTGGGCGGCGAAGACGACAGCAACATGGAAACCATCATCTATGAAGGCTACGGCCCCGGCGGCACCGCCGTGATGGTTGAATGCCTGAGCGACAACCGTAATCGCACCGTGTCTGAAGTCCGTCATGCCTTCACCAAAACCGGCGGCAACCTGGGCACCGACGGTTCGGTAGCCTATCTCTTCACCCGTAAAGGCGTGGTTTCTTTCGCGCCGGGTCTGGAAGAAGATACGGTGATGGACGCCGCGCTGGAAGCGGGCGCTGATGATGTCGTTACTTATGATGACGGTGCTATCGACGTGTTCACGCCGTGGGAATCGTTGGGCGACGTTAAGGATGCGCTGGAAGCGGCGGGATTGACGGCGGATAGCGCAGAAGTGTCGATGATCCCCTCTACCAAAGCGGACATGGACGTCGACACGGCGCCGAAGCTGCTGCGGTTGATCGACATGCTGGAAGACTGCGACGACGTGCAGGAGGTTTATCACAACGGTGATATTTCCGACGAGGTGGCGGCGACGCTGTAATGGCGCGCTTTACGCATCACTGTCCTCTGACCGGAGACGCGCGATGACGATCATTTTAGGTATCGATCCGGGATCACGCGTCACCGGTTACGGCGTTATTCGTCAGGTGGGCCGTCAGCTCACCTATCTTGGCAGCGGCTGCATCCGTACCAGCGTGACCGATCTCCCTTCGCGCCTGAAGCTTATTTACGCAGGCGTCAGCGAAATCATCACGCAGTTTCAGCCGGACTTTTTCGCTATCGAGCAGGTCTTTATGGCGAAAAATGCCGATTCGGCGCTGAAGCTGGGCCAGGCGCGCGGCGCGGCAATTGTGGCGGCGGTAAACCGCGACCTGCCGGTGTTTGAGTATGCGGCGCGACAGGTAAAGCAGACCGTGGTCGGCATCGGCAGTGCGGAGAAGAGCCAGGTGCAGCACATGGTGAAAACGCTGCTCAGGCTGGGAGCGAATCCGCAGTCGGATGCCGCCGATGCGCTGGCCATTGCCATTACCCATTGCCACCTCAGTCAAAACGTGGCGCGCATCGGGGAAGGAAAGCTCAATCTTGCGCGCGGACGGCTGCGAACCTGAAGGGCTGGATATTCATCCAGCTTTTTTTATGGTATAACCCCGACACTGTATTGAATGTGAGGAAGCGAATGTGATTGGTCGTTTAAGAGGCATCATCCTGGAAAAACAGCCGCCGCAGGTGCTGCTTGAAGCCAACGGCGTGGGTTATGAAATCCATATGCCAATGACCTGTTTTTATGAGCTTCCGGAACTGAATCACGAAGCGATTATTTTCACCCATTTTGTGGTGCGTGAAGATGCGCAGCTGCTGTTTGGTTTTAACAGCAAGCCGGAACGCGCGCTGTTTCGTGAGCTGATCAAAGTGAACGGCGTCGGGCCAAAACTGGCGCTGGCTATTCTTTCCGGTATGTCCGCCCAGCAGTTTGTCACGGCGGTAGAGCGGGAAGAGATTGCCGCCCTGGTTAAGCTGCCGGGCGTCGGTAAGAAAACCGCCGAGCGTCTGGTGGTGGAGATGAAAGACCGCTTCAAAGGTATGCATGGCGATCTTTTCGCCGCCGACGCGCCGTTTGCGCTGACCAGCGAAGTGCAGCCCGATAACGCGGCAAATGATGCAGAGAGTGAAGCGGTTGCCGCGCTGGTGTCGTTAGGCTATAAACCGCAGGAAGCCAGCCGTATGATAAGCAAAGTCGGCCGCGCTGACGCGGACTGCGAAACGTTGATCCGCGAAGCCCTGCGCGCCGCCATCTGAGGTAAAGCATGATTGAAGCCGATCGCCTGGTATCGCCGGGAACCATCACTGAAGAAGAGGTCATCGACCGCGCAATTCGTCCAAAACTTCTGGCCGAATACGTGGGCCAGCCGGTAGTGCGCGAACAGATGGAGATTTTTATCCAGGCGGCGAAGATGCGCGGCGACGCGCTCGATCATCTGCTGATTTTCGGTCCGCCGGGTCTGGGAAAAACCACCCTGGCGAATATCGTTGCTAACGAAATGGGCGTTAACCTGCGCACGACCTCCGGCCCGGTGCTGGAGAAAGCAGGGGATCTGGCGGCAATGCTCACCAACCTTGAACCCCACGACGTGCTGTTTATTGATGAGATCCACCGCCTTTCGCCGGTAGTGGAAGAGGTGCTCTATCCGGCGATGGAAGATTACCAGCTGGATATCATGATTGGCGAAGGCCCGGCGGCACGCTCCATCAAGCTGGATCTGCCGCCCTTTACGCTGATTGGCGCCACCACGCGCGCCGGTTCGCTGACGTCGCCGCTGCGCGACCGTTTCGGCATCGTCCAGCGACTGGAGTTCTATCGCGTTGAGGATCTTCAGCACATCGTCAGCCGCAGCGCCGCGTGTCTGGGGCTGCCGCTGAGCGTTGAAGGCGCGCTGGAAATCGCCCGCCGTTCGCGCGGTACGCCGCGTATCGCCAACCGTCTGCTGCGTCGCGTACGCGACTTTGCCGACGTGCGCGCCGACGGCAGCCTGAGCGGTGACGTTGCGTCAAGAGCGCTGGACATGTTGAGCGTGGATACCGAAGGCTTCGACTACATGGATCGCAAGCTGTTGCTGGCAATTATCGACAAATTTACCGGCGGCCCGGTCGGGCTGGATAACCTTGCGGCGGCGATTGGCGAAGAGCGGGAAACGATTGAAGACGTGCTGGAGCCGTATCTTATCCAGCAGGGCTTTATTCAGCGTACGCCGCGCGGACGTATGGCCACGCAGCATGCCTATAAGCACTTCGGCATTACCCGCGAAGAGTAATTAAGAAGAATTAAAAACCGGGCCAGGCCCGGTTTTTTTACGTCTGCGCTCAGACGGCAGGTCGTTTTGCCATGCTCAGCAGGAACATCAGTGACGCGCCGAGTACAACCGACGGCCCGGCAGGGGTATCGTACCAGGCGGAGAAGGTCAGGCCTGCGCTCACCGCCAGAATGCCGACGATCACCGCCACGCCTGCCATCTGCTCCGGCGACCGGGCAAAACGGCGGGCAGTTGCCGCAGGAATGATCAGCAGCGAAGTGATGATCAGCGCGCCGACAAACTTCATGGCGACGCCAATGGTCAGCGCGGTAACCAGCATCAGCACCATTTTTGTCCGCTGAATGGACACGCCATCAACCTGCGCCAGCTCCGGGCTGATGGTCATTGATAACAGCGAGCGCCAGTTGAGTGCCAGCACGCCAAGCACCACCACCACGCCCGCGCCAATCGTCCAGAGATCGGCTGGCGTCACGGAAAGCAGGTCGCCAAACAGGTAAGCCATTAAATCAACGCGGACGTTCGACATCAGACTGACCACCACCAGGCCCAGCGACAGCGCGCTGTGCGCCAGAATCCCCAGCAGCGTATCAATAGCCAGGTGCGGACGACGCTCCAGCCAGACCAGCACCAGCGCCAGCAGCAGGGTTACCGCAATCACCGCATAGAATGGACTGACGTTAAGCAGCAGGCCAAAGGCCACGCCAAGCAGCGACGCGTGCGCCAGCGTGTCGCCGAAGTAAGACATCCGTCGCCAGACCACAAACGATCCCAGCGGTCCGGCCGCCAGCGCCAGCAACACCCCGGCCAGCCAGCCGGGTAATAACAATTGAATCACTGATAAGGTCCTCTGCGTAAAACTATACGTCCCTGAAGGTCGTGACGATGGTTATGGTGATGGCGATAGATTGCCAGCTGTTCAGCGCCCTGAGAGCCAAACATAGAGATGAACTCAGGATGTTGTGAAACCGCTTCGGGCGTGCCGGAACAGCAAATATGCTGGTTAAGGCAGAGTACCTCATCGGTTTTCGCCATCACCAGATGCAGATCGTGCGAAACCATCAGTACGCTGCATGCCAGCTCGTGGCGCAGCTGATCGATCAGATCATACAGCGCCACCTGACCGTTAACGTCCACGCCCTGCGTCGGTTCATCCAGTACCAGCAGCTGAGGTTGATTAAGCAGCGCACGGGCCAACAGCACGCGCTGCATTTCGCCACCGGAGAGCTTTTGCAGCGGATAGTCCAGCAGTTGTGCCGCCTGTACGCGTTTCAGCGCCGGTAAGATATCGCCGCGGCTGATGCGACCGCGTAGCAGCATAAAACGCTCAACGGTCAGCGGCAGGGTAGCATCCAGATGGATTTTTTGCGGCACGTAGCCAATGCGTAACTGAGCAGGGCGCTCAATAACGCCATTGTCTGGTTTAATCAGCCCAAGCACGATCCGCACCAGCGTCGATTTGCCCGCGCCGTTAGGGCCAAGCAGCGTTAAAATCCGGCCCGGCTGTAGCGTGAGCGAAACATCGGAAAGAACGCGACGGGATCCGAAACTGACGGAAATTTTATCCAGTCTAATCAATGAGGACATAGTAAATTCAGTTTGCAGAAATTTTAGAATGTTATAATATCACAATCCATCAGCCTATCACGATGGACAGACGCATTATGTTACATAAAAATCGCCCCCTTTTGAGCATGCTAATTTTAGCCGGTTTTGCCGCTTCGCTGGCGCCTGCTGCCCACGCTGCCGTTGTCGCCTCCGTCAAACCGCTGGGCTTCATCGCCGCCGCCATTGCCGACGGGGTTACTCCTGTTGAAGTGTTACTCCCGGACGGCACTTCAGAGCATGATTATTCACTGCGTCCTTCCGACGTTAAACGCTTACAGGGCGCGGATCTCATCGTGTGGGTGGGCCCGGAAATGGAAGCGTTTATGCCAAAAGCGGTCGCGCAATTACCGCCTGAAAAATCACTCGAGCTGTCGGCGCTACCCGCGGTAAAACCGCTATTAATCAAGGGCGGCGACGAGGAAGAGCATGACCATGAAGAGGGCGAAGAAGCGCACGATCATGACCATGAACATCATCATCATGGCGAATATAATATGCACCTGTGGATGTCGCCGGAAATTGCCCGGCAATCGGCGGTTGCAATCCATCAAAAATTATTGGAACTTATGCCGCAAAGCAGAGACAAACTAGACGCAAATCTGCATCACTTTGAGGCAGAATTAGCGTCAGCAGATACGCAAATTGCGTCTCAGCTTGGGCCGGTGCAAGGAAAGGGTTATTTCGTTTTTCACGATGCTTACAGCTACTTTGAAAAATATTTCGGATTGACTCCCGCGGGTCATTTTACCGTTAACCCGGAAATTCAACCCGGCGCTCAGCGTTTACATCATATTCGAACAGAGTTGGTTGAGCACAAGGCCGTTTGCGTCTTTGCTGAGCCACAATTCAGGCCTGCCGTGATCGATGCCGTAGCCAGAGGAACCCGCGTACGTAAAGGAACGCTTGATCCACTGGGTACGAGTATCACTCCGAGCAAAGACAGCTATGTGAAATTCCTCTCACAGTTGTCCAGCCAGTATGCGAGCTGCCTGAAAGGAGATTAGAGGAACTAACTAAGTGCAGCAAATAGCCCGCGCTGTATCTATGGCGTTTAATACACTGCCGCGAGCCCATCGCATCATGCTGGGTTCGCTGACCGTTGTCACGCTGGCCGTCTCTGTCTGGCGGCCCTACGTTTATCATCCCAGCGATGAAAATCCTGTCGTAAAAAGCATTGAGCTTGAAAAGAGCCAGCTGCGCACGCTGCTTCCTGAAGCCAGCGAGCCCATCGACCAGGACACGCCCGCGCCGGAAGACGATGTGCCAAAGGATGAAATTGATGAAGACGTGCCCAATGAAACCGGCACCCACGATTACGTGGTTTCATCCGGCGATACATTAAGCAGCATTCTTAACCAGTATGGCATTGATATGAGTGATATCAACCAGCTGGTTAAAACCGATAAGGATCTGCGTAACCTGCAAGTGGGGCAGCAGATCTCCTGGACGCTGACCGATGAAGGACAGCTGCAACGACTGTCCTGGGAATCGTCGCGTCGGGAAACGCGTACTTACGATCGTTCAGGAGACGGCTTCAAATCCTCTTCTGAAATGCAGAAAGGCGAGTGGAAAAACAGCGTGCTGGCTGGCACCGTGAACGGCAGCTTCGTGACCAGCGCCAAACAGGCGGGGCTCAGCAGCGGTGAAATTAGCGCGGTGATCAAAGCGCTTCAGTGGCAGATGGACTTCCGCAAGCTGCAAAAAGGCGACAAATTCGCTGTGCTGATGTCCCGCGAAGAGATGAACGGTAAAACGGAGCAGAGCCAGCTGGCGGGCGTGCGTTTGCAAACCAACGGCAAGGATTATTATGCAATTCGTGCCGAAGACGGCAAATTTTACGATCGCAGCGGTTCCGGGCTGGCTCGCGGCTTTATGCGTTTTCCCACCATCAAGCCCTATCGCGTCTCGTCAAACTTTAACCCGCGCCGCCTGAACCCGGTGACAGGCCGTATTGCGCCGCACAAAGGCGTGGACTTTGCGGTGCCGGTCGGTACGCCGGTACTGGCGATTGGCGATGGCGAAGTGATTGTGTCGAAACGCAGCGGCGCGGCGGGGAACTATGTCGCTATCCGTCACGGGCGGCAGTATATGACGCGCTATATGCACCTCAAAACGCTGCTGGTGAAGCCGGGGCAGAAAGTGAAGCGCGGCGATCGCATTGCGCTGACCGGCAATACAGGGCGCTCTACCGGGCCGCACCTGCACTATGAGGTCTGGATCAACAATCAGGCAGTGAACCCACTCACGGCGAAACTGCCGCGCATGGAAGGGTTGACCGGCAAGGATCGTAGCAGCTACCTGGCTAAGGTGCGTGAGGTAATGCCACAGTTACGTTTTAAATAATCTGTGATGTGCTTTTTTTAAGCCGACGGGGCTGCCCGTCGGCTTTTTCATTTTTATTTTCAGGATGATTGAAGCGTTGCAAAATAGTCCACCGCCACTATCATTAGCCGCTTATTGTCCGAGGCGAATGCATGGAAAACAGCAAAAAAAATAACAGCGAGTTCATACCTGTCTTTAAACGATCGTTTTTATTGCCACGCTACTGGGGAAGCTGGCTGGCCATTGGCGCCTGTATCGGGCTGGCCTGGGTGCCGGCAGGCATTCGCGATCCGCTGCTGGGGGGAATTGGCCGCCTGGCGGGAAAGATGGCGAAAAGCGCGCGGCGTCGTGCGCAAATTAACCTTTTTTACTGCATGCCTGAAAAGTCAGAAGCCGCGCGGGAAAAAATTATTGATGAGATGTTTGCTACCGCGCCGCAGTCCATGGTGATGATGGCGCAACTGGCGGTACGTCCGGCGCACGCCATGCGTCACATCACCTGGCACAATCATGAACTGATTGAGCAGCTGCGCGCTGAAGAGCAGAACGTCATTTTTCTTGTTCCACACGGCTGGGCGATTGATATTCCCGCCATGCTGCTTGCGGCGGAAGGGCATAAGGTTGCGGGCATGTTTCATAATCAACGCAACGAGCTGATTGATTACGTATGGAACACCGCCAGACGGCGCTTTGGCGGCCGTCTTCACCCGCGCAATGACGGCATAAAACCGTTTATCTCCTCGGTTCGTCAGGGCTACTGGGGCTACTATCTGCCCGATGAAGACCACGGCGCAGAGCAAAGCGAATTTGTTGATTTCTTTGCAACCTATAAAGCAACCCTCCCAGCGCTTGGCAGGCTGATGAAGGTGTGTCGCGCGAAAGTGGTGCCGATGTTCCCGGTTTATGACAATAAAACGCACCGGCTGAATATTTACCTGCGAGCGCCTATGGATGATCTGCTGGAAGTGGATGATAAAACGCAGGCGCGGCGGATGAACGAGGAAGTTGAAAATCTGGTGGGGCCGTATCCTGAGCAGTACACCTGGATACTGAAGTTATTGAAAACCCGAAAAGAAGGGGAGATCGAACCCTACCGGCGTAAGGATCTCTACAGGAAATAACAGACGGGTTAGTGGCTCACTAACCCGCCTGATGTTATTCCACCCGCAGTACGCGGCTGGTGTTTGTCGTACCGGTGGTGCTCATCACATCACCCTGGGTAACGATCACCAGATCGCCCGACATCAGAAAGCCTTTGTCGCGCAGCAGCGTGGTGGCGTCATGGGCTGCGGCCACGCCGTCATTATTGCTGTCGAAAAAGACCGGCGTAACGCCACGGTACAGCGCGGTAAGGTTCAGCGTGCGCTCATGACGCGACATAGCGAAAATCGGCAGGCCCGAAGTGATACGCGAGGTCATCAGCGCGGTGCGGCCGGATTCGGTCATGGTGATGATTGCCGTAACACCCTGAAGGTGGTTGGCGGCGTACATCGCCGACATAGCAATCGCCTCTTCAATATTATCGAACTGCACATCCAGACGGTGTTTTGAAACGTTGATGCTGGGGATCTTTTCGGCACCGACGCACACCTTCGCCATCGCGCTGACCGTTTCCGCCGGATACTGACCTGCTGCGGTCTCGGCAGACAGCATCACCGCATCCGTACCGTCGAGCACGGCGTTAGCGACGTCCATCACCTCGGCGCGGGTAGGCATCGGGTTTGTGATCATTGATTCCATCATTTGCGTGGCGGTGATCACGGAACGGTTGAGCTGGCGCGCGCGACGGATCAGCGCTTTCTGAATGCCGACCAGTTCAGGATCGCCAATTTCGACGCCCAAATCGCCCCGCGCGACCATCACCACGTCGCAGGCGAGGATGATGTCATCCATTGCTTCCTGGCTGGCGACCGCTTCCGCGCGCTCGACTTTCGCCACGATTTTCGCATCGCAGCCCGCCTCTTTAGCAAGGCGGCGCGCATAGTTCAGGTCTTCACCGTTACGCGGGAAGGAGACGGCAAGGTAGTCACAGCCGATTTTTGCGGCGGTAAGAATATCGACTTTGTCTTTTTCAGTCAGCGCTTCGGCAGAGAGGCCGCCGCCCAGCTTGTTAATGCCTTTATTGTTGGAAAGCGGGCCGCCGACGGTTACCTCGGTAAACACCTTCATTCCCTGAACTTCCAGCACTTTCAGTTGAACACGGCCATCGTCCAGCAGCAGAATATCGCCCGGCACCACGTCAGCGGGCAGACCTTTATAATCAATGCCAACTTTGTCTTTATCACCTTCGCCTTTACTCAGGCTGGCATCAAGCAGGAAACGGTCGCCCACGCTGAGAAATACTTTGCCTTCTTTGAAGGTAGAAACGCGAATTTTCGGTCCCTGAAGATCGCCTAAGATGGCGACATGGCGGCCAAGTTTTGCGGCGATCTCACGCACTTTATTCGCGCGGAGTTGATGATCTTCTGCGGTGCCATGTGAAAAGTTCAGCCGAACGACGTTTGCACCCGCAGCGATGATTTTTTCGAGATTGTTATCGCGATCGGTGGCGGGGCCGAGTGTCGTCACAATTTTGGTTCTTCTGAGACGTCTTGACATGTATGACTCCGTTGACGTTAAAAGGATGCTGCCGGCGCAGATCCTGAAAAGATGGATTCTATCTTATAAGAAAAGGGGCGAAGGCATCGACCCTTTACGTTGTCGTTCAGTTCGTCGCGCGCGATTCTTTGTCGAATCTCGACTCTTTTAAGGCCGCTTTTACGCGTTTGAGATTGTCACGAAACCGCGCCCCGCGCCGCAGCGTAAAACCGGTCGCCAGCACGTCAATCAACGTAAGCTGGGCCAGCCTTGATACCATTGGCATATAAATATCCGTGTCTTCAGGCACGTCCAGCGTTAACGCCAGCGTGGCACCCTGCGCCAGCGGCGAGCCCGCAGAGGTGATGGCCAGCACGGTGGCGCCATTTTCGCGCGCCAGTCCTGCCAGCTCAACCAGGCTCTTTGTGCGCCCGGTATGGGAGATAAGCACGATAACATCCGTTTCCGCGCTGTTGATGCAGCTCATGCGCTGCATCACAATATCATCGGAATAGATCACCGGCACATTAAAGCGAAAAAATTTATTCATGGCATCGTGCGCCACGGCGGCGGAGGCACCGAGGCCAAAGAACGCGATTTTATTGGACTGGGTGAGAAGATCGACCGCGCGATTTACCGCGCTGACGTCCAGGCTGCTTCTGACGCGATCGAGGCCCGCCATAGCGGATTCAAATATTTTCTCTGAATAGATCTCGACGCTGTCGTTTTCATCGACGTTGCGGGTTACCCAGGGCGTACCGTTCGCCAGGCTTTGCGCCAGCTGGAGTTTAAAATCGGGGAAGCCTTTAGTTCCCATACGATGGCAAAAACGATTGACCGTCGGCTCGCTGACATTGGCTTCTCTGGCCAGCAGCGCAATACTGGAGTGGATTGCCGAAGCGGGTGCGGCAAGGATCGCTTCGGCGACTTTCCGCTCGGATTTGCTCAGCGTTTCAAGCTGAGTCTGAATTTTTTCCTGCATATTCATTACGGCGCCCGCTCATACATTCTGACGATTTCAATCAAAGGAGAAATCGATGTCATTTTGTAGAGAATATACAATGTATTAAACGGCTGCGGGCAGAAGGATCGCTTGTGGCTTTGTCATTTTTTGCCAGAGTTTGATCTGCGTCTGACTTTAATCGTCAACAGGCGGTTTAAAAGCGACGATAAAAACAAGCGCTCGCAATATGGAATAATGCGTTTAAACAGATAACATATTGAATCATCAGTGCTGAAACGGCGCGCTCAGGTTTACGCGAGGCGGGCAAAAGCAGTACATTGTGACGAAAGAAAATTACAAAGAGTCTGGTATCGACGGAATGTACGAGCCAGTTCATCCTGCAATGAGGAGAATCAAATGGCGGTTACACAAACAGCTCAGGCATGCGATCTGGTTATATTTGGTGCCAAGGGCGATCTTGCACGCCGAAAACTGTTGCCTTCGCTCTACCAGTTAGAAAAGGCCGGACAAATTCATGAGGAGTCACGCATCATTGGCGTGGGCCGTGCCGACTGGGATAAAGCCGCTTACACCAAAGTGGTGCGCGAGGCGCTGGAAACCTTCATGAAGGAGAAAATTGACGAAGCGTTGTGGGATAAACTGAGCGGTCGTCTGGACTTCTGTAACCTCGACGTGGATGACACCTCGCATTTTCCAAAACTGGGTAAAATGCTCGATCAGAAAAACCGCGTCACCATCAACTATTTCGCCATGCCGCCGAGCACCTTTGGCGCCATCTGCAAAGGGCTTGGCACTGCCAAACTCAATGCGCAACCCGCGCGCGTGGTGATGGAAAAACCACTGGGCACCTCGCTGGATACGTCACGCGAAATCAACGATCAGGTTGGTGAATATTTCGAAGAGAATCAGGTGTTCCGCATCGACCACTACCTGGGTAAAGAGACGGTGCTCAACCTGCTGGCGCTGCGCTTCGCGAACTCGCTGTTTGCCGCTAACTGGGATAACCGCACCATCGATCACGTACAGATTACCGTGGCCGAAGAGGTGGGGATTGAAGGGCGCTGGGGCTATTTTGATAAAGCCGGCCAGATGCGTGACATGATCCAGAACCACCTGCTCCAGGTGCTGACAATGATTGCGATGTCGCCGCCGGCGGATCTCTCCGCCGATCGTATTCGCGATGAAAAGGTGAAAGTACTGCGTTCGCTGCGCCGCATTGATCACTCCAACGTGCGCGAAAAAACCGTGCGCGGTCAGTACACTTCTGGCTTTGTGCAGGGCAAAAAAGTGCCCGGCTATCTGGAAGAGGAAGATGCCAATAAATCCAGCAGCACCGAAACTTTCGTCTCCATTCGTGTGGATATTGATGACTGGCGCTGGGCTGGCGTGCCGTTCTACCTGCGTACCGGCAAGCGCCTGCCCACCAAATGCTCTGAAGTGGTGGTTTACTTTAAAAATCCTGCGCTGAATCTGTTTAAAGAGTCGTGGCAGGAGCTGCCGCAAAACAAGCTGACCATTCGTCTTCAGCCAGACGAAGGGGTGGATATTCAGATCCTCAATAAAGTGCCGGGGCTGGATCACAAGCACAACCTGCAAACCACCAAGCTGGATTTAAGCTTCTCTGAAACCTTCAACCAGTCGCACCTTGCGGACGCTTATGAACGCCTGCTGCTGGAAACCATGCGCGGCATTCAGGCGCTGTTTGTGCGTCGCGATGAAGTGGAGGAAGCGTGGAAGTGGGTGGACTCCATTATGGACGCGTGGGCATCGGATAAAGAAGCGCCTAAACCGTATCAGGCAGGCACCTGGGGGCCGGTGGCCTCCGTGGCAATGATCACTCGCGACGGTCGTTCCTGGAACGAATTTGAGTGATGATCCGGCATCAACTAACCCGCTTCGGCGGGTTTTTTTATTCCCCCGGGAAAAAACTGAACCGTAGTTTCAAAATATGTTCAATCGCATAGACGTCGGCTCCGGCAATCCTGTATGGTAGAGCCAGTCTGACGCCAGATGCGTCGCTTTTGCCCGTTTGAATCCGCTGAAGGAAGACGGGCCAGACAGGAGAAACAGCTCGATGAGTAACTGGAAAATAAGTGCGGAACAGATTCTGACCACCGGCCCGGTCGTGCCGGTGATCGTGGTCAATAAGCTGGAGCACGCGGTGCCGATGGCAAAAGCGCTGGTGGCCGGCGGCGTGAAAGTGCTGGAAGTGACGCTGCGTACCGCCTGTGCGATGGATGCACTGAAAGCGATGATTAAAGAAGTGCCGGACGCCATTGTGGGCGCCGGTACGGTGCTGAATGCGCAGCAGTTGAAAGAAGTTACCGATGCGGGCGCGCAGTTTGCCATCAGCCCTGGCATCACCGATCCGCTGTTAAAAGCCGCGGTCGATGGCTCAATCCCGCTGATCCCTGGCATCAGCACCGTTTCCGAACTGATGACCGGCATGGACTACGGACTGCGTGAGTTCAAATTCTTTCCTGCCGAAGCGAACGGCGGCGTGAAAGCGCTTCAGGCCATTGCCGGGCCTTTCTCTCAGGTGCGTTTTTGCCCTACCGGCGGCATTTCACCTGCCAACTATCGCGATTACCTGGCGCTGAAAAGCGTGCTGTGCATTGGCGGTTCGTGGCTGGTGCCGGTGGATGCGCTTGAAGCAGGCGACTACGATCGCATTACGCAGCTGGCGAAAGAGGCGATTGCCGGCGCGCGTTAATACGCGAAAACAGGGAAGGCGGCGCCGCCTTCCTTTTTGTATTCAGCCGCTGACCTTCACCTGTGCAGCACTGTTAACCGCGCGCTGCACCGCCTCTTCAACGTTTTCACCCGTCGCCAGCGCAACGCCCATCCTGCGTCGTCCCTGAATGTCAGGCTTGCCGAACAACCGCAGTTGCAGACCGGCGCCAAGCGCTTCCTCAACGTTGCCAAACTGCACATTGTCGCTGTTCAGTTCAGGCAGGATCACCGCAGAGGCAGCCGGGCCGTACTGGCGGATGCCGCCAATCGGCAGGTTAAGAAAAGCGCGCACGTGCAGCGCAAACTCTGAAAGATCCTGCGAAATAAGCGTGACCATGCCGGTATCGTGCGGGCGGGGAGAAACTTCGCTGAACACCACCTCATCGCCGCAGACAAACAGCTCAACGCCAAACAGACCGTAGCCGCCGAGCGCGCTGACGACTTTTTCTGCGATCTGTTGCGCGCGTGACAAGGCGAGACCGCTCATCTGCTGTGGCTGCCAGGATTCGCGATAGTCGCCATCTTCCTGCCGATGCCCGATTGGATCGCAAAAATGGATACCGTCGACGGCACTGATCGTCAGCAGCGTGATTTCAAAATCAAACTTCACCACGCCTTCGACGATCACGCGTCCCGCGCCGGCGCGGCCGCCTTCCTGCGCATACTGCCAGGCAGCGTCAAGCTGCGCGGCGTCGCGAATAAAGCTCTGGCCCTTGCCGGATGAACTCATGACCGGTTTCACGATGCAGGGAAAACCAGTCTCGTTCGCCGCGCGGGTAAAAGCCTGCTGGCTGTCGGCAAACTGGTAAGAAGAGGTGGGCAGCGCCAATTCTTCCGCAGCCAGACGGCGTATGCCTTCACGATTCATGGTCAGACGCGCAGCGCGCGCGGTCGGCACCACGCGCTGGCCCTGTTCCTCCAGCGCAATCAGCATATCGGTGGCGATCGCTTCAATTTCCGGCACGATATAATCAGGACGCTCAAGGGCCACCAGCGTCTTTAACGCCTCGCCGTCGAGCATATTAATAACGTGGCTACGATGCGCCACGTGCATCGCCGGAGCATCGGCATAGCGATCTACGGCGATCACTTCCACACCAAGACGCTGGCATTCCAGCGCAACTTCTTTACCCAGTTCGCCTGAACCTAACAGCATTACGCGAGTTGCGGCGGGGCGCAGCGCGGTTCCAAGAGTCGTCATAGTCTTTACCTGATTGAAAAAATCGCGCGCGCAGTATAAACGAAAACGTTTGCGTCTTCATCTGCTTTGCAGGGTTGAGTTTACCCGTAATGTTCGTTATACTGTATATAAATACAGTTAAATGAGGTGTGCGGAATGGCTGTTGAAATCAAATACGTTGTTGTCAGAAGAGGTGAGGAAAAGATGACCTTTGCCAGTAAAAAAGAAGCGGACGCCTACGACAAAATGCTCGATATGGCAGAAGCGTTCTGCGACTGGCTGGGCGATGCGCCGCTGGAGATGAACGAATCACAGCGCGAAGCGCTGGGTCTGTTCCTGGCGGAACGTAAAGATGACGTACAGCATATTGTGCGCACCAGCAGGGCGCCTGAGCACCCTTCTGACAGGCCGCGTGCTGACCAACCTGATGAGAACGCCAGCAAAAGCGACAGGACTGAAGCCAGCCCGGTAGAAAAAGAAGCTGAACCGGAAGCGGGTGAGGCGTCTGTAAAAGCATCCGACGACCGTCCTGCAAAAGCGAAAAGCGGTGCAGGACGAGCGGCTAAGGCGGCGTGATATCGACTCCGGCGCGGCGCGCGCGTCGGAGAAGCGATTTATTGCGCAAGACAGTTTTTCAGCGCCCGCATCGCCTTTTTTGCGATGTCTGACGGTGGCTGCTGGTGCAGTTCGTCATTAAAGACTTCCAGCCCCAGCGGCCCGTTGTAGCCTTTTTCAGAAAGGCAGCCAAGCAGGGTGCTCAGCGGGAAATTGCCCTCGCCGGGCAGCAGGCGACGATGGCGGGCGGTCTCTGACAGCGCGTCGCTCTCGGGCGTCACGGCCAGGTCGGAAAGCTGCACGAGAAAAATCTTCTCCACGGGTATATTCGCCAGATCGGCAGCGGTGCGCC
>NZ_JNVB01000064.1 GCF_000770305.1 Erwinia oleae
CATTAAGAATGTCTGCCAGCGCATCGGCATCGTCGACCTCATCCACCGCCAGTCGCCGGGTGAGTAACGCATTACCTTCCTCATCAACCGCCAGGCCGATGCCGTTTATCGTCATGGCAACATCATTGATGCGCAGGAGGGATTCGTACCAGAAGTCGGCGTGCAACGCGGACGGCTTGCGCAGGTAACCGGTTGCCAGCCAGAGCGGGACCGGCGTCGCCTGCTGGCACACCATGACGGCATGCAGCGCATCAAGCTTGATTAACCCGTTTTCGCTGAAGCGACGACAGGCATCCTCCGGGATAGCGAACTGCGCAGCGGTGGCGGTCAGCCACGGCCGCGCAGAGGAAGGCAGAGCGTTTTCAAGGCGTGCATCCGCAGGGTTATCCCGGGATTGCGCGGCCTGCCAGGCTCGTTCATTAATCGATTTGCATAACGCCCGCTGATCCATAACCACTCCTGCATCGTGACAAGCAATGGGAGTGGGTGAGTCATAAAACTGTCACAGTTCCTCCAGCGGGGGCAGGTATAAACAAACGGTATGGCAGCACGAGGAATAAGGCAGATTCAGGCGCCTAAACCACGCTGAGAGTAATAAAAAGTTATGCCCTTTCGGCACGTTTAAACACCAGTTCGCTGTCGCTGCTCTCAGCGGCTGAATATGCATAGCCGTCAACGTCAAATTTTTTCAGATCGGCTACCTTGCTCAGCCGGTGCTGAATAATAAAGCGGCTCATCAGTCCGCGCGCTTTTTTAGCGTAAAAGCTGATGACCTTGTATTTGCCGTTCTTCTCATCAAGAAACACCGGTTTAATAATCTGCCCGTTAACCTGCTTTGGCCTGAGGGCTTTAAAATACTCATCCGACGCAAGGTTGATTACTACCTCGTCGCCCTGTTCCGCCAGCGCCGCGTTCACCGCCTCTGTCAGCTTCTCTCCCCAGAAAGCGTAGAGATCTTTGCCCTGTGGATTCGCCAGACGGATACCCATCTCCAGCCGGTAGGGCTGCATCAGATCCAGCGGGCGTAGCAGGCCGTAAAGGCCGGAAAGAATGCGCAAATGCTGCTGGGCGAAGTCGAACTCTTTTTGCTTAAAGGTTTCTGCCTCCAGCCCGGTGTAGACATCGCCTTTGAACGCCAGGATCGCCTGCCGTGCATTTTCCAGCGTGAAGGGCGGCTGCCAGTCATTAAACCGTTCTGCATTGAGGCCCGCGAGCTTGTCGCTGATGCTCATCAACGATCCAATCTGTGCTGGCGTCAGTTTACGCGCGACCTCAATCAGCTTTTGTGAATCATCCAGCAGCGCGGGCTGGGTAAACTGCCGTGTGGCCAGCGGGCTTTCAAAATCCAGCGTTTTCGCCGGAGAAATGACCATCAGCATGCCTGAGTCCTTATGTAAATGAGCCCGTGCGGGCGAAAGCGGAAAAGCGTTACTGTAGCAAAAAAGAGGCGGCAAGCGGCAAATCGCTGCCATAGCGATAAGCGACGCGGACGCGCCATGAAATGCTGACCTTGCGCGGCTTCCGACGCGTGATATTATCGCGGCAGACCCTTTTGATAACTTCACTCTGATGAGAAAGGCCACCATGACGGATAAACTGACTTCCCTGCGTCAACTTACGACTGTTGTTGCCGACACCGGCGACATCGCAGCGATGAAGCTCTACAAGCCCCAGGACGCGACAACTAACCCTTCACTGATCCTCAGTGCCGCGCAGATCCCGGAATACCGCAAGCTGATTGAAGATGCGGTTAGCTGGGCGCGTGACCAGAGCAGCAGCCGGGACGAGCAGATCCAGCACGCAGCCGATAAGCTGAACGTCAATATTGGTCTGGAAATTCTCAAGCTGGTGCCCGGCCGTATTTCGACTGAAGTGGATGCGCGCCTCTCTTACGACACCGAAGGCAGCATCAACAAAGCGCGGACGCTGATCAAACTCTATAACGATGCGGGCATCAGCAATGATCGTATCCTGATCAAACTCGCGTCGACCTGGCAGGGCATCCGTGCCGCAGAGCAGCTGGAAAAAGAGGGCATCAACTGTAACCTGACGCTGCTGTTCTCCTTCGCGCAGGCGCGTGCCTGCGCGGAAGCGGGCGTGTTCCTGATCTCGCCTTTTGTTGGCCGTATTCTTGACTGGTACAAAGCCAATACCGATAAAAAAGAGTACGCCGCGCACGAAGATCCGGGCGTGGTTTCCGTCAGCGAAATCTACAAATATTACAAGCAGCACGGTTATGAAACCGTGGTGATGGGCGCCAGCTTCCGCAACATTGGCGAAATCATTGAGCTGGCCGGCTGCGATCGCTTAACCATCTCTCCCGGCCTGCTAAAAGAGCTGGCAGAGAGCGAAGGCGCGCTGGAACGCAAACTGGCCTGGGCTGGCGACGTGAAGGCGCGTCCGGCGAAAATGACTGAGTCTGAGTTCCTGTGGCAGCACAACCAGGACCCGATGGCGGTGGACAAACTGGCGCAGGGCATTCGCAACTTCGCCGTTGACCAGGGCAAACTCGATAAGATGATTGCCGATCTGCTGTAAGCCTGAAATGCCGCTGGTTTCGGCCAGCGGTTTTACCTCGCCTGGTACTTCCTGGTTATAACCTCAGCCCGCGCCTTCTCCGGCCGGGGATCGGGTAAAAAAATAATGAATACACTACGCATAGGATTAATTTCAGTATCCGATCGCGCTGCTAACGGCGTTTATCAGGATCAGGGGCTGCCCGCCCTGGAAAGCTGGCTGTCGCAGGCGCTGTCAACGCCGTTTGAACTGGAAAAGCGCCTCGTGCCGGATGAGCAGCCGATGATAGAGCAGGCGATTTGCGAGCTGGTGGACGAGCTTTTCTGCCATCTGGTGCTGACCACCGGCGGTACCGGCCCGGCGCGCCGGGATGTTACGCCCGATGCCACGCTGGCGATCGCCGACCGCGAGATGCCTGGCTTCGGCGAGCAGATGCGCCAAATCAGCCTGAACTTTGTGCCCACCGCGATCCTCTCCCGACAGACGGGCGTGATCCGCAAGCAATCGCTGATTATCAATTTACCGGGCCAGCCGAAATCGATTAAAGAAACGCTGGAAGGCGTCAGGGATGCCGCAGGTAAGCAGAAGGTTCATGGCATTTTCGCCAGCGTTCCTTATTGTATCCAGCTGCTTGAGGGGCCATATGTTGAAACAAATGAGAATGTGGTAGCAGCTTTTCGCCCCAAAAGCGCCCGACGCGAGACAAACGGCTAAAAAAAGAGAATTTCAGGCATAAAATCCAGCCTCGCTGGTGTATCGGTAAATGGACGGTATAGTAAAGCCAGCTTTACGGGCGCGCGTCAGCGCCTCATACCTTTTACTGTGGATATGCCTGAAAAATTATGCATCACGATAGCCATCGCCGCCTGAACCGACAGGATTATAAAACGCTCTCTCTCGCCGCACTCGGCGGCGCGCTCGAATTCTACGACTTTATCATTTTCGTTTTTTTTGCCGCGGTGCTGGGCGATCTGTTCTTTCCGGCAGACATCCCGGACTGGCTGCGTCAGCTGCAAACCTTTGCCATTTTCGCCGCAGGCTATCTGGCGCGTCCGCTGGGCGGCATCATCATGGCGCACTTTGGCGACAGCAAAGGGCGCAAAAAAATGTTCAGTCTCAGCATCCTGCTGATGGCATTGCCAACTCTGGCAATGGGGCTACTGCCTGGGTATCAAACAATCGGCATCGCCGCGCCGGTACTGCTGCTGCTGCTGCTGCGCATTTTGCAGGGCGCGGCGATCGGCGGCGAAGTGCCCGGCGCCTGGGTTTTTGTGGCGGAACACGTGCCCGAAAAGCGTATCGGCCTTGCCTGCGGAACGCTGACCGCCGGACTGACCGCAGGTATTTTGTTAGGTTCTGTTGTGGCGACGCTGGTGACCAGCACGATGTCGCAGCAGCAGGTAGCGGCAAACGGCTGGCGTATTCCCTTCTTTCTGGGGGGGATTTTCGGCCTGATTGCGCTCTGGCTACGGCGCTGGCTGCATGAAACACCGGTGTTTGTCCGGATGCAGGCGCGTAAAGCATTGTCGGCAGAGCTGCCGCTGAAGGCGGTGGTGATGAAGCACAAAAAAGAGGTGGCGGTCTGTATGCTGCTGACCTGGCTGCTCTCCGCCTGTATCGTGGTGGTGATCCTGATGACGCCAACCTGGCTGCAAAAACAGTACGGCATTGCCGCTGAGCAGGCGCTTCAGGCAAACAGCCTTGCTACCCTTGCGCTGATCGCCGGCTGCATCAGCGCAGGACTGGCCGCCGATCGCGTTGGCGCCAGCAAAACTCTCATTGTCGGCAGCGCGTTGTTAGCACTGTGCAGTTGGTTGTTCTATCACTCGGTGGGCACGCACCCGGAAATGCTGTTTGCCAGCTATGCGCTGGCAGGTTACAGCGTCGGCGTGGTGGGCGCGGTGCCTTACGTGATGGTGCGCGCTTTCCCGGCCGAAGTGCGTTTTACCGGCATCTCCTTCTCCTATAACGTGGCGTACGCCATTTTCGGCGGCTTGACGCCAATCTGCGTCACGCTGGTGATGGCGGTAACGCCGCTGGCACCGGCTTACTATATTCTCGCGCTGTCGCTTATCGGGCTGCTCACCGGCGTTTACCTGCGACGCGACCTGAACAGCAGCGCGCGACTTATTCATGGATAAAAAAAAGCCCTGCGTAATCGGCAGGGCATTTTATTTCACAATGCAGAGCGCGTTTATATTTCGCCAATTGGCAGCTTTTTGCCGCCTAACTGTTCGTTAATGACTTCCGCCATTGCCAGATAGATCGCGCTGGCGCCGCAGAGGATGCCTTCATAACCAGCCAGCTTCAGCAGCGCCGCGTTGCCGCTGATATTGCCAATCGCCAACATCGCGAACAGCAGCGTCAGGCTGGCGAAAACGAACTGCAACGCGCGGTTGGCGCGCAGCGTGCCAAAGAACATAAACAGCGTAAAGATACCCCACAGCGCCAGCCAGACACCGAGGAATGCCGGAGGGGTCGGTTCTGCCAGTCCCATGCGCGGCAGTACTAAAATTCCCACCAGACTCAACCAGAAGCAGCCATAAGAGGTAAAAGCGGTCAGGCCGAACGTGTTGCCTTTTTTATATTCCAGCAGGCCGGCAAAAATCTGCGCCAGACCGCCAAAAAAGATCCCCATGCTGACGATCACGGAGGTCAACGGGAAAAAGCCTGCGTTATGCAGGTTAAGTAAAACGGTGGTCATCCCGAATCCCATCAGGCCCAGCGGACCAGGATTCGCCAACTTCGTGTTATGCATATGTCCTCAGCGGAAACAGAAATAATAGAAAAGAGCGGTCAGTGACGTACAGGCATCGCCTGCCGCCGGATTAGCCAGCAGCGCGGCATCATAATGATCCGGGGAGGAGTAAACATTGATCTGGGAAATATAAAACGAAATATTTTTCGCCTTGCCCCTTGATGCGGGGGTGGATGGCCCCATCTTATTTGGCATCCAGGGTTATGGATATTGAAAAAAAGCGTGGCGACGACGGTTGAAACGGTCAAAACAGCCCGCATTAAGTGTGCATAACCTGATTTGAACCAAATTTAAGTGGGAGAAGTGTAGATGGGTAAAATTATTGGTATTGACCTGGGTACGACCAACTCTTGTGTCGCGATTATGGACGGCGGCAAAGCGCGCGTTCTGGAAAATGCTGAAGGCGATCGCACCACGCCATCGATCATCGCCTACACCCAGGACGGTGAAACGCTGGTTGGCCAGCCTGCTAAACGTCAGGCCGTGACGAACCCACAGAATACCCTGTTTGCTATCAAACGCCTGATTGGCCGTCGTTTCCAGGACGAAGAAGTCCAGCGCGACATCAAAATCATGCCTTACAAAATCACCGGTTCTGATAACGGTGACGCATGGCTGGACGTGAAAGGCCAGAAAATGGCACCGCCGCAGATTTCTGCCGAAGTGCTGAAGAAAATGAAGAAAACCGCAGAAGATTACCTGGGTGAGCCGGTTACCGAAGCCGTGATCACCGTGCCTGCTTACTTCAACGATGCGCAGCGTCAGGCAACCAAAGACGCAGGCCGCATCGCCGGTCTGGACGTTAAACGTATTATCAACGAACCTACCGCGGCCGCGCTGGCTTACGGTATGGATAAAGGCCAGGGCAACCGCACCATCGCGGTGTATGACCTCGGCGGCGGTACGTTCGATATCTCCATCATCGAAATCGATGAAGTAGATGGCGAAAAAACCTTTGAAGTGCTGGCGACCAACGGTGATACCCACCTGGGTGGCGAAGACTTCGACAGCCGTATGATCAACTATCTGGTGGCTGAATTTAAGAAAGATCAGGGTATCGATCTGCACAACGATCCGCTGGCAATGCAGCGTCTGAAAGAAGCCGCCGAGAAAGCGAAAATTGAGCTTTCTTCTGCCCAGCAGACCGACGTTAACCTGCCGTACATCACGGCGGATGCAACCGGGCCTAAGCACCTGAACATTAAGGTGACCCGGGCGAAACTGGAATCACTGGTTGAAGATTTGGTGACCCGTTCTATCGAGCCGCTGAAGGTGGCGCTTCAGGACGCAGGCCTGTCCGTTTCCGATATCAACGATGTGATCCTGGTGGGCGGTCAGACCCGTATGCCAATGGTGCAGTCGAAAGTCGCCGGGTTCTTTGGTAAAGAGCCACGCAAAGACGTTAACCCGGATGAAGCCGTTGCCGTTGGCGCGGCGGTTCAGGGCGGCGTGCTGGCCGGCGACGTGAAAGACGTGCTGCTGCTGGACGTTACCCCGCTTTCGCTGGGTATCGAAACCATGGGCGGCGTGATGACCTCGCTGATCAGCAAGAACACCACGATTCCGACCAAGCACAGCCAGGTGTTCTCTACCGCTGAAGACAACCAGTCTGCGGTAACCATTCACGTGGTGCAGGGTGAGCGTAAGCGCGCGGCGGATAACAAATCGCTGGGCCAGTTCAACCTGGACGGTATTCAGTCCGCACCGCGCGGTATGCCGCAGATCGAAGTGACCTTCGATATTGATGCCGACGGCATCCTGCACGTTTCCGCTAAGGACAAAAACAGCGGTAAAGAGCAGAAGATCACCATTAAGGCGTCTTCAGGCCTGAATGACGATGAGATCGAAAAAATGGTTCGTGACGCGGAAGCAAATGCCGAGTCGGATCGTAAATTTGAGGAGCTGGTGCAGGTTCGCAACCAGGCCGATCATCTGTCCCACAGCACACGCAAGCAGCTGGACGAAGCGGGCGATAAACTGCCGGCGGACGACAAGGCACCTATCGAAGCCGCGCTGACCGAGCTGAATACCGCGTTGAAAGGCGAAGACAAAGCTGAAATCGAAGCCAAAATGCAGGCGCTGATGCAGGTATCCAGTAAGCTGATGGAATTTGCTCAGCAGCAGGCTGCGGGCGGCGCGACCGACGCAGGCGATGCTGCTGCGAAGCAGGACGACGATGTGGTTGACGCAGAGTTTGAAGAAGTCAAAGACAACAAAAAATAATCGCCCTTGAGCGGGCACGGTGGCTCTGACCGGAGCCACTGATTAACCAGCACGGGCGGCGGAGTTTCTCCACGCCCGTGCATGCATGTTAAGGGCAGGACCACCAGAATGGCGAAAAAAGACTATTACGAGATTTTAGGCGTCTCCCGATCGGCGGAAGAGCGTGAAATCAAAAAGGCCTATAAACGCCTGGCGATGAAACTCCATCCCGATCGCAATCCGGGTGACAAAGAATCGGAAGCCAAATTTAAAGAGGTCAAGGAAGCCTACGAAATTCTGACCGACGCGCAGAAGCGCGCGGCCTACGATCAGTACGGCCATGCCGCTTTTGAACAGGGCGGTATGGGTGGCGGCGGAGGCTATGGCGGCGGCGGCGCCGACTTCAGCGATATCTTCGGCGACGTGTTTGGCGATATTTTTGGCGGCGGTCGTCGCCAGCAGCGTGCGGCGCGCGGCTCGGATCTGCGCTACAACATGGAGCTGACGCTGGAAGAAGCCGTGCGCGGCGTGAACAAAGAAATTCGTATTCCCACGCTGGAAGAGTGCGATGTTTGTCATGGCAGCGGCGCAAAAGCGGGCACGCAGCCGCAGACCTGCCCAACCTGTCATGGTCAGGGCCAGGTGCAGATGCGCCAGGGCTTCTTTACCGTACAGCAGGCCTGTCCGACCTGTCATGGCCGCGGTTCGATCGTAAAAGAACCCTGCAACGCCTGCCACGGCCACGGTCGCGTTGAGCGTTCAAAAACGCTGTCGGTGAAAATTCCGGCGGGCGTGGATACCGGCGATCGCATTCGTCTTACCGGCGAAGGCGAAGCGGGCGAACACGGCGCGCCTCCGGGCGATCTTTACGTTCAGGTGCAGGTGCGTAAGCACCACATTTTTGAACGTGAAGAGAACAACCTCTATTGCGAAGTGCCGATCAACTTCATTATGGCCGCGCTGGGCGGCGAGATTGAAGTGCCGACTCTGGACGGGCGCGTTAAGCTGAAGGTACCCGCAGAAACGCAGACCGGTAAGCTGTTCCGCATGCGTGGCAAGGGCGTGAAGTCCGTACGCGGCGGCGCGACAGGCGACCTGCTGTGCCGCGTGGTGGTTGAAACGCCGGTTAATCTCAGCGACAAGCAGAAATCGCTGCTGCGTGAACTGGATGAAAGTTTCGGCGGCCCGGGCGGCGAGAAGAACAGCCCACGTTCGAAAACCTTTTTCGACGGCGTGAAAAAGTTTTTTGATGATCTGACGCGCTAGTTCAAACGCTGTAAACGACAAACGGGCGGCCTTCAGGCTGCCCGTTTTACTTATGCTTCCGTTAACGGACGATCTTCAGTTTGGCCGAATAAAGATGCCACTGCTCTGCCTCCGCGGACGCGCCAACGCCCGGGGCCACACGGTGCAGGGTATAACGTCCGTGAAAATGCTGCTGTTGGCCGCTCTTAAGCGTCGCGAAGACGTCAACCGGCACGTCGATCCAGCGCTGGCTCATGCCGGCTTCGGCGTTTTCAGCTTTACCGGCGATAACGCGCGTGTGGGCTGTTTGACTGAAGCCGTCGCGAAACTGTTTGCAGGTTTTTCCGCTTGCCTCTCCCGCCCGGCTCCAATACAGATACGCTGAACGATACTCTTTATGTTCGAGCGCCGCATAGTAGGCCTCCACTATCTGACGTGGATCGACCAGCGCGCTGCCAGCTGTGGCGGTCGAGAGGGCGGCGGTCAGGAACAGGGGGATCATTTCCTTTCCTTTTAACGGATTAAGTGACGAATAAGGATCAGGGCTGACGAATACTATCGTTGATGCTGACCCCATTTGCAATCGACGGAAAACCGGCCGCCGCCGCGCGCCACCATATAGAATGCCAGGAATGCCATCAGAATCGGATATTCGATTCCCCGATCGATCCACGGCCATGTGGGACCGAGTGCCACGCTGATACCTACCATCTCGCCAGCAAAGATCATGGCTATGACGCGTGTCGCCAGGCCCAATACCAGCATCATGCTGCCGACCGTTTCCAGTAACATAATCAGAAAAGCCACCTGTGGTGCAAAGGGTAATCCCATGATATCACCGATAAGATGGATCGATCCTGCCATTGGATCGCCCATGGAACCGTGTGAGGCGCCGAGCGCCTTAGGAAGGCCATGGGTAAAAAGAATAAGTCCAAAGGCGATGCGTAATATGGCGTATGCAGCAGGTTCAAATTGCGCTGCCCGGCTGTAAACATTCTGCGCATAATTTTTCATCACGTTTTCCTTTCCTTTTGATGCGTCGGGCCATTATTGAGCCGTGGTAGACGACGGTGTATTGACGTGGCGCTGCCACATATGGGCAAGGAACCCGGCCAGGGTGCCGAGGGTTGCCGCAAGCCCAAGGTCAAAGAGCGCGCCAGGTGAGGGAGGCAGATGCGCAGCAAACCAGGCAACCAGTCCGAGAAAGAAAGCCAGCAGGTTATTGAATACAGGCGCTCTGGCCAGTGAGAGAGCGATCGCGGTGATCACCACGACCACCACGCTGATGGCGTAAGCACCGAGTAGCGGACCAAGAACAGGTAACGCGTTGGCGGCGGCGATGCCCAGTAACAACCCGATTAATACACAGGCAAGATTGACCAGACCGCTGCGCAAATTTAAACCGCGCGTAAAAAAAGCGATCCAGCCGATGAACATCGCCCACACCGGCACCTCAAATACCAGCGTCCCGATCGTAGCGGCTGATGAGGCGACGAAAGACTCGCCCAATACAATCCTGAGATGTTTACCCCAGCCGTTATTTACCATGGTGAACGACTCCCTTTTGACGGGGTGATAACAGGTCGCCCATATTAATGCGGCGCAGAAACTCTGCCCGGATACGGTCGGCCACGGCATTAACGACGGCACAGCCATCATCGGAAGGATCGATATGTACACGAAAGGGTCGGTGACCAAAAGGCGTATCGACCACGTCGACGATAGCGCGCGCGACGCTGGCCGGCTCGGCATCGGGTGGCTCACAGGCGGCGAGATTTTTCAGAACGTCATCAGGCAATCCGGCAGTGGGGCCTGTATCATATTCGCCCTGCCGCGCGGTATCGGCGGGTTCGCCGGCGTGCAGGAAATGGTTTGTGCCACCGGTAAATGCGCCCGGCACGACAATACTGGTTTCGATACCCCAGGGCGCCAGTTCGGCCGCATAGCTGACTGCCAGGGCGTCCATGGCTGCTTTGGCCGCAAAATAGGGGGCCAGCAGGGGAGGCGTGCCGCCACGATGGCTTGTACTTCCGACCCAAACCAGCAATCCCTGCGCCTGACGCCGCATGACGGGCAGGGCAGCGCGATTAACCCGCTGTGCGCCAAGGACGTTAATATCATAGAGTTGGGCAAATTGTTCTGGCGTGAAGGCTTCCGCCGGGCCGAATGCCATATGCCCGGCATTATGAACAACCACATCCAGGCAACCGTTCTCATTCACAATATTCGTGATGGCCGCAGCGATGGAGGTTTCAGACTGTACGTCGAGTTCAACCGTGCGGAGATCCACCGCATGATCTGTGGCCCACCGGGTAATGTCGACCACGCGTTGCGCGTTGCGGCCCTGCGTTTCGCGCATTGATGCATAGACGACGTGTCCTGCCCCGGCAAGCGCACGTGCTGCCATCAGCCCAAAACCCGATGACGCACCCGTAACCAGTATGGTGTAAGCCATAGTTCTCTCCTGTAAATGGGAAGTCGTAACAGGCGGCCGTCGCGGCGAAGCCTGTCTGTAAAATGAGAGTCCCACTGTTCCAGGAAAAGATAAATGGTGTGAAATGAATATGACTATTCAATTTGCATCAATAATTAAATGCAGAAAGGCGCTTTTTTAGCGTAAAAATAGCCAATGCAGCGAGGAATGCACCGTAAAAGATTACATTAGTTGACAGTTTTTACAATAATAAGGCGGTATGATGAGCCACCCTTTTTCCGGCGGATTTACTGCGACAAACTATGGATCGTCTGGCTGCACTGCAACTCTTTACCCGTATTGTTGAACTGAACAGTTTCAGCCAGGCGGCCGATACGCTGGGGATCCCACGTGCAACGGCCACCCACGCCATCAAGTCACTGGAGGCCCGGCTTCAGGTGCGATTGCTTGAACGCTCGACACGTCATGTTCGGCCCACCCTGGATGGGAATACGTTCTATAAGCGCTGCGTACAAATCCTGTCGGATCTGGATAATGCAGAGTCATCCCTGCGCCATATAGCGATCAATCCCCGAGGGATCTTGCACGTGGGAATGCATGGTATTCATGCGGCACATATTGTCCTGCCTGAGATCGATACTTTCCACACGCGCTATCCTGATATTGAGCTGGTTATCAGCAGTGGCGATCGGTTAGCCAACCTGATCCCTGAGGGGATTGATTGTGTCATCCGGGCGGGAGAGCCCAGAGATTCCAGTCTGGCGGCGCGCCGACTGGCTGTTATGCCGCAACTTATTTGCGCCAGCCCACGTTACCTGCGCCGTTTCGGCACGCCCACGCATCCTGATCAACTGGCATCCCACCAGGCTGTCAGGTTTTTTGCCAGCAGTGGGGCATCAGACTATCCGGTTGAACTGTTTGTCGGGGGACAACGTCGCAGCTTTGAGACTGGCGGCTGGTTGTCGGTGAACGATGCCGGGAGCTATGTCAGCGGAGCGATGCAGGGCTGCGGGTTAATCCAACTTCCTCGCTTCCATGTTGAAGATGCCCTGCTCGACGGCGATCTGGTTGAAGTTCTGAAGGGATGGAAAAGCCCCGATATGCCTGTTTCAGCGCTCTATCCTCATCAACGACAGCTTTCCCAACGCGTGCGGGTTTTTATCGACTGGCTCAGCCCGCTATATGAAAAAAAATTTGGCCCATTGAGCACGGTTAATGATACCGCAGGTTAATGGCTATATAACGTTTTCCATTCTTACAGAGGCACATTACGCGTATGCTGTTGCCCACATTTTTATTCTGTTTTAAAGGAATGCCCTGATGAAATGGGGACTGAAAAGAGTACTGAAAAGTGAAGCAACGGGCGGCGTGGTGTTAATCATTGCTGCGGCGGTGGCGATGATCCTGGCGAACAGCGCGGCAAGCCAACAGTCCTATCACGCGTTACTGGCTATGCCGGTTGAGTTTCGCTTTGGCTCGCTTGATATCAGCAAAAATCTGCTGCTGTGGATCAATGACGCGCTGATGGCGCTCTTTTTCCTGATGATTGGCCTTGAGGTTAAGCACGAACTGGTTTCAGGCTCGCTGGCCACGCGGCAGCGCGCGATGTTTCCACTGATTGCCGCCATTGGCGGCATGGCAATGCCGGGCGCGATTTATACGCTTCTTAATCATAACGATCCGCTGGCCATACATGGTTGGGCAATCCCCACCGCCACCGATATCGCTTTCGCACTGGGCATTTTAGCCCTGCTTGGCAGTCGCGTTCCGCCTGCGCTGAAGATGTTTTTGATGGCGCTGGCAGTGATTGACGATCTTGGCGCCATTCTGATCATCGCCTTCTTTTACACGCAGGATCTCTCTCTGGCCTCGCTGAGCGTCGCGGCGGGGGCGGTAGCGGTGCTGGCATTGCTGAATCGCCTTGGCGTGCGCAGCGTGGCGGTTTATATGCTGGTTGGCATTGTGCTGTGGGTGGCGGTACTGAAATCAGGTATCCATGCGACGCTGGCGGGCGTCATTGTGGGCTTCTTCGTCCCGATTGAAAAACAAAATGGCCATTCGCCCGCAATCCATCTTGCTCATGGCCTGGCGCCGTGGGTGGGCTGGCTGATCCTGCCGTTATTCGCTTTTGCCAATGCGGGTGTGACGCTGAGCGGCGTGTCGCTGGACGGTCTGGTTTCTGCCGTGCCGCTCGGCATCATACTTGGGCTGTTTGTCGGCAAACCGGTAGGCATTACGCTGATTTGCTGGCTTGCGGTGAAAACAGGCATCGCTGCGCTGCCGGAAGGCACCAGAATGCGCGACATCGCCGCTATCGGCGTGCTTTGCGGCATTGGTTTTACCATGTCGATTTTCATTGCATCGCTGGCGTTTGATGCCGCTCATGAAGAGATGGTCACACTGGCGAAGCTCGGCATTCTTACCGGGTCCATCGTTTCTGCGGTGGTGGGCTACGTGCTGCTGCGGATAAAACTTCGCTAAGGGTCTTCAGGCTGGCTCTTCAGGAGCTGGCCCGTTACTGAATGGCGGACATAAAAAAAACCGGCAAAGAGCCGGTTTCCTTTCAAAGCCGATTAACAGCTGGCGATTAAGCCAGTTTGTTGATCTGTGCAGTCAGATTTGATTTATGACGTGCCGCTTTGTTTTTGTGGATCAAGCCTTTAGCAGCCTGACGGTCCACAATTGGTTGCATTTCATTAAATGCGTTCTGCGCAGCCGCTTTATCGCCAACAGCGATAGCCGCGTATACTTTCTTGATAAAAGTACGCAACATTGAACGACGGCTAGCGTTTTGCTTACGACGCTTCTCAGACGTTACGGCGCGTTTCTTAGCTGATTTGATATTAGCCAAGGTCCAACTCCCAAATAGTTCTATGAGGACAATTCAAAGGCCGAGGAATATGCCTCTTCCGCCCCAGGTTGTCAATGGATTTGTGCAAATAAGCGCCGCTGAAATGACGACGCCTGGTTACGTTTTGATGGCGCAAGATTCTACCAGCTTCGGGCTGGCGAATACAGCTTAATCATAATAAAAATGAGAATGCCGCACGCGGGCCGCTTCTGTGGCATAAAATGCCCCGTAAAGCCGCATTCGCGGGTTAATTTTCATCGCTGTACAAGGTATAATCCGCCGATTTCCACCCAACTGAGCCAGCCATGAAGTTTATCCGCGGGATACATAATCTCAGAGAGCAGCATCGAGGCTGCGTGCTGACTATCGGCAATTTTGATGGCGTGCATCGTGGCCATCAGGCGCTGCTGGCGCGACTGTGCGAAGAGGGTCGCAGGCGAAACCTGCCGGTCATGGTGATGCTGTTCGAACCGCAGCCGCTCGAGCTGTTTGCCGCCGGTAACGCGCCCGTGCGCCTTACCCGGCTGCGGGAGAAACTGCGCTACCTCAGCGAAGCGGGCGTGGATACCGTTCTCTGCATTCGTTTCGATCGCCGCTTCGCTGAGATCGACGCGCAGAGTTTTGTGAACGACCTGCTGGTGGATAAGCTGGGCGTGAAGTTTCTTGCCGTGGGTGATGATTTCCGCTTTGGCGCTGGTCGCAAAGGCGATTTCCTGTTATTACAGGAGGCGGGCGCCGCACACGGCATGGACGTTATCAGTACGCAAACGTTCTGCAATGACGGCAAGCGCATCAGCAGCACGGCCATCCGTCAGGCGCTGGCGGATGACAACCTCGAACTTGCGGCCTCGCTGCTGGGCCATCCCTTCAGCATCTCAGGTCGCGTGGTACACGGCGACGCGCTGGGCCGAACTATCGGTTTTCCTACCGCCAACTTGCCGCTCAAACGTTATGCTTCGCCGGTAAAAGGCGTGTATGCCGTTGAGGTTCGCGGCATTGCGTCGCATCCGCTGCCCGGTGTAGCAAACATTGGGACGCGTCCTACCGTTGCCGGTATGCGTCAGCAGCTGGAAGTTCACCTGCTGGACGTTGCAATCGACCTGTATGGCCGCCATATCGAGGTGGTGCTGCGTGAAAAAATACGAAACGAGCAGCGTTTTGCTTCACTTGACGCGCTTAAAGAACAAATTGCTAAAGATGTGGTGAGCGCCCGGACTTTCTTTGGGTTGAAAACACCGATTTAAACAGAATCGAAATACGGAACTGAGAATCTGATGAGTGACTTTAAATCTACCCTGAATTTGCCGGAAACCGGGTTCCCGATGCGTGGCGATCTGGCCAAACGCGAACCGGGCATGCTGCAACGCTGGTATGATGACAACCTGTACGGCATCATTCGCGAAGCCAAGAAAGGGAAAAAAACCTTTATCCTGCATGATGGCCCTCCCTACGCCAACGGCAGCATTCATATTGGTCACTCAGTTAACAAAATTCTGAAAGATATTATCGTCAAGTCCAAAGGCCTCGCGGGGTTTGACTCGCCCTACGTGCCGGGCTGGGACTGCCACGGTCTGCCGATTGAGCATAAAGTTGAACAGATGATCGGCAAGCCGGGCGAAAAAGTCACTGCCGCCGAGTTCCGTGAAGCCTGCCGCAAATACGCGGCGGAACAGGTCGACGGGCAGAAAAAAGACTTTATCCGTCTTGGCGTGCTGGGCGACTGGGATCGCCCTTACCTGACGATGAACTTCAAAACCGAAGCCAATATCATTCGTGCGTTGGGCAAAATCATCGGTAACGGCCATTTGCACAAAGGCGCCAAGCCGGTGCACTGGTGCATGGACTGCCGCTCCGCGCTGGCCGAGGCGGAAGTGGAATATTATGACAAAACGTCGCCATCCATCGACGTGATGTTTAACGCGACCGACGCCAACGCCGTGCGCGCCAAATTTGGCGCCGACAGCGTTAACGGCCCGATTGCCCTGGTTATCTGGACCACCACGCCGTGGACGATGCCGGCCAACCGCGCGATTTCTCTGCATCCTGAGTTTGATTATCAACTGGTGCAGATTGACGGTCGCGCGCTGATCCTGGCTAAAGACCTGGTTGAGAGCGTGATGAAGCGTGCCGGTATCGCCGAATGGCAGGTGTTAGGCGAAGCGAAAGGCGCCACGCTGGAGCTGATGACCTTCCGGCATCCATTCCTGGACTATGCCTCGCCAGTGGTGATGGGTGAACACGTTACGCTGGATGCCGGTACGGGTGCGGTGCACACCGCGCCGGGCCACGGCCCTGACGACTACGTTATTGGTCAAAAATACGGTCTTGAAACGGCCAACCCGGTTGGCCCGGACGGCTGCTATTTGCCGGGAACGTATCCGGGGCTGGACGGCGTTAACGTGTTTAAAGCCAATGACAGCGTGGTTGAACTGTTGCGGGACAAAGGCGCGCTGCTGCACGTGGAAAAAATGCTGCACAGCTATCCGCACTGCTGGCGCCACAAGACGCCAATTATCTTCCGCGCCACGCCGCAGTGGTTTATCAGCATGGATCAAAAAGGGCTGCGTGCGCAGTCCCTTTCCGAAATTAAGAGCGTGCAGTGGATCCCGGACTGGGGCCAGGCGCGTATTGAATCGATGGTCGCTAACCGTCCGGACTGGTGTATCTCTCGCCAGCGTACCTGGGGCGTGCCGATGGCGCTGTTTGTGCACAAAGACACCGAGCAGCTGCATCCTGATACGCTGGAACTAATGGAAAAAGTCGCGCAGCGCGTTGAGCAGGACGGCATTCAGGCCTGGTGGGATCTTGATGCGAAAGATCTGATGGGCGACGACGCAGAAAACTACGTCAAGGTGCCCGATACGCTGGACGTCTGGTTTGACTCCGGTTCTACCAGCTATTCGGTTGTCGATGCGCGTCCTGAATTTGAAGGTCATTCGCCGGATATGTATCTGGAAGGCTCGGATCAGCATCGCGGCTGGTTTATGTCTTCACTGATGATTTCAACTGCGATGAAAGGCAAAGCGCCTTATCGTCAGGTGTTGACGCATGGTTTCACCGTTGACGGCCAGGGCCGCAAGATGTCGAAATCTATCGGCAATACGGTGTCGCCGCAGGATGTCATGAACAAGCTGGGTGGTGATATTCTTCGTCTGTGGGTGGCCTCAACGGACTATTCAGGCGAAATGGCCGTTTCCGATGAGATCCTCAAACGCTCCGCCGACGCCTATCGTCGCATCCGCAACACCGCGCGCTTCCTGCTGGCGAACCTGAACGGCTTCAACCCGGAAACCGACAGCGTCAGGCCGGAAGAGATGGTGGTGCTGGATCGCTGGGCGGTCGGACGCGCTAAAGCCGCGCAGGACGATATCATCGCTTCCTATGACCGCTATGATTTCCATGAAGTGGTGCAGCGTCTGATGCAGTTCTGCTCGATTGAGATGGGGTCGTTCTATCTTGATATCATCAAAGATCGCCAGTACACCGCGCAGCGTGACAGCCTGGCGCGCCGTAGCTGCCAGACCGCGCTGTTCTACATTGCCGAAGCGCTGGTGCGCTGGATGGCGCCGATCATGTCCTTCACGGCGGATGAGATCTGGAACGAACTGCCCGGCAAGCGTGCGCAATACGTCTTTACCGAAGAGTGGTTTGACGGGCTGTTTGGTCTCGCAGAAAACGAGTCAATGAACGATGCTTACTGGGCGGATCTGCTGAAGGTGCGCGGTGAAGTCAACAAGGTTATCGAGCAGGCGCGTGCCGAGAAGCGCGTGGGTGGTTCGCTGGAAGCAAGCGTTACGCTTTACGCCGAGGCCGGACTGGCGGAAAAACTGACCAGCCTGGGCGACGAACTGCGGTTTGTGCTGCTGACTTCAGGCGCGCAGGTGGCCGATCTTGAGCTCGCCACTGCCGATGCGCAGCAAAGCGAACTGCTGAAAGGTCTGAAAATTGCGTTGAACAAGGCCGAAGGCGAGAAATGCCCGCGCTGCTGGCACTACACTACTGACATTGGTCAGAATGCGGAGCATCCGGATATTTGCGGACGCTGTGTTACCAACGTAGCCGGTGACGGCGAACAGCGTAAATTTGCATAATGCGTAAACCTTTACTCTCAACCGGACTTCGCTGGCTGTGGCTGGTGGTGGTGGTGATCGTCGTCGACTTTGCCAGCAAGCAGTGGATCATGAATACGCTGCAACTGCATCAGTCGATGTCGATCATGCCGTTTTTCAACTTTTTTTATGCACACAACTACGGCGCGGCGTTCAGCTTTCTGGCCGACAAGGGCGGTTGGCAGCGCTGGTTCTTTGCCGGTATTGCGGTAGCCATTGTGGTCGCGCTGCTGGTGATGATGTATCGCACGCCAGCCAGTAACCGGTTAAACAACGTGGCCTATGCGCTGATCGTCGGCGGCGCGGCGGGCAACCTGTTCGATCGTGCTTATCACGGCTTTGTGGTTGATTTTATCGACTTCTATGTCGGCAACTGGCACTTCGCGACGTTTAATATCGCTGACTGCGGCATCTGTATCGGTGCCGCGCTGATCGTGCTGGAGGGCTTTCTCAGTCCGTCCGGCAAACGTGCAAAAAATTAAGGGCAGGTCATGACGGATTCTGTACAGCATGACAGCGCAGTACTGGTGCATTTCACGCTGAAGCTGGAAGACGGCTCCACGGCGGAATCGACGCGCGATAATGGCAAACCGGCGCTGTTCAGCCTTGGCGATGGCAGCCTGTCGGACGCGCTGGAAGCGGAACTGATCGGTCTGCGTCAGGGTGAGAAAAAAGCCTTCTCGTTGGTGCCGGAGGCGGCTTTTGGCCTCACCAGCCCCGATTTGATCCAGTATTTCTCTCGCCGTGATTTCACCGACGCAGGCGAGCCGGAAATCGGCGCGATTATGCTGTTCAGCGGCATGGACGGCAACGAAATGCCAGGGGTGATCCGCGAAATTTCCGGCGACTCCATCACCGTAGATTTTAACCATCCGCTGGCCGGACAGACCGTTCATTTTGACGTTGAAGTGCTGGAGATCGATCCGGCGCTGGAGGCAACCAATGCAAATTCTGCTGGCTAATCCTCGCGGCTTCTGCGCGGGCGTTGACCGCGCCATCAGCATCGTTGAGCGCGCGCTGGAGATGTACGGCGCGCCGATCTACGTTCGCCACGAAGTGGTGCACAATCGCTACGTTGTTAACAGCCTGCGTGAGCGCGGCGCAATCTTCATTGAAGAGATTACAGAAGTGCCGGACGGCTCAATCCTGATTTTCTCCGCGCACGGCGTTTCTCAGGCGGTACGCGCTGAAGCAAAAGCGCGCGATCTGACCATGCTGTTCGATGCAACCTGTCCGCTGGTCACAAAAGTGCATATGGAAGTGGCGCGTGCCAGTCGTAAAGGCACCGAGGCAATCCTGATTGGTCATGCGGGGCACCCTGAAGTGGAAGGCACCATGGGCCAGTACAATAACCCGAAAGGGGGCATGTACCTGGTTGAGTCGCCCGCCGATGTCTATAAGCTTCAGGTTAAAGATGAGGCGAACCTCTGCTTTATGACGCAAACCACGCTGTCGGTCGATGATACTTACGAGGTCATTGATGCGCTGCGCGACCGTTTTCCGAAGATCGTCGGGCCGCGCAAGGACGATATCTGCTATGCCACCACTAACCGGCAGGAAGCGGTGCGAACGCTGGCGAAGGATGCCGACGTGGTGCTGGTAGTGGGCTCGCGTAACTCCTCTAACTCCAACCGCCTTGCGGAACTGGCGCAGCGCGCCGGTAAGCTGGCCCGCCTGATTGACTCAGCGGATGATATTCAGGAAGAGTGGGTCAAAGGCGTAAGCTGCGTTGGCGTGACGGCTGGCGCCTCCGCGCCGGACGTGCTGGTGCAGGAGGTGATCCAGCGGCTGCGTGACTACGGAGGCGACGTGGCGATTGAACTGATTGGTCGCGAAGAGAATATTGTCTTCGAAGTGCCGAAAGAACTGCGGGTCGACGTTCGTGAAGTGAACTAACGATCTCCTCCTTTTGTGCTGTGCCGGAGGGTATTCCGGGACAGCACAAAACGCCTCGCTTTTACTCACCGACGAACAATCCCAGAGCGGTTCCCGCCGCAGCCACTGCCAGCAGAAGAAGCATCGCTTTAACCGGCGAAAGCCCGCGCTTTGCCATAAGGAACCAGGTGCCAATCACCACGCAGAGCGGCAGCAACTGGGGGAAAATGCCATCCAGCATCTGCTGAAGTTGAATATTAACGCCGTCCCTGGTGATAAACTCCAGGCCGGTACCCAGTTTTACGTAGCTTGCCGCCACGCCCCCCATCACAAAAACCCCCAGAAGCGACAGCGCCTCGCGTAGTCGGCCTGATTTACTGCTCACCAGCATCTCAACCGAGGTTGAACCCATACGGTAGCCTTTTAAAAACAAAAACCACGTGCCGGGGAGAATAATTGCCAGCCAGGCGACGCAGTAAAACAGCGGACCGAGAAGACTGCCGCCTGCGGCGAGCGCCATGCCGATGCTAAGCAGTATGGGGATCAACATGCCTGGGATCATTGAATCGCCAATACCCGCCACCGGCCCCATCAGGCCGACCTTGAGCGTATTGATTGTTTCACTGTCGACAGGCTCGCCGTTGGCACGTTTTTCCTCCAATCCCAGCACCATGCCGTTGACGATAGCGCCTATCTGCGGCTCCACGTTATAAAAAGAGGCGTGCCGCTTTAGCATTTCCTTGCGTTCCTGCGGATCGGGATAGAGCTTCTTCGCTACCGGCATCATGCTCAGACAAAAACCGAATGACGCCAGCCGCTCGAAACTCATTGATGAGAGGTTATACATCATCCAACTGCGCCAGCAGCGACGCAGATCACGGCGGGTTAATTTACGGTCTTCCATCAGAATTCATCCTCTTCATCATCTGATTTTTCCACTTCAGGTGCCGGTGGTTCTGGTTTGTAATTGTAATGAATCAGCGCCAGAAGGCTGCCTACCATCACCAGCGCCACCATGTTCAGCTTAAGAAACACAATGCAGATAAAGCCCACCAGGAAGTAAATCAGCATGCTGTAGTGCTTAATGATCTGCTTCAGCAGGATAGCGATGCCTACCGCAGGCAGAATGCCGCCCAGCACGTTCATCGTCGACAAAACCATTTGCGGCAAACTCTCCATAAAGCCGTTGATATAGCGTGCGCCGTAATAGACCGCGATGAAGGTAGGAATGAAGCGCATCAGAAAGTTGGTGACCTGCGGCCAGATGGCGCTGTTGAGGTAAACACCGCGCTCGTCACCTTTTTCCAGCGCCACGTCTGCGCGATGGTTCCACCATGAGTTCAGCACCAGCATGGCATTAAAGAGCACCGTACCGGCGATACCGATAGTGGCGGCCAACGCTACCGCCACTTCCGGCCCTTTATCAGAGAGAATGCCCAGCGCGATAGCGGGGAAGGCGACAAAATTCAGGTCGGCGGGCATCGCGCCGCCGGGCGTCACCATCGCAATGTAAACCGCCTGCACCGCCACGCCAACGATGATGCCGGTTTGCACATCGCCGAGGATCACGCCGACCAGCATGCCCGACACCAGCGGGCGGGATAGCAGATACCAGCCGCCGGTAACACCCATAAGCCAGGGAGAGCTGAGCGCGCCAAGGTAACAAAGAATGCCGATGAGTATCGCTTCAAAAGCCATGACGTCCTCCTTACTTTATTTTCTGCCGGGCATCCTGCCAGCTAACGCTACCGGCGTCGGGCACCAGACGAAACTCAATCTGGTGACCGCACTGCGCAAGGTAGTCAAATGCCGCCGCTTCGTCTGCTGTGACGGCCTGGTTAGGCCCGATGGTGGTGGTATGGGCGCGGGTGCTGAGCGGCCCAACGTTAATTTTTTTATTCGCGTTTTGCAGACTGATGCCCGCTTCCTCAATGCGCTTCAGGGTGAGCGGCGATTTACCAATCACGAAGTAACGTTTCTCGCTGGCGATAATTTTGGGCAGTTTTTCAATTGCCGTCGCGGTATCAAACAGCCAGACTTTGATGTCCTGCACCGCGCCTTTCATCACCGATGAGAGCAGCGGGTCGGCGGCAACGGCGTCATCAATCGCAATGATGCCATCGCACGGCAACTCTTTCGCCCAGCGGGTAACAAGCTGTCCGTGGATCACGCGGTCGTCGATGCGTACAAAAGAAATGCTCATAGTGACCTCTTAAAAATCCTCAGATTGCGCGGCTTCAACCCGTCGGGCGTGCACGGTTGCCTCTTTCGCCAGCACTAAAAGCCTGGCGGCGGCCTGATCAACGTTGGTCATCGCTTTCAGATCGTCGCTTTCCAGCAGCATAGGAAAATTAACCCCGCTCAGTATTGCCATAGGCGGTGACGTCTCAGCGTTGAAAGCATGATGGCAGGCGACGTTCCACGGCGTGCCGCTTTGAAGATCGCAGAGTACTAATACGCCATCGGCCCCTTTGCCAGCCTGATGCAGCACGGCGGCGAACTCGTCGCGAAAATCGTTGATGCCTTTGGTTTCCCCCAGCGTGACCGGGAAAACGTGTGGCAGTTCGCCATAGACCATACGTGCACTGGCTAAAAGCGCCTCTGCCAGCGGGCCATGTGTGGCAAGAATCACAGTAATCATATTTATCCCCTTACCCAGGCTTTCATGGTGGCGATCTGCTTTCCGGTGCTGCTGCCAAAAGGTGAAATGCGGTACTCGCCTACCGCTGCCGGAACAATAAAGGTTTCGGCATAGTGGACGAGGAAAGGCGCAAAGGCATTACGTGGGCTTTCCACCAGTGCCTCGCTGCCCTCAATCAGATTAAGTACGTTGACGCCGCCGTTGGTATGATGCGTGACCGGCTTGCTGAACCAGTGGCGACGGGTTTCGATAAATGCGCACGCATGCAGCCCGGTGCGCTCTTCTCGCCAGCCGTCACCTTCGGCGACCTGCTCGAAACGATTTACCAGATGCTCGCTGACCCATTGTGTATCCCGCTGCCAGTCGATAACCTGCGCACCATGTTCCAGATGTACCGGACGCGGCAGTCCGTCCAATCCCTCTCTTCCCCAGTCCCAAAGTTTGAAGGTGAAGATGTAGGGCGTCGCGCTGATTTCCAGCACCACCGCGCCCTGGCCTGAGCAGTGAACGGTGCCCGCCGGGATCAGGAAGTGATCGTGCTTGCGCGCCGGAAAGCGATTAATAAATTTTTCATCATCAAAGGCCTTCTCACCTCGCTGCGCGCGCGCCAGATCGTCCAGCATTTCCTGCGGATCGATACCGGTTTTGGTACCGAGAAGTACCGTGGCGTCCGGTTCCGCCGCCAGCAGGTAGTAGCTTTCGTCCTGGGTATAGTGCATACCAAAATTTTGCTGGATATAGTCGGTCAGAGGATGTACCTGGAGGCTCAGGTTCTGACCGCCAATGGTGTCGAGAAAATCGAAGCGGATTGGAAATTCGGCACCAAAACGCGCGTAGACTTTTTCGCCCAATAGCGAACGCGGGTACAGCAGTACCAGATCCTGTGAGGGGATCTCGATCCGCACCTCACCAACACGGAGTAACAGGCTGTTCTCCTCGGGCACACAGTCAAAACACCATGCGTAGTTTGGCTGTGAAGGATCGAGATCAAAGGTGTTTTTCATCCACTGGCCGCCCCAGACGCCGGGGTCGAAGAAGGGCATCACGCGAAACGGCCGCTGCGTGGTTTGCCGCAGCGCCTCATGCAGCGCCGTGCCGGTGATCAATGCGGGATCGTTCTGCTGATTGGTATCAAGCAGAAAGTCAGCACGCTGAAGCAGCGGCGTTTTGTAGCGATCAAACACACGCCACTCTATAAAGAAAGCGCGCTTGTAACGACGCAAAAGATCTTCCTGCGCGTTGTCGGCACCCCAGTTACCTGATTCGCCGGTGCGGAACCGTTGCTGAATCTCCCATCGTGTCAGGTCGGCATAAACCAGCACATCGCCGGGATGAACAAGCGCTGCGCCTGAGCCATAGATAACCACCAACCCCTCCTGCACCGCTTCTGTTTTCTGTTGAAGCTGTGTCAACCTCTCAGCACAGAAGAAACCCCTGAGCTGGTGGCAGGAGAGCACGCCGAAGACCCGGTCGCCGGTCAGGTTATACGCCAGCATGTCATGCAGGCTGGCTTCATTGAGGCGAGCCTCTTCTGCATTGATAACCTGCACCGGAGCGAGATGCTCGATAAGCTGGCTCACTATTTCATCAAGGCGGACGCCAGGATAGCAATCGATAACCAGCACATTTCGTTTTCGCTGTGCACACTGCTCAGCTATACGCTCTCTGATAGCTGACCAGCCGCGCCAGGCATGATTCTCAAAGCCGCTAATGCGAACTTCGGGATACTTATCGTAAGCACTATTTTTCATTACACGCTCCCTGTTGGACTTACTTTAGATTAATCGATTAACCGAATTTTAAAAGCGTGGTATATGCGATTAACCACTAGATTTTCAGTAATTTATGGCGATTTCTCTGCTGATTGTGAGGTTTTTCACAAAGAGATAAGTATAAATTTGATTATTCGATTAACCTAAAGTCAGATCCGATCGCAATGAGGTATTAAATGACTTCCGTAACGCTTGCGCAGGTAGCTGAACGGGCCGGTGTTTCAACCGCAACGGTCTCAATGGTGCTGCGCAATCAGGGGCGCATATCTGTTGCCACAAGACAACGGGTTTTGCATACGCTGGATGAAATGGGCTATGTCTATAACCAAACGGCAGCGAATTTACGAAATCGCACCAGTAATCAGGTGGGACTGTTGCTGCACGACATTACTAACCCTTTTTACAGCGAAATGACTGCCGGTCTGAGCCATGAGATTGAGCGCCATAATTTGCTGTTGTTTCTGGCAAACAGCGAAGAATCCGGCGAGCGCCAGCAAAAATTTGTTGATTCCCTGATGCGTAATAACGCCTGTGGCATGCTGCTCTGTGCCGCGAGAGGAACGGCCCCGCTCTTTTTTGAAACGCTGAAGCGACGCAACATCCCTACAATTATGGTGGTGCGCCCGCTTGATGACGTAGATTTTGATTTTGTTGGTACCGATAATTTTATGGGGGCTCAGCTTGCGACGCGGCATTTATTGCATCTGGGCCACCGGCACATCGCGTTTATTGGCGGCAGCGAGGGATCAACCAGTCGCGCCCGACGTATTGGCGGCTATACAAGCAGGCTGCTGGAGCAGAATATTACGCCAGTCAGTGAGTGGATCGTCACGTCTCAGGCATCGCAAAGCGACGGCGCGCGTGTCTCTGAAGCGCTGTTCCGACGCTTTCCACAGATTACCGCTGCCGTTTGTTATCAGGATATTGTTGCGCTGGGGGTAATGCAGACACTGCGTAAGCTGGGGCGCATACCCGGTAAAGATTTTGCACTGGTCGGCTTCGATGACATTACCGAAGCATCGCTGGTGCAGCCTGGGCTGACCACAATCTCCGTCGCGGCGAAAGAGATAGGCCGTAAAGCGGGTGAGCTGCTTTACAGCCGCATTCAGGGTAATGACGAGCCGCCAAAACGTATTATTTTGCCGCCTGCGTTAGTGGTACGCGAGTCATGTGGTTTTGGTCAGGTATAGTCCCTGAGCAATAAAAGCGTTAATCCATCCTGTTAATAGCAGGGTGGATTTGATGGTAAATATTAATGGTCGCGCTTTTCCGCTGGCTTTAAAGGCGCGTTAAATGTTTTCATTAGGGATTGCCTTTATTCTTCTCGCAGTAGGTGGCTGGAGAATCAACTCAGAGATATATCATGAATGATAAAACAATTCGCATTGCCATCGTGGGCGCAGACGGCCGGATGGGGCGTCAGCTGTTACAGGCAGTGGCAGAGACGAAAGGCGTCGGGCTTGGCGCAGCGGTGGTAAAACGTGGCTCGTCGCTTGTTGGCGCGGATGCGGGTGAACTGGCAGGCAGCGGTGCGTGTGGCGTTCGTATCGTTGATAATCTGCCTGCGGTCGCATCGGACTTTGACGTACTGATTGACTTCACCCGACCTGAAGCCACGCTGGACTACCTCTCTTTCTGTCGTCAGC
>NZ_JNVB01000065.1 GCF_000770305.1 Erwinia oleae
GTGTGAGGCCCGAAGGTCCCCCACTTTGCTCTTGCGAGATTATGCGGTATTAGCCACCGTTTCCAGTGGTTATCCCCCTCTACCGGGCAGATCCCCAGACATTACTCACCCGTCCGCCACTCGTCACCCGAGGAGCAAGCTCCTCTGTGCTACCGTTCGACTTGCATGTGTTAGGCCTGCCGCCAGCGTTCAATCTGAGCCATGATCAAACTCTTCAATTAAAGTCTGATTTTCCATCACGTGGATGGCGATGCTCTGTGAATTAAAACGTCGTAATGAATTACGTGTTCACTCAACAAAGACTTGATAGTTCATCTGCCCGAAGGCTGTGATATCAATCCTGCGAGTGCCCACACAGATTGTCTGATAAATTGTTAAAGAGCAGTGCCACATATCTCGTGTGGCGCGGGGTGCAGATAATACGCTTTCCCGCTGAAGAGTCAAGAGTTTTTTCTCTTTTCTCTTCCTGAACCGGCGACCGTTAAGCCGTTGTTCCGTGTCAGTGGTGGCGCATTATAGGGACTTCCTGACGCCTGACAAGTGTTTATTCGAAAAAAATAATCAACCGCGTTATTTATCAACAAAACGCCTTTTTTTACTTCGTTTTGCGGGTTAATTCAGCAAATTCGCCGGCAAATCGGGCGACCTGCGCCCAATCGGTATACTCAACTTCTTTACTGGCATCCGTTTCGCCGCCGGTCATCCGCATAATAAGCTGAATCATGATGCGATCGAAAAAGCCATAACGCGGATAGCGCAGCGCGCCAGCAAACACCGCACAGCAATCCGGCTCCCAGGGAGACTGAAGCAGAAACTTGCGGGTATAGGCGTTGGTTTGCGGCGAACGCTTTTCCGGTTTTCTTGCCGTCAGGTTAACCGAGAAAAAACCGCCGGGCCGCTGTTTCAGTTCGCTGAGATGGTGCTTAATGAATTTCGTGACCTGCGGATGGAAATGCCCATAGCGGATGGAAGCGCCAATCAGTACGCGATCGTAGTGCGACCAGTCTATATGCGTCGCATGGAGCACGTTAACGAGCTCGCACTCCTGGCGGCCCTTAAGCTGACTGGCGATATAAGCCGCTATTTCGCGGGTCTGGCCGTCACGGCTGGAAAAAATAATCAACGCTTTCATAACAGTACCAATTTTTACTCACGCCAGAACGTCGGCGTGAACAGGACTAACAGCGTAAAGACCTCAAGACGACCAAACAGCATGGTCAGGATCAAAATCCATTTCGCCATATCATTCATCGTAGTGAAGTTGTCTGCCACTACGCCCAGTCCGGGTCCAAGGTTATTCAACGTGGCCGCCACAGCGGCAAACGCAGAAAAGTCATCAACGCCGGTGGCGATAATCGCCAGCATGCTCAATAAAAAAACCAGCGCATAGGCCGAGAAAAATCCCCATACCGCTTCAAGAATGCGCTCAGGCAGCGCGCGCTGCCCCAGCTTGATAGTGTAAACCGCATTTGGATGGACCAGCCTTTTTAACTCACGCGAGCCCTGTTTGAACAGCAGCAGGATGCGGATCACTTTCAGGCCGCCGCCGGTCGATCCTGCGCATCCGCCGATAAAAGCGGAGCAGAGAAGCAGTACGGGTAAAAAGAGTGGCCAGCGCGAGATGCTGTCGGTGGTGAAACCGGCGGTTGTCGCCATCGAAACCACCTGGAAGAACGCCTGATTCAGCGTCTGCATACCGCTTGCATAAACGTTATGCAGCCACAGCACCAGCGTACACACCATGACCAGCGTGAACTGAACGCCGATAAACATACGAAATTCGGGATCGCGCCAGTAAACGCGCAGGTTACGGCCGCTGAGCAGCGTAAAGTGCAAACCATAATTACAGCCGGAGATCAGCAGAAAAACGGCGATGATCGTGTTGATTGTCGGGCTGTTAAAATAGCCGATACTGGCATCGTGCGTTGAAAATCCGCCGATGGCGATAGTGGAGAAGCTATGACCGATGGCGTCAAACAGCGGCATTCCCGCCAGCCACAACGCGATCATGCAGACCACGGTAAGCAAAACATAGATAAGCCAGAGCGTTTTCGCCGTTTCAGCGATGCGCGGGCGCATTTTGTTATCTTTCAGCGGGCCGGGCATTTCGGCGCGATAGAGCTGCATCCCGCCCACGCCCAGAATCGGCAATATCGCTACCGCCAGCACGATGATCCCCATGCCGCCCAACCACTGCAACATTTGGCGATAAAACAGAATCGCCTTCGGCAGTGAATCAAGGCCTGTCAGCGTGGTCGCACCGGTTGTTGTCAGGCCGGAAAAAGACTCGAAAAACGCATCGGTGAGCGAGAGATTGGGATGTTCGGCAAAAATAAACGGCATGGCCCCGACGCTGCCCAACACGGTCCAGAACAGCACCACAATCAAAAAACCCTCGCGCGGCTTGAGCTCTTTTTTCTGTCTGCGGTTGGGCCACCACAGCAGCGAGCCAATCAGCAGCGCCATAAAAAAGGTTTGGGTGAACGCGCGGCCCGCACCATCACGGTAAATCAATGCCACCAGGCCGGGGAGAATCATCGTTCCGGAGAACAGGATGATGAGCAAACCGACGATGCGGGTAATGGTGCGAAAATGCATTCAGCCGTTCCTTTCCTGACAATAACGAAGTGATTAAAGCGAAGACAGCCGAAGCGCCCCTTTGCTGAAATCATTAAGATTCTGCGTAAACCCGTCAACCTGCGCATGCGGCAGAGCCAGCGTAAGCGCGACAACCTGTGAATATTCACGCTGTAATAGCTGCCCGCTGAAGCGGACTATCATTCTTTCAATATCGGCAAACTGCGCGTAGTCACAGACAAGAGAAAAATTCAGCATGGGCACTTTTTGTCGACGCGGCAACAGCTTCAACGCCTGCTGAACGCCGCCGCCGTAAGCTTTAACCAGCCCGCCGGTGCCCAACTGAATACCGCCGTAGTAGCGCACCACCACTACGGCCGTCTCGCCGATATGATTACCCATTAGCTGAGCAAGCATGGGTTTCCCTGCCGTGCCGGACGGCTCGCCATCATCGGAAAAGCCCAGCTTCTGCGAATCGGAGGGCGCGCCAGCCACCCACGCCCAGCAGTGGTGACGCGCCGCAGGATGCTCGCTTTTCACCCGCTGAACAAAAGCGCGCGCCGCTTCCACGCCATCAGTATGCGCGATGAGCGTAATAAAGCGGCTTTTTTTGATCTCCTCGCTGAAGCTGAACGCCTCAGCGGGAATGTCGTAAGCGTCCATTAATCCAGTTTCAGATCCCGCGTCATATTCTCCACGCGCTGTTCGTGAATGATGACGTTGTCTTCAATACGCACGCCGCCATAAGGTTTTAGCGCGTCGATACGTGCCCAGTCAAAATGGTGGCTGAACTTACCCTCCCGCCACGGCGCGAGCAGCGAATCAATAAAATAGATGCCAGGCTCGATGGTCAACACCATGCGCGGTTGCAGCACGCGCGTACAGCGCAGATAGGGATATTGAGCGGGTGCCGCCAGGTGCGTGCCGCTTTCATCCTGCATAAAACCGGCAACGTCATGCACCTGCAAGCCAAGCGGATGCCCAAGGCCATGCGGCATAAACGGGCCGGTGAGATCGTCCGCCACCATCGCTTCTTCGCTCAACCCTTTCACTAACTGATGTTTCAGCAGCAGCTTCGCCAGACGCAGATGCATCTGCTGATGGTAATCGGTATAGCGCACGCCTGCTTTCAGCGTTGAGATCAGCGCCAGCTCTTCGGTGTTCATATCGCGGATCAGTTCCGCATAATCGCTATCACTGCTGGCGGCATAGGTTCTCGTCAGGTCTGCGGCGTAGCCGTTATATTCCGTTCCGGCGTCAAGCAGAAAACTGCGCGACTGCTCCGGCGGCAGATGGTCGAGCGTTGTGTAATGCAGCACCGCCGCATGCTCATTCAGCGCAACGATATTGCCATAGGGCACGTCCGTATCGCGATGCCCGGTTGCCGCCAGATAGGCGATATTGATATCGAATTCGCTCATGCCGGAAAGGAAAGCTTCTTTTGCTGCGCGGTGGCCGACAACGGCTGTTTTCTGCGCCTCGCGCATGCAGTACAGCTCATAATCAGTTTTAAAAGAGCGATGGTAATGCAGAAAATCGATCGGCTGCTGCGGATTAATCAGCGCAGAGGCGATGCCCAACTGCGCGGCACGCGTTGGCACCGGGCCAATATAGGCGACGTTCTGGCGCTGCGTGGGCAGGAGCTGATTAATATCGTCGACGTTTTTCAGCGCGATAATGTCAATTTCGTCGGTCCAGAAACTTTGCGGCAGCGGCTCAACGTTATGCCAGTAGTCAACCGGCGAATAGAACCAGAGCTTAGGTTTACTGACGCCGTCCACCCACAGCCAGCAGTTTGGCACCGAGGTCACCGGCACCCAGGCTTTGAACTGCGGATTTACCTTGAAAGGGTAGTGGTGGTCGTCCAGAAAAACCGTCAGCAGCTCCCCTGAATGGAGAAGCAGGCCGTCCAGCTTATAGCGAGCCAACAGTTGCTGGGCGCGGCCCTGTAAGACCTTGAGATGCTCCCGGTACAGCGTGACTAACGAATCCATAGCATGACTCCATAATCGTGAATGGCGCGCATTTTATCACAGCCTCACGCAGGATGCCGTCCTGCCGCCGCTGTGATCTTGTTTGCAAATCAGCAAACTCTTGTTTGCAAAAAATTAACATCCCTTCCACACTCACCAGCATCTGGTATGACCAGATCGTTTATCGCTGACTCAGGAGACACACATGCTCTACCAAGGCGAAACCCTGACCGTAAGCTGGCTTGAGGATGGCATCGCCGGCCTGGTCTTCGATGCCCCAGGTTCGGTCAATAAACTCGATACAAAAACCGTAGCCAGCCTCGGCGAAGCGTTGTCGGTGCTGGAACAGCAGCCCGATTTGAAGGCCGTATTGCTCAGCTCAACCAAACCCGCTTTTATTGTCGGTGCCGATATTACTGAATTTCTCTCTCTCTTTGCTGCGCCGCCGGAAAAACTGACGCAGTGGCTGGGTTTCGCCAACGGCATTTTTAATCGCCTGGAGGATCTGGCGGTACCGACGCTCTCTGCCATTCAGGGCTATGCGCTGGGCGGCGGATGTGAATGCGTACTGGCGACCGACTTTCGTATCGCCACGCCCGATGCCCGCATCGGCCTGCCGGAAACAAAGCTGGGGATCATGCCCGGTTTTGGCGGCTCCGTGCGCCTGCCGCGCCTGCTGGGCGCCGACAGCGCGCTGGAAATCATTGCGGCCGGTAAAGATGTTGATGCGGAAAAAGCGCTGGCGCTTGGCCTGGTTGACGCGGTGGTCGCTGCCGATCGGCTGCATGACGCCGCCATAACAATCCTACGTGAGGCCATTGCCGGTAAGCAGGACTGGCGCGCGCGACGTCAACCCAAGCTGGCGCCGCTGCGCCTCAGTAAAATTGAAGCGGCAATGAGTTTTACCATCGCGAAAAGCATGGTGCTACAAACCGCCGGCAAACACTACCCCGCTCCCCTCGCGGCGGTAAAAACCATTGAGGCGGCTGCCGGTCTGGCACGTGATGAAGCGCTACGGCTGGAAACGGCCGCGTTTGTTCCGCTGGCGGGGTCAAAAGAGGCGCGCGCGCTGGTGGGCATTTTCCTCAACGACCAGGCGGTCAAAGCGAAGGCCAAAGCGCTGGCCCGCAATGTCGATATGCCAAAGCAGGCAGCGGTGCTGGGCGCGGGCATTATGGGCGGCGGCATTGCTTACCAGTCTGCGTGGAAAGGCGTGCCGGTCATCATGAAAGATATCAGCGCCGACGCGCTGACGCTGGGCATGACGGAGACGGCCCGGCTGCTCAACAAGCAGCTTGCGCGCGGCAAAATTGACGGCATGCGGCTGGCGGGCGTGATGGCCACCATCAAACCCACGCTCAACTATGCGGACTTTGATCGCGCGGAGATCGTGGTCGAAGCGGTGGTGGAAAATCCCCAGGTGAAAGCCGCCGTGCTGGCCGAAACGGAACAACATATCGGCAGCGAAACGGTTCTGGCCTCCAATACGTCAACCATTCCCATCAGCACACTGGCCCGCGCGCTACAGCGTCCGCAAAACTTCTGCGGCATGCATTTTTTCAACCCGGTGCACCGCATGCCGCTGGTGGAGGTGATCCGTGGCGAGCAAACCAGCGAGGCGACGCTGGCGAAGGTGGTCGCCTGGGCCAGCAAAATGGGCAAGACGCCGGTACTGGTTAACGACTGCCCCGGTTTTTTTGTTAATCGCGTGCTTTTCCCCTATTTCGCCGGGTTCAGTCTGCTGCTGCGCGACGGCGCGGACTTCAGGCAAATCGACAAGGTGATGGAGAAACAGTTTGGCTGGCCAATGGGCCCCGCATGGCTGCTTGATGTGGTGGGCATTGATACCGCGCACCATGCGCAGCGCGTGATGGCCGGGGGCTTCCCCGATCGTATGAAGAAAGCGTATCGCGACGCGATCGACGTATTGTTTGAGGCGAAGCGTTTTGGGCAGAAAAGCCAACAGGGCTTTTACCGCTGGGAAACCGATGCGAAGGGTAAGCCAAAGAAAACCCCCGATCCGGCGGTGGATGAGATGCTGCAAAGCGTCTGCCAGCCAACGCGGGTATTCAGTGATGACGAGATAGTAGCCCGCATGATGATCCCGATGCTTAATGAAGTGGTTCGCTGCCTTGAGGAGAACATCATCGCGACGCCAGCCGAAGCGGACATGGCGCTGGTTTACGGCCTCGGCTTCCCGCCTTTCCACGGCGGCGCCTTGCGCTACCTGGATACGCAGGGCAACGCGCGCTTCCTGGCAGACACGGCACGCTTTCACGATCTTGGCCCGCTGTACCAGCCGCCCGCCGCGCTCGCCGACAAAGCCGCGCGCAGCGAGAGCTGGTATCCCCCGGCGGAATCCATCAGCGACGCCGCGCTGAAGACGGCATGAGGAGTAAAGAAATGGAAAAAGTCGTTATTGTTGATGCCGTGCGTACGCCGATGGGTCGCTCCAAAGGTGGTGCCTTTCGCCACGTGCGGGCTGAAGATCTCTCCGCTCATCTGATGCGCGCCCTGCTCAGCCGCAATCCCGCTCTGGCAGCGGAAAACCTCGATGATGTTTACTGGGGCTGCGTGCAGCAAACCCTGGAGCAGGGATTCAATATTGCGCGCAATGCTGCGCTGCTGGCGGAGATCCCACATCGTGTGCCGGCCACCACCGTCAACCGCCTGTGCGGCTCTTCGATGCAGGCTCTGCACGATGCAGCGCGCGCCATTATGACCGGCGACGCCAGCGCCTGCCTGATCGGCGGCGTGGAGCATATGGGTCATGTTCCGATGAACCACGGCGTGGACTTCCATCCGGGACTCGGCAAAACCGTCGCCAAAGCGGCCGCCATGATGGGACTCACGGCAGAGATGCTGGCGCGTCAGCATCATATCAGCCGTGAAATGCAGGATGAATTTGCCGCGCGATCGCATCAGCGAGCGTGGGCCGCGACGCAGGAAGGGCGCTTTTCGGCGGAAATTGTCCCGGTCAATGGCCACGATGCTGATGGCGTACTCAGGCGCTATGATGCTGACGAGGTGATCCGCGCGGATACCACCGCTGCCGGGCTGTCCGCGCTGCGTCCGGCGTTCGATCCCGTTAACGGCACGGTAACGGCGGGCAGTTCGTCAGCGCTTTCTGACGGCGCGGCGGCGATGCTGGTGATGAGTGAATCGCGTGCTCGCGAACTGGGATTTAAACCGCGCGCCCGCGTTCGTTCAATGGCTGTTGTCGGCTGCGATCCTTCCATTATGGGATATGGCCCGGTACCGGCGTCTCAACTGGCGCTGAAAAGAGCGGATCTGAATATCAGTGATATCGGCATCATTGAGCTGAATGAGGCGTTTGCCGCACAGACGCTCCCGTGCATCAACGATTTGGGCTTGATGGAGGTGCTGGATGACAAGGTCAACCTCAACGGCGGCGCGATTGCTCTCGGCCATCCGCTGGGCTGCTCCGGCGCGCGCATCAGCACCACGCTGATCAACCTGATGGAACAACGCGACGCGCAATTTGGGCTGGCAACCATGTGTATTGGTTTGGGACAGGGGATTGCAACGGTCTTTGAGCGTATGTAATGCGTGTATTCAGAAGACTTCCCGCCTTGCCAGGGCGGGATGGATTACGAATAATCAGATAAAGGCAAAGGCATCGCCGAAAATGCGATCTTCCAGCGCACTGCGCTCGGCGCAGAACCTGTCGCGGGCAATTTTCGCCATCTCAAAGCGTCCTGCAATATAGATATCCTGCGTGTCCAGACTGTCGAAATCATTCATCACCGCCGTCAGCACCGTACCGCTACGCCCCTGCCAGCCCTGATGCGGCTGCTCGACAACCGGAACAATACGCAGATTAGGATGCTTCACCGCCAGCGCATTCAGCTCGTCCAGATCGTAAAGGTGCTTGAGCTCGCGTCCGCCCCAGTACAGGGCGATGTGGCGATTGGGCTGACGCGCAAGCGCGGTGAGCAGGATAGATCGCGTGTAGGAGAAGCCGGTACCGCCGGCGATCAGCACCAGCGGACGACTTTCGTCCTCTTCGCGAAGCCATGCATCGCCATGCGGTATATCCACGGTTATCTGGCGATCCTGCCGGATGCGCTCCATGACGGCCATGGCGTAAAGATTCAGTTCGGACGCGCCGATATGCAATTCAATAATGTCCCGCTCCATCGGCGTGGAGGCGAGCGAAAACGGACGTTTATCGTTATCATCCATTACCACCATCAGATATTGACCCGCTTTAAAGCTGAAGTCAGCTTCCGGCACCATGCGGACACGGTAAACGGTATCGGTTATCGCCTCTACCGAGGTCACTTTGCAGCTTAACGTTGTCATGCGTTCCCTCTTTGGGTCAAATTCGTTTGCCGGGTTTCGTACCATCAAGAATGGCCAGTTCATCCCAAATTTCGTCAATGCGCGCCGTCACCGCCGGATCTTTACGGATAGGGCGGCCCCATTCACGCTGCGTCTCTCCCGGCCACTTGTTGGTGGCGTCCAGACCCATTTTTGAGCCTAACCCGGAGACGGGCGAGGCAAAATCGAGATAGTCGATTGGCGTATTTTCAACCAGAACCGTATCGCGCGCCGGATCCATACGCGTCGTTATCGCCCACATCACGTCGTTCCAGTCGCGCGCGTTGATGTCGTCATCACAGACGATCACAAATTTGGTATACATAAACTGGCGGAGAAAGGACCAGACACCCATCATCACCCGCTTTGCATGCCCGGCGTACTGCTTTTTCATTGTCACCACCGCCATGCGATATGAGCACCCTTCCGGCGGCAGATAAAAATCGACGATTTCAGGAAACTGCTTTTGCAGAATCGGGACAAAAACTTCATTCAACGCTACGCCAAGAATCGCCGGTTCATCCGGCGGTCGGCCGGTATAAGTTGAATGGTAGATAGCATCACGGCGCTGAGTCATATGCGTAACGGTAAAAACCGGGAAACTATCAACTTCATTATAGTAACCGGTATGGTCGCCGTATGGACCTTCGGGCGCCATTTCGCCCGGTTCGATATAGCCTTCCAGCACAATCTCTGCGCTGGCGGGCACTTCAAGATCGTTGGAAATGCACTTCACCACTTCGGTTTTTGTGCCGCGCAGCAGACCGGCGAACGCGTATTCTGATAGCGTGTCCGGCACCGGTGTCACCGCGCCAAGAATAGTCGCAGGATCGGCCCCCAGCGCCACCGAAACCGGGAAACGTTCGCCCGGATGCTGCTGGCACCATTCCTGAAAATCCAGCGCGCCGCCGCGATGGGAAAGCCAGCGCATAATCAGCTTATTTTTTCCGATAAGCTGCTGCCGATAGATGCCAAGGTTCTGCCGCTCTTTATGCGGGCCGCGCGTCACGGTCAGCCCCCAGGTGATCAGCGGCGCCGCGTCGTCAGGCCAGCACTTCATTATCGGGATCTGGTGCAAATCGACCTCATCACCCTGCCAGATTTGCTGATGGCAGGGCGCATCACGCAGACGCTTCGTCGGCATGTTCAGCACCTGCTTCCACTGCGGCATCTTATCGAAAAAGTCACGGAAGCCGCGCGGCGGTTCCGGCTCTTTCAGGAAGGCCAGCAGGCGCCCCACATCGCGCAGCGCGGTGACGTCCTCCTGCCCCATGCCGAGCGCAACCCGGTCTGGCGTACCAAAGAGGTTGCAGAGCACCGGCATGTTATAGCCTTTAGGATTTTCAAACAGCAGCGCCGGACCGCCCGCCCGCAGGGTGCGATCGGCGATTTCAGTCATTTCCAGATCGGGGTCGATCTCTTGCTTAATTCGCTTCAGTTCCCCGCGCTGTTCAAGCAGAGAAAGAAAGTCGCGTAAATCGTGGTATTTCATGACTTCCCATCAGTACATCAGTGAATCGGCCATTATAGGGAGGATTCCGGCCGCGTGCTTAGTTTTTCGCGGTGGGATGAGCGCGCGATCGCCTTTGCGCCTCCCGCAGCCTCTGGCCAGCGATATAAACACAGAGGCGGCGTAGTCTGCCGTAAAAACCGCCACGCACGCCGCCAGCCCTTTTGATTCGGCTATAACTCTGACCACGAGTTTGATATTCTTATCGGTCTGTTTAATAAGAAGTGACGTTATGGAATCCTGGTACTTACTCTACTGCAAACGTGGCCAACTGCTTCGCGCGAAGGAACATCTTGAGCGTCAGGCGGTACATTGTCTCAGCCCGATGATTGAGATTGAGAAGCTGGTTCGTGGCAAGCGTGCTCAGGTCAGTGAACTGTTGTTTCCGAACTATCTTTTTATTGAATTCGATCCGGAAAGGATTCATACCACCACCATCAGCGCAACACGCGGCGTCAGCCACTTTGTACGCTTCGGCTCCCAACCTGCCACGGTTTCGCAGGCGGTTATTACCGCCCTGCAAACGGAGCAGCCAGCCTCTCTTATCGATCCTGAACTACCTGTCCCCGGTGACAGCGTGGTGATCACCGAAGGGACATTTGAAGGCATCAAAGCCATCTTCGCCGAACCCGACGGCGAGGCCCGCTCGATGCTGCTGCTGACGTTGCTGAATAAGCAAATCATGCGCAGCGTCGACAACAAGCAGTTTCAGAAGCTCTGAGTAATCCCCTGCTCTGCTACTGACTCTTCCAGCCGGAACAACCTGCGCGCATTGCGATCGCACTGCTTTGCCAGTGCGTGGCTATCTTCACCGCGTAATCCAGCCACCTGTTGAACAATGTGCGGCAGAAAGCAGGGTTCATTGCGCCTTGAGGTGGGCCTGGGCCGCAAATCGCGCGGTAAAAGATAGGGCGCATCCGTTTCCAGCAGCAGTCGGTCGGCGGGGATCAGCGGCATCAGCTCACGTAACGCAACACCGCGGCGTTCATCACAAACCCAGCCGGTGATGCCAACATACAACCCGGCGTGCAGGCAGGCCTCCAGCTCATCGCGCGTGCCGGTAAAACAATGCACCACCGCGCCCGGCAGCGACGGCAGCCAGGGCGTCAACAGCGAGATGAAGCGATCGTGCGCATCACGGCAGTGGAGAAACAGCGGCATCGACAGCTCTGCCGCCAGTTCAAGCTGTGCGCTAAAGGCAAATGCCTGCTGCTCAGGGCTGGCGATGTTACGATAAAAATCAAGGCCGCACTCACCGATAGCGACCACCTGTTCGCTGATGGCCAGACGTCTGAGAGTGGCTTCCGTTTCTGCCGACCATTCGCCAGCGTGATGGGGTGAACGCCAGCGGTTGACCAGCAGTAGCCCGGACGACGTGCGGCAAGGCTTTGTGCCTGCTGGCTTTCCAGCGCATTGGTGCCGGTGAGCAGTAAGCCCGTGACGCCTGCATCCTTTGCGCGCTTAACCACCTTGTCGCGATCGTTAGCAAACTGGGTGCTGGTAAGATTGACGCCAATATCAAACATAGGATTTTCCATACGTTAACCGCCCTTACGGGCGGTTAAAAGATGATGTGTTGTGTGAGATGCTGATGCTATCTCACTCGGTATCTTCCTGCTCATCCTCATGACGCCGTTTGCCGACATAAAAGCGCGAAAAGAAGATTCCCACTTCGAACAGGGCGTACATCGGGATAGCCAGCAGCGTTTGCGAAAACACGTCCGGAGGCGTCAGTAACATGCCGACCACAAAGGCCCCGACCAGTATGTAAGGGCGCTTTTTCTTCAGATCTTCCGGCGTGGTCAGCCCGGTCCAACAGATCAACACGATGGCAACAGGTACTTCAAAAGAGATCCCAAACGCCATAAACAGCGCCATCACGAAATCGAGATAGTTGTTAATGTCAGTGGCGATCAGAACGCCCTGCGGTGCCGTTTTGGCAAAAAAGCCGAAGGCCAGCGGAAAGACAATAAAGTAGGCGAAAGCCATTCCGATATAGAATAAGAATGAACTGGAAAACAGCAGCGGCATGACCAGCTTGCGCTCGTGGCGATACAGCGCAGGCGCAACAAATGCCCAGACCTGGTAAAGAATGACCGGCACCGACAGGAACACAGAGACTATCATTGTCAACTTCACCGGCGTGAAAAACGGCGAAGCGACGTCGGTGGCGATCATGCTGGCGCCAGCGGGCATCTGTCTCATGAGCGGCGCGGAAACCAGCTGGTAAATATCGTTAGAGAAATAAGCCAGACAGAGAAAGATAGCGACGACGGCAATAATACAGTTTAGTAAGCGCTTACGAAGCTCAATCAAATGACTGATCAGCGGTTGGGTATCTTCAACAGCCATAGTTAACGTTCATCGCCTGGTTGAGTGGTGGAAACTGGCGCCCGGCTGGAGAGCAATGGCTCCGCCTTTGTCGCCGACTCTGGCTCGCTGCCGGGTTTGGAAGGAACCGCCGGAGAAGATGCAGGCGCGCTCGACTGATGTTCGGCCGCCGCTGGCGTAGCGCCATCATGCGCATCATCAGGATTTTTAATCAGGGGATTATGAATGGTGTTCGCTTCATCATCAGCTTTCTCATTTTCACCCAGCCAGGTGCGCTTCATGGATTCCGCTGATTGCCTGAGCTCCTCCATAGACGCTTTGAGCTCTGGTGAAAAGCTGTTCTTGCTGGCCTCTTCCACTTTTTTCAGGCTGTCCTGTAGCTCCTGAAGCTTCAGCTCCTGCGCCAGTTCGTTCTGAACGCTGGTCGCCATAGAGCGCAGCGCGCGTATCCACCCTGCAACGGTTTTAACCGCCACCGGCAGACGCTGAGGGCCCAGCACCACCAGCCCGATAACGAACACCAATACCAGTTCACTAAAGCCTATATCGAACACGGTTTACACCTTGTCGTTTTTAATGTCTTCTTTCTTCGCTTCTGCCTGCTGCTTATCAGCCAGTTTGGCATTGAAGTCAGCATCGTCAGCGCGGGGAGTTTTGTCTTTCTCGTTATCGTCACTCATCGCCTTCTTAAAGCCTTTGATTGACGAACCGAGGTCAGAACCTAACCCACGTAGTTTATTGGTGCCAAAAAGAAGAACAACAATCACGGCAATGATTAATAGTTGCCAGATACTGATACCGCCCATAATTAGCCTCTGATGCGTTGTAAAATCAATTTTGCAGTATATAACAGCAACGGGCGCGATGACGATGTGCAGCCCACGCCAATTTACTTTTCATGACAATTAGCCTGTTTTGCGCCAGCCAATCAGCCAGGTGACGATGCCGCCAGCAACCATCGCGGCCGAAAAGAGATCCCACTCTGGCCGGGTCAACAACGTTGCCGTACCGGTCAGCAGCAGCGTTGCCCCAACGCCGAAAAGGTATCGCGACTGGTGATGCCTGACGCGTTCGGTTTTCAAATCGTGGGTGAGCTTGTCCACGCTGCGCTGCAAGTGCTTGTGCTGTCGCAGGCTGTCATAAAACAGCTCCGGCAGTTCCGGCAGTTTTTCCGCCCAGAACGGCGCTTTCTCTTTGAGCGCCCGCACAATAGCCGGAATGCCAATCTGATCTTTAATCCACTCTTCCAGGAAAGGCTTGGCCGTTTTCCACAGATCCAACTGCGGATAAAGCTGCCGCCCCACGCCTTCAACATAGAGCAATGTTTTCTGCAACAGCACGAGCTGCGGCTGAACTTCCATATTGAAGCGACGTGCCGTATTGAACAGATTGAGCAGCACGTGCCCGAAAGAGATCTCCGCCAGCGGCTTCTCAAAAATAGGCTCGCAGACGGTACGAATGGCGAATTCAAAGTCTTCAACGTTGGTATCCGGCGGAACCCATCCGGAGTCAACATGTAGCTCGGCCACTTTGCGATAATCGCGATTAAAAAAGGCAATAAAATTTTCTGCCAGATAACGCTTATCTTCTTTATTGAGCGAGCCCACAATGCCGCAGTCGATGCCAATATACTGTGGATCTTCCGGATGCTCATAGCTGACAAAGATGTTGCCAGGATGCATGTCCGCATGGAAGAAGCTGTCACGAAAAACCTGAGTGAAGAAAACCTGCACGCCGCGTTCAGCCAGCAGCTTCATATTCACGCCGTGCTGCTCAAGCGCAACCACGTCTGAAATAGGAATACCGTAAATGCGCTCCATGACAAGCATCGTTTCGCTACAGTAGTCGGAATAAATCTCCGGCACGTAGAGCATCTTGCTGTTATCGAAATTGCGACGTAGCTGAATGGCATTTGCCGCCTCGCGCAGCAAATTCAGTTCATCAATCAGCGTTTTTTCATAGTCCCTGACCACTTCCTGCGGGCGAAGCCGGCGCCCGTCCGGCAGCAAACGGGGCACCCAACGCGCCATGCGATGAATAAGCTTCATGTCGGCGACGATAACCGGCAGGATGTCCGGCCGGATAACTTTAATGACGACTTCTCTGCCGTTTTCCTTCAGGGTAGCGGTATGCACCTGGGCGATAGAGGCCGATGCCAGCGGCTTGATATCAAAATTGTCGAACAGCGCTTCCACCGGCTTGCCGAGCGAAAGCTCAATCTGCTGCTTCGCCAGTACGCCATCGAATGGCGCGACACGATCCTGAAGCATCGCCAGTTGATCGGCGATATGGGGCGGAAAAAGATCGCGCCGCGTGGACATCATCTGACCAAACTTAATCCACACCGGGCCAAGCTGTTCCAGCGCAAGCCGCAGGCGCTCGCCAAGCGGCAACTGAGGATGTCGGTTAGGCATCCAGAACAGGCTTTTACGCCACAGGCGAAGTGGAACGGTCAGGCGCATCACGGGGATCAACTCATCAAGCCCGTAGCTTAAAAAAACGCGGATGATGAAATAGAGGCGGCGAATTTCTCCAAACGTCATTTAGCCTCCAGCGCATTGAGGCGAGCGTCCAGCGTTGACAACGCGCGATCAACGGCATCCACTTCTTCAGCAAACCAGGCCATTTCAAGCGCGCCTGGCGCAATGCGCCACTCTTCGGTCAGCGCCTGGCCCAGATAGTCCTGCTTGCGCTGCACGTCTCCGCGCACAAACTGCACACCGCGACGCCCCAACTGGCTTATGCCATGTGCGATAACGTCGCCGGTCCAGGGCGCCAGATACTCCGCCGGATCAAGTTCGGCCAGATCCAGCAGCGCAGAAAACTGTTGTACAACCTGGATATCACCCGTGACGTCCAGCTCGCCACTGCGGATCAGGCTGGTAAGCTGCTGACGATCCCGCAATTTTGGTAGCGTCGAGAGTCGGGTTTTCACCGTGCAATCGTGGACGTCGCCCCACTCGGTCAGCACATCAAGCTGTTTTTCGCTAAAAACAAAGGTTAGCGGCTGCCTGATTTCAGTCAGTTCAACACAGAGGCTTTTCCCCGCCAGTCGCTGACGTGCCACTTTCAGGCTGCGATCGCGGTAGAGAATTTTATTCAGCGCCGTTTCCAGCCCCGCAGTTAACAGCGGCGTTAAGGTCATTCGCATTCCTGTTTAAAACTTAAACCCGCGGTGAAGCGCAACGATGCCGCCGGTAAGATTGTGGTAATGCGTATTTTCAAATCCCACATCGGCCATCATCTGTCGCAGTGTTTCCTGGTCCGGGTGCATACGGATGGATTCAGCAAGGTAACGATAGCTACCGGCATCTTTTGCCACCAGCTCGCCAATGCGCGGCAGTACGTGGAAAGAGTAGGCATCGTAGACTTTGTTTAATGGCTCAAGCAGCGGTTTGGAGAACTCCAGCACCAGCAGGCGTCCGCCGGGCTTCAGCACGCGAAACATTGAGGCCAGCGCCTTCTCTTTTTCAGTGACGTTACGCAGACCAAAGGCGATAGTAATACAGTCGAAATAGTTATCCGGAAAAGGAAGCGCCTCAGCATTGGCCTGAACATAGCTCACGTTGCCAATAATGCCTTTATTACGCAGCTTTTCGCGCCCCACCTTTAACATCGAGCTGTTGATATCCGCCAGCACCACTTCGCCGGTTTCGCCGACAAGGCGCGAAAACTTAGCGGTGAGATCGCCCGTTCCGCCCGCCAGATCGAGCACGCGCTGCCCGCGCCGTACGCCGCTACAGTCAATGGTAAAGCGCTTCCAGATGCGGTGAATACCAAACGACATCAAATCGTTCATCAAATCGTACTTTGCCGCCACGGAATGGAAAACGTCAGCCACCCTTTCGGCCTTATCGCTTTTCGCTACCGTCTGAAAGCCAAAATGCGTGGTGTCCTTTGATTCATCTGCCATTTGTTTTGCCTGCTCTGCAATCAATTATCTGCCAAGTGTACCAGAGTCATCCAGCCCAGGCACGCGGCCAGGCGGCTTATTCGTTGACGCGTCCGGCAGCATCAGCGTCGTTGAGGAAATAGACATCGGAGCTGTCTTCCTGCGCTTCATCACCGATATCAGCAGGGTGTTCAGGCGTTGCCTGAGCAACGATTTGCGGGTTAATTGGCCGCTTCACCTCAACCCCCATATGACGGAAGCTTTCCGTTTGCGCTATCAGATTGCCGCGCCCCTCGGAAAGCTTTTTCATCGCCTGACGATAGCTGCCCTGCGCTTTATCCAGGCTCTGCCCCACCGCAGACATGTCGTCGACAAAAAGGCGCATCTTGTCATAAAGCTTCGCTGCACGATCTGCGATCCGCTGCGCGTGACGGCTTTGATGTTCGTAACGCCACAGGTTAGTGATTGTTCTCAGCGCTACCAGCAGCGTTGTGGGGCTTACCAGCATGATATTCTGGTTCAGTGCCTCGTTAATCAGCTCCGGCTGACGGTCAATCGCCAGCAAAAATGCGGGCTCGATCGGGATAAACATCAACACATAATCCAGGGAACGTAAACCGGGCAATTGTTGATAATCTTTTCGACTGAGTAAGCGCAGATGGCTGCGAATCGAGGCAACATGCTCGCCGATGGCCGCTTCACGTTGCACCTCGTCTTCACTGTTAAAATAGCGTTCGTAGGCCACCAGCGTCATTTTGGCGTCAATGACCACATCTTTACCCTGAGGCAGCCGAACGATGACGTCAGGCTGCATCCGACCCTTCTGCTCAAGCTGAATATTCACCTGCGTTTCATACTCATGACCTTCGCGCAGTCCTGATGCCTCCAGTACTCTGCTGAGCACCACTTCGCCCCAGTTACCCTGCGTTTTATTATCGCCTTTCAACGCCTTAGTCAGGTTGATCGCCTCCTGCGCCATCTGCGCGTTCAGCTGTTGAAGGTTACGAATTTCGTGCGCAAGCGTATGACGTTCGCGGGCTTCCTGACCGAAGCCATCCTGAACCTGACGCCGAAACCCCTCCAGTTGTTCACGCAGAGGCGCTATCAGGCCGTTCAGACTCTGCCGGTTCTGCTCATCGACGCGCCGCCCGCTGTTCTCGAAAATGCGGTTTGCCAGATTTTCAAACTGCGTATTCAGCCGCTGTTCACTGTTAACCAACATGCGCTGTTTCTCTTCCGCAGCCAGACGCGTCTCTTCAAGACGGATCGCCAGCTCGCGAAGTTCGACCTCCTGCGCGCTATTAATCTCAAGCTGGTTACGCAGTTCGCGAGTGAGCTGTTCGCTTTCGCCGCGCCAGTGATCGAGGTGATGCAGCTTTTCCTGTGCGGCCGCAAGCGCGCCATGCAGTTGGCGTAGCTCAATTTCACTCTGTTTCTGCGCCTGCTGGTGACCATTAAGCTGCTGTTCAAGCCTTTCACGCTCCTGACGCAACTGCTCAGCCGACTGCCTGAGTAGCTGACGTTCGGTTTCATGTCGCTGCTGGCCGCGAAACCAGGCAAGCAGCCAGCCCGCAATCAGGCCTGCAAGTCCGCAGCCAATGCCATAAATGAGTGTGGCGTCCACGCGCATTCTCCTTTCCTGTGCTCTCTTCGGGAAAAGGTAGAGGCGTACTGTATGAATGTCCACACAAAAGAGAGAATGTAACGCCAGCGGCGCTGATTTCATGCAGAATCTGGACGCGTCTCGTAAAACGGCCGGCGTGACGGGTTGAGCAGGGCCGAATGCTCTTCGGCCCCTGAGGATTAGATTAAACGACGGGCGGCATCAACAACGATACGTACGGCATCGATCTCTGTACGTTTCATCGTTTCTGCGTCAGGAATCTCCTGCTGGGTGCGATTAACGATAACGCCAGCAACCATCCCGGCACGTAACCCCTGACTGGCGCACATGGTGAGCAGCGTGGCCGATTCCATTTCATAGTTCAGCACGCCCATTTGCTGCCACTCCTTCATTGAATTCTGGAATCGGCTGACCACGCGCCCCGAAAAAGTATCGTAGCGTTCCTGGCCCGGATAGAAGGTATCGGAAGAGGCCGTAATACCGATGTGCGTGGTGGCGCCCGCCGCTTTTGCGGCCTCAACCAGCGCGGTGGTGCAGGTAAAGTCCGCCACGGCCGGGAATTCGAGCGGTGCAAAGTGCTGGCTGGCGCCATCAAGCCGAACAGAGCCGGTGGTGACCAGCACATCGCCAACGCTGATATCAGGCTGTATCGCGCCCGTAGTGCCCACGCGCAGGAAAGTACGCACGCCCAGCTGCGCCAGTTCCTCAACGGCAATGGATGTTGAAGGCCCGCCGATGCCCGTTGAGCAGACGATAACTGCTTTTCCGTCAATTTCCGCGCGCCAGGTGGTAAATTCACGATGGGAAGCGAGATGAACCGCATTGTCCATCAGGGCGGCAATTTTCTTCACCCGCTCAGGATCGCCTGGCACAATCGCCAACGTCGCGCCCTGTAAATCGGACCGGGTTAACCCAAGGTGAAAAACGTCTGACTGAGCCATTTTCAAAACTCCTGCAACGAAAAGATAAGGGTAGCAAGCCGCTAAGATACGATAAAGCTGATAGCCTTTATGTGAGCAAACTCACTTAGGAAATGAAAATTACAGACCAATCTTTATTAAAAAGTGATTTTCATCACAATTTATTTTTCCGGCGCCTCGTTTTTTCCTTGTTTTGCGTAGCGTCTCGTATCCCTCACAAAAGCGCTTTCCGGCTTAAAGCCAATCCTGGCTATAGTTAGCTGATTGCATCCCTGCACGGAGAGGACAATGAAATCTGACGATAACACGACGCAAAAAAACACAGGGTTCGCTGCTGCGGTGTCACCCACGGCTTCAACCACAATTATCACCGATAATGCCGATATCCAGTCTGGTGAAACGTCTATCCCTACGCAGGGCGATAATATGCCTGCTTTCCACGCCAGACCGCGCGATGTAAAGGAGCCGTTGCCGGTGATTCTGGTCGTTCAGGAAATTTTCGGCGTGCATGAGCATATCCGTGATATCTGTCGCCGTCTGGCGGCGGAAGGCTACCTTGCCGTTGCGCCTGAGCTCTATTTCAGACAGGGCGATCCTGCTGAATATACTGATGTTTCAACGTTGTTGAGTGAGCTGGTCAGTAAGGTGCCGGACACGCAGGTACTGGCCGATCTTGACCATGTGGCTAACTGGGCCTCACGCAACGATGGCGACATTCGCAATATGGCCATTACCGGCTTTTGCTGGGGCGGCAGGATCGTCTGGCTCTATGCCGCACATAATCCGCAGTTGAAAGCAGGCGTGGCCTGGTACGGAAAACTGGCGGGTGAAAAAACGCTGAAGCAGCAGAAGCATCCGGTTGATACGGCGGTCGATATGAATGCGCCCGTATTGGGCCTGTATGGCGGCCAGGACAATGGCATTCCGCAGGAGAGCGTTGAAACCATGCGCCAGGCGTTGCGTGCGGCCAACTCAAAATCGGAAATTGTGGTCTATCCCGAGGCAGGCCATGCATTTAATGCTGATTATCGTCCGAGCTATCACGAGCCATCGGCTAAAGACGGCTGGCAGCGAATGCTGACGTGGTTCCGCCAGTACGGCGTGAAATAAAAAAGGGCGCACAGCGCGCCCAACTCGTACAACACAGCACAAGAGATCAGGCTTCTGTTTTACGCAGGTTCTGCGCCGCCTTAACCATATTCGCCAGCGCCTGCCGCGTTTCCGTCCAGCCGCGCGTCTTGAGGCCGCAGTCCGGGTTAACCCACAGGCGCTCTGTAGGAATACGCCGCGCGGCTTTAAGCAACAGCGCTTCAATGCTTTCCACGTTTGGCACATTTGGCGAGTGAATATCATAAACGCCCGGGCCAATTTCGTTTGGATAGTCAAACACTTCAAACGATTCAAGCAGTTCCATATCCGAGCGTGACGTTTCAATAGTGATCACATCCGCATCCAGCGCTGCAATGGAATCCATGATGTCATTGAACTCGCAATAACACATGTGGGTGTGGATCTGCGTATCATCCTGCGCCACGGCGGCATTGAGGCGGAAGGCTTCGACGCCCCATGCCAGATAGGCTGCCCAATCCGACTGACGCAGCGGCAGACCTTCGCGCAGCGCGGGTTCGTCAATCTGAATGATGCCGATGCCCGCTTTTTCCAGATCTTCCACTTCATCACGCAGCGCCAGAGCGATCTGTTTAGCGATGGTTTCACGCGAAACATCTTCACGCGGGAAGGACCAGCAAAGGATGGTCACCGGACCGGTCAACATGCCTTTTACCGGCTTGTCGGTCAGTGACTGCGCGTACTTCGCCCATTCAACGGTTATGGCTTCAGGACGGCTGACGTCGCCGATAATGACCGGGGGCTTAACGCAGCGTGAACCGTAGCTCTGCACCCAGCCATTCTGCGTAAAGGCAAAACCATCAAGGTTCTCGCCAAAGTATTCAACCATGTCATTACGTTCGGCTTCGCCGTGTACCAGCACGTCCAGCCCTAAACGCTCCTGCTCCACAATGGCCTGCTTGATGTGTTCAGCAATGCCGGTGCGGTAGTGGCTGCCGTCCAGGCGCCCCTGTTTGAAGTCCAGGCGCAGGCCACGGATCTCAGTGGTCTGTGGGAAGGAGCCGATAGTGGTGGTCGGCCAGGCCGGCAGGTTAAAACGCTGACGCTGAGCCTCGGCGCGAACCGGATAGCTGCTGTTGCGCTGGCTGTCCTTTGCGCCGATCGCCGCCAGACGTTTGCCCACCGCCGCATTGTGCACGCGGGAGGATTCACGACGGGCGCGAATGGGTGCGCTCCAGGCATCCAGCGACTGTGGATCGTTATTGTTCAGCGCCTTACTGAGTAGCGACAATTCACTACATTTTTGCAGCGCGAAAGCGAACCAGCTTTTCACTTCCTCATCGAGACGGGTTTCGACGCTCAGGTCGATTGGGCTGTGCAGCAGTGAACAGGAGCTGCCGATCCAGAGCTGCTGACGTTTGCCGATCAGCGGCTGAAGACGCGCAAACCAACTGCTGAGATCGGCGCGCCAGACGTTACGTCCGTTGACCACGCCAACGGAAAGCAGCCAGTCGGTCGGCACTTTTTCATTCAGTTCAACGATATCATCTTTACCGTGTACCAGATCCACATGGAGTCCCTGCACCGGCAACCCGCGAATGGTGTTCAGATTTGTGCCTGCGCTTTCGAAATAGGTGGTGAGCAGCAGTTTGCTGCGCCCCTGTAATGCGTCGTACGCCGGTTTAAAGGCGTCCAGCCACGCCTGCGGCAGCTCAAGCACCAGCGCAGGTTCATCAATTTGCACCCACTCAATACCGCGCTTCGCCAGTTCTGCCAGCACCTGCTGGTAAACGGGCAGAATATCGTTTAGCAGACTCAGGCGGTCAAACTGCTCGCCCTTCACTTTGCCCAGCCATAAATATGTAACCGGGCCTAACAGAACAGGTTTCACCTTGTGACCGAGCGCCAGCGCTTCATCCACCTCGTCCAGAATTTGAGTCCAGGTCAGTGAAAACTGCTGGCCTTTGGTGAATTCCGGCACCATGTAGTGATAGTTAGTGTTAAACCATTTGGTCATTTCTGCGGCGGCGGCTGGCTCGCCGGTTGGCGCACGGCCGCGTCCGATGCGGAACAGCGTATCCAGATCGACAGAGCCGTCTTTGTTCTGATGGCGGGCGGGAACGTTGCCCAGCAGCAGGCTGGTAGTCAGCACATGATCGTACCAGGCGAAATCGCCAACCGGCAGCAAATCCACACCCGCGTCCTTCTGCTGTTGCCAGTGGCGAGTGCGCAGCTCGCGGCCGGTCGCCAGCAGGGCTTCCTGCGAACTGTTGCCCGCCCAGTAACTTTCTTGTGCTTTTTTCAGTTCGCGGCGCAGGCCGACGCGAGGGAATCCGAGTGTATGGTTCAGAATAGTCATCAGTGCTTACCTCAGTTACCGCCCGTTGTCGTGGCAATCAGGCTTTTAGACGTCCAGATGTTTACACATCTATAATCCGCAGGTACTGTACTAACCACAAGCGCAAATTGTTCATTGTCGATGTGAAGGACTCTCATGATCGAATTCAAACACCTGCGAACGCTACAGGCGTTACGAACTACCGGTTCCCTGGCCGCCGCCGCCGCGCAGCTTCATCAAACGCAGTCGGCGTTATCACATCAGTTCAGCGATCTGGAGCAGCGTCTGGGCTTTCGCCTGTTCGTGCGTAAAAGCCAGCCGCTGCGCTTCACGCCGCAGGGTGAAATACTGTTACAACTGGCCGAGCAGGTGCTGCCGCAAATCCAGCAGGCGCTTCAGGCATGCCATGAACCGCATCAAACCACGCTGCGTATCGCTATAGAATGTCATAGCTGCATTCAGTGGCTGACCCCGGCGCTGAACAATTTCCGCCAGAGCTGGCCGCAGGTGGTGATGGATTTTAAATCCGGCGTTACCTTCGATCCGCAGCCTGCGCTTCAGCAGGGCGAACTGGATATCGTGCTGACCTCCGATATTCTGCCGCGCAGCGGCCTGTTTTATTCGCCGATGTTTGATTTTGAAGTGAGGCTGGTGCTGGCGCCGGATCATCCACTGGCCCAGGCCGATAAGATTTCACCGGAAGACCTGGCGAATGAAGTGCTGATGATCTATCCGGTACAGCGCCAGCGGCTGGATATCTGGCGGCACTTTCTACAACCGGCGGGCGTCAGTCCCGCGCTGAAAAGCGTGGACAATACTTTGCTGCTGATCCAGATGGTGTCTGCCGGAATGGGCGTCGCCGCCCTGCCGCACTGGGTGGTGGAAAGCTTTGAAAATCAGGGGCTGGTGGTAACAAAAACGCCGGGCGAAGGTCTGTGGAGCCGTTTGTATGCCGCTGTGCGCGACGGCGAACAGCGGCAGCCGGTTCTGGACGCGTTTATCCGTTCGGCGCGGCAGCACGCCTGCGAACATCTGCCACGGGTGCGCGATGCGTCTCTTTCCGGCGCGCTCCTGCCGCAGAGCCAAACCTGACCGCAGCGCGTCGGCGGTTTTCCTGTTTATCAACGCATTTGTCTTTATAATGCCCGGATGACCACCATTATCTGACGGGTAAACATGACAAACAACGATGTGCTGCGCAGCGTGCGCTATATGCTGGATCTGAGCGATGCTCAGATAGTAAAGATCCTTGCGCTGGCAGAAAGCCAGGTTGAAGAAGCGGAAGTGCACAGCTTTTTGAAGAAAGATGACGATCCGGCTTTCAGAGCCTGCCCGGACGTGATTATGGGCTATTTCCTGAACGGCCTGATTTTTCAGCGTCGCGGCAAAAGCGAGGACGCGCCTGCGCCGTCCATCGAACGCAAAATGACCAACAATATCATGATGAAAAAACTGCGCGTGGCCTTCGATCTGAAAACTACGGATATCATCGACATCCTGAAGCAGGTTGATTTTGCGGTGGGCCCGGCAGAGATTGGGGCCATTTTCCGTAAACCGGGCCACAAAAACTATCGCGAATGCGGCGATCAGATTTTACGTAATTTCCTCAAAGGATTAACGAAAAGAGTGCGTCCTGCCGTTTCATAATTCTCTCTATATCAGGTGGTGAAATATCACCTGATATATAATTTCAAATGCATTTAAAAATCGAATAATTTCTAATTAGCCGTTTCCTCATGCGCGCTGCCAAATTAATATTTGACTCTGACAATGTCAGAAATTAATCTCTCGGACGAGGTATTCAACCTCTTAATGAAATTAATGAGTAATAAAAGGATTTTAATATGAGAGAATTAAAAAGTACTGAAATCGAAGCGGTAAATGGCGCAGGTAAAATTCAGGATTCCCTGAGTAACGCTATAGGATCGTTTTTCGGCAATATTTTTGAAAGCTTCAAGCCTGCGGCAGAACTGGGGTATACCAAAGAAGATTTCACTGGCGTTGGTAAAGACCTGGGTAATCGCGTTGGCTCATTTGTCGAAAATATTTTCGACGGCATTGTAGATAAAATTAACGAATGGATTAAATAATATTCGTTATTTTTCGGGAAATAACTGTTTATTTCCCGATTTTATTAAACGTCTGCTTTTATTTTATTACCCACCGTCGATGCACCCACAACGAAGCGCATATTACCGCGCCGCCAATCAGAAAACTTGTCCAGTGCGGCTGCTGCTGCCAGATGGCTAAATTAACTAAAAGACCAGCAGGCACATGCATATTATTCATGATGCCCAATGTCCCGGCATCAACCTGTGTGGCGCCGTAATTCCACATGAAATAGCCCAGCCCGGAAGCTACCACGCCCAGCCAGAGCAGAATGCCCCACTGAAGCGAGGTGGTAGGCAGTTTGTTCGGATTGCCCCACAGAAACCACGCCACCACCGCCACCAGCGCAGCGCCCAGATAGAACCAGGAAAAAGCGGTGTGCTGCGGCATGGGCCTCGTCTCCTGCAACCGCTTGTAACCAACCATACCCACGGCAAAACAGATATTTGCTAACTGCACCAGCAGCAGGCCAAACCAGAAGTTATCGCTCACTCTGTCGTAGCGAATGATCGCAGCACCCACTACCGCCAGCAGCGCGCTGGCGGCGTAGCCCAAACGCACGCTACGCCCGCGCAGCAGATCGTAAATCAACGTGATATAGAGCGGCGTCAGTACGGTAAACAGCAGCAGTTCCGAGACGCTGAGATACAGATAGGCCTCGAAACTGATTAAATACATGATGCCAAGCTGGAGCGCGCCCACGGCCATATAGAGCATCAGCGTCGATGGACGATAGCCTTTGGCACGCAGAAAAGGCAGAAACACCGCCGCCGCCAGCAGCAGCCGCACCAGTACGGAAAAAACGCTGTCCACCTGCCCGGCGAGATAGACGCCAATAAGGCTGAAAGAAAATGCCCACAAAACTGTGGTGACAATCAGTAATGTCACAATGAAGAACCTGCCAGTGAAAAGTGGCGACAGAGTAGCAAAAACCGGCAAACGGCAGAGAACTATTTCGTTGACAAGTGCGCAAACCATAACCTTTCCTGACTTTCTTTTGAGAACATAAACGCGCAGAAGCGAAAAACAGAGCTTTTACGATTGCGCTCAATAGTGATAAATCTCACATTCTCATGGCTAAGAAGTGAAATGTTTTCGTGAAATACGACACACAAACGATCGCTCTGTCATAAATCTGTAACAATTGCGCTCTTCTTCACGGATTCTTTGTTTCTTCTCACTTATCCTGCGCGCGAAATGGAACATTTCATTCCATCTTCACCTGTTCTCTGGCGCGCCGCAGGGCGCATAAAAATAAAACACTATCGTGCCATTGGAGGCCACATGCTCAGTATTTTCAAGCCAGCGGCACATCAGCCGCGCGTCGACGACGCACGGGTAGATCCGCTCTACCGCAAACTGCGTTGGCAAATCTTCCTGGGGATATTTTTCGGTTACGCTGCCTACTATCTGGTGCGTAAAAACTTTGCGCTGGCTATGCCCTATCTGGTCGAACAGGGCTTCTCGCGCGGCGATCTCGGTTTTGCGCTTTCCGGCATTTCCATCGCCTACGGTTTTTCTAAATTCATCATGGGCTCGGTTTCTGACCGTTCAAACCCACGCGTGTTTCTGCCCGCCGGATTGATCCTGGCCGGTGCCGTCATGCTGTTTATGGGCTTTGTGCCCTGGGCCACGTCGAGCATTATGGTGATGTTCGTGCTGCTGTTTCTCTGCGGCTGGTTTCAGGGGATGGGCTGGCCGCCCTGCGGACGCACCATGGTCCACTGGTGGTCGCAGAAAGAGCGCGGCGGCATCGTTTCCGTCTGGAACTGTGCGCATAACGTCGGCGGGGGTTTACCTCCGCTACTGTTTCTGCTCGGCATGGCGTGGTTTAACGACTGGAAAGCCGCGCTCTATATGCCGGCTTTCGGCGCTATTCTGGTTGCGCTGATTGCCTTCGCCCTGATGC
>NZ_JNVB01000066.1 GCF_000770305.1 Erwinia oleae
GCCTATCTGGCTATTGTACAGGATATACGTATCCGCTTAACGAACAAGAACCTCACGCGCGTCTTTCATCAGGGCCCGAATCGGTGACGATTCATCATGGCCGTTTATAGTACCGCAGTCTCTCCCCTTTATTTTTACTGAAGAGCAGACAGAAACCATAAATACCGGCTTTGACATGCCGGGGAAGCCCTTATAGTACAATATTTTCCGTTTCCCAAACTGACCCCTCGAGGCCGGGCGGGCCCGTTGCTCAGGTTTCGTAAAATTCTCAACGCCGGTGGAACCAGCGCCGCGGTTAAAACACTCAATGACACCGACCGTTTTTTCTTCAGAGAGCGCCTATGTCCGTTGAACTGCTTAATCCGACTCCAATACACCTGCCGCAACAGTTTGGCGGTGGGTTTGATTCCAACTCGCTGAATACCCCGCAGGGCGGGGGCGCTGATCACCAGGGTCTGAGCGGAGGCGCGATCAATTTCGCTTCTCCTCAGGCAGGCATGTTAAATTACGGCAACGCGGGGGGCGTAAACAGCCTGTCTGCGCAGGACGGTCTGGCAGGAAGCGGCCAGGGCGTTGATGACAATCTCCGCCAGTTGGTCAGTGACCTCGTGAACCAAATCATGAAAGCGTTTGCGCAAATGATGCAGCAGGGCGGCAACGATGACGCCGCCTCCTCTGCCGGAAAAGACGCGGGCGAAAGCAGCGCGCAGCCGCAGACGGCCTCTTTTGATAGCATGAGCGATCCATCGCAGGCTGAAGAACAGCCGGCAACGCCAGCAAACGCAACCGCCCAGCCGCAGCCGCAAACGGCAACGCCATCCGCTGAGACGGATGCCACTAACCAGTCTGCAAGCAAAGCCAATGTTTTCGATAAAGGTACCGTCGCCGGCAGCGGCCCCCGCACGTTTGATATTACCAATAAAGAAGATCACGATATCAATATCGGCCAGTTTGATAAGGACAATAAGCTGGTCGCCGAAATGACGCTGAAACCAGGCGAAAGCGGCAAAATGAAATATCAAAATGACTTTACCGGCGTGCTGAAGCAGTCGGACTCTGAAGGCAAATATCAGGACAGCGCCAGCCGTCTTGAATTCTATAACGGGTTTGTCAATACCAGCGATATTGACGGACGCAATGCCGCCATCCATGCCGAAGATGGTAAAGGATTTGAAATTGGCGATGAGAAGAGCATTGCCGATCAGGCACCTGACAATATCGTGAGCAAAGATTCAGCAGGCGATAAAACGATTGCCGGCTGGTATGACGGTTCAACCGATACGATGAAAAAAGGCGGGGAATATATGACCAACAAGCTTGGTACCGGCGATACCTATATGCATCCGGATGACGATAAACTGCCAAATGGTCAGAACCCAATGCGCCACACCGATTCTATGGAGCTGGATGTGACGTTTGGTAAGGCGTAATGCATGGACCGGTTGTCGATAATGGCAGCCGGTTTCTTAATGGCTTAAATATATTTTCAGGCGACTCATAAAGCTTTAAACGATATCATTAGCGTTGGCAGTTATGACGATGACTGCCAGCCTGGCATGACTTATTTGCAACTATCATTTAGTTTCAATTAACTTTCCATTTTTATCTACAACCCAGGCTGAGTGGTCAAATTTAAACACTGTCTCTCCCTCAAGATTAGGGCCGATCATCATGAGGATGTTTTTATCAATGCAGTTTTTTGGTGGTAAGATCTCATCAAAACAGAGTCGATCTTTTTTGCCGAGTTCTTTATAACCTTCATCGAAATCAAAAATAGTGATGTATTCAACCCCCTTAACCTTGTTTGCAGGGAAACGATATTTTTTTCGAATTTCAGCGCCGTTTTTTATCCACCAGTTAATTTTTTCTTTCTCCGAAAAAGGAAAGTTATCTACCAGTATCTGAGCGGTATAGTCGCCATGAAACGCTGCGACCACCTTAACCTTGCGATGGTCCAGCCACAAGCAGACACTATATAGTAAAATACCCATCATGATAAAAATCACACCTCCCTTTTTCATTACTTCCCACCCTCAATATTAATTATTGCATTCATGTTCGTCAAAAATGGACGAAAACCAAATTTATTATAGCGCTGTAAAATAAACCAAATTCTGAAAAACTGAAACTGATGGAATTTTAACTTTCGAATATCATTGACATCCAAACCAAAGTGATCCTGAGCAGTATACTTCACTTTAGCTTGCCACTTACGATCACTTACTTCAAGGCTCAACAATTCAATACGTGTTGAATGCACATCATGAACAGTTATACCCATGCCATTAATTTTATCAATTATCATTGAGTCAAATTTCGGTAAAACCCTGTTGGAAATTAACTCGTTAAATTTGTAGATCGCTTCATTATTAAGGCCTTTTTCATTGTAATTAATATTATTATTAATAACTTCAAAAATAGCAAGCCTGGTGCTTTTAGAAGAACAATCATTATAAATCTGCCGTTCATATGCCATATTAAGTGACGCATCAAAAAAAGGTATACCGTTAAAGTGTTGAAAATGCCGCAGCATCTGGTTGATTAAATATTTCTGCGGCCCGACCAGCGCAAAAGGCAAAGACGTGACCTGCATCTCTTCAAACAGCAGTCTGGCACACTCCTGCACGCTGACCTTCTCACCACGCCGCCGGTTGCCGTACGCACCGGCAAATCGCGAACGTGGATTATCAAATGCGGTCAGACGCGTTAAGGTGTAAGGATCAATAATATCTGAGACATGCGTGAGGCGTAATTCGCGTTTCAAAAAAGATTCGCAGATATCGCCATAGCGCATATCGTCGGCGCTGTAATCATTAAATTTGCGTTGGGTGGTAAAAATAGTTTGCGGGAATCTGGCCATGTCCATAGCGGTGTTACTCCATGTAACGAACTTTCCATTTTAAAACCGACGGGTTGAGTGTGCTTTCTGCACTGTGGCACTTTCCCATAAATGCCTGAACAGGTAAACCTGTTGAAGTGAACCACATTAATAAACGTGAACTGGAGCAAGGATTGTAGTAAGGCCGGTTGTGCAATAACCGGCCAGGCGTGAGGAGTTAGTGCGTATTAAATTCAGCTTCTGCCTGTTCAAAACGCTGGCGGGCAGCGACTGAAGGTTCTCTTCCCATCAGGCTGACGATAACGATCGCCACAGTGGCAAACAGGAAACCGGGAATGATTTCATAGAGGTTGAGCCAGGCGAACTGTTTCCAGATAATCACCGTAGCAGCCCCCACGATCATGCCTGCCAGCGCGCCGTTACGCGTCATCCGTTTCCAGATCAGTGACAGCAGTATCACCGGGCCGAAGGCGGCGCCAAAACCTGCCCAGGCATAGCTCACCAGCCCCAGCACGCGATTGTTTGGGTTGGCGGCCAGCGCGATAGCAATGACAGCGATCAGCAGCACCATCATACGCCCTACCCACACCAGCTCGCGCTGTGAGGCGTTCTTACGCAGGAAGTTTTTGTAAAGATCTTCCGTCAGCGCGCTTGAACAGACCAGCAGCTGGCAGCTCAGCGTTGACATCACCGCCGCCAGAATCGCGGACAGTAAAATCCCGGCAATCCACGGGTTAAACAGAATACGCGCCAGCTCAATAAAGACCCGTTCGCCGTTTTCAGTTACGCCCGACGCCTGTTCAGGATGATTCTGGAAATAGGCGATGCCGAAGAATCCGACCGCAACCGCACCGGCTAGGCAGAGGATCATCCACGTCATACTGATACGGCGTGCGCTGCGAATCGAGCGATGGGAATCCGCTGCCATAAAACGCGCCAGAATGTGCGGCTGGCCAAAGTAGCCCAGTCCCCAGCCCAGCAGCGAAATCACCGCAACGAAGTCCAGCCCTTTCAGCATGTTGATGTTTTCGATACTTTTGGCTTCAATAACCTTCAGCGAATCGCTGAGTCCGCCGACGGCAAAAATAACGATGACCGGCGTCAGGATCAGCGCAAAAATCATCAGGCTGGCCTGTACGGTGTCGGTCCAGCTCACGGCAAGGAATCCGCCCACGAAGGTGTAAATGATGGTTGCGGCCGCCCCCGCCCACAGCGCGGTTTCATAGCTCATGCCAAAGGTGCTTTCAAACAGGCGCGCGCCTGCCACAATGCCGGAAGCGCAGTAAATGGTGAAGAAAACCAGAATAACCAGCGCCGAAATAACCCGCAGCAGCTTGCTGTTATCTTCAAAGCGGCTGGTGAAGAAGTCAGGCAGCGTCAGGGCGTTGCCGTGGTGTTCCGTCTGCACACGCAGGCGACCCGCGACGAATTTCCAGTTCAGGTAAGCGCCGATGGTCAGCCCGATGGCGATCCAGCTTTCTGAAATGCCGGAAAGGAAAATCGCTCCTGGCAGCCCCATCAGCAGCCAGCCGCTCATATCGGATGCGCCCGCCGACAGCGCAGTCACAAAACTTCCCAGGCTCCTCCCGCCTAAAATATAGTCGTCAAAGTTTTTGGTCGAGCGCCACGCAACAAAGCCTATCAGCACCATACCTAGGATATAGATGCAAAAGGTCACCATCAGGGGTGTGCTTACTGTCATTCAGGTTCTCCACTTATTATTGTTGATGCATTGTGCATCCGATTAACCTTTCCGGGGCCGCGAGAACATCGCGGCATCACGTCCTGTCGCCTGAGGCGGGATATCCTGCCGTAAACCGCATTCGTGCACAATGATTTAACACAGGAGTTACAGCGAGTTCACGCTTTATCACAGCCTGCGTGCTGACAGGTTGCACCGGATCACACTCTTAAAAGTAGCACCGGCTAAATCCCTGTAACTCCTGATGTTATAGCAAGATCACTTCTGGCGAGATTCTTGCAGCAATAAACGTGCCGCTTTGCGAAAATTGCGGTTTTACTCTGCAAGCCAGATCACATTTAACATGGTTGCACAAAGTTGCAACTTAAGTGATATTGCTTGCCATCATTGATAGCTTTCTTAAAGGAGTTTCAGGCATGGGCATGACGACCATGGGTGTAAAACTGGATGATGCCACACGTGAGCGCCTCCGCACCGCCGCCGGTCAAATCGACCGCACCCCGCACTGGCTGATTAAACAGGCGATTTTTACCTATCTGGAACAGCTGGAAAAAGGGAACGTGCTGCCTGAAATTACCCCGCAGGCGCAGGAAAGCGAGGATCGTGCAGAAGAGGAATCGCGTCAGCCGTTTCTCGATTTTGCCGAACACATTCTGCCGCAGTCGGTATTGCGCGCCGCCATGACCTCCGCATGGCGTCGCCCGGAGACGGAAGCGGTGCCGATGCTGCTGGAGCAGGCGCGTCTTTCTCCGCCGCTGGCAGAACAAACCCATCGTATGGCGTACCAGCTTGCCGAGAAGCTTCGTCACCAAAAAGGGGCAACCGGCCGCGCCGGCATGGTGCAGGGCCTGTTGCAGGAGTTCTCTCTTTCATCACAGGAAGGGGTGGCGCTGATGTGCCTGGCGGAGGCGCTGTTGCGCATTCCTGATAAGCCAACCCGCGATGCGCTGATCCGCGACAAAATCAGCAACGGCGACTGGCAGTCGCATCTGGGCCGCAGCCCTTCCCTGTTCGTCAATGCCGCGACCTGGGGGCTGTTGTTTACCGGCAGGCTGGTTTCAACTCACAATGAAGCCAATCTCTCCCGCTCGCTGAACCGCATCATCGGCAAGCGCGGCGAACCGCTGATCCGCAAAGGCGTGGATATGGCGATGCGCCTGATGGGCGAGCAGTTCGTGACCGGCGAAACCATTTCTGAGGCGCTGGCCAATGCGCGCAAGCTGGAAGAGAAAGGCTTCCGCTATTCGTATGACATGCTGGGTGAAGCGGCACTGACCGACCGGGACGCCAAAGCCTATCTTCTCTCCTATCAGCAGGCCATTCACGCCATTGGAAAAGCATCTAACGGTCGCGGCATCTATGAGGGGCCGGGCATCTCTATCAAGCTTTCGGCGCTGCACCCGCGCTACAGCCGCGCGCAGTACGAGCGCGTGATGGAAGAGCTTTACCCGACGCTGAAATCATTAACGCTGCTGGCCCGCTCTTACGATATCGGCATCAATATTGACGCCGAAGAAGCTGACCGGCTGGAGCTGTCGCTGGATCTGCTGGAGAAACTTTGCTTCGAACCGGAACTGGAAGGCTGGAACGGCATTGGCTTTGTTATTCAGGCCTACCTGAAGCGCTGCCCGTTCGTTATTGATACGCTGATCGACATGGCGCAGCGCAGTCGTCGCCGCCTGATGATCCGCCTGGTGAAAGGTGCCTACTGGGACAGCGAAATCAAGCGCGCACAGATGGAAGGGCTGGAAGGCTATCCGGTTTACACCCGCAAAGTGTATACCGACATCTCGTACCTGGCCTGCGCGCGCAAGCTGCTGGCGGTGCCAAACCTTATCTATCCGCAGTTCGCTACCCACAACGCCCATACGCTATCGGCCATCTATCAGATGGCAGGCAATAACTACTATCCTGGACAGTATGAGTTCCAGTGCCTGCATGGTATGGGCGAACCGCTGTACGAGCAGGTTGTCGGCAAAATCGCCGAAGGCAAGCTGAACCGCCCCTGCCGCATTTATGCACCGGTGGGCACGCATGAAACGCTGCTGGCCTATCTGGTGCGACGTCTGCTGGAAAACGGCGCCAATACTTCGTTTGTGAACCGCATTGCCGATGCCACGCTGCCGATCGACGATCTGGTTGCCGATCCGGTGAGCGAGGTGGAAAAACTGGCGCGCCGCGAAGGCGCGGTCGGACTGCCGCATCCTAAGATCCCGCTGCCGCGCGATCTCTACGGCAGCGAGCGTGTGAACTCATCAGGCCTGGATCTGGCTAACGAGCATCGTCTTGCCTCGCTCTCCAGCGCGCTGTTGAACGGCGCCATGCAGCCGTGGCAAGCCGCACCGGTTATTGATGGCGAACGGCAGGAAGGCGAACGTCTGCCGGTTGTTAACCCCGCCGAGCCTGGCGATGTGGTTGGCTACGTCCAGTACGCCAGCGAAGCCGATGTTTCCCGCGCGCTGGAAGCCGCCGTTAACGCCGGGCCAATCTGGTTCGCCACGCCGCCGCAGGAGCGTGCGGCGATCCTCCTGCGTGCGGCCGTATTAATGGACGGACAGATGCAGCGGCTGATCGGCTTGCTGGTGCGCGAAGCAGGTAAAACCTTCAGTAACGCCATTGCTGAGGTGCGGGAAGCCGTCGATTTTCTCTACTATTACGCCGGACAGGTGCGCGACGATTTTGATAACGAGACGCATCGCCCGCTGGGGCCGGTGGTCTGCATCAGTCCCTGGAACTTCCCACTGGCGATATTTACCGGTCAGATCGCCGCCGCGCTGGCGGCAGGCAACAGCGTGCTGGCAAAACCGGCCGAGCAGACCTCGCTGATTGCAGCCGAAGGCGTCGCGCTGCTGCATGAAGCGGGCGTGCCGGTCGCTGCTCTCCAACTGCTTCCCGGCCCTGGTGAAACGGTGGGCGCGCAGCTTACTCAGGATCCTCGCGTGCGCGGCATGATGTTCACCGGCTCCACCGCCGTCGCCACGCTGCTTCAGCGCGGACTTGCAGGTCGGCTGGATCCGCAGGGACGCCCAACGCCGCTGATTGCGGAAACCGGCGGAATGAACGCCATGATCGTTGACTCCTCGGCGCTGACCGAACAGGTGGTGATTGATATTGTCGCCTCCGCCTTCGACAGCGCCGGTCAGCGCTGCTCTGCCCTGCGCCTGCTCTGCATTCAGGACGATGTCGCGGAGCATACGCTGCAAATGCTGCGCGGCGCGATGGCCGAATGTCGGATGGGCAATCCGGAGCGTCTCTCAACCGATATCGGGCCGGTGATTGATAAAGAGGCCAAAGAGAATATCGATAAGCATATTCAGGCGATGCGTAACAAAGGCATGAAGGTGTATCAGGCTGCCTTCTCGCATCCGCAGGACAGTAAAGAGTGGCAGACCGGCACCTTTGTGATGCCGACGCTGATTGAGCTGAATGCGGTGGCGGAGCTGGATAAAGAAATTTTTGGCCCGGTTCTGCACGTGGTGCGTTTCAAACGCAGTGAACTGCCGACGATTGTCGAACAGGTTAATGCCTCCGGTTATGGTTTGACGCTGGGCGTGCATACGCGTATTGACGAAACGATCAATCAGGTCACCGGTAGCGCGCGGGTGGGCAATTTATATGTAAACCGCAATATGGTCGGCGCAGTGGTTGGCGTGCAGCCGTTTGGCGGCGAAGGACTTTCCGGCACCGGGCCGAAAGCAGGCGGACCGCTCTATCTTTATCGCCTGCTCTCTTCGCGCCCCGACGATGCGTTGCGTGTGACGCTCGACAGGCACGACGGCGCGCGCCCGGTGGAAAGCACGCTGCGCACCGCCCTGCTGGCGCCGCATCGGGCGCTGAGCGACTGGGCGCAGGACAGACCGCAGCTTGCTGACGTGTGCGACCGTTTCGCCAGCCTGACGCAGAGCGGCACGGTTCGTCTGTTACCCGGCCCAACGGGCGAGCGCAATACGTTTACCCTGCTGCCGCGCGAACGCGTGCTGTGTCTGGCGGACAACGAAGAGGATGCGCTGGTCCAGCTGGCTGCGGTGACCTCATCGGGCAGCCGGGCGCTGTGGGCCGATGACGATCTGCATCGCGCGCTGCATACATCGCTTCCCGCCGAGGTGCAAAAGCGGATCGATTTCGCTGCGCAGCCGTTGGACGCGCAGCACGACTTTGATGCGGTAATCTACCATGGCGATGCGGATCGGCTGCGCGAAGTCTGTGAAGCGGTTGCGTTGCGGGATGGCGCAATTGTGTCGGTGCAGGGTTTTGCGCACGGGGAAACCAACCTGCTGCTGGAGCGTCTGCTGCTGGAGCGTTCGCTGAGTATCAATACCGCCGCAGCGGGCGGGAACGCAAGTCTGATGACGATTGGCTGAGACAGGTTTGAAAGCAAAAACCTGAGACCTGCTACGTGAAAGACGTCCTTAAGGTTGATCACCGGGGCGCCTTCCCCGGCGGCTTCGCTGTCGCATCCCTGCGGCAGCGATCCGGCTCGTCGGCAACCTTAATGTCGCCCGTCTGGAACAGCGTTGCCTGTGAAATCTAGCACCACGCGCATGTATGCGATGAAGCGTCACTCTTGACTGATATCAGCCGTGCAGCTTCATTCGCAGCAGTTTGGGATAGATAAACAACCCTTTACCCGGCCCATGATTCAGTAGCGTCCAGACCGCCACGGAGCAGCCAATACACACGCCGACCATCACGGCAGGGAAAGCCACCGCCCAGAGCATTGAAAACGCCTGGCTGGCAAAAAGGTCGTGCCCGGTCGCGAACAGAATGGTGGACATACCAAAAAACTCAATAAAAATACGATGCAGCACGTAAATTTGCAGCGTGTTCTTACCTGTCCAGTTCAGCCAGCGCAGGGTGAACAGCCGATTCAACAGCCGGCAGGCCGCAATGCAAAACAGAATGGCAAGCGTGCACATAAAGATGCTTTCAGGTAGCCCGAGCAGCGCGTGAACGGCGGCCAGCGCAATCAACGTAGCCCAGCGCCATCCGTTACCGCGGTGCCATTCACTCCAGCGTATCAGCGTACTGCTGTAAAACACGCCAAAAAGGAAGAAAACAAAATATTGCGACAGGCTCTCCGGCCCCCAGCCAGGGATCACGTTGCAGATAGCGGCATAGTTCAATCCTACTGCCATCAGCATCAACGCGGGTTTGAAACGGTGAAAAAGTTTGGCAAACACGAAAAACAGCGCCAGCGCGTACAAATACCACGACGAGCTCATCGCCAGCAGCATCAGCTTAATAAATTCAGCCGGTGTTGCGGCCCAGGCGGCGTTGAGATTACCGGAAAGCTGCTTGCCCATGATCTCGCCAGAGACGCCGTTAATCATCAGCCACTGGATCAGACCCCAGAGAAAATAGAGATAAAAAAGATTGGTGACCCGGCTGGTAAAAACCTGTTTCCACTGGCGATTGATTATCGCATCAGACGCTAAAAGTCCGGAAACAAAAAAGAAAGCGGGCATACGCAATGGCGAGAGCGTGTCATTAAACGCGATCCATATCTTTGCCGGAAGCGTTCCCGCAGTAAGATAGTCAACGGTATTTGCGTAGCCGGGGAGCACAACATGGTAGAGCACGACCAGAATTATACAGCCGCCTTTCAGGCTGTTAATCCAGGCTATCTCTTTATTATTTTCTGGCTTCATTAAATGACTCCTGCTGATGTGTCATAAAAAGGATGAAGAATAAAGTCATTAATTTTTTTATTATTTACTGGTACAAAACAGCGGATATAAAAATAATCAGGGCCGATGTTATCGGCCCTGTAAAGGAGTGTTTAGTGATTGCCGGGAGCCTCTGTCACCGGCTGCGGCTTTTTCATCAGGCGCGGATACAGGAACAGCGCCCGCCCGGGCCCACGATTCAGCAGCATCCAGACCATCAGCGAAATCACCGTACAGAACGCGACGGCCAGCACCGGCAGCGTCAGCGCCCAGGCAACAGAGAAGGCGGTATTGCTGAACAGCTCGTATTTTATTGCCAGCGTCAGCATCGTCAGGCCAAGCAGCTCGATAAAAATACGATGCAGCACATAAATTTGCAGCGTATTGCGGCCGATCCAGTTGAGCCAGCCCATATTAAAGCGGTTGTTCAACGCACGGCATACAACAATGCCAAATACGATAGAGAGCAGACAGTAGAACAGGTTCTTATTCAGTCCCAGCCCCACATGGTGAACAAGCCCCAGAACAAAGAACGACCCCAGAATCAGGGCATTTCTGCGCGTCAGGAAGCTCAGTTCAACCAGCTGATGGCTCAGGAAGGCACCGGTCAGGAAGTAAATGAAATTCTGCGAGACGCTGGCCGGGCCCCAGCCCGGAATCAGGCTGAACTGCGTGGCATAATTCACCGCAACGGCGGCCAGCAACAGCGCATATTTCTGCCGGTGAAACAGTTTTGCAATCACAAAATAACCTGCCAATGCATAGAGATACCACAGGCTGGTCATCGACATTACCAGAAGTTTAATAAACTCCACGGGTGATTCAGCATAGGCTGCATTTTTTGCCGAGGAGAGCTTTTCACCAATCAGATTGGCAGAAATATTATGAATGCTCACCCACTGAATAACGCCCCATAAAATATAGAGATAAAGAATATTACTGAACTTTTTAGTAAATACCTCACCCCATGACTTTTTAGTAATGGCGCTGGCGGCCAGCAAACCGGAAACAAAAAAGAAAGCTGGCATACGTAATGGTGAGAGGTGTTTATTAAAGGCCACCCACATTTCGGCGGGCATAATGCCTGCGGTAAGATGCTGAATTGAAGGGGCGAATGTCGTAATAATAGTGTGGTGCAGCACCACCAGTAGTATACACCCGCCCTTCAGCGTATTAATCCATAGAACTTCTTTTTTTTCGGCAGACGCCATATGTTTAACCCAGTAGACATGACAAAATTTAACGAATTATTTCCTTTTGCGGGAAAAAACACTATGAGGTTACTCTTAAAGAAGCAGTAATGCTGAGGGAGAGCGCCGGGGAAACCGGCGTTATTATTATTCAGGCGTTAAGGAATTTTTCCAGAAACTGACGGGTTCGCGGCTGCTGCGGCGCGGCAAAAAGCGTTTTTGCATCGCCCTGCTCCACAATGCGTCCCTGGTCCATGAAAATGGCCCGATCGGCCACGTCGCGAGCGAAGCTCATCTCATGCGTCACGATAACCATCGTGCGCTTCTCTTCTGCCAGCGCGCGGATGGTATTCAGTACTTCACCCACCAGCTCAGGATCAAGCGCGGAGGTTGGCTCATCGAACAGGATCACCTCCGGACGCATAGCCAGCGCACGGGCGATGGCGACACGCTGCTGCTGACCGCCTGAGAGACGACGCGGGTAGCTCTCTTCTTTACCGTGCAGTCCCACTTTCTCCAGCAGCTGACGCGCGCGCGCGACAGCTTCACTTTTTGGCTCTCGCTTAACGATGGTTGGCCCTTCAATAATGTTCTCCATTACTGAACGATGGGGAAACAAATTAAAGTTCTGGAATACAAAGCCAACCTGCTGACGCAAACGGCGTACCTGCTCTTTTTGACGCTGCATGCCCAGCGCCGCATCTATGGTGATGTCACCCACCTTTATGGTGCCGCTGTCCGGCTCCTCAAGCAGGTTGATACTGCGCAACAGCGTGGTTTTACCGGAGCCACTCGGGCCGATAATCGCCACCACTTCGCCGGCCTTCACCTCAAGATCGATTCCATGCAGCACCGTCTGTCCGTTAAACTGCTTAACCAGGTTGTTGACTTCAATGGTACTCATTTCGACTCCCGATCCTGACGGTTAACGCGGTCTTCCAGCCTGCTTTGCAGCATCGACAGGAGCGTAGCCATTACCCAGTAAATCAGCGAAGCAGCCAGATACATGGTGAAAACTTCCAGCGTGCGCGAGGTGATCAACTGCGCCTGACGAAACAGCTCAGGCACCTGAATGGTTGCCGCCAGCGAGGTATCTTTTACCAGACTGATAAAGCTGTTGCCGAGCGGTGGCAGCGCCGTTCTGGCCGCCTGTGGCAGGATCACGCGGCGCAGCGTCTGCCAGCGGGTCATCCCGATGCTTGCCGCCGCTTCCCACTGCCCGCGCTCAATGGCCGCAATGGCACCGCGCAGGGATTCGGACGCATAGGCCGCCGTGTTCAGCGACAGGCCGATCATGGCGGAAGGAATGGGATCCAGCTCGATGCCAAACTGCGGCAGGCCGTAGTAAATCATAAACAGTTGCGCAATCAGCGGCGTACCGCGAAAAATCGAGACGTAGATGCGTGACAGCCACGCCACAGGCCAGAAAGATGAAAGGCGCATCATTGCCAGTAAAAAGCCCAGCAGCAGCCCGAAAAACATGCCGCCGATACTGAGCTGAAGCGTGAAGAGCGCCCCTTTCAATAAAAATGGTGCTGAATCCAGCACCAGTTGCAAACTTTCCTGCATTATTTCGTTACGTCCGCGCCAAACCATTTCTCAGACAGCTTCGCCATCGTACCGTCTTTCTGCATCTCCGCGATGGCCTTATTAATGGCTTCCAGCAACTGCGTATTGCCTTTACGCAGCGCCACGCCGGCTTCCTGACGCGAGAAAGCGTCGCCCGCAGCGGCCAGGGTATTACCGGTTTTCTTCACCAGATCCAGCGCCGCCAGACGGTCAACCAGAATGGCGTCGGTACGGCCGATGCGCAGATCCTGATATTTGGTCGGGTCATCATCATAAGTACGGATATCCACGCCCTTCACGTTTTCACGCAGCCACTGCTCATAGTTGGAACCCAGACCTACACCGACTTTTTTCCCTGTCAGATCGGCAGGTTTAGTGATACTGGCAGCATTCTCTTTTTTAGTCAGCGCCTGAATACCGGAAATGGTGTACGGCGTGGAGAAGTCATATTTCTTCTTGCGTTCGTCCGAAATCGTTACCTGATTGATCACTACATCAATACGTTTTGAATCCAGCGAAGCCAGCATGCCGTCCCATTTGGTCGGTTTCAGGCTGGCCTTAACGCCGAGATGCTGCGCCAGCGCCTGGGCGAACTCAACTTCGAAACCGGTCAGCTTGCCGCTTTCGTCCTGGAAGCTGAACGGGGGATAGGTGCCTTCCAGACCAACCAGCAGCGAACCACGTTCCTTCACTTTATTCAGCAGGTTTTCATCTGCGGCAAAACTGTGTCCAGAAAAACCAGCGACCAGCGCCAGAGACATAACGCCCATCACCAGTTGGCGACGCACCAAAGAAAAATTCATAATGGCTCCACGGTATTATTTGTTATTTGGAACACGGCGGTTCCGTCTGTGTCAGTGCCGGAAAGAAACGATCGCTTCACGGCAATACGTTGTCGACACGAAGAATCTATTCGACCCTCTGAGTTTATACCAGATGCCACTCTCATCTTTTTAGTTCTTATTTATACCGAATGATGATAAGCAAATAACGCCGGCGCGCCGCCGGTGTGAATAAAGGCGATGGGCCCGTCGCGACGGAAGCGCTTCTGCGTAATACCGTCAAGCAGGCCAGCCATCGCTTTGCCGCTGTATACCGGATCGAGAAAAATACCTTCAAGCCGCGCCAGCAGCTTAATGGCTTCCATGCCTTCTTCATTCGGCATGCCGTATTGCGGGGCATAATAGTCATCCCAGAGCGTGACCGGCGCGGCGGCGGTGAGGGAAAGCGAGGCGGCCAGCGCCTGCTGAATGGCGACGACTTTTGGCTGCTGATCCGCCACGCTGCGCGACACCGTGACGCCGACCAGTTCGGTATCGGGCAGCAACTGCTCAAGACCCACGGCCAGCCCCGCATGGGTTCCTGCGCTGCCGGAAGCGACCACTACCGCCGCGAAATCCACCACGCCCTCGCTTTGATGCGCGATCTCCTGCGCACACTCCACGTAGCCCAGCGCACCCAGCGCGTTGGAACCGCCAACCGGCACGATATAGGGACGGAATCCCTGCGCTTCAAGGCGTGACGCCTGCTCTTCCAGCTGCGCATCGGGCGCGTGCAGCGCATCGACCATAATCACTTCCGCATCGAGCAGATCGAGCAGCAGACGGTTGCCGTTAGTCAGGTAGTTGTCGGCAGCGGTGGCAAGGGGGTTTTCCAACAGTGCCACGCACTTCAGGCCCAGCTTTGCCGCGACGGCCGCCGTCTGACGAACGTGGTTCGACTGAATGGCGCCGGCGGTGAGCAGGACGTCCGCGCCCTGCCGCAGCGCGTCAGCGGCAAGAAACTCCAGCTTTCTGAGCTTATTACCGCCGAAGGCAACCGGCGTCAGATCGTCACGTTTGATAAAGATGTCGCGCCCCAGATAGTCGGACAGACGCGGAAGATGCTCCAGCGGCGTTGGCGCGCCGAGCAGTTCAACTTTTGCAAAAGAGTGTAAGAGATGTAAGGACAATGTGGCCTCCCGAAAAGGGCAACGAATTATCCTTACAGTTTTACAGTAAGAGAGGCAAAAAAGTAACGAAAAAGGTCTTCACCCACGCAGGCCTATGCCTGTTGCCAACCCAAAAACTGATCGTACTTCCGCAGCGCAATGCGGTAGTTATTATTTCCCGCATCCGGCAGATCGTCTTGCAGGCGCTCATGCCAGCTACCGCCGCGCAGCTTCTCCAGCGGATAGTTTTTCGCGGAGAGCATATCGTCCAGCCGACGCAGCCGCACCACGTATTCGCGAATGGTGCTGTGGCTCATTTCGGTCTGTTCAAACAGATACTGTTTAAACGCCATAATATCGAAGTAATTCGGATGTGTGTTGCAGAAAATATCGCTACAGAAGCGGCAAAGCGCCGTCAGCTCATTCTGAAGTTTTAACCAGACCTGATCGTCGATCAGCTGATCCATCCGGGCAATAGCCTCTTTGTTTATTATCTGACCACGAAACACCAACGCCATACGATCCAGCACTTTGCCGCAGTGCGAACAGTTACTCTGGCTGTGTTTGTAGTCTTTCAAATAACGGCTCAGTGGCCTCATTTTTGTTTTGGATGCCATTTTTGAGTCCCCGGTTGGTGTTGAGAGTGCAAAGCTGACTCCGTCAGCGCGCTCCCGTTAACCGGGCGCGCAGGCGTTTAATCGCCTGACTGTGCAGCTGGCTGACGCGGGATTCCCCCACCTCCAGCACTGCGCCAATCTCTTTCAGATTCAGCTCTTCCTGGTAATAAAGCGTCAGCACCATTTTTTCGCGGTCGGGCAAGGCCTCAATCGCTTCAATGACGCGTTCGCGCAGATTCCCTTCCATAAGCTGGTGTAATGGATTCGCCTCTTCATGGCCTTCCGTTACCAGCTCGGCGCTGTCGCCGTGTTCTTCACGAAATTCGTCGTAGGAGAACAGCTGGCTGTTATTGGTATCCAGCAGGATCTGCCGGTACTCCTCTAACGAAACCTTTAACTGTGTCGCCACTTCCTGCTCGGTCGCGGTGCGTCCCAGCGACTGTTCGACCTGATGCATCGCACCAGCCACCTCACGCGCGTTACGTCGCACGCTGCGAGGCGCCCAGTCACGGCTGCGCAGTTCATCCAGCATCGCGCCCCGGATTCGCTGTACGGCGTAGGTGGTAAAGGCCGTGCCCTGAAGCGCATCGAAGCGTTCCACGGCGTTCAGCAGCCCTATTCCTCCAGCCTGTAGCAAATCATCCAGCTCAACGCTGGCAGGCAATCTGACCTGTAGGCGAAGCGCTTCATGACGTACCAGCGGTACGTAGCGCTGCCACAGCGTGTTTTTGTCCATCACCCCATCGGCGGTATAGAGATCGTTCACTCTGTCTACCCTGCGTTAGTTAAGTTATCGGCACGATTATCTGTTTCTATAGGGACTTTTGATTGGGGGAATAGCGCTAAAAAAGGCGGTTTATTTCATTTTGTTTAAGTAAGACGGCGCATCGCGCCGTTGGAGACGGGATTTAAAGCAAAAAGCGCAGTTTCTCTCTGGTGGCCTGCGGCACCTGTGGCCAGAGCGCGCAAACTTTTCCGGTGATGTGCTGATAGGAAACGCTGAGATCTTCTGCCAACGGCATGCCCTGCCGCAGCTGTACGACACCGCTATCGCTATCGATCGTCAACAGGCGGTTGATAAAAAGACGCAGCAGATCGCTGCGTAAAAAGAGACCGTTATCCACGCCGTTGTCGTGCAGAAAACCGTCTTCATTTTCCGTTGTATCAATGTGACAGGCTTCCACCCAGGGATGCGGCGCATTCTCTGCCAGCGGCGTGCCGGTGATAACGCAGCCGCCGTAGCGTGCCTTAACCGCCGCCGCAAACTCCGCCTGGCTGGCGCGCTGCCAGACCCGCGTTTTCACCTGCCTGCCCACCTGCGTACCGGCGATAACGCCCGCAGGCACGCTATGCAGCGGGCTGGTCAGCACCACGATAAACTGGATGCGGCGCGAAACAGTGAAGCAGGCGTGCGCCTGCGGGTCGAAGAGTTGCCACAGCCCCTCCTCGCCTTCCTGACGCATCAATGCAAGCCGGTAACCGCGGCTGTTGATCAAATTTTGCGCGGCAGCCGACGCGGGATCGAGCATGGCGTAAACGCGGCTCTCGCCCATGACCTTCCAGCGATTTTCCAGCTTTGCCTGCTCAGTGCGGCGAAAATAGAAAAACGGCAATTGCAGTTTGAGGTAATGTTCCATGCGTCGCAGGTAATTTTTGCGTTCGTTATCATTAGAGATAAACAGCAAGTCTTCCAGCGGACTGTTGGTTTCGTCGTTGGCGAAGACGGCGCGGATCACCAGATTACGGTAGCTGGTGGACGGACTCAGCAGCGCGCGCGCCGTCAGCTCTTTCTCTTCAGGGAACTTGATCGCATAGCGCCGGGCAATCTCCTCAAAGCTCAGCAGATCGCCCGGTATCAAATCAACGTTGAAGCGCATCGGGATACCCCAGAAATTATCAGTTTTATGCTCACTGGAGCACGATCGAAAGTTATTCATTCGTTATCGGCAATGTGCGGAGATCCTATACGTTATTTAAATAAGATTAAGTAATAAAGGTGCAAATCCTCTTCACTATTCTACAAGTTGCTCCCGGTAAAAGGCTTGCAGGCAAGCAGCTTTTAAATGCGCAATCCGCGTCAAAGAACGTTATTTCAAGTAATCTGTTAAAAAAAATGGTGAGCATGCTCACCATTTTCCCTTTTAAGGTAGCCAGATTTTAGCCCATCGCTCAAGTGGCTCGCCTGTCAACATCCACTGACTAAGCACCAGCTCTTTTAACGCATCACCCGTTCGCCATGATGTTTCGCGATCGTCCAGATGCATTTCAATTGCATCTGCCCAGTCTTTAAATCTGTTGCGGACGCGAGTTACAGGCATGTCATAACGATAGCATTCAATATCACTACAAATAACCGGGTAGCCGCATGCTCCGTATTCAAGTAGCCGTAAATTACTTTTACAGCGGTTGAATTCGTTATCTTCTACGGGCGCTAATGCCAAATCCAGATTAAGTGAGGCAAGTTTAGCGGGGTAATCATCAATACTCACACCCGAATGGTATTCATGTATATAAGGCATGAGTTTAGGCGGGCACATTCCCATAAATACCCATTCCACCCGATTGGCAAAAGCTTTAACCACATCGACGATCATCTCAAGATCGCCAGTATGACTCACGCCCCCGGCCCAGCCAACCCGCGGTTTACGACCTTGTCCGCGCAGACTGACAAGATTGCTCCACTTATCGCAAGGCAGACGGTTTTCAACAATTTGAATATCGTGATGCGCTCCATCGAATCTGTTAGCCAACGCGGCCGTCGATACAACAAATCGGTCCATCATGCTCAAACTTTTACGGATAGATTTAAGAATATCCTTCGGCATATCGGCACGATGCACGCTCTTGACCGGTAAATTTGGCAGATAATCATCTAATTCAAATACCTTGAAAGATTTTATGAATTTAGCAACCCTCGCGGCCCATTCATGAAACTCCGGGGTAATTTGACGTTGCAAAACCAAACTATCAGCATCTAAATGAGAAAGTTGAGGTATGTTAATTAAATATTGAGAGAGATTGCCCTGGATAAGACCCGCATCGCGCATTGCTTCAAAGGGTTTTATGATACGGTAATTACCGCAACCAGTAAGGTCAGCCATAGTTGCCACGACCTGGGGTGCAGGTTTCCAGAACACAGGACGCCATGTAAAAAGGCTGTCTGACATGAGTTCAAAACCCTCGCCAGATAATGACAGGCAATTATTGTATGCAGGATCGTTGGCTATCAACGGTAACCATTTTTCATACATAGCATCCTGCTCACTGGTAAAACGTTTATGTTTTACTTCAATCGTTGCAGAGTCAACTTTTTTCTGACTTACGCTGCCTTCATGCATTACATGTGCATAGGGAGTCCAGACAGTTAAATACCCTCTCTCTCTGACTTTCAGACAGAAATCAATATCATTATATGAAACACGGAAATTAATTTCGTCCAGTCCACCCACTTCTTCATAGATATCTTTACGCACCATCATACATGCCGCTGTAACAGCGGTATAATTTTGATCTGCAACCAGGCGATAAAGATACCCTGTTTCGTCACCCGATCTCCCGATGAAAGGATGTTCCGCAGGCCCGCGAAGACCCAGCACTACACCAGCATGCTGAATACGACCGTTAGGATAGAAGAGTTTTGCGCCAACAATACCCACTTCCGGGCGCATAGCATGATTAAGCATATTCTGTAACCAATCATTCTGGATGATTGCTGTATCATTATTGAGTAGAACCAAATACTCACCCAGTGCTTGCTGTGCCGCCATATTATTCATTGCTGAATAATTAAAGGGTTTTGGATATGGGATCACACGTATGCGGCGTGGATCTATTTCAGAAATACCTTTTAACCAGGCCAACGTTTCAGGCAGTTCGCTGTTGTTATCAACAATCAAAATCTCGTAATTTAGGTAACTTGTTTTTTCCATTAACGTTGTAATACATGTTATTAATAATGGAAGTTGGTCCTTGGTTGGGATGATAATGGAAACCAAAGGATTTTGCTGAACATTATAATGCAAACGCCACACGCCAGGCATATCTGAAGTAATACTGGCATCAGTAAAACCTCTGTTATTAAGATGTTTTTTTATGACAGACTTTTGATCATCATTATTCTTTAACGTATAGGATTCGCGCTTAAATGTAGGTTCTTCTAAATGTCCAATAGTCTGAATTCCGTAATATTCAATAAGCCGTGTAATATATTCAAACTGCATAGCCTGAGGATAGTCAGCAGTGAACCCTCCCAGTGAAATAAATACCTCTCGTTTAAAAATCCAATTCTCAGCCATAATGGAAGGCAGGCTAAGTAAGAGGTCGAGATTGAATTCAGGATGCAAGGCGACACTGGTCATGCCATCATTATCATTTAACAGCATATCAGTAAAAATTGCCGCACAATTATTTGCCAATGGCAATTGCAACTCTGCGACCAATGCACCGCTTTGAGTGAAAGACTCCCCGGCATTCATTACGGTAAACCAATCACATTCACTTTCCTGAATTAATTGATTGATACTATTGGCAATCGCATCAGGATGAACATTCATTATGTCCACTGACTCATCATTCAGGTCAGAACCATTAATGTTAATTACAAAAGGGATCAGCTTAAGCATTTGGGTCTGATCGTTATGTAATGCGATATTTTTTAGCGTCTCATCATAAGCCAGCTTTTTATCATCGACTAAAATTACACAAACAACTGACGTTACAGTAGTGTTTTTAGACTGGTAGTCTTCGACAAATTTTTCCTGAATTGCACTGAGCGTTCTTTTTTCCAACCATGCCTCAATACCCCTGTCCGTTTCATCAACTTCATTGATATTGATATTTTCTGTACGCATAAAAAAGGAAATGTTTTCTGTAATATCTCTCATTTCATGCGTACGGCCATCACTGACAACTTTTATATTAGTTTGACCATCACTATCAGGATGAAAAGGAAGAGTTAGCTCGCGATTGAAAACGCTATCGATAACTAATTTCTTTACCGGTATATCATTAACGAACACAGTCGTGCTAAATGGGAAGTTATCATACTGCTGACGTTCAAGCACAGAGAGATTTAATCTTAGAAAAGAATCACCGGGTTTTACATCATCAATTGATGCGTTCATTGTAAAACAAGCACTGTCGCTCATCATAAACCAGTCTTTTCCGGGATTTCGTACCACTCCCCTGGCCGGAGTAACGTTGAGTGCATCTGATGTCCACAGGGTTTCACCAGTAGCCTTATTATTCAATGAGTTTTGAATAAATGCATCTACATCATTATACTTAAGCAACGAAAGAGCCGCTCTCTCTCCCGCACGCAAAACCATGCAGCCAATTTCGTTTCTGGCCAATTTTTTTATTGCGCGTGAGATCTGATGAGCACTGCCCGGCAATTTTCCCTGATCTGCATCAATCAGTAATGTGACTCTGTGACGTGCGGAAACATTCGCTGCTCCAGACTGCCAGTGTTGCCAATCCACATACTCGTTTCCGACAGTCTGACCGCTCAACGTATTATCGATGATTGAAAGCCGACAGAAAGAAAACCTCTTCTGCATTTTCGAAAAAATATTACGCTTCTCTTCAACAGACGTTTTCTGACCAAAAATGACAATATCAAGTTTGGGCTGTTTAGAAATAGCATCGGCAACGCGATTAATTGACTTACCATCCTGGTAAATGCCGTGTAAAAATTTTGTACGTTCTTTCTGAGCTATTTTGCAGCAATCTTCATGACGTTTAAAAGCATGGCGTATGTGATTTAAAAATGTTTTATCATCGCTAAACTCTAATCCAATATCACGCCAGGCATTTCCAGGAGCATCAGGATTATAATCCCAATGAGATACCTTTTCTGTGGCAGAATAAAGAATAATTGGGCGATCAAGCGTCATAAACTCATAAATCAGTGAGGAAGCATCAGCTATCAAAATATCTGCTTCTACAAAACTTTCAGCAATGCTGGCCTCTGGATCATCAATAAGTTCAATCAATGGATCGTCAGCACACTGTTCGCGCCACTGTTGCATAAGCTGACGAAAGATATCCTTATTGACAACAAAGCCGTGCTCATGTTGGACAATGGCTGGATGAGGTTTGATGATAATTTTGGATTCAGGATATACAGAACGTACCAGTGAAACAACACGCTCACCAAAGAACACTGCTGAGCTAATTTCAGGATTATATGTGGGTGCAAAAAGAAAAGTTGGATTGAGTTTATCCGCAACTTTTTTCTCAATTTGAAAAACCTGGTCAACCCATGAGTTTCCGGTTATCAGAAATCCTTTACGCGGCTGGACATCAGAAAGCAAAGTATCTTCAATATCCCAGGGGCTTCCACACATATAATCTGCAAAATTATATTGACTTTCGGCAAAGCCATAACGTGTAACCGACCCATGACGCATTCCAATAAGCAGCACGTTATTTGCATCACAATAGTCGCGCCAGTATTCAACGGACCAGCCATCAGCTACTGCAATAACATCCGGACGCCATGATATAACCTCATCAACTGATAAAGTTACTATGCTATTTTCAAATAATTCTGAAAGTGGTTTCAGAGAACGAAAATGAAATGGCATACTACCAAAACATGCCAGCTTTAGTGTGCTATTTTTCTTTGGATGAGCACTCCATACAGGCAAATTAAAGGTTAAAAAATATTTTTCATCTGCACTTTCTTCGACCTTCCCCGTATAACTTCCTTTGTATTCAAGCCCAAGCATTTCTGACAATGAAATATCACCTGAGCGTTTTTCTTCATCAGAGACAACAACCAACATGCCATCTTTTTTAAGTAATTTTGTTGCTTTTAGAATAGCTCTAAGTTGTTTTTTTTGACTATTAAATCCCTTTAACCCATCAGAAAATAAGACACAGTCATAGGTATCTTCACATTCGAAATGGAAAAAATCATTATTCACTAATGAAACATTAGTGACATTATTTATAGAAATTTGTTCTTGCACATGGCTTAAACATGGCAAACGACTATCCAATCCCACAACATGCTCAAAAATAGCTGAAGCGGTGATGCAGTTGTCACCATATCCTATATTTATATCAAGAATGTTTTCTTTCGCACATTTAAGGGCGTTGAATATAGTTGATAGCGTCAAGCAGGAATCTTCATCAATGCTTTTCGAAACTTGAGTGTCAATATAGCCATTAGTTAATGAATGCATTGTTCCTCCAACCATCATTCATGATTTTTTTCGCCATATCCAAATCCTGAATAGTATCAATATCAAACGCATTGATATTGCACAGTGGAATAGGTAAAAAATCATTTAAGGACTGATATACAAAAATCTGTTCATTAACAACCATATTCGTTCCAATAATAGCAATACCAGTCCATTCCAGGTTAAATGAGGTGTCACGAGTAAAACCAGTGACATTCATACCTTGTGAATCGACATTAACACGTACGCCATCGCTGGTTGTAAATGATGATACGCCTATAAGATGCTCAAAATCACTTGTTGCAGCCATAAACTTATTAAAACTTTCATCTTCGATAAGTGTATCAGCATCAATGATTAAAAATCTCTCTTTCAGATGCTTTGAAACCCGCCAGATACTTTGCAATGTATTAGTTTTCATGTAGTCCGGATTACGGACAATTATACAATCTGGACGTATTTTAATTGCTTCCTCGATCACATCCTCTTCCTGAAACCCTACCACAACCCAAACATTTTCAACGTCTGACAGTCTTTCCAGGTGATAACTTAGCAATGTTTTTCCAGCAACTTCTATAAGACACTTGGAGCGATTAAGCCCCAATCTGGAACCAATTCCAGCCGCGCTGATTACAACGTTTTTAATAGGCGACATAATGAGCCCTCATCGTAAACGATAAAATCACTGAGTTTGCAAAGTATATTGTTGGGTTTATGCGTCGCCCCGAAGGCAATTCGCCAGTCTGATTCTTCAAACATCGGCACGTCGTTCATGCCTTCACCTACAGCAACAATACGGTCGAAATTTTCACGTAAGCTTCTTACCGCATCAGATTTGTTAAGAATATGGCTTATACCGCATAACTCTCCTGCTTCATTTAATCGGGCAGTAGAAGTAAAAGCGTTGATACCCAGCTTTTCCAGAAGTGGTTTAACCCAAATATCAAGGTTGCCTGTAACAACAAAGCATTGCCCTGGGCGCTTAATTATGAAATCTAATATTTTCGTCTGAAAATTCACTTCCTTTTCCAGAACTTCATGAATCCAATCAATATTAGCATCTTTTAACAATCTTACGCGCAGCTTAAATGATTTTTCAAAAGGTAAGATCCCGGCAATAGTTGCCTGAGTCAAAGCAGATATTTCATCATCAAGCCCAACTGAGGCAGCTATCAAAGGTAATAGCTCCTGTTTAGTTAATGTGCCATCAAGGTCAAAGCAATAAGCCGTCTTCATAGCGTCTCACTCCTGCATAGCAGACTATATTTTTGTCGAGTCTCTTTACGTTTTTCCAAATCATCAGAAAATAACTTCTTCCAGGGTTGCATGTAAAAAACATCATCAGCACATGCTTTTTTTATAATTTCATTCAACTCATCTTCAGTGCGGTAAATTGCGGAGTAGTTATAATTAAGTTCTTCTGAAAAAACATCCTGAAGTGTTAACCTGACACTTATTGCAAGCGGCTCTCTTAAATAAATTCTTCCATTTTTCGCGCAAAGACTAACCGCTTTTTTTAAAACTTGCAGACAATCATTATCGTTAAGGTACATTAACACCCCAGAAATAATCACAAATTCATAAGGTGGCGGAACAATTAACTTCTTCTCTTCAAGCTCGGTTACAGACATAACTTGAAAATGTGTCTTTTTCTCGTTTTTAACGTTAATTTTTTTTGCTTTTTCGATTAATGATGCGGAAAAGTCTATCCCCAGATAGACGGGTGGTTGCGTTTGATCAGCAAAGAATTTTGCCCAACGTCCAATTCCACATCCCATGTCTAACACGCTTTCCACGCAGGAAATTCCCGGGAAAGAAGCAAGGGTTGCTTTTTCGGCAACATCTCGCTTTTCAACCAGTTCGGGCTGTTCATCCTGATACATGGTTGCACTTAAGGGATTGATATATGAACCCAGTCCTCGAGCATCGAAAAAAGCCTGCGTTGACTTATAGTCGATATCGACTGCTTCTTCATTAACCCTTCTACCCTTCGTCATAGTAAAGCCCTTTAGAAACTCTATTGATGGAATTCTATGCGCACATACGTTTCACCAATGACTTGATAACAGGCTTTCTTTATGGGTAATTAAGTCAATTAAGCAAAAAAATCCACTGCACAACAGGGATGCTTGTCAGTTGAGCTTTTCAGAACGCCGCGCAGGCTGAGGACAATATTAAGATGTGAGACGAGCTGATTCATGGAAAGAGAACGGAAGAACGCCTGCCGGTAACGGCCAAAACCATCATTTCCATGGGCAGGCAGCGTTTACGTATCTTAACGACCCCGTTATCAGCCAGACACTCATCAACGAGTTCAGGCGAATGCAGGTCAGAGAGAGAGGAGAACTCTTTCGGTGAGAACTTGAGAACAGCGTCGAGGGCCTGGCTGAGCAGCATAAAAAAATCCGTAATCCTCTATGAGAGATTACGGATTTCACACAGCCACTGAATCGTTCAATCGATCATTTTAGTCTTAACTGATCGCTATTACTGCATAGTAGTGACTTTTATCTTGACTGAAATTGAAAAATTAACGCAGCAGGGACAGCATGGTCTGCGGAACCTGGTTGGCCTGAGCCAGCACGGACGAGCCGGCCTGCTGGAGGATCTGCGCACGTGACATGTTCGACACTTCCGTCGCGTAATCCGAGTCCTGAATACGGCTGCGGGCTGACGACAGGTTGTCCACCGTGTTGTTCAGGTTGGTGATGGTTGATTCAAAACGGTTCTGCGACGCACCCAGC
>NZ_JNVB01000067.1 GCF_000770305.1 Erwinia oleae
ACGATACCGCGCTCAACACGACCGGTTACCACAGTACCACGGCCGGAGATAGAGAAAACGTCTTCGATTGGCAGCAGGAACGGCTTGTCAATGGCGCGCTCTGGTTCCGGGATGTAGTTATCCAGGTGACCGGCCAGCTCGATGATTTTCGCTTCCCACTCTGCATCGCCTTCCAGCGCTTTCAGAGCAGAACCGTGAACGATTGGCGTGTCGTCGCCAGGGAAGTCGTACTGTGACAGCAGGTCACGGACTTCCATTTCAACCAGTTCCAGCAGCTCTTCATCATCAACCATGTCGCACTTGTTCAGGAACACGATGATATAAGGAACGCCAACCTGACGGCCCAGCAGGATGTGCTCGCGGGTCTGCGGCATCGGGCCGTCAGTCGCAGCAACAACCAGGATCGCGCCGTCCATCTGCGCAGCACCGGTGATCATGTTTTTCACATAGTCGGCGTGGCCAGGGCAGTCAACGTGCGCATAGTGGCGAGTCGGGGTATCGTATTCAACGTGAGAGGTGTTGATGGTGATACCACGTGCTTTCTCTTCTGGCGCGTTATCGATCTGATCGAACGCACGTGCAGAACCACCGTAGGTTTTAGCCAGAACGGTAGTGATAGCAGCAGTCAGGGTGGTTTTACCGTGGTCAACGTGGCCGATAGTACCAACGTTGACGTGCGGTTTGTTACGTTCAAATTTTTCTTTAGACACGGCGATATTCCTTACTGTTGTGCTCTCCTTTTCAAAAAGGAGAGCACGGGATCAATTGGTTAAACCCGATTATTTACCACGGGCTTCAATAACAGCCTGAGCAACATTGTTCGGCGCATCATCATACTTCAGGAATTCCATGGAGTAAGATGCACGGCCTTTAGTGATAGAACGCAGCTGTGTCGCATATCCAAACATCTCAGACAGCGGCACTTCAGCGTGGATCACAACGCCAGTAACATTGGTTTCCTGGCCGCGCAGCGTACCGCGACGACGGCTAAGGTCACCGATAACGTCACCCGTGTTCTCTTCAGGCGTTTCAACTTCAACCTTCATCACCGGCTCAAGCAGAACTGGTTTTGCTTTCTTAAAGCCGTCTTTAAACGCCAGAGAAGCAGCCAGTTTAAACGCCAGTTCCGAGGAGTCAACGTCATGGTATGAACCGAAGTGCAGACGAACACCGATATCAACTACCGGGTAACCTGCCAGCGGGCCAGACTTAAGCTGTTCCTGAATCCCTTTATCAACGGCAGGGATGTATTCGCCAGGAATCACACCACCTTTGATGTCGTTGACAAATTCGTAGCCTTTCGGGTTTACACCCGGCTCCAGTGGGTACAGGTCGATAACAACGTGACCGTACTGACCGCGACCACCAGACTGCTTGGCGTGTTTACCTTCGATATCGGTAACTTTAGAGCGAATCGCTTCACGATACGCAACCTGAGGTTTACCGACGTTTGCTTCAACGTTGAATTCACGCTTCATGCGGTCAACGATGATGTCGAGGTGCAACTCACCCATACCAGCGATGATTGTCTGGTTAGATTCTTCGTCAGTCCATACGCGGAAAGACGGGTCTTCTTTCGCCAGACGGCCCAGAGCCAGACCCATTTTTTCCTGGTCAGCTTTGGTTTTTGGTTCTACAGCGATAGAAATTACCGGCTCGGGGAATTCCATACGCTCCAGAATGATCACGTTATCCGGATCACACAGAGTATCACCCGTCGTCACGTCTTTCAGACCGATCGCCGCAGCAATATCGCCTGCGCGAACTTCTTTGATCTCTTCACGTTTGTTGGCGTGCATCTGTACGATACGGCCAAAACGCTCGCGCGCAGATTTTACTGAGTTCAGTACGGTGTCGCCGGAGTTAACAACGCCAGAGTACACGCGGAAGAACGTCAGGTTACCCACGAATGGGTCGGTTGCAATTTTGAACGCCAGCGCAGAGAAAGGCTCGTCATCGGTCGCGTGACGCTCAGCAGGCGTATCTTTGCCATCGTCCAGAATACCGTTAATTGCCGGTACGTCTGTCGGTGCTGGCAGATACTCAACAACAGCATCCAGCATGGCCTGAACGCCTTTGTTTTTAAACGCAGAGCCGCAGGTAACCAGGATGATTTCGTTGTTCAGAACACGCTGACGCAGAGCCGTTTTGATCTCGTCTTCAGTCAGGTCTTCACCGCCCAGATATTTCTCCATCAGCTCTTCAGAGGCTTCAGCTGCGGATTCAATCAGGTTCTGGTGCCATTCATCAGCCAGTTCTGCCATGTCAGCAGGGATCTCTTCGTATTCGAAGGTCACGCCCTGATCGCTGTCGTTCCAGTTGATCGCTTTCATTTTCACCAGGTCGATAACGCCGGTAAATTTTTCTTCTGCGCCGATGGCCAGCTGCAACGGAACAGGGTTAGCGCCCAGACGTGCTTTAATCTGGCCAACTACTTTCAGGAAGTTAGCACCCATGCGGTCCATTTTGTTAACGAACGCAATGCGTGGAACTTTGTATTTGTTCGCCTGGCGCCATACGGTTTCAGACTGTGGCTGAACGCCGCCGACCGCACAGTAAACCATTACCGCGCCGTCGAGAACACGCATGGAACGTTCTACTTCGATGGTGAAGTCAACGTGTCCAGGGGTGTCGATGATGTTAACGCGGTGCGGCTCAAACTGCTTAGCCATACCTGACCAGAACGCGGTGGTCGCAGCGGAGGTAATGGTAATACCACGCTCCTGCTCCTGCGCCATCCAGTCCATAGTGGCCGCGCCGTCATGAACTTCACCGATTTTGTGATTTACACCGGTGTAGAACAGAATACGTTCGGTAGTGGTCGTTTTACCGGCGTCGATGTGTGCACTGATACCAATGTTACGGTAGCGTGTAATGGGTGTTGTACGAGCCATTTGATTCCTCTGTTTCTCGGACGTTCTAAGTTAATCAAACCCGGCGGGTGAGTTACCTGAACGCCCGCCGGGTTAATAACAACTACGAGGCTGTTACCAGCGGTAGTGAGCGAACGCCTTGTTGGCTTCGGCCATACGGTGAACGTCTTCACGTTTCTTCACTGCTGTACCTTTGTTATCAGCAGCATCAGAAAGTTCGTTCGCCAGGCGCAGAGCCATAGATTTATCACCGCGTTTACGAGCAGCTTCAACGATCCAACGCATTGCCAGCGCATTACGACGAACCGGGCGGACTTCAACTGGTACCTGATAAGTAGAACCACCAACGCGACGGGATTTAACTTCCACGGTTGGGCGGACATTGTCCAGGGCGACTTCAAAGGCTTCCAGCTCGTTTTTACCTGAACGCTGAGCCAGGGTCTCAAGCGCGGTATAAACGATTGATTCAGCAGTAGATTTTTTACCATCTACCATCAGGATATTGACAAATTTGGCCAGCAGCTCTGATCCGAACTTAGGATCTGGCAGAATTTTACGCTGACCAATAACGCGACGACGTGGCATGGAAATACTCCGTTGTTAATTCAGGATTGTCCAAAACTCTACGAGTTTAGTTTGACATTTAAGTTAAAACGTTTGGCCTTACTTAACGGAGAACCATTAAGCCTTTGGCTTCTTCACGCCGTACTTGGAGCGAGCCTGCTTACGGTCTTTAACACCGGAGCAGTCAAGCGCGCCGCGAACGGTGTGGTAACGCACACCTGGCAAGTCTTTAACACGACCGCCACGGATCAGGATCACGGAGTGCTCCTGGAGGTTATGACCTTCACCACCAATATAGGAGGTAACTTCAAAACCGTTGGTTAAACGAACACGACATACTTTACGCAGTGCGGAGTTCGGTTTTTTAGGAGTGGTGGTATATACACGCGTACATACGCCACGTTTTTGCGGGCAGGCTTCCAGCGCAGGCACGTTGCTCTTTGCAACTTTGCGTACGCGTGGTTTGCGAACCAGCTGATTTACTGTTGCCATTAAATAGCTCCTGGGATTTGCTTTGCTTCGTAAACACGTAATAAATCGCCTCGTGAGATAACGAGGACGCAGAATTTTAGGGCTGAGTAGAAAAGGTGTCAAGAAATAACCAGGAGAACCTTTGTTACCAGGTCATTTGTTGCGGATTTTTTACCACCAGCGCAACGAACTCATTATAGCTTATCGCCTGCGCTTTGTGTGAAATTTGAGCAGAAAGCCCGCGAGCAATAAGGTCGTCCCGCAGTACGTAAAGGGATATGGGGGCCGCCAGCAAAAACTCAAGCGCCTGACCGCCCTTTAGTGCCGCCAGCACGCCATCCTGCATCAGTAGTACATCATCGCCCGATGCCAGCATGCGCAGCATTGCGTTGAAATCATATTGAAAAGGCGAATGGGTCAGAGTATGCAGCATCGTATCCTCAGAAGGTGATCACGCGGTCATAGCTGCCGAGCATCGCTCTTAATGTCGCCGGTTCCAGCACCCTGACCGGCAACACAAACGCCTCGCTGGCGGCGAGCCCGCGATCGGACAGCGCGGCCGCACAGGCGTAGCAGTGCTCGATATCATAAAGCGGCAGCACGCCAAAAGTGGCGATGTAATTGCGCGCGAGAATTTTTTCCGGTTCCTGCTGCGGCATCAGTTGCAAAATGCCATCGCTGATAAAAAACAGCGCGACATCCTCGCTCAGCGCCGACGTCGCCAGCACGGCATCCAGCCCTTCCCGTCCGGCACTGCTGCCGTGGGGCGGCTGCGTAAAGACAAAAGCGATGCGCCTTATCAAAACTGCACCATGCGGTCAGTGCTCAGCGCGGCTTCCGCCAGTGCACCAAGACCGGCTAAAAGAAAGCCGTCAGCCAGATTCGCCGCCGGCAATCCCTGATTTTTTGCTTCACTTTCATCGGTGATACCGCGCCGTAGCGCGGCCGCCACGCAAATATTCAACGCAACACCGTGCTCGCGCTGAAGCGATTGCCAGGCGGCGGTCAGGTCGAACTCGTCGCTGGCGGGCGAGGTCAACTGGCTGGCATTCAGCACGCCTTCACGGTAGAAGAACACGCTGTCCAGCTGATGCCCTTCGGCCAGCAGTGCCTGAGCAAACTGCCAGGCGCTGCTGGCCTGCTGTGTGCCATAGGCAGGCCCGGTCACCAGCAGCGTAAAGCGCATCAGCGTTCGCCCAGCAGGTCGCCGCTTTTGAATTGGCGAATATAGAGATAGACCGTGTGCTTGGAGATGTTCAGGCGATCGGCAACCTGATTGATGGCGTCTTTAATATCGAAAATGCCTTTCTCATACAGGTTAAGCACGATTTGACGGTTCTTGGCATTGTTAGAGACGTTGCGGTCTGCGCTCACTTCTTCAATGGTGAACTCCAACGTCTGCATCACAAGGTCCTCTACCGAGGAGGCGAAATTAACCGATGAAGGTACTTCCTGTATCTCCGGCGGCATAAAGGTGGCCATGATCTGCGAAAACGGCACGTCAAGATTCATGTTAATACACAGCAAACCGATGACGCGGCTTTGCCCGTTACGGATTGCTATGGTCACCGACTTCATCAGCACGCCGCTTTTGGCTCGAGTGAAATAGGCCTTAGAAACGTTGCTATGCGTGCCGCTCATATCATGCAGCATACGCAGCGCCAGATCGGTAATCGGTGAGCCGATTTTACGTCCGGTGTGTTCGCCGTTGGCGATTCTGATGGCGGAGCAGTTCAGGTCTTCAAGCGAATGCAGCACGATTTCGCAATGGGAGCCAATTAGCATGGCTAACCCATCAACAACGGCTTCGTAGGATTTCAGGATGTCGAAGTCAGACCGTTCGAAAGGTCGCTGCTCAAGCAGCTGAAGGTCTGCGACATCGCCGGTAAAAATTGAGCCAGACATTATGACACCACCCTTTGCAAGAGCCTGTCGCACGGCGGCCCAGGCAGACTCATTCTAAAAAAATGCGCGGAGCGAAGTTTACCAAATATCTGAAAGGCCTGTCCTGACCTTTGTCATGAAATGCAATATGGCGCAGAAAAACGAATGAAAACAGGATGTAACGGAAGAGAAATACCGCCACGAAAGCGTGGCGGTGAAAAGAGATTACTTATCCTGCGTGGCAACCGGTGCCGGCGCAGCTTTATCAGCGCCCGCTTCCGCTTTGGCGGCCGGTTTGATATCGAGCAGTTCAACGTCAAATACCAGCGTGGAATTGGCCGGAATGCCAGGCACGCCATTTTTACCGTAAGCCAGCTGCGGTGGGATAACCAGCTTGATTTTACCGCCTTTCTTCACGTGTTTCAGGCCTTCCGTCCAGCCCGGGATCACGCCATCAAGACGGAAAGAGAGCGGTTCGCCTCGGGTGTAAGAGTTATCAAACTCCGTGCCGTCGATCAGCGTACCTTTGTAGTTCACCACCACGGTATCGCTGTCTTTCGGCACGTCACCGGAACCCTCTTTTGCCACCTGATAAAGCAGGCCGGATTCGGTTTTCTTCACGCCTTTTTCTTTCGCGAATTTGGTGGCAAACGCCTCGCCCTTATCAGCGTTCTCTTTCGCGTCTTTTTCCATCTTCGCCTGTGCGGCACCCTTCACGCGGCCTTCAAATGACTGCAACGTTTGTTCGATTTCCTGATCGGAGAGTTTGCTCTTGCCGCCAAACGCATCCTGCACGCCAGAAATCAGCTGCTGCTTATCCAGCGTAATGCCCAGTTTTTCCTGTTCTTTCAGAGAATTTTCCATATAGCGTCCGAGCGAGGCGCCCAGCGCGTAAGCAGACTGCTGATCGTCAGTCTTAAAGGCGCTGTTTTTCGGCGCTGGCTGTGGAGCCTGCTGGGCCGGCGTTGCTTCAGCCGCCATCGCTAACGGAGCATTAAGCGCAACGGCCATCGTGGTAGCTAACAATGTGACTTTAAACAGTGATTTCATCCATTTCTCCAGAACCGAAGCCTCTCACCCCGGAAATCGTGTACAGAACAGAGCCCGTACTATAACTGTGCGCGAGAAAAATACTCAATCTCGCAATGAAAACTAAGTTAACTTCCGACCGCTATCCTCAGCGAAAGTTTCACCACAGAGATGCAGCCACCCGAGGCTTTTTTCAACCGTAGCGAGGAAATTAAGCCGTGTCGCGCTGTTTCAGCAGGCAAATTCCCGTTAGAATCGGACTATTCGCCGCGCCGTCCGCGGCCTGAGCAAGAAGAGGTAATGCATGGATCGGTCATGGTTTGAACAGCGAATTGAAGTATTAGAAAGCCGCCTGGCCTTTCAGGAACATACGCTTGAATCGCTGAATCAGACGGTCATACATCATGAACTGGAGATGTCGCGGCTGCGCGAGCAGATGCGTCTGTTGACGGACAAACTTAAAGCGGCGGCTCCCTCGATGATTGCCTCACAGTCGGAAGAAACGCCGCCGCCGCACTATTAGCAAGCCCTTAAAAACGAAAGGCCACCCGGAGGTGGCCTTTTTTTTGCGCCTAGTGGTGACAACCGCAGCCGCCATTGCCGCCGCAACCGCCTTTACCGTGGTCATGATCGTGGTCGTGGTCGTGGTCGTGGTCATGGTCATGGCCATGCTCGCCATGAACATGGCCATGAGCCAGCTCTTCTGCCGTCGCTTCGCGAATAGCCACAACTTCCACGTTGAAGTTAAGATTTTGCCCCGCCAGCATGTGGTTACCATCAACCACAACGTGCTCATCTTCCACTTCGGTAATCTCTACCGGAACAGGCCCCTGATCGGTTTCCGCCAGGAAACGCATCCCCACCTGAAGCTCATCCACGCCCATAAAGACGTCTTTAGGCACGCGCTGCACCAGGTTTTCGTCGTACTGGCCATAGGCTTCGTCAGCGGCAATGTTAACTTCGAATTTGTCGCCGGCTTCATGGTTTTCCAGCGCCTTCTCAAGACCGGAAATCAGGGAACCATGACCATGCAGGTAGTCCAGCGGTGCGCTCACCGGAGACTCATCTACTAACACACCGTCTTCTGTACGTACCTGGTACGCCAGGCTAACCACCTGGTCTTTTGCTACTTTCATGATTACTCCTAACCGTTGAGAGCTTTGAATCCCGCGCTGACTGGCAGCGTCTCAGGGACTCTGTTGGGCGTCGATTATAAAGGATTTCAACGCCGCTGTAGGTTACAGCTTAAAAAAAGCTGAGCAATAACGCTACTCAGGATGGAAAATTCCGATCACCTGCTCGTTTGTGCGCACCTGTTTACGCGCCTGTTTATCCGCTTCGCGCATCTGGTGACCGCATTTAACGCACTCAACGACATCAATATTATTTTCCTGCCAGAGCGCCAGCGTGTCCTGCGCCTGGCATTTCGGGCAGGTCGCACCGGCAATAAAACGTTTACGCATGTTCAATCCTGTTCAACGTTAGTCTTCGTCCCAGCCGTCAACGTGACGCTTCTCATGCTGCATTTCTGCCTGGAAAATCTCTTCCAGTTCGCGTCGCGCCTCTTTCACGCGAGAAATCTGCTGACTGTCGGCGTGATTCGGCATCAGTTCACGCAGCATACGCATATCTAACCGACGGAAATGCTGCTGCGCGCGAAACGCCTGATGAGGATGCATACCAAGCGTGATCAGCGCCTTACGACCCAGTTCGAGCGCACTGGAGAAGGTTTCACGGGTAAAATAGCTTACGCCAGCCTGAAGCAGTTCGTGCGCCTCAACGCGCCCTTTCGCCCGCACCAGAATATTGAGGTGCGGAAAATGACGCTGGCAAAGATGGACAATTTCCATCGATGCTTCCGGCGCGTTGCAGGTCACCACAATCGACTGCGCCGTCTCGGCACCCGCCGCGCGCAGCAATTCAAGCTCTGTTGCATCCCCATAGTATACTTTATAACCATAATTTCGCATCAGACTGACCGCACTGATATCACGTTCCAGCACGGTGATGCGCTTTTTATTGGCCATCAGCAGGCGCGCCACCACCTGACCGAAGCGGCCAAATCCCACCACGATCACCTGCGGTTTATCATCCACCACGAAGGGCTGCTCCGTGTGGTCTTCGGGTTCGTTAAAGCGCCGCTCCAGAATCCGGTCAACGCTTTGCATCAGCAGCGGCGTGGTCATCATCGACAGCGTGACGGTAACCAGCAGCAGCGCCATCTGGTCGCCCTGAAACAATTTTACTGATGAAGCCGCAGAAAAAAGCACAAACGCGAATTCGCCGCCCTGGCTCAGCACGCTGGAAAACTGTAACCGTTCCGAGCTGCGCAGGCCGTAAATCAGCGAAAGCAGGTAGAGCACACCTGCTTTAATGGCAACCAGCGCCACCACGCCCACCGCAATTTCGATGATGTGGGTATAAAGCACGCCCAGGTTCAGCGCCATGCCGACAGAAATAAAGAACAGGCCAAGCAGAAGCCCTTTAAAAGGATCGATGGCGATTTCCAGTTCGTGGCGATACTCGCTTTCCGCCAGCAGGATGCCGGCAATAAACGTTCCCAGCGCCATTGAAAGGCCCAGCGCATCCATAAACAGCGCGGAGCCCAGCACCAGCAGCAGCGCTGCGGCGGTAAACACTTCCCGCACGCCGGAGGCGGCAATAAAACGGAAAATGGGCCGCAGCAGATAACGCCCGCCAATCAACATGCCCGCAAAGGCGATCACTTTCATGCCGACCTTCATCCAGTCGGTATGACCGCTATCGCTGCCCGCCAGAAGCGGCACCAGCGCCAGCGCCGGGATCACCGCCAGATCCTGAAACAGCAGCACCGAAAAGCCCAACTGGCCGGACTCATTACGGTTCATGCCTTTGTCGCGCATCAGTTGCAGCGCCATCGCGGTAGAGGACATCGCCAGGCCGATACCGCCAATGGTTGCCGCTTGCCAGGAGAAATTCGTCAGCCACAGCAGTCCGCCAAGCAGCGCCGCACTGAAAACCACCTGCGCCGCGCCGACGCCAAAGATGGAACGCCGCAGCTCCCAGAGCTTCGATGGCTTCAACTCCAGGCCAATAATAAACATCAGAAAGACCACGCCCATCTCGGAGAAGTGCAGGATTTCCTCGACGTCGCTGATAAATCCCAGCCCCCACGGGCCAATCGCTATGCCCGCCAGCAGGTAGCCCAGCACCGCGCCAATACCGATGCGCGCCGCAATCGGCACGGCAATCACCGCTGCAAACAGGTAGACCACGCCCGCGGTCAGGAGGCTTTGTCCTTCCATTCAACGTCCTCCATTGGGTAAGGGAGCCGCGAGCCAGTCAGCGTAGGCCCGCGCGTACTTCTTCATCATTTCAGGTGACTGACGACGCGCCCAGTAAATAATCATCGGCGTCAGCCAGTGCATGCGGCACATCTGCGCGGTCAGCTCGAACGGACGCATAATCTCGGATAGCGGATAACGGTTAAGGCCTTCCTGACGGTAGGCCGCTTCAGGTTCGCCGGTGGTGACCACGCTGCGCCAGTATTTGCCTTCCAGCACGTTACCGCCGGGGCCGCTGGCGAATCCGCGCGACAGCACGCGATCCAGCCACTCTTTCAGCAGAGCCGGGCAACTATAGGTAAAAAGCGGATGCTGGAAAACGATAACGTCGTGCTCACGTAAAAGCTGTTTCTCATGGTGGACGTCGATAAAAAAATCCGGATAGTGCGCATACAAATCGTGCACCGTCACGTTAGGTAACTGCTCAGCCGGCTGTAGCAAAACGCGATTAGCGATCGAGTCTTGTGATTCCGGGTGAGCGTACAGCAGCAAAACTTTCGGCGGCTGTGCCATCATTCCCCTCCAAATCGTCGTCACGGCAGGTAAAATCCGCTACCATGCCCGACGCAACAGAATCAACGACTCTGAAATCCAGTTATGGATTTAATTTAACATATTCTGACATTACGGCGCTTATGATTGTCTTCTCCTCGTTACAAATTCGACGCGGTGTCCGCGTCCTGCTGGACAATGCCACCGCCACCATCAACCCCGGACAGAAAGTGGGTCTGGTGGGGAAAAACGGCTGTGGCAAATCCACGCTGCTCTCGCTGCTCAAAAACGAGATAAGCGCCGATGCGGGCAGCGTCGGCTATCCCGGCAACTGGTCGCTGGCCTGGGTGAATCAGGAGACGCCCGCGCTACCGATGCCCGCCATTGAGTACGTGATCGATGGCGACCGCGAGTTCCGCCAGCTTGAAGCTGAGCTGGCGCACGCAAATCACGTCAACGACGGCAACGCCATCGCTACGCTGCATGGCAAACTGGACGCCATCCAGGCATGGACAATACAGTCGCGTGCCGCCACGCTGCTTAACGGTTTGGGCTTTTCTCAGGAACAGCTTCAGCGGCCGGTCAGTGATTTTTCCGGCGGCTGGCGGATGCGGCTTAACCTGGCGCAGGCGCTGATCTGTCGCTCCGATCTGCTGTTGCTTGATGAACCAACCAACCACCTCGATCTCGATGCGGTGATCTGGCTGGAGCGCTGGTTAAAAAGCTATCCGGGCACGCTGATCCTGATTTCCCACGACCGTGATTTTCTCGATCCGGTAGTGGATAAGATTCTGCATATTGAGCAGCAAACTATATTTGAGTACACCGGCAACTACAGCGCCTTTGAAATTCAGCGCGCCACCCGGCTTTCACAGCAGCAGTCGCTGTTTGAGCATCAGCAGAAAAAAGTGGCGCACCTGCACAGTTTTATCGATCGCTTCAAGGCCAAGGCCAGCAAGGCGCGACAGGCGCAGAGCCGCATCAAAATGCTGGAGCGGATGGAGCTGATCGCGCCTGCACACGTCGATAATCCGTTCACCTTCAGCTTTCGCGAACCGGAAAGCCTGCCGAATCCGCTGCTGAAAATGGAAAAAGTCAGTGCGGGCTACGGCGATCGCACCATTCTGGACGCCATTAAGCTCAATCTGGTGCCCGGTTCACGCATCGGTCTGCTGGGCCGAAACGGCGCGGGGAAATCCACCTTAATTAAGCTACTGGCGGGCGAACTGGCGCCGGTGCAGGGCGATATCGGTCTGGCGAAAGGCGTTCGCCTCGGCTACTTCGCCCAGCATCAGCTTGAATTCTTACGGGCAGATGAATCGCCGCTTCAGCATCTGGCCCGTCTTGCGCCGAAGATCGCCGAGCAGCAGCTGCGTGATTTCCTGGGAAGTTTCGGCTTTCAGGGCGATAAAGTCACCGAACATACCGCGCGTTTCTCCGGCGGTGAAAAGGCGCGCCTGGTGCTGGCGCTGATTGTCTGGCAGCGCCCTAACCTGCTGCTGCTGGATGAGCCAACCAACCATCTCGATCTGGACATGCGCCAGGCGCTGACCGAAGCGCTCATTGATTTTGACGGCGCAATGGTGGTGGTGTCGCATGACAGGCATCTCCTTCGCTCCACCACGGACGATCTCTATCTGGTTCACGATGGAAAAGTGGAAGTGTTTGACGGCGATCTGGAAGATTACCAGCAGTGGCTGAGCGAACTACAGAAGCAAACCGCTCAGGCCGAACCGAAACTGGAAGGTGCAAACAGCGCGCAGGCGCGTAAAGATCAGAAGCGTCGCGAAGCGGAACTGCGCGCACAAACGCAGCCGCTGCGTAAGGTGCTGGAAAAGTGTGAAAAGCAGATGGAGAAGCTCAACGCACAGCTGGCGGAAGCGGAGGCGCTGTTAGGTGACGCCACGCTTTACGATCCGTCACGCAAAGCGGAACTCACCGCCGCATTGAAACAGCAGGCCGAGGCGAAATCCTCTCTTGAAGCGTGTGAAATGAGCTGGCTGGAGGCACAGGAGCAGTTGGAAAATATGCTCAACGCCTGATAAATACTCTCCTTGCCGCAATCGTTATTTGCGGCGGGGGGTTAAAAACTCTTATTCTCTTTTATATTCCAGCCAGACGCTGACTCAGGCCCTTTTCCGCCTGTTGCGCTCTGCTCCCAATAGTGGATTTTTACTTTTAATGTCTACCGTATTAATATGTTTGCCGCTGGCGATAAATGTCATAATAGCAGGCGTCGCTTTATCAATACGGGTCTGAACATCCAGATCCCGAAACTGGACCTTACCTGTCCCACCTCCACCGCCGGCGCTCATATTCCCTGCCTGACTCGCTCCCCAACCAAAAGAATCAATATTAATCCATCCCTTATGATTTGCATCCGCTGACTCGCCCGTCACGCCATCAATTCTGAGAAACAGGTCATTATTCATATATAATTTCCTTTCCGTGGTGAGAGAAACCTGCTTAAATCCGTGAGGTTTTATAATTACACAAAGGAATGTCATGGACAACTATTTAAATATTAACAGAACACGTAACTATTTTTTGACGATGGCGAACCTGGAAGCAAATCATCTTAATAGCACCGCTAACTTTGTCTCGAACATTCATCTGAATGATGCGTTTTTGAGAATGAATTTTCGCGATGAGATAAGAAGATTTATAGATATTCAATTAACAACGATTCGTAACGCGGCGTCAGATGAATTATGCCAGCAATGCATTCAGAATCTGAAAAAAGAGAATGCGTATCTTAATATCCAACATCGGATGCTGCGCACGGGTGAAGCAGCCATTTACGCAGCGGTCAGTTTTTATCATGAGCATGAAAACATTATCGGTTACGTGATTGACGGGATCGGCGTGGTATTGGGCGGCTTACAAATCGTGGCGGGACTCAGTTTGGCAGGAGCATCAGTGAGTTCAGGGAATATTATTGGAGCGGTAGTAGGTGCTAATCTGGTTCTTAGTGGTTTGAGCTCTGTTCAGGAAAATGTAAAAAAAATCATCACCGGGCAGCAGCAGCCAGGATTTATGAAAAAAGGCTATATGGGAATGGCCGAATTTTTAGGTTTTGACGAAAAGCTGGGCGTGTTAGCCTACCAAACGGTAGATTTAACGACATCATATTACGGATTACTGAAACTCACCGTCAAACCAGAAGCCTGGCGCCTTTACAATTATCTTCCTGGAGATTACTACAGAAAAGTAAATACACTCAGCAAGCCAGCATTAGCGCTTAAGGTTACAGGAGCGTCAACAAAGCTTCTCGAAACAGGAAGTATCTGGAAAGCGTTAAAAGAAGAGTAGCACAATCCGGCTAATTTCTTTTGAGAAAACGACAGGCTTTCCAGCCAGGTTTTAAAGGAATAATATAATCAGCAAGAAGCGCCGTTCCGGTGAAGAGAGCGATATTAATTATCACGCCGTTGAAATCCTCCCTGATCGTAGAGCGCGCCATAAAAATAACGATAACAAAGAGCAAATATATAGCCCCAAAAAAATCTCTTCCGAAGATCAACTAACAAGTTTTCATAACATTGCCCATTATTTTCAACTTGTGAAAAAATATTATTAAAAATAGTTATTCCTTTCTCTGTAAAACCATTTTCCAGTTGGCATGCCTCGGTGATTTCTCTCTTCATTTTACTTTTCCTTGTAACTGATTTAGCCGATCGCGACTCTTTTACATGATTCCATGAAAAAGTGAACAGCAGACGCTCTGCTCGTTTCAGGGTGGCAGGCTTTCATTGATCTATTTTCAGTGCGCTTACCGGGCAGCAACATCAGTCTGTATGTTCGTAACAGGCTTTTCACCAATGCGGATTTTTCTGGCATATTTCTTGTGTCAGCAATTTATCTTCCTTACTATCAACGTCCACGCGCGTGACACAGTCCGGAAAAGCATAATGAAGAAAAACCCTTACCGCTTTATCAGCAAAAGCGTTTTCGTTTTTATCTTGCTTCTGCTGATCATGCCCCTGGCGAGGATATTGTCACCCGCCCTCGTTATCGATGGCAGCAAGCTGTTTGTCGGCTACCTTCCCTATGGTTTAGCTATCGCCGTCATTTATCTGTTGGGTCGCGCGGCGGTTATTCCGCTGTTCCTCTCCTTTTATGCCAGCTACTTCTTTTCCTATTCTGGCTCAATGGCGGCGGGCCTGGCGCTGACAATGCTGCTGCCGATAGTGATCTGTGCCTGGCTGGCAAGAAACATTCTTGGCCGACGCTGGCGGTTCAACCTGGGCAACAACGGCATTGGCATTCGGATGCTGTTGATGAATATGCTGGCACCGGTGCTCTCAAGGCTGTTAATGGTTATCTGGGGTATGCTGTTTCCCATTCCGGAAAATCTCAGTATCTATTTCAGCAGCGCAATAAATATGTACACCATTACCAGCCTGCAAAATATGATCATTTCTGCCGTGGTGTTCTCGATTCTTTTTTATTTCCCTTTGCGAATGGTAGCGAATCCCACCTGGGCCAGGAAATTCTATCGTACCTGTCACAGAAATCTGCTGGCGAGAGAAAACCGTTTGAGCGCCATCATGGGTTTCAGCCTGCTGTCGGCGCTGTTGATAATTTTCTGTTCGCCCTTTCATCATCAGTTGATAGCCAGTTATCTTATCCCGCTCATTTTTATTCTCTTCACCTGGGGAGTGACGCGTTTTACCCCATCCCTGATGATTATACTTTGGGCGCTGAGCTGTTTTCTGCTGATGTATTTTAATCAGGACGTGCTGAGCACCAGTAATATTTTTGCCGTGACCTTTATGGCGTCCACGTTTATCGCATTTACCGTCTGTCTGGTCTTTTTTTCTGCGACTTACTGGAAGAATCAGCGAACGCAACAGCGCGTAACCGCCCTGTCCCTCACCGACCCCGTGGAGCTGCGGCCCAACCTCCGCGCGCTGGAACACCATCTGAAATCGCACCCTGCCGGCACGCTTTGTTATATCTCCATTGGTAATCTGGAGTTTCTGGGCCGGCATTATGGGTTGACGATGCGAACATGGTGTCGGCGTACGCTGACCGACACCCTGAAAATTTGCCTGAGTCAGAATGAGGGCGTTTATCTGCTTGCCGGAGATGGGATACTTCTTTTTTTAAACGGCGAACGGGTTCCGCAGCGGCTTGAAACGATGCAACACGACCTTCAGGCGCTTGAACTCAACTGGCAAAACAACGTCATCGATCTCACCTATGCCTTTGCCTTTGGCCAGTTCGATGCCGCACGCGACGACCTTTATCGGCTGATTGGGCAACTCAGCCTGCTCGCCAAACAGTTCGCCTCTTCCGGTGGCATTTCGCAGCTTGATGAAAATGGCGAAACGCTGATCCATCAGGCTTCGGCGCAGTTGCATACGTTGCAAACGGTGAGGCGAGCCATTGCTCAACGCCAGATTGTCCTTTATGCGCAGCCCATTTCTGAAGTACACACCCACGCGTGCTATTACGAAGTACTGGCCCGCCTGGTCACGGACGAGGGCATGCTACAACCCGAAACGTTTGTCCCACTGATTAGCGCCTTCAACCTCAGCGCGGCCTTTGATCGTCTGGTGACAGAAGAGACGGTTGCGTTTATCCACCGCCACCGTTCCACCCATCAGAAGACGCCCCGACTGGCCATCAACCTGCTGCCGATGACGCTGACACAGACGGGTATTGTTGACACCATCAAAGCGATTTTCCAACGTCACGACGTGCCGCACGAAAGCGTCATATTTGAAGTGACGGAAGAACAGGCGTTGCTGAACAGTCAGTCGGCGGGCATCGCTATTGAAAACCTTCGCCATGCGGGCTTTCGTATCGCTATCGATGATTTTGGCACCGGTTTCGCCAACTACGAACGCGTAAAACGGCTCAACGCCGATATCATAAAAATTGACGGCATCTTCATTAAAAATATTGAAAATGACCGTCTTGATCGGCTGATCGTGAAGTCTATCTGCGACATCGCACGCGAGAAAAATCTGGATGTAGTGGCAGAGTATGTCGAAACCGACGCCCAGAGTCGCCTGCTGGCGGAACTGGGCGTGAATTATCAGCAGGGATACCTGATTGGCAAACCCGTGCCGCTGGAAACGCTGGCTCACGCGCCTTCCTGAAGCAGGCGTTTCAGAAAGGCTTGTCGCCCATGATGGTTGCCCGGTGCATGATGCGACGTGCCGGCATATAGTCCGCGTTGGCGTAGTGCTGAGTAATACGATTATCCCAAATCGCCAGATCGTTCTCCTGCCAGCGCCAGCGCACCTGAAACTCAGGTTTGGTGATGTGGGCGAACAGGAACGCCAGCAGTGCGTCGCTCTCTTTCTGGCTCAGCTCCACGATGCGCGTGGTAAACCCTTCGTTCACAAACAGCGCCTTTTTACCGCTGACCGGATGCGTGCGGACAACCGGATGCTGCAACGGCGGATTCTTCTCCACGGCCAGCTTCCAGCGCGCGTGCTCCTCCTCGGTTTTGCGGTATTTGTACTCCTGGAAGGATTTTTTAAAATCATGCTCCGCGTTCAACCCACTCAGCAGCACTTTAAACGGTTCGGACAGCGCGTCCCAGGCGGCGATACCACTGGCCCATAGCGTGTCGCCGCCGCTTTCCGGCAGATGCTTCGCCGCCAGAATCGCACCGGCAGGAGGCGTCTCAATAAAGGTCACATCGGTGTGCCAGTTATCATTATCCGGCGGGTTGTTGTCATGCGTATCCAGCACGATAATCTCTTCCACGTCCGGCGCGTGAGGATAGACCGGATGAATATGCAGATCGCCAAAACGCGCGGCGAGCGCGCGCTGCTGGTGTGGCGTCACCGGCTGGTTGCGGAAAAAAAGCACCTGATGGCGGATCATCGCATGATAAAGCTGCTCAAACTGCGCATCGCTCAGCGGACGGCTTAAATCGATATCAGAAACCTGCGCGCCAATATGCGGGCCAAGCGCGGTGATGGTCAGACGTTCGTTCATACATGTTCTCCATGCCAGGGGGTGAGACGGCGTTGCAGGGCGCGCAACCCCAGTTCGAGGGTGAAAGCGATAATGGCAATAACGGCGATGCCGGCGAGCACCACATCGGTGGCGAGAAACTCACCGGCGGACTGCACCATAAAGCCAAGCCCGCGCGTGGCGGCGATCAGTTCGGCGGCAACCAGCGTTGACCAGCCGACGCCCAGTCCTATCCGCAGGCCGGTCAGGATCTCCGGCAATGCGCCCGGCAGCACCACATACCACAGCACCTGCCAGCGGCTGGCGCCGAGCGAACGGGCGGCGCGCAGTCGTACCTGCTGCGCACTTTTCACGCCCGCCAGCGTGGACATCGCTACCGGCGCGAAAATCGCCAGATAAATCAGCAAGATTTTTGAGGTTTCGCCGATGCCGAACCAGATAACCATCAGCGGCAGATAGGCCAGCGGCGGCACCGGGCGGTAAAGCTCAATCAGCGGATCGAGAATGCCGCGCACGGTTTCATTCAGCCCCATGGCGATGCCCACCGGCACGCCAATCAGCACCGCCGCCACCAGCGCGGTAACAATACGCGTCAGGCTGGCGGCAAGATGTTGCCACAGGGTGGCATCCATAAAGCCCTGTGCGCTGGCAATGACAAGAAGCTGATGAAATACCTGCTGCGGCGGCGGCAGGAACAGCGGCGGAACCAGCGCGAGCGACGCAACGGCCCACCACAGCGTCAGCAGCACGACAATCGTCGCCGCGCTGAGGGTCAGTTGACGGCTGAGCGGCCAGCGCAGGCGCGGCTGCGCGCTTTTTTCCGTGGTTAACTGACTCATGAAAACACCTCGCGCTGTTCGAAAACCTGGCTCAGCACGTACTCTCTGCGTGCAATAAATTCAGGATCGGACTTAATGGCGCGACAGGATTCGCCATTGGTATAGCGGCGGCCAAAATCGAGCGACAGTCGCTCAATAATCCGTCCCGGCCCCGGCGAAAGAAGGATTAATTCGCTGGCGAGAAAGACCGCCTCCTCGATATCATGCGTAATCAGCAGCACCTGCTTACCGCTTTTACGCCACAGCGTAAGCAGCAGCTCCTGCATCTGCTCGCGGGTGAAGGCGTCCAGCGCCCCGAAAGGCTCGTCGAGCAGCAGCAGTTGGGGATCTGCCGCCAGCGCGCGCGCAATACCGACGCGCTGGCGCATGCCGCCGGAGAGCTGCCAGATGAATTTCTTCTCCGCACCCTCCAGCCCAACCTGCTTCAACATCTGCCGGGCGATCTCATGGCGGGCTTCCTTTGCCATGCCCGCCAGTTGCAGCCCAAACGCGACGTTATCCACGACGTTGCGCCACGGCAACAGGCCTTCGTGCTGAAACACCACGCCGCGCTCTGCGCCAGGGCCGGTGACCGGCTTGCCTTCCAGCGTGATCGTTCCGGAGGCAGCAGGAAGGAACCCGGCGATCAGGTTTAACAGCGTGGTTTTGCCGCAGCCGGACGGCCCAAGCACAACCAGCAGTTCACCCGCATCAATCGACAGGTTGATATCGTTGAGCGCCAGATTCCCTTCATAGTCAGCGGTCAGATGCGAAACGGAAAGCATAAAACCTCCGGTTACTGCGCGAGCGGTTTAACAAAGCGATCGGTGACGTAGTCGCTGTAATCACTGGCAACCTGCGGCACTTTGCCCTGCTCTTTGAGGAATTTTGCGGTGTCGCCAATCGCCTTATTCACCGGCTGCGCCAGTTGTGCTGCCTGCTGGCTGGCCGGGAGATAGGTGTTACCCTTCACCAGGCCCGGCACCTGCGCTTCCGGCACGCCGCTCAGGCGAGACAGCTTGCTGAGGTTTTCAGGCGTTTTCAGCCACTGTTCAGGGTTATCGAGGTAGGCTTTTTGTGCCGCCAGCGCGCTGCGGGCAAAGGCGGTGACCACATCAGGATGCGCTTTGGCGAAGTCTTTGCGCACTACCCAGACATCCAGCGTTGGCGATCCCCATTTGCCTACCTGATCTGAATCGGTCAGCACCTTACCGCTTTTTTCCAGTTCATTGACCGCAGGCGCCCAGACATAGGCGCCGTCGATGTCGCCGCGCTGCCAGGCAGCAATTATGGCCGGCGGCTGAAGGTTAACAATCTGCAATTGATTAGGTTTGATGCCCCAGTGCTTCAGCGCCGACAGCAGGCTGTAATGCGTGGTAGAGATAAACGGTACGGCAATGCGTTTGCCAATCAGATCTTTCGGGCTGGCGATCTCTTTCTTTACCACCAGCGCTTCGGAGTTGCCTAACTGAGAGGCCAGCAAAAAGACCTCAATCGGCACCTGCTGACTGGCCGCGACCGCCAGCGGGCTGGAGCCGATGTTGCCAATTTGCACATCGCCGGAGGCCAGCGCTTTCACCACGCTCGCGCCGCTGTCGAATTTGCGCCAGTCCACCTTCGCGCCGCTCTCTTTGGCGAAAGTCCCGTCCGCCTGGGCCACTTTGGCTGGCTCCGCTGAGGTCTGGTAAGCGACGGTGACGTCGACAGCCTGCGCGGTGAGCGCGGAAAGAGAAAGCGTTGCCGCTATCAGGGAAAGAGTGAATTTGCGCGCCATAGTCCTGCTCCGGGGGTCATTGTTATAAGGTGCCTTTGTAACCGAGAGTGATCATCGCGATAAAGTAATTAAAAATTATCTGTTATAACAATATTTGCTTAGAAGAAAATCAGTAATCGATATCTGATAACAGGGATTGTCACGTTCAACCCGACGCCATTTACTATTCCACGTGATTGTTGCCCGACATAATTCGCGTTAATAGTGATGATTATTATCTACATAGTGCCGGTGAAGGCATTACTCTGTTCGCCCGGATAATTAAACTCCGCCAACCCTGCTGCCAAATTATTTTTAAAAGAAAACGTATGTTAATTATTAACTGAGAAATTCATTAACCTTATTTCTGCCAATATTTTCCCTGCGAAAAGAGGCATCATTTCATCTCCTCTTTATGGCGGAAATTAACAAACAACACCGGCACTGCCTGAAAACAAGAAATCACCTCCCCGACGAGATCAACGACATACTTATCGTGCTGGTTCTGCATTAAACCTGAAGTTATTTTTGCGATCGTGCTATGTTACGAACGTCTGTTCGGCAGCCTTTTTTATTTCCTTGTGAACCCGACGTAAAATTCATTTGAAGGCTATACTTACCTCACACTTTGCCTTTTTTTCTGAAGCATTACTTTCCCACCTTTTTTTCTTCTGTTTATTCATCCTGATTACCGCTTGCCTCTCAGCAATCGCGTAAGGACGTTACTGTGAAAATAAAATTAACTGCGTGGTTGAGCCGGGATAGTGATGTGCCGCCATCAACGTTGGAAAATATCTCATCGTTATTGCCTGAAACAGGTTCGCCTCAGGCGTACCGGCCGGACATTTTTTCTGAAAAACAAATGGAAAAATATGGGGGAAAATTAGCGAAGACCCATACGCTTTCGACCGGGAAATGGTCTTACCGCCTGTTACAGCAGCTGGCAGAAAATGAGATGTCGCTGGCGCAAAGTGCTGAAATATTGAGTGAAGGGAAAAAACGCAGCCTGACGCCAGCGGGCGTTTGGCTGCTTGATAATTTCTATATTATCGAAGAACAGATCCGCCTCGTGCGTCATATGTTGCCCGCTAAATTTGGTCAGGGCCTGCCCATGCTGGCGGAGCCCGTTCATTACCTGCGCATTCAGGCAATCGGTGATGAAATGATCACCCACAGCGATGGCCGACTTGAAAATAACGTTTTGCACAGTTTTGTCCGCTCCTACCAGCGCGTGTCGCCGCTGTTGCTGGGAGAACTGTGGGCGCTCCCCGGCATGTTGCGGTTCGCATTAATTAATAATCTGGCGCGTATTGCCAAAGACGTCGCCGTCATTCATCAGGAAAGACGCAAAGCAGAGGAGTGGATCAATAAGATTGTCGCCACCGCTACCGATGATGCCTCTAACGTCATTCTGGTGATTGCTGATATGGCGCGGCAAAATCCACAGCTTTCGGGCGCCTTTATTGCCGAGCTGGCGCGCAGGCTCAGCGGTCAGGAAAATACGCTGGTATTAACCTGGGTGGAACAGTATTTACAACGTGGCGGGCAAAGCAGCGCCGCGATCATCGATCGGTTCAACCGTCAACTGGCGCTCAACCAGCTTTCAGTCAGCAACAGCATCACCGGCCTGCGTCAGCTGGGCGAAATTGACTGGCAGAAGTTTGTTGAGTCACTCAGTCTGGTCGAACAGGTATTGTTACAGGATCCTGCGGCGGTCTACCCGCAAATGCATTTTGACAGCCGTGACGACTACCGGCATGTGATTGAACGGCTGGCGCGTCACAGCCGCTATGACGAACTGGCTGTGGCAAAGGCGGCGCTGGCGCTGGCGAGTCAGCCGGATCTGCCGTTACGCCAGCGCCATATTGGCTATTTCCTGCTTGATAAAGGCCGTACGCAACTGGAGCAACGGCTTGAGGCCAGAGACGCGTTACTCACTCGCTTCCGTCATCGCCTCACCCAGACGCCGTTGCTCTCCTGGCTGGGCAGCCTGGTGCTGCTGACTACCGCCTTCAGCGCCGAAACGCTGGTGGTGACGCATCAGGCGGGCATGACGTTCCTGTTGTGGCTTTTGCTGTTGCCGGTGGTGATTCTCGGCAGCCAGTTAGCCCTACAGCTGCTTAGCGAAGTGACCACGCGCAGCCGATATCCCACCCCGCTCCCCCGACTGGATTTTGCCAGCGCCATTCCCGACGAGGATCGTACGCTGGTGGTGATCCCCTGTTTGCTCAGCAGCATCAGGGGGATTGATACGCTGCTTCGCTCACTGGAAATTTGCTACCTGGGCAATGCGCTACCCAATATCACTTTCGCTTTGCTGACTGATTTCACTGACAGCGTTGAGCAACATCATAATGATGATGCTGAATTCATTCGTTATGCAGTACTGAAAACCGAAGATCTCAACCGACGTTATGCCAGAGAGACGCACGAGACACCGCTGTTTTCTCTGCTTCACCGTGACCGCGTACTGAACGCCGCCCAGGGCGTCTGGATGGGGTATGAGCGCAAGCGAGGCAAAATCCATGCCCTGAATCGCTGGTTGCTGAATAATGAAGATGGCATTTTCAGCGTCACCGCCGGCGCAAGTCAGGCGCAGTTACGCGGCGTGAAATATGTGATCACTCTGGACAGCGACACCATCCTGCCGCGCGAAACGGCGCATAAACTCATCGGTATTATGGCGCATCCGCTTAACGCGCCGGTCTTCGACGCACGCCTGAACCGCGTGGTCGAAGGCTATGCCATCCTCCAGCCGCGACTGGCGGAAGAGATCCCACAGCACGGTCAGGGAATGTACGCCCGCCTGTCCAGCGGCGTGCCGGGGAACGATGCCTACTCATCCATGTCTTCGGATATTTATCAGGATCTGTTTGGCGAAGGCTCTTTCGTCGGAAAAGGGATTTATGACGTCGCTGCGTTCACCCGTGCGACCCACAATACCTGCCCGGAAAACCTTGTCCTCAGCCACGATCTGCTCGAAGGGTGTTACGCACGCTCGGGTGTGGTCAGCAATGTGGTGATGTATGAACAATACCCTGACAACTATTTGAGTGATGTCGCCCGGCGCTTCCGCTGGGTGCGCGGTGACTGGCAGCTGCTCAACTGGCTGCGACTGCGTGTTCGCCTGGCCGATGGCAGCCGTCAGGACAATCCGCTCAGCGCGCTGTCGCGCTGGAAACTGCTGGATAACCTGCGCCGCAGTCTGGTTGCGCCAGCGTTGCTGGTCCTGATTTTTCTGACCTGCACCCTTACCCCGAACCCCGCCTTCTGGGTTGGCTGCATTATGCTGTTCATCCTGTTTCCGGTGCTGCTGGCGCTGGCGCTGGATGTGGCGAAAAAGAGTAAGCAGCGCGCCTGGCAACAGCATATGCGCATGCTGATCGCGGATGCCTTTACCCGGCTGTGTCGGGCGGGGATTGCGTTGGCGGTGCTGCCGCATGAAAGTTACTGGTCCCTGAAAGCCATTGTTATCACCCTGTGGCGGCTGAACGTCAGCCACCGTTACCTGCACGAATGGCAAAGTGCAGCGGTGGAAAAACCCACAGCAGGGCTGTCTGCGCGCCATTTTTATCAGGTTATGTGGGCTAATCCGCTGACCGGTGTTGTGCTGCTGGCCGTGACCAGTCTGCTGATGCCGCCACTGATCCCTCTGGTGCTGGCACTGGCGATTTTGTGGATGGTTGCGCCTGCCTTGATGTGCCGCCTGAGCCAACCTGCCCGTTCCCGTCCTGCCGATCTGTCAGCGGTTCAGCACCATTTCTTACGCCAGATCGCCCGTGAAACCTGGGCGTGGTTCGACGCGTTCGTGGGCGAAGAGGATAACCATTTACCGCCCGATAATTTGCAGGAGATCCCGCAGCCGCTGGTGGCGCACCGTACCTCCCCGACCAATATCGGGCTATCGTTGCTTGCTAACTTAACGGCCTGGGATTTTGGTTATCTGACACAAAAACAGGTGATAACGCGCACGCTTGCCACGCTCGACAGCCTCGATCGCATGGCGCACTTCCGCGGCCACCTTTATAACTGGTACGACACACGCACCCTGCAACCGCTGAATCCGCGTTATGTTTCCAGCGTCGACAGCGGCAATATGGCCGCGCACCTGGTAACGTTACAGACGGGACTGGCGCAGTGGAAGCAGCAACCGGTGCTCTCACTGCCGCGCATCATGGCGGGCCTGAACGACACCTTTTTACTGGCAAAAGAGCAGGCAGAGACGGCGCAAAGCGACGCGCTGAAAAAAACAGGCCAGCAGTTGGCCCTGTTACAGCGGACGAAACCGGGTGCGTTATTACCAGAACTGAAGGCGTTGATCGACCTGAGCAGGGCATGTGAAGAACAGGCGCAGGGCGCCCGGCCACGCGTAAACTGGCTTGGCCTGTTCATCCGGCAGCTCGTCGATTTTCAGCAGGAGTGGAAGCTGTTTTTCAACTGGCTGACGCCGCAGGACAGCCTGCCGAATGACCTGCCGTCGCTGTTGTGGCTCGCCGGGTTAGGCCACCATCGCCCCGACCTTAGCGCGCAGCAAACCGGCCCGGTAATATGGGCCGCGCGCGAGCGGATGGCGACGCTGCTTGAACTGGACGGTCGGCTTCATGACCACGCGAAGATGGATTTTCGCTTTTTGTACCATCCGGAAACCGCGCTGCTCAGCGTAGGGTATAACGTCGATAGCGGGCTGCTGGACAGCGGCAAATACGATCTCTTTCCATCAGAAGTTCGCCTGACGCACTACTTCGCCATTTCAACCAATCAGCTTCCGGCAAAAAGCTGGTTTGTACTGGGCCGTTTATTTACCCAACTGGATAACCGCCCCGCCGTGATGTCCTGGAGCGGCTCCATGTTTGAATATCTGATGCCGAACCTGGTGATGCCGGTCTATCCCGATACGCTACTG
>NZ_JNVB01000068.1 GCF_000770305.1 Erwinia oleae
TGATGCTGTTAGCCACGGTTGAAAACCACTGGCTGCTGGTATTTCCTCTGGCGTTTATTCTCTCCGCCGCGCTGGCGACGGCAGGCTACTTTCTGGTGAAAAAGTTCGCGCCGGAGGCCTCCGGTTCCGGCATCCCTGAAATTGAAGGCGCATTAGAGGAGCTGAGGCCGGTGCGCTGGTGGCGCGTTCTGCCGGTGAAGTTTATCGGCGGCATGGGTACGCTGGGCGCGGGTATGGTGCTGGGGCGCGAAGGTCCGACCGTGCAGATCGGCGGCAACCTTGGCCGTATGGTGCTGGATATTTTCCGCATGAAAAGCGCCGAAGCCCGCCACTCACTGTTGGCTACCGGCGCGGCGGCCGGGCTCTCGGCAGCGTTTAATGCGCCGCTGGCGGGGATCCTGTTCATTCTCGAAGAGATGCGATTGCAGTTCCGCTACAGCGTAATCTCCATTAAAGCCGTTTTTATTGGTGTGATTATGTCGAGCATCGTTTTTCGCATTTTCAACGGCGACGAGGCAGTGATCAACGTTGGCAAACTCACCAACGCGCCGGTGAACACGCTGTGGCTCTATCTGCTTCTCGGCATGCTGTTTGGCGTGGTCGGTGTGCTGTTCAACGCGCTGGTGTTTAAAGCGCAGGATATGTTTCAGCGTATCCACGGCGGACAAATGCACCGTTTTTTGTTGGTCGGGGCGGTGTTGGGCGGCGTCTGTGGCGTGCTCGGCCTGATTGAACCGGAAGCTGCCGGCGGCGGTTTTAACCTGATACCCATCGCGGCAGCGGGAAACTATACTATTGGCATGCTGCTGTTTATTTTTATTGCGCGAACCGTTACCACGTTGCTCTGTTTCAGCTCCGGGGCGCCGGGCGGCATCTTTGCGCCGATGCTGGCGCTGGGCACGCTGCTCGGCACCGCATTCGGCATGGCCAGCGTCGCGCTGTTTCCGGCTTATTCGCTTCAGGCCGGTACGTTCGCCATCGCCGGGATGGGCGCGCTGTTTGCCGCGTCGGTGCGCGCGCCGCTGACCGGCATCGTGCTGGTGCTGGAGATGACCGATAACTATCAGCTTATTTTACCCATGATCATTACCTGTCTCGGCGCAACCCTGCTGGCGCAGTTTCTGGGCGGAAAGCCGCTCTATTCGGCGCTGCTGGCGCGCACGCTGGCAAAACAGCAGCAGAAAGATGACGAAGCGCAGGTGGCAGGCCGTGCCTTAAACGCGCCGGACACTTGATTGCTATACTTGCGTATAAGATAATGACGCAAGACATGGTCGTTTTATGACCTGATCGCTTACTGGAGTATCAAATGAGTGACGATATCGTTCTGCCACTGCAATTTACTGAAGCAGCGGCCAGCAAAGTTAAAAACCTGATTTCAGATGAGGACAATCCCGATCTGAAACTGCGCGTCTATATTACCGGCGGCGGCTGTTCAGGATTTCAGTATGGTTTTACCTTTGATGATAAGGTAAACGATGGCGATATGACCATTGAGAAAGCGGGCGTGGCGTTGGTTGTTGACCCGATGAGTTTGCAATATCTGGTTGGCGGCTCGGTCGACTACACCGAAGGGCTGGAAGGCTCGCGCTTTGTGGTGACGAACCCGAATGCGAAAACCACCTGCGGCTGCGGCTCCTCATTCAGCATCTGAGTTTTTCCCCAACGCCTTAAAGTTGGGGATCTTTCTGCCTTTTCCCCGTTTTTTCTTCAGGTTCAGCATGCAACTGCTGACAGAGCGCCTGCGCCGCCAGCACGATGCGCGGGCCGGCCCTGCTGATCCAGTCTTCGTTTATTGCTATAACCGGCACGTTAAGCTGTGAACGCCAGAAGGCGCGAACCGACGCCGCGTGGTTCGCATCGCCACCGGTGACGATCGCTGCCGGATGGCGCATCAGTACCTGTTCGCGGCTCACCTGCGGCCAGGCCACGCGCGCGTCGGCAAAAATGTTGTCGCCGCCACACAGCTCAAGCACCTGGTTTTGCAGCGTATTGCGTGAGGCGGTGAACAGCGGCTGCTGCCCGAATTGCAGAAAAACCGCTTTGCGCGGCGCATGGCCGTAACGCTGACGCAGCGCAGCAAGCTGGTTTTCAAGCGATCGCGCCGCGCGATCGGCTTTCTCAGGCTGCGGACTCCAGGTCTTGAGCCGCCGCAGCGTCGCGATAACCTGTTCTATGGTTTCTGGGTCAATCCACTCAACCTGAATGCCAAACGCCTGAAGCTGCTCAACCTGCCGCTGCGGATTGCCGCCGCGCCAGGCCAGCACCAGATCGGGCCGGAGCGCCATAATGCGCTCGACGTTAATGCCCTGCCAGTCGGCAACCTGCTCGATCTGCGTGGCTTCCGGCGGGAAATCAGCGTTGCTGCTGACGCCAACGGGCGTAATGCCCGCCGCAAATGCCAGTTCGGTCAGATTGGGCGCCAGAGTAATAACAACCGGTGCCGCTGACGCCGTCAGGCTGCTCAGCAGCAGTAACGCGGCCAGCCATTTAGCCACGCGAGAGATGGGCCAGCAGCGTTTCCACCATCAGCGAGGACTGTGCTGCGGCGACGGCGAGAAACTCGTCGAAGCTCAGATGGGATTCGCGATCGGCCACGTCGGAGATGGCGCGCACCACCACAAACGGCGTGCCAAACTGGTGGCAGACGTGCGCGATCGCGGTGGCTTCCATTTCAACGGCAATGGCCTGAGGAAACGTGTTGCGGATGCGCGCCAGCGGTTCTGCACCGTTGATAAAGGCATCGCCGCTTACTACCAGACCGCGCACCGCATTCAGGCCAAGCTCGCTGATGCACGACTCCGCTGCCGCGATCAGCGCGTCATCGGCACGAAAAGCAGCGGGACAACCTGCCATCTGACCGGGTTCGTAACCAAAGGCGGTGACGTCGGCATCGTGGTAGCGCACTTCGTCAGATACGACGATATCACCCACCGTCAATGAGGCCGCCAGGCCGCCAGCAGAGCCGGTATTAATAATGAGATCCGGTTTACACCGCTCCAGCAACAGCGTGGTGCCCATCGCCGCCGACACTTTGCCAATCCCAGACTTCAGCAACGCTACCTCGACGCCGTTCAGCGTGCCGGTATAAATTTCGCAGCCAGCCAGCGTCAGCGTTTGACGGTTTTCAATTTTATCGCGGAGCAGGGTAACTTCCTGCTCCATTGCACCAATTATGCCTGCTTTCATAGGGATACCCGCTAATGTTGTGGAATTCGTCTGCGTTTTCAGCGCATAGTCTATCATGGCAGCATAAGGGACATAATCCGCAAAACGCACTTCGCACAGGTGCCCGAACATGGGAAGCAGGCATGAACCATATCGATTTCAGGAAGAAAATTAACTATCAGCGCCGCTATCGACCGCAGCAGGGCGTTAAAGATGAGCATGAAATTCTGCGCATTTTTGAAAGCGATCGCGGGCGTATTATTAACTCAGCGGCCATTCGCCGTTTGCAACAGAAAACGCAGGTCTTCCCGCTTGAGCGCAACGCGGCGGTGCGCTCCCGTCTGACGCACTCGCTGGAGGTGCAGCAGGTGGGTCGCTACATCGCCAAAGAAGTCATGACGCGACTGAAAGAGCTGGGCAGGCTGGAAACCTATGGCCTGGCGCAGTTGACCGGCCCGTTCGAAAGCGTGGTGGAGATGGCCTGCCTGATGCACGATATCGGCAATCCGCCGTTTGGCCACTTTGGCGAATCAGCCATTAACGACTGGTTCGGTCAGCGGCTGGACGCGACGTTTCGCCGTGGCGATAACCGTCAGGATTACTGTGAGCCGCACGCGTTGCGCTATCAGGACGACGGTTTCAATGAACTGCGTGCCCGCATCCGTCAGGATCTGTCGCACTTTGAAGGCAACGCGCAGGCCATTCGTATGGTGCACACGTTGTTTAAAATGAATCTGACCTGGGCGCAGGTTGGCTGCATCCTGAAATATACACGTCCGGCGTGGTTCAGCGGCGACATTCCGCCATCGCACGCCTATTTAATGAAAAAGCCAGGCTATTATCTGGCAGAAGAAGAATACGTCGGTCGTTTGCGTAAAGAATTAGAGTTAAAACCGCACTGCCGTTTTCCGCTGACCTATATTATGGAAGCCGCCGATGATATTTCTTATTGCGTGGCGGATTTAGAAGATGCGGTCGAGAAGAAGATATTTACCGTTGAGCAACTTTATGACCATTTATATGCATTGTGGCCAAACCATCAGGCGAACGATCTGTTCAGTTTAGTGGTAACCAACGCGCTTGAGAAATCGCGTAACGCGCAGTTCAGCCGCAGCAGTGTCGATCAGTTTTTTATGTATCTGCGGGTGAATACCGTTTCACGGCTGGTACCGCATGCCGCCAGTCGCTTTATTGACAATATTTCGGCGGTGTATGATGGCGAATTCAACGAAGCGCTGCTTGAAGACGGTAGCCCACAAAATTTGTTATTGGAAATTTTCAAAAAAGTAGCCTTTAGTCATGTGTTTAACCATCCCGATGTGGAACAGCTTGAGCTTCAGGGCTACCGGGTGATTAGCGGGCTACTGGATATTTATCGCCCGCTGCTTTCGCTCAGTCAGCACGATTTTTCAGAACTAATTGAGAAAGATTATTTAAAAGGCTATCCAATTGAGACGCGCCTTTTTCATAAACTCTCCACGCGTTTTCGCCTGGCTTACAGTGAGGCGGTAGGGCGGCTGGATAAACGATCTGACGATATTGCTATCTGGGAATACTATTTCCGCGCGCGAATGTTGCAGGATTATGTTAGCGGTATGACGGATTTGTATGCATGGGATGAATATCGTCGTTTAATGGCGGTGGAATAACCCATCGCGCGGGTTAGTTTTGTAAAGGAATAATATAAATATTTACCTTTAGCTGAAACTTCCTGATGAACTTAGCGGTAAAACATGAATCTCATCATCACGACCACAGCAATGGTTGCATAACAGGACACAGTGAGAATCAGACGTATGAAAAAAACACTTCTGGCCAGTGCGCTGGCATTAAGCCTTGGAATGGCGACTATCCCTTTCTCTGCCGTTGCGGCGGAAACCGCTTCTTCATCAAGCCAGCAGCTTCCCAGCCTGGCGCCGATGCTGGAAAAGGTCATGCCTTCGGTGGTCAGCATTAATATTGAAGGCAGCACCACCGTTCGTAATCAACGTTTACCGCAGCAGTTCCAGCAGTTTTTTGGCGACAATTCGCCGTTTTGTCAGGAGGGTTCGCCGTTCCTGAATTCACCGTTCTGCCAGGGAGGCGGACAGGGCGGTGCAAATCCGCAGCAGGAAACGTTCCGCGCGCTGGGATCGGGCGTGGTGATTGATGCCGCCAAAGGCTATGTGGTGACAAATAATCACGTTGTCGATAAAGCGACCAAAATTCAGGTGCAGCTGAGCGATGGCCGCAAATATGATGCAAAGGTTATTGGTAAAGATCCCCGTTCTGATATCGCGCTGATCCAGCTCAATGAAGCGAAAAACCTGACGGCGATTAAAATGGCCGACTCGGACAATATCAAAGTGGGCGACTACACGGTGGCAATCGGTAACCCTTATGGCCTGGGCGAAACGGTCACCTCGGGCATCGTATCTGCGCTGGGCCGAAGCGGTCTGAATGTGGAAAACTACGAGAACTTTATCCAGACGGATGCGGCGATTAACCGCGGTAACTCCGGCGGCGCGCTGGTCAACCTGAACGGCGAACTGATCGGCATTAACACTGCGATCCTCGCGCCGGACGGCGGCAACATCGGCATCGGTTTCGCTATTCCCAGCAACATGGTGAAGAACCTGACGGCGCAAATGGTGGAATATGGTCAGGTGAAACGCGGCGAACTGGGGATCATGGGTACCGAACTGAACTCGGAACTGGCGAAGGCAATGAAAGTTGACGCGCAGCGTGGCGCGTTCATCAGCCAGGTGGTGCCGGGATCGTCCGCAGCGAAAGCAGGCGTTAAGGCAGGCGATGTGGTGACCTCGATCAACGGCAAGCCAATATCCAGCTTTGCCGCCCTGCGTGCGCAGGTGGGTTCACTGCCGGTCGGTACAAAAATGGTGCTCGGCCTGATCCGCGACGGCAAGCCGCTGACGGTTAACGTTGAGCTTCAGCAGAGCAGCCAGAGTAAAGTCGATTCCGGCAATATCTATACGGGCATTGAGGGTGCCGATCTGAGCAACTACGACGTGAAAGGCGTTAAGGGCGTGAAGATTGACAGCGTGAAGCCGGGTTCTGCTGCGGCGGGCATCGGATTGAAAAAGGACGATGTGATCCTCGGTGTCAATCAGCAGCCCGTGACCAACCTGGGTGAACTGAGGAAGATCCTCGACGCCAAACCCGGCGTGCTGGCGCTGAATATCAAACGTGGCGACAGCAGCATCTATTTGCTGATGCAGTAATCTCTCCGGGCGCCGATGTCCGTCGGCGCCTTTCTGGCTGTAAATCGTGAGTCTCTTCGCAGTTTTTGTATTCCATGCTTTTCTTTGTGCATTTGCACAATGCTCTGCTGTTGTACCCCGGCTATTCTGACGCGATAACTTTTTTCAGGAGCTGTCTATGTCAACCTGCCATCTTGACGCCCGTCTGGCGCAGGAGATTGTGGCCCGAACCATGCAGATTATTGACAGCAATGTCAACGTGATGGACGCGCGTGGCCGCATCATCGGCAGCGGCGATCGGGAGCGAATAGGGGAAATGCACGAAGGGGCGCTGCTTGCCCTTTCCCAGGCGCGCGTGGTGGATATTGACGAGGCGGTGGCAAAACATTTGCACGGCGTGCGCCCCGGCATTAATTTGCCGATGCGCATCGACGGCGAAATTGTCGGCGTGATTGGTCTGACCGGCGAGCCGGTGGCGTTGCGCCACTACGGCGAACTGGTGTGCATGACGGCTGAAATGATGCTGGAACAGACGCGCCTGCTGCACATGCTGGCGCAGGACAGCCGCCTGCGTGAAGAGCTGGTGCTCAATCTGATCCGCAGTGAAACGATCTCGCCAGCGCTGATGGAGTGGGCGCAGCGGCTGGGGATCGACATCAACCAGCCGCGCGTGGTGGCCGTGGTTGAGGTGGACAGCGGACAGCTTGGCGTGGACAGCGCCATGTCTGAGCTGCAACAGTTACAGACGCTGCTTACCACGCCGGAGCGCGACAATCTTATCGCCATTGTTTCGCTGACTGAAATGGTGGTGCTGAAACCGGCGCTGAATGCGCACGGACGCTACGATGCGGACGATCATCGTAAACGCGTTGATCATCTGCTGGCGCGTATGAAAGAGAGCGGTCATTTACGGATGCGTATTGCGCTGGGGAATTATTTCACCGGGCCGGGCAGCATTGCGCGATCTTATCGCACCGCGCGCACTACCATGCTGGTAGGCAAACAGCGTATGCCGGAGCAGCGCAGCTTTTTCTATCAGGATTTGGTGTTGCCGGTGCTGCTGGACAGCCTGCGCGGCGGCTGGCAGGCGAATGAGTTGTCGCGCCCGCTGGCGAAGCTGAAAGCGATGGATAATAACGGCCTGCTTAAACGCACGCTGAGCGCCTGGTTCAGTCATAACGTGCAGCCTTCGGCCACCGCGAAAGCGCTTTATATTCATCGCAACACGCTGGAGTATCGGCTGAACCGGATCTCCGAGCTGACGGGCCTGAATCTGAGCAATTTCGACGATCGACTACTGCTTTATGTCGCGCTGCAACTGGATGAGCAGCCCTGAAAATAAGGCATAAAAAAACCAGCGTGTTTAACGCTGGTTTTTTATATCAGGCAGAGAAAAATTAACGGCCGTTGCGGGTTAACGTTTCCAGATCGGCTTCGATTTCGCTGATCTTATTTGAGACCACGCTTTCCAGATGGCGTAAGTCTTCAAGAATTTTACGCTTCAGATCCACTTCAACGCGATCGCGCTGGCAAATCTGATCCAGCTCATCAATGACGTAACGCAGGTTGGGGCTGATTTCCTGAATTTCTTTGTAGCCCTGGCTGACGTTATCGGCCACCACGGTTTTACGCTGGCGCGGGTATTTAAACTTCACGCTTTTGGCAAAAAACTCGCCTTTGTCTTTGCGGAAGTAGATTTTCAGGATGTCGTTGCTGGCTTCCTGACGCAGGCTGTAACGGTCAATATCGTCGGGATTGCTGACACCCAAACTTTTCAAATTATCATACATAAGAGTTATTTCCTGAATGAAGAGGGATCGCTCCGGCTGCGCGTCGTGAATACTGCGTTGTGCAGTGCTCGCCATGCTCATGGACGTTAAATCCACTCCGCTGGCTGCGCGCTTACGCCTTGTCTTCACTCAGCTCGCTCGTTTCGGACTATCGATAAAGATAGCTTTAAAATTCACAGCCCGGATTACGAAAAGATTAAATTGCATTATTAACTGGCGCGGATTATCGCTCAGTTGTTGCGCAATAGCACCCGTTATTTCAGGGCCTGAAAGAAGTTATTTAAGCGGGAAGTGTAAAGATAAAATTACGGGCCGCCGGGCGCGGCCCGCAGGCTTAGTCGATGGTGCGCAGCAGTTCGTTGATGCCCACTTTTCCGCGGGTTTTTGCGTCAACTTTCTTGACGATCACCGCGCAGTAAAGGCTGTAGCTGCCGTCTTTGGAGGGCAGGTTACCGGAAACCACCACGGCACCCGCAGGAACACGTCCGTAATGAACTTCGCCGGTTTCGCGGTCATAAATTTTTGTGCTCTGACCGATGTAGACGCCCATTGAGATCACCGCGCCTTCTTCGACAATCACGCCTTCAACGATTTCAGAGCGCGCGCCGATAAAACAGTTGTCTTCGATGATGGTGGGATTGGCCTGCAACGGTTCCAGCACGCCGCCAATGCCAACGCCGCCGGACAGGTGTACGTTTTTGCCAATCTGCGCGCAGGAACCCACGGTTGCCCAGGTATCTACCATGGCGCCTTCATCAACGTAAGCGCCGATATTCACGTAAGAGGGCATCAGTACGGTGTTGCGGGCGATAAACGCGCCCTGGCGCACGGCGGCAGGCGGCACCACGCGAAAGCCCTCTTTTTTGAAGCGTGCGTCATCATAGTCAGCGAATTTCATCGGCACTTTGTCGTAAAAACGGCTTTCAGCGCCGTCAATCACCTGGTTGTCATTGAGGCGAAAAGAGAGCAGCACCGCCTTTTTTAACCACTGATGGGTGACCCATTCGCCATTAATCTTTTCAGCCACGCGCAGCGCGCCGCTGTCCAGTTGGGCAATAACCTGGCTCACCGCTTCGCGGGTGGCGGTATCGGCATTTGCAGGGGTAATGTCGGCGCGACGCTCAAAGGCGCTCTCAATAACACTCTGTAACTGTTGCATTAATTCTCATTTCCTGTGGTCAAAGCGGTTTGCGAAGCAGACACGCTCCCGCAAAAAAAGCGAGAAGCGCGCGACTCCGGCGGGTCGAAAAAAGTTTACTCCCGGTCACACTTTATCGTTTGGATCAAGGGCCTCTGTCAACCGTTGTTGCAACTCCTTGCGCAATTGCGGGTTGAGCGCCCGCCGCTCGCCGTTGGCTAAAATAAACAGATCTTCCACGCGTTCGCCGATGGTGCTGATCCGCGCGCCGTGCAGCGAGACGCCAAGATCGGCGAACACTTCCCCCACGCGCGCCAGCAGGCCAGGCTGATCCAGCGCGATCAGCTCCAGATAGGTGCGACGATCGGTATGGGTTGGCAGAAATTTCGCTTCGGTTTCCACATTAAAGTGCCTGAGGCGCGGCGACGGCCGCCGCGTTCTTGGCGGCTGCCATGTCGTCTGACCGATAGCCTGTCGCAGCGCCTCGCGGATCATCTCGTGACGATCGGCTGCCAGCGGGCTGCCGTCCGGCTCCAGCACGATAAAGGTGTCCATCGCCATGCCGTCGCGGCTGGTGAAGATCTGCGCGTCATGAACGCTCAGATTGCGGCGATCCAACTCGCCTGCCACCGTGGCAAACAGGTAAGGACGATCCGGGCACCAGACGAAGATCTCCGTGCCGCCGCGCGTCGCCTGCGGGCTGACCAGCACCAGCGGTTTGCTCAGATCGTGATTGATCAAATGACGTGCATGCCAGGCGAGCTGGTTTGGCGTATGGCGCAGGAAGTAGTCGGCACGGCAGCGGCCCCAGATATTTTGCAGCGCCTGTTCGTCGATGTTGTCCATTCGCAGCAGGGAGAGCGCTTGCAGGCGATGATGGCGCACGCGCTCGCGCAGATCGGGATGGTTGTCCATGCCGCGCCGAAGCTGTTTCTCGGTGGCGAAAAAGAGTTCGCGCAGCAGGCTCTGCTTCCAGCTGTTCCACAGATTGCCGTTGGTGGCGCAAATATCGGCCACCGTCAGGCAGATAAGATAGCGCAGCCGGTTTTCGTTCTGCATCACCTCCGCAAACTGCTGAATGACGGTGGGATCCTGAATATCGCGTCGTTGCGCGGTGACCGACATCAGCAGATGATGCTGTACCAGCCACGCAACCAGTTGCGTTTCCCGCGAGTTCAGATGATGCAGCTCGGCGAATTCCAGCACGTCCTGCGCGCCGAGGATCGAGTGGTCGCCGCCGCGTCCTTTGGCGATATCGTGAAACAGCGCGGCCAGCAGCAGCAGTTCCGGCTGCGGCAGGCGCGGCCAAATCTCCACGCACAGCGGATGCTGTGGACGCGTCTCCTCGCTGGCGAAGCTCTCCAGCTTTTGCAGAACGCGAACGGTGTGTTCATCGACGGTGTAAGCATGGAAAAGATCGAACTGCATCTGTCCGACGATATTGCCCCATTGCGGCATATAGGCGCGTAAAACGCTGTGGCGGTGCATCGGCACCAGCGCCCGACTCACCGCGCCGGGATGCCGCAGAATGGCGAGAAACAGCTGTCGCGCCTCTGGAATATAACACAGCGGCTGGTTGAGATGACTGCGCGCGTGGCGTAGCTGGCGCAGCGTGGTCGAGTAGATGCCGGTGATCACCGGCGTGCGCACCATGGTATAAAACATGCGCATGATCGCTTCAGGTTGACGGCTGAACAGCGTTTCATCAATCAGGTCGATCAGCGTGCCGCGTAGCTGAAATTCACTGTCAATCGGTCGTGGTTTTTCGTCCTCGCCCAGCGCGAGGATCGCCTCGTCGAAAAGCTGGAGCAGCATCTGATTCAGTTCGCCGATGCGGCGGGTCACGCGGTAGAAATCCTTCATCATCCGTTCGACCGGCTCATTCCCTTCACCGGCATAATTCAGCCGCTGCGCAACGTTAAGCTGACGATCAAACAGCAGGCGGTTATCGTAGCGCGGCAGCGTTAAATGCAGCGCGAAACGAATGCGCCACAGAAAACTCTGACATTCGTTCAGCTCATTGCGCTCGGCGCTGGTGAGAAAGCCAAAATCAACCATCTCATCCATTGAGGTGGCGCCAAAATGGCGACGCGCCACCCACAGCAGCGTGTGGATGTCGCGCAGGCCGCCGGGGCTGCTTTTGATGTCCGGCTCCAGGTTATAGCTGGTGCCGTGATAGCGATGATGCCGCGCCTGCTGCTCATCGATTTTGGCGGCAAAAAAGCGGTCGGACGGCCAGAAGCCGTCGCTGAAGATGTTTTTCTGTAGCTCAAGAAACAGCGCAAGATCGCCGGTGATCAGGCGCGATTCAATCAGGTTGGTGGCGATAGTAAGATCGGATAACCCTTCCAGCAGGCACTCTTCAAGGGTGCGCACGCTATGGCCCACTTCCAGCTTCAGATCCCACATCAGCGTCAGCAGCTCGCTGGTGCGGCGCGCGTCCTGCTCGGAAAGCACATTGCGGCTCAGCATCAGCACGTCGATATCGGAAAGCGGGTGCAGCTCACCACGGCCGTAGCCGCCGACCGCCACCAGCGCGATATCCTGCTGCGCCGGAAAGCCATAAAACTGCCAGAGGCGGCGGAGTAATCTGTCGATAAAAAGCGTACGCGCATCAATCAGTTCTTCCGCGTTGACGCCCTCATCAAACGCCTCCGCGAGGTTTTGCTGAAACTGCTCAAGGCGCAGGCGAATAGTATCGCGCGTCAGGTCGTCGTCCTGCCAGTCGGCGGGAGAAGGGGAAAGAGAGTACTTATTTAATTTTTTATTCACGCCTGGCTTCTCCGCGCATGGAGGAAAGGGATCCGGTGATGGCAGCGGCAAAAAAAAACCGGCTTTCGCCGGCTTTACACGCTGAAGAGCGATCAGGCGTCGTGCGTCAGAACCGCCGGAAGGGTCTCATCTTTACGCAGCGTCATAATTTCGCAGCCGTTTTCCGTCACCACGATAGTATGCTCATACTGAGCAGACAAGCTGCGATCTTTAGTTTTTACCGTCCAGCCATCTTTCATGCTGCGAATGCGGTAGTCACCCGCATTGACCATCGGCTCAATGGTGAACGCCATACCGGGCTGAAGCACCACGCCGCCGTCGTCCGCATCGTAATGCAGCACCTGCGGCTCTTCATGGAAGCCGCGGCCAATGCCGTGTCCACAGTATTCACGCACCACGGAGAAGTCCTGCGCTTCAACGAACTTCTGGATTTCACGGCCGATCGACCGCAGGCGAATGCCCGGCCTGACCATGCGCAGCCCCAGGTAAAGGCTCTCCTGAGTGATACGGCAGAGTCGTTCGCCCTGGATAGTGGGTTTGCCGACGATAAACATGGTGGAGGTATCGCCATGAAACTCATCTTTAATCACCGTGACGTCAATATTCACGATATCGCCATCCTTCAGGATCTTGTCATCGCTGGGAATACCGTGGCAAACCACTTCGTTGACGGAGATGCAAACGGATTTAGGAAAGCCGTGGTAGCCCAGGCTGGCTGATACCGCTTTTTGCGTGTTCACAATGTGATCGTGGCACAGTCTATCCAGTTCACCGGTGCTTACGCCGGGCACCACGTGCTCTGCAATCATTTCAAGCACTTCTGCGGCGAGGCGACCGGCCACGCGCATTTTTTCGATCTCTTCAGGGGTTTTAATTGTAATTGCCATTCAATTTGTCCGCAGTTGTCGACATTTTCGACAATAATAAAACGTGGAGCAATGTTAGCAGCCCGCCCCGGCTCTGCCAATTGCAGTTTGTGTGGGCACGCACGCAACAACAATTATTGGCTTCGCACAGCGCTTTGTGGTATAAAGCGCGCCGACGATTCTCTGTGGCAACACCGGGAACGCATAACTCTCATTGTGTAAATAACACACATGTATCGAGACCATACGCCGGGGTGCCTTAATGTTTGCGCAAGCAGCAGCGAGGTCGGTTGTATGGGATACATGGAGGCCTAACCCCAAATCATTTATAGAGGTAATCATGGCAACTGTTTCCATGCGCGACATGCTTCAGGCAGGTGTACACTTCGGTCACCAGACCCGTTACTGGAACCCGAAAATGAAACCATTCATCTTCGGTGCGCGTAACAAAGTTCACATCATCAACCTGGAAAAAACCGTACCTATGTTCAACGAAGCCCTGGCTGAGCTGAACAAAATTTCTTCCCGTAAAGGTAAGATCCTTTTCGTAGGTACTAAGCGCGCGGCAAGCGAAGCGGTAAAAGAAGCAGCAGGCAGCTGTGACCAGTTCTTCGTTAATCACCGCTGGTTGGGTGGCATGCTGACTAACTGGAAAACCGTTCGTCAGTCCATCAAACGCCTGAAAGATCTGGAAACTCAGTCTCAGGACGGTACTTTCGACAAGCTGACTAAAAAAGAAGCGCTGATGCGTGCTCGTGAACTGGCCAAGCTGGAAAACAGCCTGGGCGGTATCAAAGACATGGGCGGCCTGCCGGACGCACTGTTTGTTATCGATGCTGACCACGAACACATTGCTATCAAAGAAGCAAACAACCTGGGTATCCCGGTATTTGCTGTTGTTGATACCAACTCTGATCCAGACGGCGTTGACTTCATCATTCCTGGTAATGATGACGCCATCCGTTCTGTCAGCCTGTACCTGACCGCCGTGGCTACTACCGTGCGTGAAGGTCGCTCTCAGGATCTGGCTCAGCAGGCGGAAGAAAGCTTCGCTGAAGCTGAGTAATAAGGACTGCTCTTCAACAGAGCCCTTATCAATCAGATAGTAATCTGTAAGGGGCCACGTATGGCCCCTTTATTTTTTTCGAATTTGCTTTGCCGCCGGCGAGGCGAAATATTTCTTCCGAGACCAGGCATTCGACGTGGCGCCACGGCGCTGACGAATGCTGAGCTAACCGAGGATTAGAGAATGGCTGATATTACTGCTGCTCTGGTAAAAGAACTGCGCGAGCGCACTGGCGCTGGCATGATGGATTGTAAAAAAGCGCTGACCGAAGCCAATGGCGACATCGAGCTGGCGATTGAGAACATGCGTAAATCCGGCGCAATCAAAGCGGCGAAAAAAGCAGGCAACGTAGCGGCTGACGGCGTGATCAAAACCAAAATCGTTGGCAACTACGGCATCATTCTGGAAGTTAACTGCCAGACTGACTTCGTTGCTAAAGACGGCGGCTTCCAGGCGTTTGCTGACAAAGTGCTGGATGCGGCTGTTGCAGGCAAAATCACTGACGTTGACGTGCTGAAAACCCAGTTTGAAGAAGAGCGCGTTGCGCTGGTAGCGAAAATTGGTGAAAACATCAATATCCGTCGCGTTGCTTCACTGGAAGGCGACGTGCTGGGCAACTACCTGCACGGCGCGCGTATCGGCGTGCTGATTGCTGCCACCGGTGCTGACGAAGAGCTGGTTAAGCAGCTGGCGATGCACGTTGCGGCAAGCAAGCCTGAATTCGTTAAGCCAGAAGACGTGTCTGCCGATGTGGTTGAGCGTGAGCACCAGATCCAGCTCGACATCGCTATGCAGTCCGGCAAGCCGCGTGAAATCGCAGAGAAAATGGTTGAAGGCCGCATGAAGAAATTCACCGGCGAAGTTTCTCTGACCGGTCAGGCGTTTGTTATGGACCCAGGCAAAACCGTGGGTCAGCTGCTGAAAGAGAAAAATGCAGACGTAACTAACTTCATCCGTTTCGAAGTGGGCGAAGGCATTGAGAAAGCGGAAACCGACTTCGCGGCAGAAGTCGCGGCCATGTCCAAACAGTCTTAATGGTTAACAGGAACCGCCAAACGGCGGTTCTTTTTTATCTGCTTCAGAATACATTTTTCAGTCTCATCCCAATAGTCATTCACCCTGACTCAAGGGATGATAGCGCAGACTACATTCCCCTTATCGATGACAGCTTCCAGGAAAAAAACCATGGCAACGAATGCAAAACCCGTATATCAACGAATTCTGCTCAAGCTGAGCGGTGAAGCTCTGCAAGGCGCCGAAGGTTTCGGCATTGACGCCAGCGTGCTGGATCGTATGGCTCAGGAAGTGAAAGAGCTGGTAGAACTGGGCATTCAGGTCGGCGTGGTTATTGGTGGCGGTAACCTGTTCCGCGGCGCTGGCCTGGCGCAGGCAGGTATGAACCGCGTAGTCGGCGACCACATGGGCATGCTGGCAACCGTGATGAACGGCCTGGCGATGCGCGATGCGCTGCACCGCGCCTATGTCAACGCGCGTCTGATGTCGGCAATCCCGTTAAACGGCGTATGCGATAACTACAGCTGGGCAGAAGCAATCAGCCTGCTGCGGAATAATCGCGTGGTGATTTTCTCCGCCGGTACGGGCAATCCTTTCTTTACTACCGATTCAGCAGCCTGCCTGCGCGGTATTGAGATCGAAGCCGATGTGGTGTTGAAAGCGACGAAAGTAGACGGTGTTTACTCTGCCGATCCGGTAACAAATCCGGATGCAACGCTTCACGATCAGCTGAGCTACGCCGACGTGCTGGAGCGTGAGTTGAAGGTAATGGATCTGGCGGCATTCACCCTGGCGCGCGACCACAAGCTGCCCATTCGCGTATTTAATATGAATAAACCCGGCGCCCTGCGTCGCGTGGTGATGGGCGAAAAAGAAGGCACGCTGATTACGCACTAATACCCGTCAGCGTCGAGTTAAGGTATATTCTCTGCGTGGCGCGTGGTACGCGCTACACTAAAGAGTGATGACGACATTCGCAACGGGCGCAATTTTACGCGCCCGGCAGGTCAACCAGAATCCAAGGGTTCCAACGTGATTAACGAAATCAGAAAAGATACTGAAACGCGCATGGATAAAAGCGTTGAGGCATTCAAAAATAACATCAGTAAAATTCGTACCGGCCGCGCGTCGCCCAGTATTCTCGACGGGATTACGGTTGAATACTACGGTACGCCTACACCGCTGCGTCAGCTGGCCAGCGTAACGGTAGAAGATTCACGTACGCTGAAGGTAAACGTGTTCGACCGTTCCGTTAGCGCTGCCGTTGAAAAAGCCATTATGACCTCCGATCTCGGTCTGAATCCAAGCTCGGCGGGAAGCGATATCCGCGTTCCGCTGCCAGCGCTGACTGAAGAGCGTCGTAAAGATCTGATCAAGATCGTGCGTGGCGAAGCAGAGCAGGGCCGCGTTGCCGTACGTAACGTGCGTCGCGATGCTAACGACAAACTTAAAGCGTTGTTGAAAGACAAAGAGATCAGTGAAGACGAAGATCGTCGCTCACAGGAAGAAATTCAAAAAATGACCGACGCCTTCATTAAAAAAGTGGATACCGCGTTGGCCGAGAAAGAAGCGGAGCTGATGGACTTCTGAGTTCGTCATCTTTCGCATAAACGCCGTACAGATTGCCGTTCTCGCGAGTGGTCAGTCTTACGGCGTTTTGCATTTCGTCTCGTTATTGATGAAGGCAGCGCAGGCGCCTTCCTCCGTTCACTATGCAGAGCAACTTCATGAAGCAATTAACGATCCTCGGTTCGACAGGCTCTATTGGCACCAGTACGCTGGCGGTGGTGCGCGCTAATCCGCAACGGTTTGCCGTGAAGGCACTGGTCGCTGGACATAACGTAGAGCTGATGGCGGAGCAGTGTCTGAATTTTCGGCCTGCTTATGCCGCGATGTCGGACGAACGATCGGCCAGCGCGCTGAGGCTGCGTCTGAAAAGTATGAACGTTGCCACTGAGGTAATGAGCGGTGAAGAGGCAGCCTGCGAGCTGGCCGCGCTGGACGACGTTGACCAGGTGATGGCGGCGATCGTCGGCGCTGCCGGCCTGTTGCCCACGCTGGCGGCTATTCGCGCAGGTAAGCAGGTTCTTCTTGCCAATAAAGAGTCGCTGGTCACCTGCGGCCAGCTTTTTCTTGAGGCGGTGAGCGCTTCCGGTGCGCAGCTTTTGCCCGTCGACAGCGAGCACAACGCCATTTTTCAGAGTTTGCCCGCTTCCCTCCAGCAGCAGTTAGGGTATGCTTCTCTGACGGGTAATGGCATTGACAGCATTATCCTTACGGGGTCAGGTGGCCCTTTTCGCACGACGCCGCTGGCGGATTTGGCCCGCATGACGCCCGATCAGGCCTGCGCGCATCCGAACTGGTCAATGGGGCGTAAAATCTCCGTCGATTCGGCCACCATGATGAATAAAGGTCTGGAATATATTGAAGCCCGCTGGTTGTTTAACGCGAGCGATTCGCAAATGGAAGTGATCCTGCATCCGCAGTCGGTTATCCACTCCATGGTGCGCTATCGTGATGGCAGCGTACTGGCTCAGCTTGGGTCGCCGGATATGCGTACGCCTATTGCTCATGTGATGGCGTGGCCGCAACGCGTGCAGTCTGGCGCAACGCCGCTGGATTTCACCCGCATGGGCGCAATGACCTTCGCCGAGCCGGACTACACACGCTATCCCTGCCTGAAGCTGGCGATTGACGCCTGCAAGAACGGACAGGCCGCAACGACTGCGCTAAATGCCGCTAATGAAATTGCCGTCGCCGCATTTCTTGACGCGCAAATCCGTTTTACCGACATTGCGGCTGTTAATATGGCCGTGTTGGAAACGTTGAACAGTGCAGAGCCAACCAGTGTGGATGCCGTTCTTGATATCGACAGACAGGCGCGTGCAGCCGCTATTGCCTGTCTGCCGCGTTTTGCTGCGGCGCGATAACGGGGCCGTCGCCATTTGTGGGGCAGGGGCGGAGATGGTATAGTCTTCGACCGCTAATTAATGCTGAGGCCGCATTGGTCACGGCTTTTTTTGCGCCACGCGGGCAAGATATTTCAGAAACCAGACTTTTTCTGAATAAAGGAAATAAATACGCGTTATGTCGTCCGAAAACTTATTACAATCCGATGACCTGCAAAGGGAAATTCCCCGTCACGTGGCCATCATTATGGATGGCAATGGCCGTTGGGCTAAAAACCAGGGCCGACTGCGCATAACGGGTCACAAGGCGGGCGTGAAATCGGTTCGTCGGGCCGTCAGTTTTGCCGTCAGCAACAAATTTGACGCGCTGACGCTCTACGCTTTCAGCAGTGAGAACTGGAACCGCCCTCCGCAAGAAGTGATGGCGTTGATGGAGCTGTTTGTCTGGGCGCTCGACAGCGAAGTAAAAAATCTGCATAAGCATAATGTTCGCCTGCGAATTATCGGTGATACCAGCCGTTTTAACGCCCGCTTGCAGGAGCGTATTCGCCGTGCAGAGGAACTTACTCAACAAAATAATGGACTGACACTCAACATTGCCGCGAATTATGGCGGTCGTTGGGATATTATTCACGGTGTCAGAAAAATCGCAGAGCAGGTGCAGGAAGGTCTTATTCGCCCCGATAACATCAGCGAAGAGACGCTTGGCTCACATCTTTGCCTTCAGGATCTGGCACCGGTGGATTTGGTAATAAGGACAGGGGGAGAGCATCGAATCAGTAACTTCTTGCTGTGGCAAATTGCTTACGCGGAGTTCTTTTTTACCGATGTTCTCTGGCCTGATTTTGATGAACAAGTTTTTGAAGGTGCATTGAATGCGTTTGCACAACGAGAGCGTCGCTTTGGCGGCGCAGCACCCGATGGCGCCTGAGCGCTCGGGGGGTAATCTTTGCTGAAGTCTCGCCTGATTACTGCATTTATACTCATTCCCATTGTGATAGCGGCGCTCTTTTTGCTGCCGCCCTCAGGGTTCGCGATTACCATCCTGGCCATCTGTATGCTGGCCGCCTGGGAATGGGGGCAGTTGGCGGGACTTGCGTCACGCGCTCAGCGTATCGCGCTCGCAGCAACATGCGGCCTTCTGCTGGTCGTGATGCTTTCCACCCTTCCGGCCTGGCAGCACTCCGTGCTTTTACCGCAGGTGACAGGATCGCTCTGGGCTGCGCTGGCCTGGTGGATCGTTGCTTTGATTCTGGTGTTGTTTTATCCCACGTCCGCTTCACTCTGGCGTACTTCACGCCCGCTGCGTCTCCTTTTTGGCATTCTGACCATTGTGCCCTTTTTCTGGGGCATGATGGCGCTACGCCAGTATCATTACGACGTTGACCATTTTGCCGGTGCCTGGTGGCTGCTCTATATCATGTTTCTGGTATGGGGCGCGGATTCCGGCGCGTATATGTTTGGCCGCCTGTTCGGCAAACACAAGCTGGCACCTAAGGTTTCTCCCGGTAAAACCTGGGAAGGCTTTTTCGGCGGCCTTCTCTGTTCGGCGATTATCTCCTGGCTGTTCGGGCTGTGGGCGCCGCTGAGCATTCCTGCCGTCACGTTGCTAACCTGTTCAGTGGTGGCCGCGCTGGCCTCCGTGCTCGGCGATCTCACCGAAAGCATGTTCAAGCGCGAGGCGGGTATTAAGGACAGCGGAAATTTAATTCCGGGACATGGCGGCATTCTTGACCGTATTGACAGCCTTACCGCTGCGGTACCAGTTTTCGCCTGTTTGTTGTTGCTGGTCTTCGGGACGTTATAAGGGACGATATGCTGAGCATCCTGTGGAGCCTTGGTGCGTTTATCATTGCGCTGGGCGTATTGATTACCGTGCACGAGTTCGGCCACTTTTGGGTGGCCCGCCGCTGCGGCGTCAAGGTTGAGCGCTTTTCCATTGGTTTTGGTAAAGCGCTGTGGCGTCGTCGCGACGCGCAGGGCACGGAATACGTGGTTGCGCTGATCCCGCTCGGCGGCTATGTGAAGATGCTGGACGAGCGCGTCGAAAGCGTGACGCCAGAGCTTCGTCATCAGGCTTTCAATAATAAAACCATTCTTCAGCGCACGGCCATTATCAGCGCCGGGCCCATCGCAAATTTCCTTTTTGCTATTTTCGCTTACTGGCTGGTATTCATGATTGGCGTACCCGGCGTGCGCCCGGTAATTGGCGAAATAATCAGCAACTCGCCCGCCGCAGCGGCGCAAATTGCACCAGGCATGGAACTTAAAGCCGTTGACGGTATCGAAACGCCTGATTGGGAAGCTGTGCGCATGGCGCTGGTAGCAAAAATCGGCGAGAAAGACACCACGCTGAGCGTAGCGCCTTTCAACAGCGCGCAGCGCACCGATAAGCGGGTTGATTTACGGGACTGGCAGTTCGAACCGGATAAGCAGGACCCGGTCGCCGCGCTGGGTATCCAGCCGCGCGGGCCACAGATAGAAACCGTGCTGGCGAAGGTGCAAAGCAACTCGGCGGCGAGCAAAGCAGGTTTGCAAGCAGACGACAGGATCGTTAAAGTCGATGGTCAACCGCTGAAGCAGTGGATGGATTTTGCCACGCAGGTACGTAGCAGTCCCGGCAAAGCGATGGCGGTTGAGGTGGAACGACACGGGCAAACGGTAGCAGTCACGCTGACGCCCGACGTGAAACCAGGCAATAAGGCGGAAGGGTTTGTCGGCGTGGTTCCGCGCTTTATTCCGCTTGCGGATGAATATAAAACGGTGCGCCAGTTCGGCCCGTTTGCCGCGATAGGGGAGGCCACTGTAAAAACCTGGCAGCTTATGAAGCTGACGGTAAACATGTTGGGCAAGCTTATCGTAGGTGAAGTGAAGTTAAATAATCTCAGCGGGCCCATTTCGATTGCACAGGGTGCTGGGACGTCGGCGGAATACGGCCTGATTTATTACTTGATGTTCCTCGCGTTAATCAGCGTGAATCTCGGTATCATCAACCTGTTCCCTCTGCCGGTATTAGATGGTGGACATTTGCTGTTTCTGGCGATCGAAAAGATCAAAGGTGCGCCAGTGTCTGAGCGAGTTCAGGACTTCAGTTATCGCATCGGCTCGATTTTGCTGGTGTTGTTAATGGGGCTTGCGCTTTTCAATGATTTCTCGCGGTTATAGTTTGCCTCCGGGCAACTGTATGTGGGAACCAGTTAGGAAGAATGCATAACAACGATGGCGATGAAAAAGTTGCTCATAGCGTCGCTGCTGTTTAGCAGCGCTACCGTATACGCGGCAGACGGCTTCGTGGTGAAGGATATTCATTTCGAAGGCCTTCAACGAGTCGCCGTCGGTGCGGCATTACTGAGTATGCCTGTACGCGTCGGGGATTCCGTCTCCGATGACGACATCAGTAATACTATTCGCGCCCTTTTTGCTACCGGAAACTTTGAAGATGTTCAGGTTTTACGCGATGGCGATACGCTGATTGTTCAGGTGAAGGAGCGTCCAACGATTGCCAGCATCACCTTCTCCGGCAATAAAGCGGTGAAGGATGACATGCTTAAGCAAAACCTTGAGGCTTCTGGCGTGCGCGTGGGCGAAGCCCTCGACCGCACCACCATCACCTCAATCGAGAAAGGGCTGGAAGATTTCTACTATAGCGTCGGTAAATACAGCGCCAACGTCAAAGCCGTGGTGACGCCGCTGCCGCGTAACCGCGTGGACCTGAAGCTGGTCTTTACCGAAGGCGTTTCCGCGAAAATTCAACAGATCAACGTGGTTGGCAATAAAGACTTCAGCTCTGAAGAGTTGATTTCCCGCTTCCAGCTGCGCGATGAAGTGCCGTGGTGGAACGTGGTCGGCGATCGTAAGTATCAGAAGCAAAAGCTGGCTGGCGATCTCGAAACGCTGCGCAGCTTCTATCTCGATCGCGGCTATGCGCGTTTCAATATTGATTCCACGCAGGTCAGCCTGACGCCAGATAAAAAAGGCATCTATATCACCATCAATATCAATGAAGGCGAACAGTACAAGCTTTCAGGCGTGGTGGTGAATGGCAGCATGGCGGGCCACTCCGCCGAAGTAGAAGCGCTGACTAAAATCAAGCCCGGCGAACTCTACAACGGCGCGAAAGTGACGCGTATGGAAGACGACATCAAAAAGATGCTCGGTCGCTATGGCTATGCCTATCCGCGCGTGGCAACGCAGCCTGAAATCAACGATGCGGATAAAACCGTTAAGCTTCACGTCAATGTTGACGCGGGCAACCGTTACTATGTGCGTAAAGTACGCTTTGAAGGCAACGATACGTCAAAAGATTCCGTTCTGCGCCGCGAAATGCGCCAGATGGAAGGCGCGTGGTTGGGCAGTGACCTGGTCGAGCAGGGGAAAGAGCGCCTGAATCGTACCGGCTATTTTGAAACGGTTGATACCGATACGCAGCGAGTATCAGGCTCGCCCGATCAGGTTGATGTGGTTTACAAAGTTAAAGAGCGCAATACCGGCACCTTTAATTTTGGCGTCGGCTACGGTACGGAAAGCGGCGTCAGCTTCCAGGTTGGCGTCACGCAGGATAACTGGCTGGGCACCGGGAACACCGTCGGCATCAGCGGAACCAAAAACGACTACCAGACCTACGCTGAATTCTCACTGACCGATCCCTATTTTACCGTGGACGGCGTGAGCCTCGGTGGCCGCATCTTCTATAACGACTTTGAAGCCGACGACGCCGATCTTTCCGACTACACCAACAAAAGCTACGGTGCAGACGGTACGCTGGGCTTCCCGGTCAACGAAAACAACACGCTTCGCGTTGGCCTGGGCTACGTGCATAACTCATTGTCCAACATGCAGCCGCAGGTGGCGATGTTCCGTTATCTGAGTTCAGTGGGTCAGAACCCGGATCTCTCCGGTCGCGAGTCCTATTCTGCCGATGACTTCACCTTTAACTACGGCTGGACGTACAACAATCTCGATCGCGGATTCTTCCCAACGTCGGGTAACCGTACCAACCTGAATGGCAAGGTGACCATTCCGGGCTCCGACAACGCCTTCTACAAAGCGACGCTGGATACGCAGCAGTACCTGCCGCTGAATCAGGATCGCACCTGGGTGCTGCTGGGGCGTGGTCGCGTAGGCTACGGCGACGGGCTGGATGGTAAAGAGATGCCGTTCTATGAGAACTTCTACGCGGGTGGCTCAAGCACCGTACGCGGCTTCCGATCCAACACCATCGGCCCGAAAGCGGCTTACTACAATGACAATTCGTCAACCTGCTCAGGCACGAATACGCTTTGTAGCTCTAACGATGCGGTGGGCGGTAACGCGATGGCAACGGCCAGCGCTGAGCTGATCACCCCAACGCCGTTCCTGAGCGAAAAGTATGCTAATTCCGTGCGCACCTCGCTGTTTGTTGATGCGGGTACGGCATGGGATACGAAGTGGGAAAATACGGATGAGACGCGCGCAGCCGGCATTCCTGACTACAGCGATCCGGGTAATATTCGCCTGTCGGCGGGTCTGGCGCTACAGTGGATGTCTCCACTGGGGCCGCTGGTCTTCTCGTATGCCCAACCGTTCAAAAAGTATGATGGAGATAAGGCTGAACAGTTCCAGTTTAACATTGGTAAAACCTGGTAACGCAGCCTGATATGGAAATCGTTTAAGAGTGTATCGCGCCGTTCACAGGCAGCTTGTAAAAAGCTGCCCCAACGCGCAGACCTGTGTCGAAGACACAAACGTTGATGGTAAGGAGTTTATAGTGAAAAAGTTGTTGTGTGCCGCAGGCCTCTCTATCGCCCTGGCGACTTCCGCCGGTGTACAGGCTGCTGATAAGATCGCAGTGGTGAACGTTTCCAGCATTTTCCAACAGTTACCGGCGCGTGCGACAGTTGCGAAACAGCTCGAGAATGAGTTCAAAGGCCGTGCTACCGAGCTTCAGGGTATGGAACGCGATCTGCAAACCAAAATGCAGCGTTTACAGCGTGACGGCTCAACCATGAAGGCCAGCGAACGCAGCCGCATGGAAAAAGACGTCATGACCCAGCGTGAAGCCTTCTCCAGCAAAGCGCAGGCTTTCGAACAGGATAATCGCCGTCGTCAGGCGGAAGAGCGTAATAAAATTCTGAGCCGTATCCAGGACGCCGTGCAGAAAGTGGCTGACGACGATGGCTACGATGTGGTGATTGATGCCAATGCTGTTGCCTATGCAGGTAAATCCAAAGACATCACCGCTGATGTTCTGAAACAGGTTAAATAATCAATGTCTTCAATTCGACTGGCTGATTTAGCCCAGCAGTTGGATGCAGAATTGCACGGAGATGGCGAGCTCGTCATCTCTGGCATTGCTTCTATGCACTCCGCCCAATCCGGTCAAATCACCTTTCTTTCCAACAGCCGTTATCGTGAACAGCTCGCCAACTGCAATGCGTCCGCCGTGGTGCTGACGCAGGCCGATCGCGACTGCTTTAACGGCGCGGCGCTGGTGGTTAACGATCCCTATCTGACCTATGCACGCATGGCGCAAATACTGGATACCACGCCGCAGCCGGCGCATAATATCGCGTCCAGCGCGGTCATTGATGCTTCAGCCAGTCTGGGAAGCGGTGTTTGCGTGGGTGCCAACGCGGTCATTGAGTCCGGCGTCGAGCTGGGCGACAACGTGATAATTGGCGCAGGCTGTTTTATTGGAAAAGATGCGCGTATCGGTGCCGGCTCTCGTTTATGGGCGAACGTCTCGGTTTATCATGAAGTACAAATTGGCAAGGCGTGCCTGATTCAGTCAGGAACGGTAATCGGCGCAGATGGTTTTGGTTACGCTAACGATCGCGGTAACTGGGTGAAAATTCCGCAGCTGGGTACGGTCATTATTGGCGATCGTGTAGAGATCGGTGCCTGTACCACTATCGATCGCGGCGCGCTTGATAACACTCAGATCGGGAATGGTGTTATCATTGATAACCAGTGCCAGATTGCACATAACGTTGTGATTGGCGACAATAC
>NZ_JNVB01000069.1 GCF_000770305.1 Erwinia oleae
CTGCTCGGCATGGCGTGGTTTAACGACTGGAAAGCCGCGCTCTATATGCCGGCTTTCGGCGCTATTCTGGTTGCGCTGATTGCCTTCGCCCTGATGCGCGATACGCCGCAATCCTGCGGTTTGCCGCCCATTGAAGAGTATAAAAATGACTACCCGCCGGACTACGATGAAAAACACGAAGAAGAGCTGACAGCGAAGCAAATCTTCATGCAGTACGTTCTGCCCAACAAGCTGCTGTGGTACATCGCGCTGGCTAACGTGTTCGTTTATCTGCTGCGCTACGGCATTCTTGACTGGTCGCCCACCTATTTAAAAGAGGCGAAGCACTTCGCGCTGGATAAATCGTCCTGGGCTTACTTCCTGTATGAGTATGCCGGCATTCCGGGCACGCTGCTGTGCGGCTGGATGTCGGATAAAGTCTTTAAGGGCAACCGTGGCGCAACCGGTGTGTTCTTTATGGTGCTGGTGACCATCGCAACGGTGGTTTACTGGATGAACCCCGCCGGAAATCCGAATATTGATATGGCTTGTATGATTGTTATCGGCTTTCTGATTTACGGCCCGGTAATGCTGATTGGCCTGCATGCACTGGAACTGGCGCCCAAAAAAGCAGCGGGCACCGCGGCTGGTTTTACCGGCCTGTTTGGCTATCTGGGCGGTTCGGTCGCGGCCAGCGCCGTGGTAGGTTACACCGTCGATGCGTATGGCTGGGATGGCGGATTCATACTGATGATTGGCGGCGGCGTCATGGCGGTTATCCTGCTGATCATGACAATGCTCAGTGAAAACAAGCAAAAGCAGCACATCAGTCAGATGAAATAAATAAGGGGAAGTCTATGAAGTTAGCCATGTTAGTGACCGCATTGTTGATCGGTACTTCAGCGGGCGCGCTGGCCGCGCAGGAAAAAATCGTTATCGCTCATCGCGGCGCAAGCGGGTATTTACCTGAGCATTCACTTCCCGCCAAGGCGATGGCCTTCGCGCAGGGAGCGGATTTCCTCGAACAGGATCTGGTGATGACCAGAGACGATCGGCTGGTTGTGCTTCACGATCACTACCTCGATCGCGTCACTGACGTGGCGGAACGCTACCCCGACCGCGCCCGCAAAGATGGTCGCTTTTATGCCATTGACTTCACGCTGGCGGAAATCAAAGGCCTTAAGTTTACCGAAGGCTTCACCGTAAAAGACGGCAAAAAAGTGCAAACTTTCCCTGGTCGTTTCCCGATGGGTAAGTCCGACTTTCGCGTTCATACCTTTGAAGAGGAAATCGAGTTTATTCAGGGGCTGAACCACTCTACGGGCAAAAATATCGGCATTTATACCGAGATCAAAGCGCCGTGGTTTCACCGTCAGGAAGGCAAGGATATCTCTGCGAAGGTACTGGATGTACTGAAGCGCTATGGCTACAGCGGCAAAAGCGATAATGTCTGGTTGCAGTGTTTCGACTACAACGAGCTGAAGCGGATCAAAACGGAGCTGGAGCCGAAAAGAGGGATGGATCTGAGGCTGGTACAGCTCATCACCGATACCGACTCAAAAGAGACGCAGGAGCAGAAAAACGGCAAATGGGTCAACTACAGCTACGACTGGATGTTCAAACCCGGCGCGATGAAAACCATCGCGCAGTACGCCGACGGCATCGGCCCGGACTATCACATGCTGATTGCGCCTGGCTCGACAAAAGCGAGAATCCGTCTGACGGATATGGTTCAGGAAGCGCATCAGAACAAGATGGTGGTGCATCCCTATACCGTTCGCGCCGACCAGCTACCGCCCTGGGCTGACAACGTCGATCGCGTCTATGACGTGCTCTATAACCAGGCGCAGGTAGACGGCCTGTTCACCGATTTCCCGGACAAGGCCGTGCACTTTCTTCATCACTAAACGCATTCCGCCCTCGACTGAGGGCGGAGTTTTACACGTTATAAAGCTTGCGCAGGTAAACCGGCACCGCGTTGTCGGCATTAGGCCCGATGACCTCCAGATCCGGCAGGAGATCCTTCAGGCGCTGATGAGAATTACTCATGATGCAGCCTTTGCCCGCCATGGTCAGCATCTCTTTATCATTCATGCCGTCGCCAAACGAAATGCACTCTTTCAGCGAAAAGCCCAGCGTCCGGGAAACCGCATCCAGCGCGTGCCCTTTTGAGACGCCGCCCGCCATCACTTCCAGGCAGGTTGGCAGCGAGAAGCTGACGTTGACGCGATCGCCCCAGCGTGCGATCAGCGCTTCCTCCAGCGGGATCAGAAGTTCAGGTATCGCGCAGGTGAAGAACACTTTGCTGATGCCGTCCGCAGGCAGCGATCCCGGCTGATAAACCTGATAGTTAAAATTTGATTCGCGGAAAAAATCCAGTTCTTCCGGCCGCTGTCGGTTCAGGAACCACTCTTCATCACGATAGATATTGGTAAAAATGTCCTGATGACTGTGATGCAAAGCGAACAGCTCTTCAGCGATGTCTTCGTCCAGGTTATGGCTGAACACCAGTTCGCCCGCGGTGTTATGCACGCGCGCGCCGTTCGAGGTGATCATAAAGGCGTCAATGCCGAGGCTGTCGCGCATTTGACCGACATCGATATAGTGCCGTCCGGTAGCGAAAACAAAATGCACGCCTTTCTGCGTCAGTAGCTGAAGCGTCTCGCGCGCGAAGGGCGACAGGCGGTGATCCGGGGTAAGCAGGGTGCCATCAAGGTCGGAAGCAACAATAGGGTACATAATTCCTCTGATTAATCGGTTGTCGGACAAGTGTCTGAATGACGTGTCTCTGAGTGGTGCAAATCAGTGATGCCGGGCAAAAAAATCGACGATGGCATGTAACGCTTCGGCACGCATGCTGTCTTTTTCAAACAAGATCTCATGACGCGCACCGCTGATCACCTGCGGTTTACCGCCCTCACAGGGCTGACCTGCGGCGGCCATTGTCTGGCAAAACAGATCCTGTGCGCGGTTGTCCACAACCTTGTCTGCGCCAGCCTGCAACAGCAGTAACGGCGTGGAGATCGCCGTTGCCTTACTGAGAATGTTCAGCCCTGCCTGCATCCCTTCACGAACCCAGTGGTAGGTGGGTCCGCCAACCCGAAGCGCGGGATCGTCAGCGTAAAAACGCAGGTTGCGGCGGTAACGTTCGTGGCTGTGAGTCAACATATTGATGCCAAATGGATGCGCCCGCCATCGGCCGGTTCCTAACGCATAGCCGTCACGCAGGGCCGGACGCGCTTCCGTCCAGTTAAGAATGCGGTTCGCCATCCACACCGGCATTGGCAAAAAAATACCAAACATCGGCGAGGCAAGCACCACGGCATCGAACGCTGTCGGCTGACGCGCGATCATCAGCGCCAGAATGGCCCCGCCCATCGAATGCGCCAGTGCGAAGCGGCGACGATAGTGCCGGCTCACAATCTCTTTCAGATAGAGCGTCTCCAGATCGTCAACATAGTGTTCAAAATTCTCGACGTGCCCGCGATGGGAGTCCTGCAACAGCCGTTCTGATCGCCCCTGGCCGCGATGATCAATAATGATCACGTCGTATCCGCAGTGAAACAGATCGTAAGCCACTTCGGGATACTTCACGTAGCTCTCAATGCGACCGGGACAAAGTAAAATAACCTTGTCATGTTGCGGAGAAATGAAGCGCACGTAGCGGATCGTCACGTTTTCAACACCCGTGAACTCATCTTCTTCGCGCCGCCGCCAGAAATCCAGCAGCGGACCGGTGGCAAATGCGGCAAACGCTTTTTCCCGCGATGTCCAGCCGTCAGCGGTATTCCTCATCGGCTTTCCTTTATCCGCTCTGTCGTCATTACGTGGCGCACCTTTTGACAATAGCGTATTGTGTCACACTTCTGCGCTGTGAGGGAACGTTACGAATGACCGTCGAATGGTGGCTCACCTACCTTCTTACCACCTCGATTTTGAGCCTCTCACCCGGCTCCGGGGCAATCAATACCATGAGCACCGGCATCAGCCACGGCTATCGCGGCGCGCTTGCTTCCATCGCAGGACTTCAGGTCGGACTTTCGCTGCATATTGCGCTGGTCGGCATTGGCCTGGGGGCGCTTTTTGCACAATCTGCGCTGGCCTTTGACGTGCTGAAATGGGCCGGCGCCGCCTGGCTGGTCTGGCTTGGCATTCAGCAGTGGCGCGCCAGCGGCGGCCTGGATTTGCAGGCGGTGGCGCAGGTGATACCGCGTCGCAAGCTGTTTAAACGCGCAGTGCTGGTAAATCTGACCAACCCTAAAAGTATTGTCTTTCTTGCCGCGCTGTTTCCGCAGTTCATTATTCCGCATCAGCCCCAGGCGATGCAGTATCTGGTACTGGGCGTGACCACCGTTGTCATCGATATCATTGTCATGATTGGTTACGCTACGCTGGCAACGCGCATCGCGGCATGGGTGAAAGGGCCGCGCCAGATGAAATTGCTGAACCGTATTTTTGGCGGCATGTTTGTCGCGGTTGGCGCGCTGCTGGCCTCAGCGCGCCGTATTGCCTAGCGGGAAAGCAGCAGGTGAATGCCGAAACCGGCGAAAAGCGCACCCGCCACGCCGTCAATCCACTTCGCCAGACGCTGATAGCCCTGGCGCATTTTTGGCAGCGCGAAAAGGCTGACTACCAGACTGAACCAGATAAACGTCTCAACAACGATCAGTAAAAACAGCCCCCAGCGCGCCCCGGCGCTGACGTCATCACCGACAAAAAGTGAGAACACGCTGCCGAAATAGACCACGGCTTTTGGGTTTGACAGGTTAGTTAACAATCCTTTAATAAAGCTGTGGTCTCGCTTTTGCAGCACCACCGGCGCCGCCGCAGGCGCGGCGGACTGGCGGTGCTGATTGCGTGCGGAGCGCAACAGCTGAAAGCCCATCCACAGGAGATAAAGGCCGCCGCCAATCATAATCACCTGGTGCAGCCAGGCCATTTTTTGCAGGATCAGATGCAGCCCCATCAGCGCCACGCCCGCCCAGACGGCCACGCCCAACGTGATCCCCAACGTGCCGAACATGGCCTCTTTCCGCGAGCGGCTGGCCGCCGTTTGTGAGATAAAAAAGAAGTCCGGGCCGGGGCTCATCAGCGCAACAAAGTGCACGGCGGCAACGGTGATAAACAACATCAGCATAGCGTGATCTCCTGTTGTAAGAGCTGAATGGCGCTACTCCTCGCCATCGACGTGATCTTTAATCATCATCAGAAACGGCTTACCAAAACGTTCCAGCTTCCGCTGCCCGACACCGCTCACGCCCAGCATTTCTGAAGCAGTGAGCGGCATCTGCTCCGCCATTTCGATCAGCGTGGCATCGTTGAACACCACATAAGGCGGAATATTCTCTTCATCGGCAATCGCCTTGCGCAATTTGCGCAGCTTGGCGAACAGCTTGCGATCGTAATTGCCGCCAAAGGATTTTTGACCTGACTGACGCGGTTTGATGCTGACCAGACGCGGCACCGCCAGCATCAGCGGCGCCTCACCGCGCAGAATCGGGCGCGCCGCCTCGGTAAGCTGAAGCGCCGAGTGCATAGCGATATTTTGCGTCACCAGGCCCAGATGGATGAGCTGACGCAGCACGCTGACCCAATGCTCGTTGGTCTGGTCGCGTCCGATGCCGTAAACCGGCAGCTTGTCGTGTTCCAGCTCGCGTATGCGCTGGTTGTTCGCGCCGCGCAATACTTCCACCACGTAACCCATACCGAAGCGCTGCCCGACGCGATAAATGCCCGACAGCGCTTTTTGCGCTTCAACCAGGCCGTCATAGCGGCGCGGCGGATCGAGGCAGATATCGCAGTTATCGCAGGGCTGCTGTCGCCCTTCACCAAAATAGTTGAGCAATACCAGGCGGCGACAGGTTTGCGCCTCGGCGAAAGCGCCCATTGCATTCAGCTTGTGGCGTTCAATATCCTGTAGCGGCCCCGGCGCTTTCTCTTCAAGACAGCGACGGAGCCACGCCATATCGGCGGGATCGTAAAGCATCAGCGCTTCCGCCGGCAGACCGTCGCGTCCGGCGCGTCCGGTTTCCTGATAGTAAGATTCAATATTGCGCGGAATATCGAAGTGCACCACAAAACGCACGTTTGGCTTGTTGATGCCCATGCCAAAAGCGACGGTGGCAACCACGATTTGCAGGTCGTCGCGTTGAAAGGCCTCCTGCACCTGCCCGCGGTGGGCACTGTCCATGCCCGCATGATACGCGCCCACGCTCAGGCCGCGGCTTTGCAGACGAGCGGCGGTATCTTCAACCTTGGCCCGGCTGTTGCAGTAAATAATGCCGCACTTGCCGCGCTGATCCTGCACATAGCGGATCAGTTGCTCAGTCGGTTTAAATTTCTCCACCAGCGTGTAGCGAATGTTGGGACGATCGAAGCTGCTAAGCTGGACAAGCGGATCGTCAAGCTGAAGCAGACGAACGATATCATTGCGGGTGGTTTCATCAGCGGTGGCGGTAAGCGCCATCACAGGTACGTCGGGCAGGCGCTGTCGCAACTGGCCCAGCGCGCCATATTCAGGACGGAAATCGTGCCCCCACTGCGAGATGCAGTGCGCTTCATCAACCGCCAGCATCGCCGGGCGCCAGTGGCTCAGGCTGTCGAGAAAGTTATCCATCATCAGCCGTTCAGGGGCGATGTAGAGCAGCTTCACGCTGCCGTCGCGGCATCCGGCCATCACCGTCTGCTGCTCTTCGCGCGTCTGCGTAGAATTCAGGCAGGCCGCCGCGACGCCGTACGCCAGCAGTTGATCCACCTGATCCTTCATCAGCGAGATAAGCGGCGACACTACCAGCGTCAGTCCCTCAAGCACCAGCGCAGGGATTTGATAGCAAAGCGATTTGCCACCGCCGGTCGGCATCACCACCAGGCAATCGCGCCCTTTCAGAGCAGCCTGAATAATGGTTTGCTGGCCGGGGCGAAACTGCGGATAGCCGAACGTATCTTGCAGGATCTGTTGCGCCAGCGCTTCCCGATCAATTACTACAGCCGTAGACACATATTCCCCAAATCTGATGATCGGCGGGCCGCCGGAGCGTGGCCCGTCGAGAAAAACGTTAAAACAGATCGTTCAACATGACGCCAACGCCGACGCGCGTCTGGCGATGGTTATAGTCAATCAGCGATTCACCATAGCCGCTAAATACCTGCGTATAAAAACGCACGTGATCGGTCATTGGGTAGCTCCAGCCCAGTTCCGCGCCGCCGTAACCGCTGTTCCAGTTATAGTTGCTCTTGACGCTGAATACGCTTTCGCCCAGTTGATAGCCAACCGTCAGACGATAATACCCCATGTATTTGGTGATATCAGGATTGTCGTCGTCATTTGCGCTTTCGGAGAAACGTATCCAGGGTTTTGCTTCCACCATCCAGTTGCCGTTTTGCGCCATCAGACGAGCGTACGCGCGGTTCCAACTGCGTGAAGTGGGTTCCGAACGACCGTTTGACTGATGATTGAGGCCCACTTCAACGTCGCGCAGCGTCCAGCCAGCAAAAGAGTAGTCGGTCGCCCAGCCGAGGAAAATTTGCGGCTGGTAATCGGTCTCACGAAACGGCGACGAACCACCGCGATTGGAGAGCTGCCACCACGAACCCTGAGTATAGGATGCGCCCAGCACCGAGTTGTCACCCAAAATGCCACGCCAGAGAGGAAACGCCAGACTTAATTGAAATTTGACCTCATCGTGCCGTGCTTCATCCGCCCAGCTATAGGAATCGATAGCTTTCTTGTTAATGTTGCTGGTATCGGTATACAGAAGATAGTTGCTTTCATAGGGGTAAAGCAAAAATGGATTATCGTGCTTTTCCAACAGGTTAGCAATAATACTGCCGTGCACGGCGGGCCGATCGTGAATCTCGGTGACCGTAGCTTCTTTTGCCAGCACTAACGAGGGAAACAGGATCGCGGCGGTCAGCAACCCTTTCAGCATTGACATAATTTTCTCCAGAAATGAGACGCAAATTGAGTAAAAAGCACGCCATTCTACACGCAAATATCCGGGGGCATTAGCGCTGTTTTTGTAAAGTGGAAAGCAATGGATGCGCAACCTAAAATAGCCAGTCTGTTACCTTGTGCTTTTGTGCACGCTCTCGTAAAGGAATTTTTTCATGACCGCTGCTGTCCCGTTGGATCAGGAAGCCGCCCGCCGTTTGATCGGCAACATTTTTATTTACGACATGCCGTTTAATCGCGCGCTGGGATTGACGCTCGATCGTCTGGAGGCGGACTACGCCGAGGTCAGTTTTGCCAATCAGACACAGCTGGTGGGTAACGCGGCGCAGAAAATCCTGCACGGCGGCGTGATCGCGTCCGTGCTTGACGTGGCGGCAGGCCTGATTTGCGTTCACAGCGTGTTGACGCGTCAGGACGGCATCACCGAAGCGGCGCTGCGAGAGCGGCTTTCACGAATGGGCACCATCGATTTACGCGTGGACTATCTGCGCCCCGGACGCGGCGATCGTTTTATCGCCAGCAGCAGCCTGCTGCGCGCGGGCAACAAAGTGGCGGTGGCGCGTGTTGAATTGCACAACGACGCAGGCGTTTATATTGCCAGCGCAACGGCCACCTATCTGGTAGGCTGATCGGGTATTTTCTCACAATCTGATGGAGTAACGTTACATGGATGCGCAGCAAACGCGTCAGGGCGTGCTTTTTGCTCTCGGTGCTTATTTTATCTGGGGCATCGCGCCCGCCTACTTCAAGCTGATTAAACAGGTTTCCCCCGATGAGATCATGACGCATCGGGTGATCTGGTCGTTCTTCTTTATGCTGCTGCTGGTGAGCGTCAGTCGCCACTGGGCGAACGTAAAAATCATTCTCCGTCAGCCAAAAAAAGTGCTGCTGCTGGCCGCATCCGCCACGGTGATTTGCAGCAACTGGCTGCTGTTTATCTGGGCAGTGAACAACGATCATATGCTGGAAGCGAGTCTCGGCTACTTTATCAACCCGCTGTTTAACGTGCTGGTTGGGATGCTGTTTCTCGGCGAGCGTTTCCGCCGGTTGCAGTGGTTTGCGGTCGCGCTGGCGGCCTGCGGCGTGATTATTCAGCTATGGAAGTTTGGTTCGGTGCCGGTTATCGCGCTGGGGCTGGCGGTAACCTTCTCTTTTTACGGTCTGGTGCGAAAGAAAATTGGCGTGGACGCGCAGACCGGCATGCTGATTGAAACCAGCTGGCTGCTGCCGGTGGCGGCAATCTATCTGTTCGGCGTTGCTGACAGCAGCACCAGCCATCTGAGCCAGAACGCACTCTCTCTGAATCTGCTGCTGGTGGCGGCAGGTATCGTGACCACCATTCCGCTGATGCTCTTTACCGCCGCCTGTTCGCGGCTGCGCCTCTCAACGGTGGGTTTCTTTCAATACCTTGGCCCAACGCTGATGTTTTTGCTGGCGGTGGTGTTTTACGGCGAACGCATCACGCCGGATAAGGCCGTTACCTTCGGTTTCATCTGGGTGGCGCTGGCCGTTTTCATCTTTGATGCGGTTTGGGCGCTGCGCCGCAGGGAACCGCATCAAAAACCCCGCGAAAGCGGGGCAGAAGGTTGACCATCACCCTTCTCTTTACAGCCAGTTTTTACGCTTAAAGTAGGCGTAAGGCGCCAGCCCGGCAAGGATCATCAGGCCAATCGCGGCCGGATAGCCAAAGCTCCACTTCAGCTCAGGCATAAACTCAAAGTTCATGCCGTAGCTGGAGGCCACCAGCGTTGGCGGCAGGAAGACCACGGACACAACCGAGAAGATTTTAATGATGCGGTTCTGCTCGATATTGATAAAGCCCATCGCCGCCTGCATCAGGAAGTTAACCTTCTGAAACAGTGATTCATTGTGCGGAAGCAGGGACTCGATATCGCGCAGGATCTCCCGTGCCTGCTCAAGCTGATTGCCCGGCAGGCGCGCTTTACGCACCAGGAAATTCAGCGCGCGCTGGGTATCCATCAGACATAAACGCACCTTCCAGCCGATATCTTCCAGTTCAGCCAGCGTGGAGAGCGCGGAGTCAAACTCATCGCCCTGCTGCCCTTCCATAATGACGCGACTCAGCTTTTCCAGGTCACTGTAGATATTTTCAATTTCGTCCGCTAACTGTTCGATTTTGGTTTCAAACAGATCGAGCAGCAGTTCGTAGGCGTTGCCGTCGGCCAGGACCTGGCTGCGGGCGCGCATGCGGTAGAGGCGAAAAGCGGGCAGTTCGCGCTCGCGCAGCGTATAGAGGCGACCTTCACGAATGGTAAACGCCACCGTGGAGTTGCCAGCGTGATCGTCTGCATCTTCATAAAAGAAAAAGGAGTGGATATGCAGGCCGTCTTCGTCTTCAAAAAAACGCGCCGACGCTTCGATGTCTTCCAGCTCGGGACGGGTTGCCAGGCTCTGGCCCAGTTCGCTCTGCACGCGGTCGCGCTCGTCTTCTTCGGGTTCGATAAGATCGACCCAAACGGAGTTCACGAGCTTGTCGCTGGGATCGTCCAGTTCAAGGCGGGTTAAGCGGCTGTGATCCAGTTTAAATGCGCTCAGCATAGCTGTACTCCCAATTGGTCAATAACAAAAGGGACGAAGCCTGAACACGGCGTGTCGGTTACATCTGACTCGATGCGACAGAATGCGGGTCGCCAACAACCACGAAGGCTATCGGCAAGGAGGGATAGCCTTAGGAGTTGTACCTGGAATCCAGGTAAGTGAGCCAGTATCGACTGGGTGTGTCCAAGGCGTATGTCCTCTGAAGGTAATGGTGCGCGCATGTTACGCTGTGCCGAAAATGGCGTCAACCAGTGGTCAGCGTTAATTAAGCGACAAATTTTTACGATGCTGCCGGAGGGTGGACGGCGCCTGTCGCTGCCTGAGACGCAGCGACAGGCAACGGACGATTAAACCGTTTCCAGCTTCGCATAGGCGGCGACCAGCCATTTGATCCCCTGGCCCTGAAAGGCGACCTGAAGACGACTGTGATCGCCACTGCCCTCAAGGTTAACAATCGTGCCTTCGCCGAATTTGGCATGGCGGACGCGCTGACCGAGCGTAAAGCCGCTGTCGTTTTGCGCGATCGGCGTGCCCATACGCTGATGGCTGACCGGGCGGCTGACGCTGGCGCGCAGGCGAACTTCCTCCACGCACTCTTCCGGCAGCTCGCCGATGAAACGGGATGGACGATGATAAACCTCTTTGCCATACAGGCGACGCGTTTCTGCCCAGGTCAGCGTGAGTTTTTGCATCGCACGCGTAACGCCCACATAGGCCAGACGACGTTCTTCTTCCAGCCTGCCGCCCTCTTCCAGCGACATCTGGCTGGGGAACATCCCCTCTTCCACGCCAACGATAAACACCTGCATAAATTCCAGCCCTTTTGCCGAATGCAGCGTCATCATCTGCACCGCATCCTGCCAGCGGTCGGCCTGACCTTCGCCCGCTTCCAGCGCGGCATGAGAGAGAAACGCCTGGAGCGGCATCAGATCTTCGGTTTCGTCCTGATAGCTGAACTGGCGCGTGGCGTTGACCAGTTCCTCAAGGTTTTCAATGCGCGCCTGGCCTTTTTCGCCCTTCTCCTGTTCGTACATCAGCCACAGCCCGGAGTCTTTGATAACCCGGTCAGTCTGTACGTGCAGTGACAGCTCGCTGGTTTCCTGCGCCAGCGAGTCCACCAGTTCGGTAAAGCGCTGAAGCGCGGACGCCGCGCGGCCCGCCAGCGCTTTTTCCTGAAGCAGCGATCGGGTGCTCTGCCAGAGCGTGAGCTGGCGCTCGCGGGCGGTTTGCCGCACCACGTCCAGCGTGCGATCGCCGATGCCGCGCGTGGGCGTATTCACCACGCGTTCAAAGGCCGCGTCGTCGTTGCGATTGGCGATCAGCCGCAGGTAGGCGAGCGAGTCCTTGATCTCCTGGCGCTCGAAGAAGCGCATGCCGCCATAAATCCGGTAAGGCAGGCTGGTTTGCAGCAGCGCCTCTTCCAGCACGCGCGACTGGGCGTTGCTGCGATAAAGTATGGCGCAGTCGTTCAGCGCGCCGCCGTTCTCCATCCACGCTTTGATGCGGTTGACCACAAAGCGCGCTTCGTCCAGCTCGTTGAAAGCGCAATAGAGCGAAATGGGATCGCCATCGCTGCCGTCGGTCCACAGCTCTTTACCGAGACGACCGTTATTGTTGGCAATCAGCGCATTCGCCGCTTTCAGAATGTTGTTGGTGGAACGGTAATTCTGCTCCAGCCGAATGGTTTCCGCGCCGCTGAAGTCGTTAAGAAAGCGTTGAATATTCTCAACCTGCGCGCCGCGCCAGCCGTAGATCGACTGGTCATCGTCGCCAACGATAATCACTTTCCCCGTACTGCCGGCCAGCATACGGATCCAGGCGTACTGGATGTTGTTGGTGTCCTGAAACTCATCCACCAGAATATTGGTGAAGCGTTCCCGATAGTGGTTGAGGATATGCGGCTTATCCAGCCACAGCTCATGGGCGCGCAGCAGCAGCTCGGCGAAATCCACCAGCCCGGCGCGATCGCACGCTTCCTGATAGGCCTGATAGATGCGCAGCCACGTCTGCTCGACGGGATTGCCATAACTTTCGATGTGTTTGGGCCGTAGCCCCTCATCTTTTTTACCGTTGATGTACCACATGCCCTGGCGCGCGGGCCACTGCTTCTCATCAAGGTTCATCGCTTTGATCAGGCGTTTGAGCAGGCGAAGCTGGTCTTCGCTGTCGAGGATCTGAAAGTCCTGCGGCAGCCTGGCGTCCAGATGGTGCGCCCGCAGCAGGCGATGCGCAAGGCCGTGGAAGGTGCCGATCCACATGCCGCCCTGGCTGGTGCCGATCAACTGTTCGATGCGGTGACGCATTTCGGCGGCGGCTTTGTTGGTAAAGGTAACGGCCATGATCGAGTAGGGGGACGCATTCTCCACCGACAGCAGCCAGGCGATGCGATGCACGAGCACGCGCGTTTTGCCGCTGCCCGCGCCCGCCAGCACCAGGAGGTTGCTGCGCGGCGCGGCAACGGCCTCGCGTTGTTTGTCGTTCAGACCGTCCAGTAACTCAGAAACGTCCACAGGCACCACCAAATCAGGAGAAATGACGCATCGCGCCACTGGATATTTAAACAGCTATTATATCAGCGCCGTCAGCGATGCCAACCGGGAAATTTCCAGCGTTGGCAGCAGGCGTGTGTCGTTGATATGCATCAGATTGCCTTCGCGCAGGTTGATCCAGCAGGCCTGCATACCGCAACGTACTGAGCCGGCAACGTCGGTGGTCAGGTCGTCGCCAACATGCAGGATGGCGGAAAGCGGCAGGTTAAGCTTCTCTGCCGCCAGCCGATACATATCCTCATACGGCTTGGCGCGACCGTGCGGCCCCGCACGCAGAATAAATTTGAAATATTTATCAAGACCGAACAGGTGCGGCTCGGCGTTGCCGTTGGTGATCGCCACCAGCGGCAGCTTTTCTGCCAGCGCGCTCAGCGTGCTGTGCGTCTCGTCCGGCACCTCGATCTGACTGCGCCAGTGGGCGAAATGCGCCATCACCTTGCGCGAACCCGCTTCTGCTTCCTGCTCCGTTAAACCGGCATTGCGCATCGCCAGCGCCACCGCACGACGTCGCCATTCGCTGACGTCATGATAAATTTCCGGCTCCTGCTCACGCAGGCTGTCACGCAGCAGCTGATACTGCTCCACGCTGAACTGCTTCAGCGCGGGATGATAGTTTTGCAGGAACGTGTGGGATTCATCTGTCGTGCGGCGGATAACCCCGGCGTTATCGTACAGGGTGTCGTCGAGATCGAAGCTCATCGCGGCAACGGGCCGCAGCGGGCGGTAGAAATGCATCAGGATTTTCCTCGTTTGGCACGGGGATGGGCGGCATCGTAAACCGACGCCAGATGTTGGAAGTCGAGATGGGTATAGATCTGCGTGGTGGTCAGGTTGGCGTGGCCCAGCAGCTCCTGCACCGCGCGCAGATCGCCGCTGGATTCCAGCATATGGGTGGCAAAAGAGTGGCGGAGCTTGTGCGGATGAATATGGCTCGACACGCCCTGCTTAACGCCCCACTCGGCAAACCGTTTTTGTACGTTGCGCGTCGAAATACGTTTTCCCTGCATGGAGAGAAATACCGCGTTGTCGGCGGGCGCAAACAGCTCGCGCATTTCCAGCCAGTGCGTCAGCCACTGTACTGCCGTGCGGCCGATGGGCAGACGCCGCTCCTTACTGCCTTTCCCCATCACCCAGACTTCGCCTGCTTCCAGATCGAGATGGCCGGTATCAATGCCAACCAGCTCAGAGAGACGCAGACCTGCGCCGTACATCGTTTCCAGCATCGCGCGGTCGCGTACCGCCAGCGGATCGTTCAGATCGATCTCCAGCAGTTGGTTGACCTCATCGACGTCGATATTTTTCGGCAGGTGACGCGGCGCGCGCGGCGTGGCAACGCCTTTCGCCGGATTGGCTTTCAGCGCGCCCTGCGCCACCTGCCAGTCAAGAAAACTGCGCAGCGCGGAGAGGCGCAGCGCCAGGCTGGCGGGCTTCAGGCCCGCGCGACGGCTGCGGGCCGCCAGCGAGCGCACGCCCGCCGCATCAAGCGTATTCCACGCCGTCACCGTCATCTCCTCCAGCAGCATTATGCAGGCGGAGAGCTGGCGCTGGTAGTTAACCTGCGTCAGCGGGCTGAGCTGACGCTCAACCTTCAGGTAGCGCAGAAAGCCGTCAACGGCAGGCTGGAGCGCGCTCATGCACGCTCAACCCAGCGCAGCAGCAGTTCCGGCAGCATCTGCGACAGATGCTGTAGCAGCACCGTTCCCATACCGGACTGATAGTGCTGCGTGTCGCGACTACTGAAGATCAGTACGCCGAGATCGCCCTGCTCGCCCATCAGCGACATCGCCACCGAGCCGATCGCTTTCGCCTGCGGCAGCAGCAGCAGCAGTTCCGGGCCGTTCAGGCTGCCCAGGTAGTGCTGGTGTTTGCCGAGTCGCTGAATGCGGACGGGCTCGAACGCCTGACGCGACAGCGCCAGTTGGGTGAAATCGGACGGCGCGCCGATGCGCCATTTTTCACTGAACAGACGCACATTCGCACCGGCCAGACCCAGCTCGCGCGCCCAGCGATGCAGCCGGTTGAGCATGTCATGCAGGCTGGGCGCCGCCGCCAGGCGCCCCTGAAGCGTTAACAGCCGGTCGAAAAGCTGTTGATTCGCGCTGGCCTGCTCCATCAGCAGGGTGATCTCTTCTTCCAACCGGGTGATATGGTTGCGCTGACGAGCCAGTTGCCACTCCACCAGTGAAACCGTTCCCCGCACCGGATGCGGCACCAGCATCTGCTCGACCTGGCGCGCATTGCGAATAAAGAAGTCTGGATTTTGCAGCAGGTAATCGCTGATGGCACGATCGTCCAGCAACAGTTCGCTGGCGTCCTGTTGTTCACCGACATTTTTCATAAATGGATAAATCCGTCGTAAACGTGAGTGGCGGGGCCGGTCATATAGAGCGGATGACCAACGCCTTTCCAGGCTATGTTTAGGCTGCCGCCAGGCAGATCAACCCTGACTTTTTCCGCCAGCAGCGTCTGTTGAATACCGACCGCTACTGCCGCACACGCGCCGCTGCCGCAGGCCTGCGTTTCGCCAGCGCCGCGTTCAAAAACGCGCAGGCGAATATGCTGCTCGCTCACCACTTCCATAAAGCCCACGTTGACCCGCTCCGGGAAACGCTCATGGCTTTCGAGCACTGGCCCGAGCACCTCGACCTGCGCGGTTTTCACGCTGTCGACCTGCATTACGCAGTGCGGATTGCCCATCGACACCACGCCGCACATCACCGTTTGCTCGGCGGCGCGCATCAGGTAAAGGTTTTCGGCCTTGTTGGCGCGAAAAGGCACCTGCTGCGGTTCAAAGTTGGGCTCGCCCATGTTGACGCATACCTGCTCATCGGACGTGACGCTGAGCACCATCCGTCCGGTCTGGGTGCTCACGCGTATATCGCTTTTATTCGTCAGCCCTTTCAGCCGTACGAAGCGGGCAAAGCAGCGCGCGCCGTTGCCGCACTGCGCCACTTCACTACCGTCAGCATTGAAAATGCGATAGTGAAAATCGAGATCGGGATCGTAAGGCGGTTCAACTACCAGCAGTTGATCGAAGCCGATCCCCAGATGGCGATCCGCCAGCCGGCGGATCAGCTCTGGAGAAAAATAGACGTTTTGCGTAACGGCATCGACCACCATAAAGTCATTGCCCAGGCCGTGCATTTTTGAGAACTGCATTTTCTGCTCCGACGAAGGGTTCATGGTTTAGCGAGTCGTTGGCGTCTGCTGCTCATCACTCTGCGACGGTTTGACAGTCTGTGCCGCATCGGGCGCGGTTTGCTGTTTTGGCCGATCGTCCGGCGGAAAGTACAACGGCCCTTTCAGCCCACATCCCGTCAGGCTGGCTGCCGCCAGCACCAGCGCCATCCGGCAAATCATTTTGTTCATGCTAGGTTTCTGCTTGTTATAGGTGCCTGTTGGTTGTCTATCATCGCAGGTGAAAGAGTAAAAGCAACAGGAAAAGGTGTTTCGTCACGCGGCAAATACGACTTAGCGCATTTGATAATGCTGCGTGTAGTCATCCACCTCCGGCAGCGGATCGCTGAGCGCCCGGCTGCGGAATGGGATCACCTGGAAGCGGCCTTCCGCCTGCACAATTTGATAGAACTGCGGCAGGTTAAAGTTTACAAAGCTGGAGCCGTAGGTAAAACGGTCGTGAGAAGATGAGTAAAAGCGGCTGACGTCGCGTACCAGTTCTTCTTTACTGCCCTCGCAGTGGTGATAAATCTCCACGCGATTGGTTTCATCGAGAATGTAGATATTGAAGCCGCGGTCGTCCTTCGTGTCTTCAAAGAAGAACTGAATAATGCCTTCGCTGGCGTAACCGTTCACGACCGCAGGCAGGCGCGACTGATCCGTTTCAACTTTGATCGACAGCCCGTGCAGTTTGTTATTCGAAATGGCCCCGTAAAATTCGACGGCGTTTTCCAGCTTCTGCACGGAGACGCTGAGGCGTTCGAAGAACAGGCCCCAGGTCTGCCCCGCCACGCGCACGGCTTTAAAACGCCCCGGCTCCTGGCGCGTGCTCGACAGCCGCAGCTCAATGCATTCTGAAACCAGCTGCTGAACGCGGGTGCGGATCAGCCCGCGCAGATGCTGACTGTAGCAAAAGACCTCAACGTGATCCGGCGGCGCGGCGTCCTGATGCATTTTACCCAAAATGGTTTTCAATCCTTCGATCATCGCCTGCTCGCCGCTGAAATGCAGCGTGCGCACTTCGTTCCACGAATTGCGATAAAGCAGGTCGATACTGCCGATCAGACACTGCTGCTGCTGACCGAAACTGAAGACGTCCAGCTTGCGGAAATCGAAATGCACCACCTGGTTACGGAATGCCGCTGTCGGGTCATACTCCAGATTGACGATGATCGCCAGATGACGGATTTCGCACGGGCTGTAAAGCGCTTTCGCCGTTGGCGCAGGCAGGCGCAGCGGGAAGTGTTGCGAAACGTCCGCCACCAGCTCCTGAAGCCGCGGCAAATCGCAAAGGTCATTGCCCTTGATGTGCAGTTGCGTCTTGCTGGTGAGCAGGCCATTGAACCACGCCCAGGCAACCAGCTTGTTGAGGTAGCGGTTATATTCCAGCGGCTGATGGCTGATAATCGACTGCATATCCGGCGACTGATTGTACAGATACCAGCCTGCGCGATTGGCGCGACCGTTCGGCACGTGAATAAAGGTGAGATGCGGCTCGGAGAGATCCGGCGAGATCTGTGGATTCACCAGCGTGACCTTACCGGGCAGCGCTTCAAACGCGGCGTAGAGTTTGCGGGTCAGCACGCCGATATCCTGCGGGCTGGCGCTGACGCTGAGATTGTTGCGGCGCGCGAAGCGGATCAGGTTGCGGTAGCTCTGCATCATCGCGTCCAGCAGTTCGTTATGCGCTTCGCGCACGCGACCGATTTTCCATTCGGCGCGGCTGTCCAGAATGGCGACGCGCTGCGCGTCCCAGCCCCACTCTTTCACTAACTGACCGAGGATCTCGCGTCGCCAACCGGATTTAGTCTGCCCGACAGAGAGTTTTTCGCACACCTTCAGGTAAAAGCAGCGGCGCACCAGGTCGAGGCGCGGCATGTCGTCAATGCTGGTCAGGTAGTGCGTCACTCTCTCCAGCATCATGCAGTAGGGGTCGAGGCCGTAAGAGACGATTTCACCATCGTGCAGGCGCTGCTTGATGTCCATCGCCAGCAGCCGGGTGCTGGGGTATTCCCACGAATAGGCTTCCAGCAGCAGCGTCTTCAGCACCGCTTTATACGGGGAATCGATGCTTTTATACAGTTGCCAGAGGCTGGCGCCGAAGTATTCTTCCGCTGAAAGCGTGCTCAGTCCGCCAAGATCGAGCCATTCGTTTGGCGTCAGGACGCCTTTCTGGTAAAGCGACATGACGTAATCGTCGTAATGCTCTTCCTCTTCGCCCGGCACCATATTCCATAAAATACGTTTGCCCGCCATGCGTACAGCGGTACGGTAAAACTCGTCGAGCAACAGAATATGCTGCGTGGAACCGCAGTCTTCGCCGCCAAGGTTGCCGCTTTCATTATGACGAAAACGGTTTTCATCGATCAGGAAGAAGCTGACTTCAACGCCCATCGCCGCACACCAGTTTTGCAGTAGCGTGCATTTCTTTTGCAGGCAAAGGCGCTCTTCGTTGTCGAGCCAGGACTGATGACAAACCCAGATATCGAGGTCAGAAGTGAAGTTTTGCCCAACCGAGGAGGTACTTCCCATTGAATAGATGCCGGTGATGGGCATTTCACCCGCCAGAGGAACGGCAGCGGATTTTCCGGATTTCCCTTCTAAATCATGCAGATATTTCAACTGACTTTCATCAGGCGTGTAAAAGCTGATGCCATGTGGAACGTTACCTTCAAGGTAACCCGGCATCAGCGGATGATGATAATGTAATAAGGTTGGCAGCAGACTGTAAACCTGTTGAAACGCAGGTCCCATCGCGGCCAGCGCGCGATCGACGCGAAGCTGGTTGATGGCATCCAGTCTCTGTTTCAGTGACTCTATGTAGAGGTACAAGACGTCTCGCCTGATTGTCCCAGTGCTTACAAAAAACCCTGTTTCCGAGATCCGCCGCTTATAGTTAAAAATAGTCGTGCGAACTATTGCCGGAAACGTGATCAATCTAACACCTGGCAGATTGACCGTAAAGAAAGATGCGCTACACGTAAGTTTAGCACGCTTTACAATCGCTTTCGCCGAAGATCCTTCAATGCGCCCGTTTCAGACCGTGGAAACTGTCAGCCTTCTCGTAACAATGATAGGATAATCAGCGTCCGATCAAAACGGTATGAAGCATGTTAGACAAAATTTTAAGAATTGCTACCAGACAAAGCCCGCTCGCATTATGGCAGGCACAATATGTTCAACAGCGCCTGATGGCATACCATCCGGGGCTGCGCGTTGAGCTGGTGCCCATGGTGACCAAAGGCGACGTGATGCTTGATACGCCGCTGGCAAAAGTGGGCGGCAAAGGATTGTTCGTTAAAGAACTTGAACAGGCAATGCTCTCCGATCGGGCCGATATTGCGGTGCATTCGATGAAAGATGTGCCGGTCGCGTTCCCGGACGGTCTGGGTCTGGTAACCATCTGCGAGCGGGACGATCCGCTTGACGCTTTTGTCTCGCACCGTTTTGGCGCCGTTAACGATCTGCCTCACGGCGCGGTCGTCGGCACCTCCAGCCTGCGCCGTCAGTGCCAGTTAAGCGCGCGTCGTCCCGATCTTATCATCCGTTCGCTGCGCGGTAACGTCGGCACGCGCCTGGGCAAGCTGGACGCCGGAGAATACGATGCCATCATCCTTGCCGCCGCAGGCCTGAAACGGCTTGGGCTTACCGATCGCATTCGTCACACCATGCCAGCCGAAGAGTCGCTGCCGGCGGTCGGCCAGGGTGCGGTAGGCATAGAGTGCCGCCTTGACGACGCGCAAACTATCGCCCTGCTGGCACCGTTGAATGACGACGACACCGCCACGCGTGTGAAAGCCGAGCGCGCCATGAATACCCGCCTCGAAGGCGGCTGTCAGGTGCCGATCGGCAGTTATGCGGTGCTGGAAGGCGATGCGCTCTGGCTGCGTGGACTGATAGGTTCGCCGGACGGCACGGCGATGATCCGCGGCGAACGCCGCGGCCCGCGCGCAGAGGCTGAAAAAATGGGTATCTCGCTGGCGGAAGAGCTGCTCAACGGCGGCGGGCGGGAAATCCTTGCCAGAATCTATCAGGCGCCCGCATGAGCATTCTGGTGACGCGTCCCGAACCCGCCGCAGAAGAGCTGGTTACCCGCTTGCGCAGGCAGGGACGAACCGCCTGGTCAATGCCGCTTATCGAATTTACACCCGGCACCGGCCTCTCGCAGCTGCCTGAACTGCTTGCCGCGCTGCAACCGGGCGATCTTGTCGTACTCCTTTCGCAGCATGCTGTTCACTATGCGCAGCCCGCGCTCGCACGCGCTGGCGTATCGTGGCCGGCCAGCCTGAACTACTATGCTATAGGACGTTCCACTGCGCTTGCGTTGCACGCCGTAAGCGGGCTGAATGTCGTCTGGCCGCATGAGCAGGAAATCAGTGAAGTGCTGATACAGTTACCTGCGCTTCAGCAGGTTTCCGGCAAGCGCGCGCTGATCTTGCGCGGCAACGGCGGGCGTGAATTACTCGCTGAAACCTTGCAACAGCGCGGCGCTGATATACAGTTTATTGAGTGCTATCAACGCAGTGCGAAAATTTATCAGGGCGCTATTGAAGGACGCCGCTGGCGTGATCGGGGCATCACCACCGTGGTGGTGACCAGCGGCGAAATGCTGCAACAAATTTATTCGCTGTTCCCGGCTGTCGACCGCGAGGAATGGCTTCTCCACTGTCGGCTGGTTGTCGTCAGTGAACGCCTGGCTACCCGCGCCAGAGAACTGGGCTGGCATGATATCGTCGTGGCGGAAAACGCCAACAACGATGCCCTGCTGCGCGCGTTACAATAAACTTTAAGATGGGAAGAGTCGCAATGACGGAACACAAAGACGCCTCGGCCAGCATTGAGGAAACCACCCCGGCGGTTGAAACCTCACTGGCAGAGAAAAAACCACCTCGAAAGACAAAAAACACCAGCACGGCGCTGGCGGTTCTGGCCATCGCCATTGCGCTGGCCGTGGGCGCCGGGCTGTATATTCACGGTAAACAGCAGGCCGATCGCCAGGCGGCGGCCAGTGAGGCGTTGGCCAGCCAGCTTTCCGATCTCCAGCAGCAGGCCGCCAGCGATAAAAAAGCGCTGATGCAGCAGCTCACCGCGCAGACCGACGCCCTGAACACCGCCCGGCAGCAGCAGGCGGCGACCAGCCAACAGCTCGACGAACTCAAGCGAAAAGTGGCGACCATCTCCGGTAATGATGCGAAAACCTGGCTTCTGGCGCAGGCCGACTATCTGGTAAAACTGGCTGGTCGCAAACTCTGGAGCGATCAGGACGTAATCACCGCTGCGGCGCTGCTCAAAACGGCAGATGCCAGCCTGGGCGACATGAACGATCCCAGCCTGATCGACGTACGCCGCGCGCTTAATCAGGATATCAGTAATCTTTCGGCGGTCAGCCAGATCGATTATGACGGCATCACCCTGAAGCTGAACCAGCTGTCGAACGGCGTGGATAACCTGCGCATTGCCGATCGCGACGACGACAACGCGCCGATGGACGCCGACAGCGGTGAGCTCTCCTCTTCCCTGCGCGAATGGCGTCAGAACCTGGTGAAAAGCTGGCACAACTTTATGGATGATTTCATTACGGTTCGCCGCCGCGATACCACCGCCGAACCATTGCTGGCGCCGAACCAGGACGTCTACCTGCGTGAGAACATTCGTTCGCGTCTGCTGATCGCCGCGCAGGCGGTGCCGCGCCATCAGGACGAGATTTATAAACAGTCCATCGATACGGTTTCTGCCTGGGTTCGCGCCTGGTTTGACGCCAACGATCCGGCCACGAAAGCGTTTCTCAGCCAGCTGGACGAGCTCAGTCAGCAAAGCATCTCGATGGAGGTGCCGGATGCGCTGGCCAGCCAGCCAATGCTGGATAAACTGATGCAAACGCGCGTTCGCAACCTGCTGGCGCAGCCCGCTGCCGGGCAACAGCAGCAGGGAGAATAACCATGCTTAAAGTTCTGATCCTGTTTTTACTGTTGATGGCGGGTATTGTGCTGGGGCCGATGCTGGCCGGTCATCAGGGCTATGTGCTGATCCAGACCGACAGCTGGAACATCGAAACCAGCGTCACCGGCCTGGCAATCATTCTGATCCTCTCTTTACTGGTGATCCTTGCCGTGGAGTGGCTTTTGCGCCGTCTGCTCCGAACCGGCGTAAGGACGCGTGGCTGGTTTCTCGGCCGCAAAAGCAAGCGCGCGCGTAAGCAGACCAACGCCGCGCTGGTGAAGCTGGCCGAAGGCGATTACCGTCAGGTTGAAAAGCTGCTGTCGCGTCATGCCGATCACGCGGAGCAGCCCGTCGTGAACTATTTGCTGGCAGCGGAAGCCGCTCAGCAGCGCAACGATGAGATGCGGGCAAATCAGCATCTGGCGCGGGCTGCCGAACTGGCGGGCAGCGATCAGCTGCCGGTAGAGATCACCCGCGTGCGTATTCAGCTGGCGCGCAATGAAGATCACGCCGCGCGCAACGGCATCGATCGTCTGCTGGAAGTGGCGCCGCGTCATCCTGAAGTGCTGCGCCTTGCTGAACAGGCCTACGTTCGCACCGGCGCATGGGGCGCGCTGCTGGATATTCTGCCGTCAATGCAGAAAGCGCAGGTGGGCGATGAGGGGCACCGTCAGGCTCTACAACAGGAAGCGTGGCTGGGTCTGATGAATCAGTCGATGGCCGATCGCGGCAGCGACGGTCTGAAGCGCTGGTGGCAGGAGCAGAGCCGTAAAACGCGTCAGGAAACCGTGCTCCAGGTCGCGATGGCGGATCATCTGATCGTCTGCAACGATCACGACACCGCGCAAACCATCGTGCTGGATGGGCTGAAACGCAGCTATGACGAACGTCTGGTACTGCTGATGCCGCGTCTGAACGCGGGCAATCCTGAGCAGCTTGAAAAGGCGCTTCGTCAGCAGATTAAGCAGCATGGCGCCACGCCGCTGCTCTACAGCACGCTGGGTCAGCTGCTGATGAAGCATGGCGAATGGCAGCAGGCTTCTGAGGCGTTTCGTGAAGCGCTGAAGCAGCGTCCTGATGCGTTTGACTATGCCTGGCTGGCCGACACGCTGGACAAGCAGCACAAACCTGAGGAAGCCGCAGAAATGCGTCGTGACGGGCTGCTGCTGACGTTGAAAAATAATCCCTGAGTTACCGCATTTTATAAAAGGGTTTCAGTCGCACTGAGACCTTTTTTATGCATAAAAAAACACCCGCCAAACCGGCAGGTGTAAAATCAGGTCAGTAAGACAATGAGCGAGTACCCGACTCAACGTAATGTCCCAAACTCCCATAAGACCTTGCGACGATATGGGCTGGTGGACAACAGGTACGATAATGGCTTTGCGACATTCCTGGCTTATGAAGCGTGAGCAAACATAAAAAGTGGAATGAGCATCTACGTTTTTACTAATGCATATCACATGCCAATATTTTTCCCACCTGGCAAAACAAGCTAACACGTTGATAAATAATATAATAAAATCGACAGGTGCTTTTTTGTCACCTTTCCCCATCAGTCGGCCGCTGGCGAACGTCTCATTTTCACGACAGACAACGTATAGCCAGGTAAACCTTTATTACTTCAATGGTTTATCTGTCACCATAAGGCGACAAATTCATATCGCTTCGCTCGGCTCAAACCTCCTTCGGAGGTTCTCATCCTCTGCTAACCACTGGCGAAAAAAAACCTGCTCTGAAAGCAGGTTTTTCTGTGGTGGTCGGCGAGAGAGGATGACGCTCTCTGCGAGAGCGCCCTGCGGGCCGTTGCCGGAGCAACGTTGTCTCGCTACGCCCGGCTCAAACCTCCTTCGGAGG
>NZ_JNVB01000007.1 GCF_000770305.1 Erwinia oleae
ATGGATGGCTGGGCGGTGCCGCTCACCGTCTGTACCCTGCTGGCGCTGGCGCAGGCGGTGATGGGTTATCTGGCCGGACGGCAGCGTGTTCTGGTCAGTGAGTAACGCCGGAGAGTGATGATTGCCCGGTTTCCCGATACCGTAATCAGAACGTCCAGCGAACCCCGGCGTTGTAGCGCCACCCTTTTGTACCATTGCCGTCAATCTCCTGGCGATAGTCGGCTTCGGCATAGAGCGCCACGCCGTTTTTAAACGTGGTGGTGCCGCCAACGCCCGCGTCCCACATCTGACCAAATTTACCGCTGTAGAAATCCTGACTGCTGCTGTCGTCTGCGCTCACCCGCATTTTTGCCGTTCCGCCCCAGCCACGAAAATAGTTGGTGCGCAAATAAGGCGTGTACAGACGGTTGGCATCGTCCCGCCAGGTGCGATCAAGGCGCGCGCCCAGTCGGCCAATGGTCTGATCGTAATCATCCCAGGCAACGTGGGTGCGATCCTTATCGGTGACGTCATCCATCCGTAAATGCAGATAAATCACCTGCGCCTGCGGCTCCAGGCGAACGCCGTTACCCAACTGCCACGGATAGCCGCTCTCCAGCGAGGCGCTCCATCCCTGGCCTTTCAGCGTCGCCACCTCTTTTTGTCGGGCAATGTCGGTATCGCCGCGATGCCAGTCGTGAGCCAGCGCGCCGTCAAGGTAAAAGCCGCTGTCACGCTGCCAGGTGGCATAGAGCGCGAGGCTGTCGCTGTCGACGTCTGTCGAGCTGTAGCCATCCGCCGCATGCGGGCGGATGCGCGTATTGCCACGCGTGAAGGCGAGACCGCCGCGCAGGCTGTCCTGCGGGCCATCCAGCCTTACCAGGTTACCGCCGAGCTGGACGGCGCTGTAGTCCAGATCGAAATCATAGCCATAGTGGCGCAGATCAGCGTTGCTCTTGTATTTCTGATTCGAGCCGAGATAGCGAATAAACATCTCACCGCCGTTGTCAGCCGATCCACGCCGTGCGTCGCGCAGTTCGCCCAGCCGTTTATGCAGATCGTCAGTCACCGCCAGGGTGTAGTACGCCAGGCCAATCGGTGCGGACAGGTAAGAAGGGAGCTGCGGCACCACTGCCGGACGCACCGCCCGGTTGCCACCCGCCGTTTGCGGCTGGCAAAGCGAGCCATCCTCACAGACAAAGGTGTTCGCCAGGCGGTAATCGCGGAGTGTGCCGCCGCCGCTGCCGGGCGCAAAACTGTAAAGGCCATACTGCCATGGGCCGTTCGTTGCGTAGCCGCCATGCAATGCAAAGCTGGCAGGCGCGGAATTGCCGGTCACCTGTGCCACAGAGACGCCTTCCGAGGCCTCCGTCACGCCGTTGTTATTGCGATCGCTTACTGCGCCGCCGGTGAGCGTGGCGTTCAGCAGCGTGGTGCCGCTTACGTTGCCGTTCACCCGCAGGCTGTCGCTCTGCGCACCGCTCTCATCCACCCGCGAATGCACTATCACGCGACCGCCTGAGGAAACGAGATCGCCATTAATGGTCAGCGTGCTGCCCGTCGCGCCGCCGTTGGTCAAATCCAGCGTACCGGCGTTGTTAACCACCAGCGAATCTTCCGTTGCGCCCGAAAGCTGCGGGTTGACATTATTGCCGACGTACAGCGTGGAACCGGCGTCAATGTTAATGGTACTGTGCGCCAGTTTCAGGTTGTCGGTCAGCGTCCAGTCGGTGTTGTAGAAGTTGAGAGTGCTCCAGCCCGCGCCAAGGTTAACGCCTCTGCGCAGATCGTCGCCGTCAGCGAAGGAGCCGCCCTGCGCAGTGATGTTACTGAAGTTGAGCGTGCTGCCTTCGCCGCCTGCGGTGGTAATGTGACGAGTGTTTGCCAGGCTCACCCTCGACACGGTGGCCACGTTGTTTTTACCGCTGCCCAGCGTCAGGCTGCCGTTAAAGGTGCCGCCGCTCAGTTCAACAACGTCCGTGCCGTTGCCGGTATTTACCTCGCCTACCACGCTGCCGCCAACCAGGGCAACCTGATCGTTGGATGCGCCTCCCGCCACTACCACGGTTTCCGGGTAAGGCGCGAAAATATCGCCCTGATTGATAAACACCGACTGACCGCCGCGCAGATCGATAACCGGCGACGTGACGCTCAGCGCGACAATGGCGCCCCGGTTTATCACCTCGCTCGCGGTGCTGGTGACAATGGCCGAACCGCCATTCGCGTCATTAATGTAGATCAGTCCGTCAGCGATCACCCGCCCGGTGGTGTTTGCGCGCACGCCCGTGGCGGCACCGTAGGTAAAAATATTGTAGCCAGCGGGAATAATTAAATCACTGTGGGTAACGGAACCATCCTCATTGCCGAAAGCGTATCCGGTGGCCTGGTCACCCACCACCACGGCGTAAACGGAGCCGTTCGCATCAATCGGCGTCGCCGTGCGGATGCCGATGCCGTTATTAACCTCAATGCGCACGTTTTTCAGCGAAATGTTGCTGGTTTCCGCGCGGTTGTTGATCACCGTTCCGCCCTGAGAACCCGTCAGCTGAATATCACTGGCCGTTAACGCCGAAGCGCCCTTCGTCAGTAAAAGGGTATCGGCGTTGCCGGTCGCGTCGATGCTGCTGAGGGGATACGCGCCTTCGGCGGTGTCACCATAAATGGTGAGACTGCCTGCATTGCCCACGCGCACCGCCGCGACGCCGCCAGCCGTCAGGCGGGACTCCTCGGGAAAATAGCGCGCCTCGCCGTCAGAAATATCCATCCCGATACCGGCGGGCACATTTATCAGGGCGTGATTGAAGATGGCGCTGCCGCCCTTCACGCGGATGCCGGTGCTGTTGCGCCCGGTCAGATCCACCGTCCCGGCCGGCGTGGTAGCAAAGGTGATGCCGTCACCAATATCAAACGCGACAGCGTTCTTGCCGCCGCCGGTAACCGGCGCGGTACTGGCCAGCCTGCCAGCGCCATACTTACCTATCGCGCCGGTGGTGTTATTGCCGTTCAACACGATGGGGCTGGTTATCGTCACATCGGCCCCTTCCTGCGCACGAATAGCGGTCGCGCCTTTGCCGTTCACGATGTAGCTGTCGGTGCCATAGAGTGTGGTGCCATACAGCCCGTTTCCCCAGCCGTCCGCGAAAATACCGGTGGTATTGGCGCCGCTCAGGGTGACATTCGCTGCCGTCTGCGGGTTAAAAATGGTGCCGCTGCTCAGGTGATAAAGCTTGGAGCGGTCGGTAGTGACGTTGTAACTTCCTCCCGTACTGTTCACATAGGCGTAGTTCGCGGCCTGATAACCCGTTTGATCGGGGTTATGGAAAATAACCGACGCGGTATCACCTGTGTTAAGCGTAGCGCCCTCGCGGACGTTGACGCCGACGGCGTGCCTGCCGGTAAGGTTAAGAGTACCGTTCTGATAAAAACTGGCCTGCCTGCCGGTGACCGTCACGCCCTGATCAGGTTGTCTGCGCGAGCCGCCTGCCACGTTGATCACGCCAGTCGACCAGGCGCTGGCGCTGTTACCCTCTGTGGCGATAACACCCATGCCGGTATTATTTTTGCCGTTAACATTGATGATGCCAGCGTTGCCAACCTGCCCGCCGCTACCTGAATTCACCGCCAGCATGCCGGTATTTCCTCTGCCGTTAACGGTAATGACGCCGTTGTTCAACGTTTGAGCCGTCGGGCCATCGCTGACGCGCATCGCCACACCGTCCTGCACTTTTGAGCCAATAACGATACGGCCGTTATTGATAGCGCTGGAATTATAATGTTGTACGATGCCGCTGCTGTGCGCGATGGCAATATCGCTTGTCGGATCCGTCACATAATTTTGCGGTGTGCGTCCCAGGTAGATGAGTCCGCTGGCCGCATTGATAAAGCTGGCGCTGTCGTCGTTCATCGCCACGCCCGCGCTGGCACCGCCTCTGTTTTCGGTGGTGCCCACGTTAATCACGCCTTTATTGATGCCGCTGGCATTATTCAGCACCACAGCGGTGCTGTTACCGGAACCATTAATGACTCCGTTATTCACAAAACGACTGCCGTCTGCTGCAAAGACAGCCGTACTGCCCGATCCCACCGTGGTGGGATCGACGCCGCGTCCACTGGCGCGGTTAAAGAAACCACCATTAATCACGCCGTTATTCACGCCCCTGCTGCCGTTCAGCAGCACCAGCGCCTCGCTGCCGGTGCTGGCGAGCTTGCCGTCAATACGTGCGCTGGCGCCGTTGGAGGCGCGCATCGCCCCGCCGATAGCATTGACCACCTCCAGCGTACCCTGCCGCCCGATGGTCACTTTCGCGCCGGGGCCATCGGCGCTTAATACGACGCGTTCGCCGATCGGCTGGGTGATTTCATCATAAAACTCATCGGCATCAATAACGTAAGCGATAACATCGCTGCGAATGGCAAACGCTTTATTCAGTTCACCGTTGTAGCTGTCTGCACCAAGATTGCCATTTTTAAGTTGAGTAATTAACCAGTCGTTATATTTTTGTAGTTCACCGACGCTGCGGATAGTAAAGGCGGTGGTGACATTATCTCGCGTAGTGACCGTAAATTCATCCTGCCAGGTGACCACGTTATCTACCCAATAGCCGAGGTTATAGGTATAAGGTGTATAGGCGCCAAAAAAGCCAATGCGATTAGCGGAATTCCAGTTCATTGTGCCCGTGCCGCTGGCGACAAATAAATCGCTTTGTTTGGCTGCCATCGTCCAGCCGTTGGTCGCGGCCGTAGTGGAGGCACCATGCTGTCCAATATCGACATTAATCGTGCCGTTACTGACCTGTGCCACCCGGCTATCAATATATTGCCCGTCATTAACATTAAAAAAATTGGGCAGCACGGTATTTTCATCAATACGTGCAAGGGCATTTATGGCGGCAGAGTTATAAACCGACAATGTATTATTTGCACTGCCGTTTTCTTCCGGGATATTAATAATATAATTCTGCGGCCCCAGGTCGAGACGATCGGCGCCGATCACCAAATCGTCGGAAATAATTCTGCCCGTATGCAGTAATACACCAATGGGGATGCTTCCGCCTCCATCCTGCCCTGGCGCAAATTGTTGATTGCCTTGCAGAGTTTGTGTGGAACCATTGCAAACACAAAAGACGCCAGCATGGTTATCGTTGAATTCAGGCGTAAAAGGCTTAAGCGTAGCGGACAAGGAAGAGGCTGGCGCGATAATGCCACAGGCAGTAACAAGGCTGATAAAAACCGGATGAAATTTAAACATAACATTTTACTCCAGAGAAAAATGCAATGCTGTCAGGGCGCTCTGCCATTAATGGCCGGCGCAGTTGTTATAATGTCAGATAAAGGAATAAACGTAGTGCAGGTCGATGGTCAATATCACCCTTTGTCTGGCGGACGTCTATATGCGCGTATCGCAATAATTCGCAATAAATTGAAATTAAGAATAATCTCGCATAGCGCGCATTAAAGAATGGTCTTAATATCGATAATACGCTCATGATCATTAAGGAGTTATTTCGATTTTTTGGTCCATAAAAAATAGTACATGCATCGTCATAACCGGGATGTTGATGACAAGGGTAAATTGAGCGACAGGATAGATTATTTACAGATACTGAGTACGTATGATGGGAAGTTCTCCCAATCCCAGCTTATCCAGCAGTTGTGTCATTGGGCATGGTTCCTTCAGCGACAAAATTTGTAGAAAGTCTTTTTGACACCAGCAATGATTTTCACGGCTGCCGGGACACAGATCGTATCGCAACATGGGACACTCTTCTTCTGCATCGGTAAAAGCCTTAATCAGCAATCCACTGATATGAAGATGACTAAAGCAGGAGGTGTTAAAACGTTCCGGCAGAAGAGTACGCTTCTCTCCGGTTGAAGAGAGGAAGACGGGAAGGCCCACGTCATTAAAAATTGACTCCAGTTTTAACCTTAGCATCAGAGGGTCGAGATTATAGAGAGAATAAAAAAAGAATACCCCGGCTGACGACGTGAAGTCATAGTTCAATGTAAAGACCAGCCATTCTCTTGCTTTTGAAAACTCTTCGTTACAGTAACATGCAGAAAAAGAATCGATCAGTTGCTCGCGCCTTCTTTTCGCCTTGGTTTCAACACTGTCGCTGAATCCGCCTTTCGCGTTCCACACAATTTTCTTAAAAAAAGAATAAGACGCCCCGCTCTGGTCCTGATGCAGTATTTCCGCCTTGTGCTCTTCAGAAAAATAAAAAAAATGCGCAACCGGATTATCGTTATACAGGCAGAATTCAATGAAAAGCAGCTTTGCTGAGACCGACAACTCACTCATGCCGATATAATCAAAAAGAAAATCAACAATACGATAGGGTACATCATAGTAGTTTATTTCTGGCCAGCGCTTTCGTTCAATTTTCCACACCAGATATTCCATAAAATCTCTGGCACTTAACGTATAAGTCAACTGTTCTGAAGAAATGAGCGTGTATTTGTGAACAAAAATATCATTTATTGAGTGTTCTGATTTTTTTTTCATGATGAATGATTACACCAAATTTTTTTATAAACTCCCCTTTTCCCCAGGTATATGCATATTGCTGTGCGGTAACATAATAGTCATCTGGCCAGAGGCCGTAAGGAGAGCGCAGTTGCCCACGCTGTTTACTTTCATGGACAAGGCTGGCGAGTTGAACGCAGGTTATTGAAGCATATCGAAACAGGTAAGGTAAAGTGAGATCCTGCAAGTAATGCAGAAACTCATGAAAAAAGACTCTGTTATTAAAATTAACGGTAGAAGCTATATCTTTGGATGAGTTAAAATATATCGTATACGAGGAAGGAATATAGAATGCCGTCTCCTGAAGATCATTCGCCATGTTTACCTCCATTTCATTTTAGGCTATAGTAGCGGCAAAAAATATCCTGGTAAATAAAAATGAGCAACTGGCTATATGATCTGGCAGAAAAAGAGCACTAGGAAAAAATCTTCCGCAACGCTTTCGGGATCCTTCTCTATACCGATGCTCATCCTTTTTTTAAACAAATGATTGATAATGATATTTATTGGTCCGCCCTTGATGCACGTTCCGGATCCCGCTGGCCCATTTATTGTGTAAAAGCGCATCAGGGCCGCTGCGAACTACCAAAAATGCCACCGGGCACAATGGGTATGATGGTACCAGTATGGAAAGAACCTTCAGCTAACAAACCTCTTCTTGAGGTTTTTAATATTGACGACACGCGAAACCCTTATTTTGTTTTCTTTAATTTTACCGATGATGAAGACGACTTTCTTTGTCGTTCATACAGGATTAATGGCGCCAGCGTGGAAGCAGTTTATAATAATCTTGAGAGGATTATCGATTTTCACACCGACGTCGTTAATGATGTTTTAGAGGAAAATGCTCAAAACGGACGAAGCATTCACCTCTATGCGGAAATAAAAATGTCGTTCAGAGAACGCATAGCTATTATAAAGAAAATTATTCAGTTCGCAGAAAGGCTGAAATCGTTGGCAAGTTAATTTCTCTCTTCACTGAATGCTTCTATTGCATCGGGCAGGTTCTCATTGTGGATTACCTTCCCGGCCGGTTGTTCGGTCAAGACAACGCTGAGTATTTGGTTCCCAATAATGGTTAACACTCCTGCTGGCAAGGCAACGCGTTTTTGGATCCGGTGCTGTACTGCGCGGCCGCTCGCTGACGGGTGCCATTGACTTTGTTTCCGAAATGCGCGGCTGTTTTTTTATTTTTTTCTGCTGGCCTGCGGTGATGATTTTTTAGCGCTGCTGACGTTTTCATCAGTTCTTTCGGAAACAGCCACGCTGGCAGAAGTGCTTCTGCCAGCGCCATGACAATGATAATCACCCGTTTTGTGATTGGTATGACAGCCGTTTGCATCAGTTCGCCCCGAATGAGCAAGCGCTATGGGTGCCTGAAGGGCTGAAAACAGCAGCGTTAGTAGCGAAAGTAAAATTGATTTCTTCACTGAGTTCCGTCTCATTTCCCAGTCATAAATTTCGCTGAGTATAGTTAATTTAACGCTGCGAGACCAATCAGTCCCGCGATGAAGACGTGCGCCGTTGCGCAGCATCCGCTTCCCAAAATACCACCCGGCGCTGAAGCCAGCGCACCAGTTGCGCGCCCGTCATGCCAATAATTGCCAGCAGCACCACGCCGGAAAACATCGTGGAGAGACTCATGCTGACCGAACTGGAGGCGATCAGATAGCCAAGGCCGCTCTGCGCGGAAAGAAATTCCGCCACCACCGCGCCAATCAGCGCCAGCGCCACGCCAATCTGTAACCCGGCGAAGATCTCGCCTGCGGCGGAAGGCAGCTTGACGTGTAACAGCAGATAGCGGCGGGAGGCGGAAAAGGCGCGACAGGCGTCCAACAGCTCGGCATCAGTGCGGCGAATGCCGTTAACCGTATTAACAAACAGTGGAAAAAAGCACACCAGCGCCACCAGCACGATCTTTGACGCCGCGCCAAAGCCAAACCACACCAGAATTATCGGCCCCAGCGCCACCTTTGGCGTGGATTGCAACGCGATCAACAGCGGGTACACGAAGCGTTCAAAGGTCTGCGACTCCGCCAGCGCCACGCCAAACAGCACGGCCAGCAGGCTGCCGATCAGATAGCCGCTGAGCGTTTCGCCAAGGGTGGTGGCAATATGCGGCCACAGGCTGCCGTCGCTGAACCCCTGCGCCAGCGCGTTCCAGACGGCCACCGGCGACGGCAGCAAATAATCCGGGATGGCAAAAAAACGCACGCAGAGAAACCAAATTAAAATCAGCGCCGCCAGGCTGATCAGCGGATAAAGTAGCGGTATCACTTTACGCATGGGTGAAAAATCTCCGTAGATGCTGGCACAGGGCCATAAACTCAGCGTCCGCCAGGGTATCCAGCGTGCGCGGACGCGGCAGTGGAATGCTCAGTTCCTCAACGATGGTTCCCGGACGCGGCGACATAACCAGCACGCGATCCGCCAGAAATACCGCTTCCTGAATGCTGTGGGTGATAAACAGCACCGACTTCCGCTGCTCGCTCCAGATGCGCTGAAGTTCAAGGGTCAGCGCTTCACGTGAAAGCGCATCCAGCGCGGCAAACGGCTCGTCCATCAGCAAAAGCGCGGGATCGTGCAGCAGCATGCGGGCGATGCCGACGCGCTGCTGCATGCCACCTGACAGTTCAAAAGGATAGTCGTCGCCAAAATCCGCCAGCCCGACCAGATCCAGCAACGCCAGCGCGCGTCGGCGGGCGTCCGCTTTCGGCAACCCCAGCGTGCGCGCGGGCAGCAGAACGTTGTTCAGCACGCTTTTCCACGGCAGCAGATTTGGTTTTTGAAACACCACGCCCGCCTCCCGCCCTGGCCCGTTTACCGCACGCGAGGCAAGCTGCACTTCTCCCCGCGTGGCGGAGATCAACCCGGCGGCGAGCTTCAGTACCGTGGATTTTCCGCAGCCGGATGGCCCGAGCAGCGCAACGAATTCGCCCTCCTCCACTCGCAGATTGACCTGCGCCAGCGCATCAATTTCACCGCGTCGGGTGGCATAGGTCAGCCCGACGTCTTTCAGTTCCAGCGCCGTCATGCTTTGCCCTCATGCGCCGCCACCGCCGCCGTCAGGAACGTCAGCACCTGCGGCCAGCTCTCGCGGTTGGCACGCGCGTTGGCCGAAGGCGTGCCGCCGCCGTCAATTCGCACGCCCGCCACCGGATGCACATTGGCAATGTTGGTGGTTGGTACCCAGGGGAAGCCAATCGCATGGCCTGCGCCCTCGTGGCAAAGATGGATAACCGGCCAGCGGCTCTCCTTCAGATCGGCGACAATGCGTTCACACCAGGCGGTAGAGGGCCAGAAGCCGTCATCGGTGCCGGAAATCAGCATCACCGGCCCGCGAATACGCTCAACCGGGATGCGGGCATCGGCGAGGCGCTGCGCATCGCGCTCCACGTTAATGAAGGCAGGCGCCTGGCGGATCGGCGCATCGGGCTGCGGCGGATGGTCGAAGGCATGCCAGTCCGCGTACGGGTTATCCTGCCAGATATTGCGCAGCGGCTCGCCGCGCCAGCGCCAGGCGGTGGCATCACGCGGCTCGTCCGGGGCGCCCGCGCGCAGCGTGCCGTGAATGACCGCGCTGGGTACGTAGCCGATCACCGCCGCAATACGTTCCGGGAAGGTGGCAGCGAGCAGCAGCGCCAGTTCGCCGCCTCTGGAGTGCCCCATCACCGCCACAAAATTCGCGCGGATCGGCACCTCTCTGGCTACCCAGTCGATAGCCTGCTGGAAATATTCCAGCGGCGTATTGGAGATATGCGCCGGCCGTCCTGGCGCTTTAAAGTACGCCAGCGCAAAGCCGATATAGCCCTGGGCGGCCAGCAGCGCCGCTTTCTGCTCAGGCGTGCCGCCGCCGGAGCCGTTCAGCACTATCACCAGCGGATGCGGGCCGGGCGCGGCGGGCAAAAACAGCACGCCGGACGGCTCTCGCGTTTCCCGTCGGGTGACGCCGGGCGCCAGAAAGCGCTGGATCAGCACCGCTTCAGCGACTGCGCCTCTGGCATCCTCGATCCGAAACGTAATGCGGCGCGGCAGCACGCTGTCGGTGAGCGCCGGATTGTGCGGCGGCGTGACCTGTCGCAGCGCCTCCACCGGCGTCATCGATCCCGCCTCCTGCCAGTCGCCGCTCTGCGGACACGCGATCTCCGGATTGAACGTGCCGTCGGCGGTAATGTGGTAGTCGGCCCGGCTCTGCCAGACGCTGCCGTCGGGATACGTCGTTGAAACCGTTAATTGCGCCGCGCCTGCCGCCAGACCGTGCGCGTGGATCCGCCGGGGGACATCAATCAAATCGTCGGCAATATCAATCTCTAACGTGATGCTCATTTCGCCGCCTCCGCTCTGGCGCGCAGCGCCTTTTTATCAAAATCGTTGAACGCCGCGACAAACTCGTTCGAGAAAATTTTCTCAAGCGGCACATTAGCATCGGGAAATTCCCCGGCTTTCGCCATTGCCGCGAGGGCATTGTGAATAACCTTCAGATCGTACTCGCCCGGCACTCTGGGCGAACCGTCAGAGCGGTAGAGTGTGCGAGCCAGGCGGCGTGACAGCAGCGTTTTGGCGTCCTCCAGCCCCTTGCCATCGGCATCGGCGGGTTTGCTCTCAGGATGCTGCCGCCAGAACGCCTTCACGCAATATTCGGGATTGATCTCACAAACATACTGCGCCTCGGTCCAGGCGCGACCAAAGCGGCGGATCAGATCGGGGTTCTCTTTAAAGGTGTCCTGATGGGCAATAAACCCGTTGCCAGGGTTTTCCTGAAATACGGCGGGATAGGCGATGCGGCGAATTTTAGTGCCGGTGAGTTCAAAAATATCGCCCCAGCTGCTGTTGTAGTTCAGCGCGTCAATCTTTTTGCTGCGCAGCGCCTGAAACCCCGAACCCAGCGAGCCCACCGCGACAAACTCCACGTTCTTACCCGGCTCAAGACCAGCCACCCGCAGCGCAGCCCGGCTGTTGGGCAGCGTGCCCCAGGTCAGCGCGCCAACGCCGATCTTTTTACCTTTCAGATCGGCCAGCGTTTTGATGGAGGAGTCCGCCAGTACGGTATATTCCAGCGTCTGCTGCGGGGTGCCGTTATAGAAGTAGCGCAGCGGCAGCGGATTTTTACCGTTGAAGTAGCTGGAAATCACCGGTTCAGAAACGGGGTAGCCAAAGGTCACGCGCTTGCTGGCTACCTGCGGCAGCAGCGCGCCCGCGCCCTGAAAAACCAGCAGCCTGACCGCGAGGTTCTGCTGCCGGAACAGTCCTAACTCTTCCGCCGCCGCATAGGGCGCGCCGTCATGCACCGCAGGCGGGATCGCCAGCGCGACGGTGACGTCATCAAGCGCGTGCGCCGGCACGACGCCAATAAGTGAGAGGGAAAGCACCAGGTACTTCAAACGCACGGGAACTCCTTAACCAGGCAACGGCAGTATGGTTGAACAGCGTGGCGGCCAGGTTAGGCGATCCGCTGACGAATCGAAAAGAATCCTTTTAACTAACTTTATGAGAATTCGGCGTTAACTGGGCTGCTCACCAAAATCCTGTGTGGATCCGTTAATAAAACGAATCAGTGCAGCCGGGCCTGGCCCGCACGGCATCAGGTTCATTGCGCGCAGGCCGTTGGTGATTCATTAATACGCTTTATTAACCTGCTCTCACCAACATCCTGAGCAGCCCAGATGATGCGAATTTTGGGAATCTAATGCAGTTTTAATTATTAGAAGCAGCTGCCGACCTGACACAGAATGATCGCATTGAGCAGGTTAAATGGCGGCGGTGAGCCGCTCACAAAGAGGGGCCGGGAGGCCAACGTGACGCAATCTCTCTCGTTAAGCGACAAAGCATACCTGGCAATACGCCGTGACATTCTGACCTGTCAGATGATGCCGGGTTCGCTTATCACCGAATCCGAGCTGATGGCCCATTACCAACTGGGTAAAAGCACCTGTCGCCTGGCGCTGGCGCGGCTCAGCCATGATTTTCTGGTGGAGTCGCGTCCGCGTAAGGGTTACCGCATTGCGCCCATCACGCTTCAGGACGTCGAGGAGATCTTTACCCTGCGCGCACAGCTCGAACCGCTGGCGGCCAGGCTTGCCGTCGGCAAGGTGGATATCGATTTGCTGAAAAAGCTGGAGGCGGACTGCCGCGTCGAACTGGCCGCGCCCCTCTCCACGCGTATCGACGTCTTTATGAATGCCAACAAACGTTTTCACCTGGCGATTGCGGAGGCGGCGGGCAATCAGCACCTGCTACGCACCCTGTCCACCCTGATGGATGAGATGGCGCGGCTGGTGGCGCTGGGCTTTAACGTTCAGCGCACCAAACCGGAAATCCGCCACGATCACAATGCGATGATTCAGGCCTTTGAAGAGGGTGACCGCAAGCGCGTCGAGACCATCGCGCGCAAGCATATTGAGACGTTTCAGGCGATGACGCTGGAGAAAATCTACGCCACGCTCGCCTCTGACGGCACGCTGTTACCCATTCAGCACAGGAGTATTTTTTCATGAGCGCACAGGCGGGCGTACTGGCTCCGACCATCGGGTTGGAGAAGGTCAGCAAACGTTTCGGCACGCAAACCGTGCTACAGGAGATCTCGTTCAGCGTCTGGCCCGGCGAAATCGTGGCGCTGCTGGGCGCATCCGGCTGCGGCAAGAGCACGCTGCTGAATATCATCTCCGGCCTGCTGCCTGCCGACAGCGGCACGATTACCCTTCAGGGCGAAAGCATCGCGCGGTTCAGCCAGTGGCGCAGGCTGGGTTACCTGTTTCAGGAAGACCGGCTGCTGCCGTGGCGCTCGGTACGGCAGAACGTTGGCTTTGCGCTGGAAAACAGCACGCTGCCCCGCGCGGAGCGCCGTACGCGTATTGATGACGCGCTGGCGCTGGTTGGCATGGAGAGCGTCGGCAACAAGTGGCCGCATCAGCTTTCCGGCGGCATGCGCAGCCGCATCGCACTGGCGCGCAGCCTGGTTTCCGAACCGGAGATCCTGCTGATGGACGAGCCGTTTTCCAAGCTCGATCCGCAAACGCGCAGCGCCATGCATGCCGAGCTGCTGCGCATCTGTCAGCTAAAAAATATGACGGTGGTGATGGTCACTCATGACGTTGAAGAGGCGGTGATTCTGGCCGACCGTATCGTCATTCTGCAACCCGCGCCGGGACGTATCAGCCAGATTGTTGACATGCCGCTGCCCCGCCCGCGTCTGCCGACCGGCCGGGACGTGGCGGAAAACGTCCGTCTGCTGCGAATGGAGGTATAAATGAAGTTTACTTTCTCGCTGTTGATACAGCGGCTGGCGCTGCTGGCGATTTTTATTGCGATATGGCTGGTGGCGGCGCGGAATATGCCGTCGTTCGTACTGCCGGGTCCGGAAAAAACCTTCAATGCCGTGCTGATGCTGTGGCGCAACCATACGCTGTTGCACGATATTGGCATCACCTTTTCGCGGGTGGTGAGCGGTTTCCTGCTGGCGACGGTGGCAGGCACGCTGGCCGGACTGGCGCTGGGCGCAAGCCGTCGTCTGGCGCAGTTTTTTGAGCCGCTGCTGGCGGTGTTCAATACGGTTTCGTCCGCCATCTGGGCCATTTTCGCCATCATCTGGTTTGGCATCTCCAACGCCACCACCATTTTTGTGGTGTTTATGACCGCGATGCCGCTGATCCTGACCAACGTCTGGCAGGGCGCGCAAACCGTGGAGCGGCAGTACGTCGAACTGGCGCGCAGTTTCCGCATGAGCCGCCTGCAAACGCTGACAAAAATTTATCTGCCCACCATATTGCCTTACTTCTTTTCCGGTGCGCGTCTGGCCTTTGGCTTTGGCTGGCGCGTCTCGCTGGTGGCGGAAACGCTGGGCGCATCGGACGGCATCGGCTACCGACTGCGGCAGGCGGGCGATCTGGTGCAAACGGATCAGGTTTTTGCGTGGACGCTGCTGCTGGTCTCGCTGATGCTGCTGCTGGAAGGCGGGCTGCTGAAGCCGCTGGAGCGCCATCTCTTTCGCTGGAAATCTCACACACAGGAATAATCCATGAAAAACGTATTAAAGGCGGCCGTGCTGGCTGCCGGGGCCTTCTTCGCCCTGAATTCATCCGCAGCTGAAAAAGTGCGCATCGGTTACTGGAGCAGCGGCGTGAGCCTAGGCTACGGTACGGTGCTGGAAAATAAAGACTTTTTAGCCAAACGCGGCATTGATGCCGAGTTCGTGCACTTCCCGGACGTCAATGCACCGATCAAAGCGCTGGCAGCCGGCTCCATCGACCTTGCCTTTGGCGCGCCGCTGGCGGGCGTGTTCAGCAGCGCCTCGGAAGGGGTGCCGATCAAAATATTTGCGGCGACGCAGCCCGCTGACGTGCAGTTTGTGGTGCCGCAGGGTTCCTCCATTACCTCGCTGGAACAGCTCAAAGGTAAAAAAGTGGGCATGTCGCCTGCGGGCTCTTCGGTGGCGGTGATCGCCGCCACATTGTTACAGGGTAACAACCATATTGGCCCCAATGATTTTCAGCTGATTGGCGGCAACGAATCGCGCCTGGCGCAGTTTCTTGTGCAGAAGCAGGTCGATGCCGCCGCGCTTCGCTCCCTGACTATCGAACAGCTGGATGAACTGAAGGTGACGTCGCTTGGCAGCTTTGCCGACGAGTGGAAAAAGCTCACCCACAGCGAAGCCGTGCCCTATATCGGCGTGGGCGCCGTGCGCAGCCAGCTGATTGAGCAGCATCCGGAGACGGTAGCGCGCGTGGTCGCCGCGCTGCGCGACACGCTGGCGTGGGGCAAAGATCACCGTCAGGAAGTGGTCACCCTGCTTCAGCAGAAAGCTAACCTGCCCCAGCGCGATGCGGAAATTTACTTCAGCCGCTGGGACAGCATGAACCGTATCACCTTTGAACCGGCCGATATCGACACGCTGAAGCGTCAGCATCAGGTGTTTGTCGCCAACGGCACCGTGAAAGGCGACGTGCCGGACAACCTTTATGACAGCGCTGCCTGGCAGGCTGCTAAATCCATTAAATAACAGGAGAAATATGTGACTCAGACAATGAAAGCGCTGGTGCTCAATCAGCACGGCGATCTGGAAAACCTCTCGGTCGTCACCGACAGGCCGCGCCCGACGCTTCAGGCCGGACACGTTATCGTGCGCGTTAAAGCCTCCTCGTTTAACTATCACGATGTGTTTACCGTGAACGGCATGCCAGGCATCAAGGTGCCGCTGCCGGTGGTACCAGGCCTTGATCTTGCGGGCGTGATTGATGAGGTGGCTGATGACGTGACGGGCTGGAAGAGCGGCGACCGCGTGCTGATTAACCCGTTGAAGCCCGGCGTTGGCCTGATGGGCGAGATGATCGATGGCGGCATGGCGGAGTATGCGTTGGTGGACGCTGCGCAGCTGATCGCCCTGCCCGACGCGGTGAGCTTCACCCAGGCCGCCGCGCTGCCGGTGGCTTACGGCACCGCGCACCGTATGCTGGTGACGCACAACACCATCAAACAGGGCGACCGCGTGCTGATCCTCGGCGCCAGCGGCGGCGTGGGTACTGCCTGCGTGGTGCTGGCGAAAAAACTTGGTGCAGAGGTTATCGCCTGCGTCGGCAGCGCCGAAAAAGGTGAAGCGCTTACCCAACTCGGCGCCGACCACGTGGTGAACTATCGCGAAGAGGATTTTTCACGCTGGGCGATTGCCCGTTACGGTAAACCGCAGCGCCGCACCTATGAGGGCGGCGTGGATGTGGTGATCAACTTTACCGGTGGCGATACCTGGCGCCCGTCGCTTAAGTGTCTGAAGCGCGGCGGCACGCTGCTGGTATGCGGCGCCACCGCAGGCTATGACCCGGCCGAAGATCTGCGCTACATCTGGAGCTTTGAGCTGACTATCAAAGGCTCTAACAGTTTCTATCAGGACGATCTTGAGGCGCTGCTCGACCTGGTGGCGCAGGGCGAGATAAAACCGCTGATCGACCGCGAAGTCCCGCTGGAAGAAGCGGCGGAAGGGTTGCGGCTGATCCGCGACCGTGAAGTCCTCGGCAAAGTCATTGTGACGCCTTAAGGAGAAGAATATGAGCGAATCGTTTGAACTGAGCGCCGCAGAGGTGCAGGAAAAGCTGCTGAAAGGGCCGTATCACCAGTGGCTGGGGCTGGAAGTGGAGAGCGTGGCGAAGGGCGAAATTACCCTGCGCGCGCGCTTTCGCGACGAGTGGGTGGTGAACACGGCCGGCGGCTACATTCACGGCGGCATCCTGGCGGCGCTGGTGGATTTAACCGCTGACTGGGCGCTGGTCGCCTGGGCGGGCAAGGGCGTGCCGACGCTGGATATGCGGGTGGATTACCATCGCCCGGCGCGCGGCGACCTGCGCGTTAAAGGCAAAGTGCTTAAGGTCGGCAAGCAGTTTTCCAGCGCCGAAGCCTGGGTTTACGACAGTGAAGATCGGCTGGTGGCGAGCGGCCGCGGTCTTTACGCCATGCCCGCCGCCTGAGGAGATACCCATGACGCAGGTAGTTGACCATCTGGTGCTGAATAACCATTTCGACCTGGCGACAGCGCGCGAACTGTTTGTTGCGCTGGGTTTCACGCTGACGCCGGAAAGCCATCACACGCTCGGCTCATCGAATCAGCTGATTGTATTTGGCGATCGTTACCTGGAGCTGATTGGCGTCCCGCGTCATGGGCAGCGCATCCGGCAGGAACTGCTTGACAGCCCGCCAGGCATTGACGGGCTGGTTTTTCGCAGCGAGGACGCCGCAGAAACCGAACGGCAGCTACGGAAACAGGGATTCAACGCCCTGCCCGTTCAGCATTTTTCGCGCGAGGTGGAAGCCGACGGCGAACGGGGCGAGGCACGCTTCAGTGCGGTGCGACTCGCGCCCGGCAGCTTTACCGCGGGCCGCGTCTACTTTTGCCAGCATCACACCCCGGAGTGGATCTGGCGCGCGCCCTGGCAGCGGCATGAGAACGGCGTTTCCGCCATGACCATGCTGACGCTGGTGACCGACAATATCGACAGCGAACGCAATGAGTGGCAGCGCCTCGGCAGCACCAACATGACGCTACAACTGCTTACGCGTGCCGACTGGCACGACTTTTCTGCCGGTTTACCGGGCCTTGATGAAACGCGTCGCAGCCAGTTTGCCGCCATTACCTTTACCGGCGGTGAACTGTCCCGCCTGAAGCAGGCCGCGCTTCGTTTCAGGCTGCCGCACTATCAGGATGCGGAACGGCTACTGATTGCCCTTCCCGCCCTTCACACCTTACTTGAGTTCAGGTTATGACCGTCACCAATCTGGGTGCGTTGCCAGCGGCGGCGCGCCACAATCAGCAACCGGCGTTTATTATGCTATCCGGCCCTGACATCACCTTTGCGGCGCTGGACGCCCGCGCCGACGGACTGGCCGCCGCGCTGACCGCGCGCGGTCTGCGTACCGGCGAACGCGTGGCGCTGCTGGGACGAAACTCCATCGACTTTATCGTCTCATTTTTAGGCGTCCTGCGCGCGGGCCTGGTGGCGGTGCCGGTGAGCATCAAATTTCCCGCCGCCACGCTGGATAAGATCCTCGACGACTGCGATGCGCGGCTGGTGATGGGCGACGATGCGCCGCTCGCACGGCTGACCACCTCGCGCAGCCGCCAGGCCTTCAGTGAACTGGCCGATCTTCCGCCTGCTGAGGCATTTCAGGTTTTTCAGCCGCAGCCGGAAGATCTCGCTATGCTGTTATATACCTCCGGCTCAACCGGGATGCCGAAGGGCGTGCGCCTGACCCACGCCAGCCATCGTTGGGTGGTGGAAACGCGGCTGGCGCAGAACGAACTGGCCGGGGAACGGGTGCTGATCGCCGCGCCGTTTTATCATATGAATGCGCTGGCGCTGGCGCTACTGACGCTGGCCAGTTCGGTGACCACTATTCTGCTCCCGCAGTTTGAGGCGCGGACGTACATTGAGGCCATCGCCCGCTATCGCTGTAGCTGGATCACCGCCGTACCGCCGATGATCGCCATGATGATGAAGGAAAAAGCCCTGCTCGACGCCAGCGATCTCTCCCCGGTACGCACCGTACGCATGGGCTCCGCGCCTGTTAATGAAGGGCTGTTTAATCAGATCCGTCAGCTCTGGCCGCAGGCGCGGATCATCAACGCCTACGGCACCACCGAAGGCGGGCCGGTGGTGTTCGGGCCGCATCCGCAGGGGCTTGCCGCACCGCTTCAGGCAAACGGCTGTGCGCATCCGGCGGTGTCGCTGCGGCTGCGCGATGAGCAGGGAGAGCCAGGCGATCACGGCGTGCTGGAGATCCGCAGTCCGGCGCTGATGCAGGGTTATCATCAGCGGCCTGACGTGCCCTCCCCCTTTACCGACGACGGCTATTACGTGACCGGCGATGTTTTTTCCCGCGACGAAAACGGTTTTTACACCTTTGTCGGTCGCCGTGACGATATGTTTGTTTGCGGCGGTGAAAACATCTATCCGGGCGAGGTGGAGAAGCTGCTCGAGCTGCACCCCGACGTGCAGCAGGCGTGTGTGGTGGCAGTGAAGGATGAGATAAAGGGCAGCAAGCCGGTGGCCTGGGTTATTCCGCGCGAGGGTCGCACACCGCAGCCGGAGGCGATCAAAGCCTGGACGCTGCTTAATGGCCCGGCCTATCTGCATCCGCGCCATATCTGGCTGGTTGACCATTTTCCGCTGGCGGGCACCAACAAAGTGGATAAACAGGCGCTGCGTGCGGCGGCTGAAGACGCCATAGCGAATATGAGAAGTCAGGAGAAGCGATGATAAATTTTAACTGGGACAATCCCTATCTGACCACGCGCACGCCGCTGTTTGCGCGCAACGCCGTCGCCACTTCACACCCGCTGGCAGCCCAGGCAGGGAATCAGGCTCTGCTGAACGGCGGCAACGCGGTGGATGCGGCGATTGCGGCGGCGGCAACGCTGACGATTGTTGAACCGGTGTCGAACGGGCTGGGCAGCGATGCCTTCGCCATGGTGTGGGATGGCCAGCAGTTGCACGGACTAAACGCCTCCGGCACCGCGCCTTCGCACTGGGATACGGCGTGGTTTGCCAAACGCTATGGCGTTGACGCGCACGGTCACGCGCGTCGGCCCGAGCGCGGCTGGGACAGCGTGACCATTCCCGGCGCCATTGCGGCCTGGGGCGCGTTGCATGCGCGTTTTGGCAGGCTGCCCTTCTCGCGCCTGCTGGAGACGGCCATTGAGATCGCCGAGCGCGGCGTGACCATCGCGCCGATGGTCGCGCGTAAGTGGCAGGCTGCCGTGCCGCTGCTGCATGACCAGCCTGGTTTTGCCCAAACCTTTATGCCGAATGGCCGTGCGCCTGCCGTTGCCGAAAAGTTTGTCATGCCGGGTGCGGCCCGCACCTTGCGTCTGCTGGCCGACCAGGGCGCACGCGCGTTTTATGAAGGCGAACCCGCTGAGGCAATTGTGCGCTTTGCGCAGGCCAGCGGCGTGCCGTTGTCGCACAGCGATCTGGCCGCCTACCAGCCGGAGTGGGTGACGCCGGTGACGCGCCGGTATCGTGGCTACGACGTGCATGAACTGCCGCCCAACGGCCAGGGAATTGCTGCGCTGATCGCGTTAGGGATCCTTGAACAGTTTGATCTGGCGAGCCTGCCGCTGGACAGCGCGGCCTCTCAGCATCTGCAAATTGAAGCAATGAAGCTGGCGTTTGCAGACATCTATAACTACGTTGCCGATCCGCGCGCCATGGCGGTGACGCCTGCCCAGATGCTGGATGATGGCTATCTTAAGGAGCGCGCAAAGCTTATCGATTTGAACCGGGCAAGCCTGCCGCTGCCGGGAATGCCGGCCAGCGGCGGCACCGTTTATCTGACCACCGCTGACGAGAGCGGCATGATGGTGTCGTTTATTCAGTCAAACTACATGGGGTTCGGTTCCGGCGTGGTGGTGCCCGAGTACGGTATCAGTCTGCAAAATCGCGGGGCAGGTTTTTCAGGCGATCCGCGTTCGGCCAACGTTGTAGCGCCCGGCAAACGCCCGTTCCATACCATCATTCCCGGTTTTCTGACCAAAGATGGCTTTCCGCAGATGAGTTTTGGCGTGATGGGCGGCGACATGCAGCCACAGGGGCATGTGCAGACGCTGGTACGCATGCTCGATTATCAGCAGCAACCGCAGGCTGCCTGCGATGCGCCGCGCTGGAAGGTCAACCGCGATTTCACCCTGGATCTTGAAGCCGGCTTTGATGACGCGGCCTCCGCGGCGCTGGCAGAGAGAGGCCATCAGTTCAAGTCCGTTAACGATCCCTATATGGATTTCGGTTCCGGTCAGTTTATCTGGAAGCTTTCGCCGGAAGCCGATCACGGTTATGTGATCGCCAGCGACAGCCGACGGGACGGTCAGGCGATTGGTTTTTGATGTGACTTAAAAAACACAGTAAACCCAACAGCCTGCTGCGGTGACAGGCGTCACGCCTGGACGCCGTAAACTCATCTATAAGGGCTTCGCTGCCGCATCCCTGTGGCAGCGTCCCGGCGCTTGTGGCGCCTTTATGTCGTCCGCTGATAACAGCGTTGTCTTTAAAATCCCTGCCCCGCACGCCGACATTTCCCCGTCATCTTCCCGTCATCCCACTGACACGTTCCGCCAGCAGCATAGCCGTGGATGGGATCGATCCCATTTTCTCAAAGCGAGCGGAAGCATGACCGATTTACTGACCGTTGCCCGTCTGGCGGGCGTATCAAGAACCACCGCAGCGCGCGCGTTTTCCGAACCGGAAAAGGTGCGTGAAGCGACGCGTGACAAAGTCTATGCCGCCTCCGAAACCCTGGGTTTTCGCCCCAACTACGTGGCACGCCAGCTTCGCACGCGGTCAACGCGCATCATCGGCGTGATGCTGCCCACGCTGCGCAACCCGGTCTTCTGCGAACAGCTCCAGGCAATGGAAAACAGCGCACGCGAACGCGGTTACTCGCTGATGATCGCCACCACCGATTACGATGCCGACCGCGAATCCAGGGTGCTGGAGAACATGCTGCGTCAACGCGTGGACGGCATGATCCTCACCGTCGCCAACGCGTGCGAAAGCGCCTGCCTGAGATTGCTGGCGCAGGAGTCATTGCCGGCGGTGCTGGTACACAATCCTGCCGCTTCGCCAGAATTTATCACCATCAGCGTCGATAACCGTCAGGCGATCTGCCAGGCCACCCGCCACCTGCTGGCGCTGGGTCACCGGCGAATCGCGATGATTGCCGGGCCGGTGCGGCAGTCAGACCGCGCCGCGCTGCGCTATCAGGGTTACTGCGACGCAATGACCGCTGCGGGCCTGCCCGCACAGCCGCTGATAGAAATGGCGCATCACACCCGCGTGGATGTGGCGTTACTGCGCCCCTGGCTTGCGTCAGGAAGCGCGCTGACCGCCCTGATCTGCACCAATGACCTGCTGGCGCTCAGCGCCATCGGCGGCCTGCAACGGCTGGGATGGCGCGTACCGACCGATATCTCTGTGATCGGATTTGACGGCATCGCGCTGGGCGAAATGGTGCATCCGTCGCTCTGTTCGGTGGTGCAGCCTCAGCGCGAACTGGGCGCCGCCGCGATGGAAAGCATGATGAACCTGCTGGCGAACGTCAGCGTCAGCTCGCAAACGCTCGATTTTACGCTGCGCCAGGGTGAAAGCATCGCCCCGGCGCGGTTTTGATGACCGACCAACACCAGGGAATACCCATGAAAAAGACGCTTACTGCCTTATCGCTCGTCGGCGCAGCGCTGTTGTCAGCGCAGGCCATCGCCGCGCCCGCCATCTGCTACAACTGTCCGCCGGAATGGGCCGACTGGGGAACACAACTAAAAGCCATCGCCAACGATACCGGCATTGTGGTGCCGCAGGACAACAAAAATTCTGGCCAGGCGCTGGCGCAGATCGTGGCGGAAAAAGCCAGCCCGGTTGCGGACGTGGTCTATCTCGGCATCACCTTCGGCATCCAGGCGGCAAACGCCGACGTGCTGGCGAGCTACAAGCCTGCGGGCTGGGCGCAGATCCCGGCGGATATGAAAGATCCTGATGGAAAATGGGTGGCGCTTCATTCCGGCACCATCGGCTTTATGGTTAACGTGGACGCGCTGAACGGCGCGCCGGTGCCGCAGTCATGGGATGACCTGCTGAAACCTGAATATAAAGGCATGGTCGGCTATCTCGATCCAGCCAGCGCGTTTGTCGGCTATGCAGCGGCTACGGCGGCAAACCTCGCCAAAGGCGGCACGCTGGAGAACGTTAAACCCGGCATCGAATACTTCAAAAAACTAAGCAAAAACAGCCCGATTGTGCCGAAGCAAACCGCCTATGCACGCGTGCTTTCCGGTGAAATTCCGATCCTGCTCGATTACGATTTCAATGCGTATCGTGCGAAGTATAAAGATAACGCCAACGTGGCTTTCGTCATCCCGAAAGAAGGAAGCATCAGAGTACCGTACGTCATCAGTCTGGTGAAAAATGCGCCGCACGCCAGCGAAGGTAAAAAAGTGATCGACTACGTGCTCTCCGATCGCGGACAGGCGATCTGGGCCAACGCCTGGCTGCGCCCGGTGCGTGAAAGCGCGATGACCGCGGCGGCGAAAGCGCAGTTCCTGCCGGACAGCGACTACCAGCGCGCCCGTACCGTCAACTATCAACAGATGGCGGCCGCGCAAAAAGCCTTCTCCACGCAGTATCTGAACGAGGTGAAGTAATGTCGGCGTTCTGCACATCGTCCTCCCGTGCGGGCGGACGACGCGCTCGCCGCGTTACGCTGCCGCGCGCGGGCCTGTTCGCCCTGATCCCTGCGCTGATCGTCTTTACCGCCTTCTGGCTGATCCCGTTCGGGTATCTGGTGGTGCTGGGCACGCTGCCCGACAGCGCCACCCGGCAAAATGCTTACTGGACGATCCTTACCCAACCGCGTTATTTGCAGAGCCTGGTCACCACGCTGATCCTGTCAGCAAGCGTGTCGGTGGCGGCGGTGGCGATTTCTGCGGTGGTAGCCTGCTTTCTGGCGCGCCACCGCTTTACCGGGAAGGGACTGCTGCTGGCGCTGCTCACCTTTCCACTTGCCTTTCCCGGCGTGGTGGTCGGGTTCCTGATCATCATGCTAGGCGGCCGCCAGGGGATTTTTGCGCTGGCGGGTCAGGCGCTGACCGGCCAGCGCTGGATCTTCGCCTACAGCCTCGGCGGCCTGTTTTTGGGCTATCTCTACTTTTCCATTCCCCGCGTGATCATGACGCTGGTCGCCGCCTGCGAACAACTCGACCGCAGCCTGGAGGAAGCCGCGCGATCGCTGGGCTCAGGTAGCTGGCGCATCGTGTGGGACGTAATTGTGCCGGGGCTGGCGCCCGCCCTGCTGTCAAGCTGCGCCATCTGCTTCGCCACCAGCATGGGCGCGTTCGGCACCGCCTTTACCCTCGGCACCGAACTGACCGTGCTGCCGCTGACCATTTACGGCGAATTCACCAACTACGCCAACTTTGCCACCGCCGCCGCGCTGTCGGTGGTGATGGGCGTCGTGACCTGGGGCGCGCTGCTGCTTACGCGTCGCTTCTCCGGTAATCGATCAGGAGCCATGCTATGAATCGCCCGCTGCTTTTTGCGCTGCAACTGACGCTGACGCTACTGGTTTGTCTGTTTTTGATCGTGCCGATTGGCATGTCGGTCATGGCGGGTTTTACCGAAAACTATTTCACCGGCCTGAAAAGCGGACTGACGCTGCGCTGGCTTGAAGAAGTGTGGGCGCTATATGCCCCAACGTTCTGGCTGTCGCTGGGCATCGCCCTTGCCTGCCTGTTCTGCACCATAACCCTCGGCGTCCCCGCCGCCTGGGGACTGTTGAAAAGCCCGTCGCGGCTGGCGGGCTGGATCGAAGAGTGCCTGATGCTGCCGGTCGCCATTCCTGGCCTGGCCACGGCGCTCGGCCTGCTGCTGGTTTATGGCGGCGTCAGCGGGCTGCGCGGTAGCTGGCTGTTTATTCTCATCGGCCACGTGCTGTTTACGCTGCCGTTTATGGTGCGCCCTGTGCTGGCGGTGATGAAGACCTCCGATTTGCGTTCGGTTGAGGAAGCCGCCGCCAGCCTCGGCGCGGGCGGCGTCCGGCGCTTTTTTACCGTGGTGATCCCTGGCTGTCTGTCGGGCGCGTTGGCCGGGGCGTTCATGGTCGTCACGCTCTCCATTGGAGAATTTAATATCACCTGGATGCTGCACACGCCGCTGACCAAAACGCTGCCGGTTGGCCTCGCCGACAGCTATGCCTCCATGCGCCTGGAAATTGGCTCGGCCTATACCACGCTGTTTTTAATGATGATTATTCCACTGCTGCTGGCGATGCACTTTATCAGCCAGCGTAAAAGAGAGGGCTGACCATGACCCATCCTGTAGCCATTCGCCTGCGTCACTGCGCGCGCACCTTTGACCGCGATCATACCGCGCTCTTTCCGCTCGATCTGGATATCCACCCCGGCGAAACGCTGGTGCTGCTTGGCCCGTCCGGCTGCGGTAAAACCACCACGCTGCGCATCATCAGCGGACTGGAGCGCTGCGACGCCGGTGGCGACGTGTGGTTTAACGATCGCAACGTCACCGCCCTGCCGATTGAAAAACGCAGCGTCGGCATGGTGTTCCAGAACTATGCGCTGTTTCCCCATCTCAACGTGGCGCAAAACGTGGCGTACGGCCTGCGCATTCAGCGCATGAGCGAGAGCGCCGTTCGTCAGCGGGTTGGCGAGATGCTGGAGATGGTCGATTTGCTGGCCTTTGCCGATCGTTCCGTTCAGGCGCTCTCCGGCGGGCAGAAACAGCGCGTTTCGCTGGCCCGCGCGCTGGCGGCCCGCCCGAAGGTGCTGCTGTTTGATGAGCCGCTGGCGGCACTGGACGCCAGCCTGCGCGACAGGCTGCGGGAGGATATCGCCACGCTGCTGGCGCAGTCGGGGATCACGGCGGTGTATGTTACGCACGATCAGCAGGAAGCGATGGCGCTGGGCGATCGCATCGCGGTCATGCAGCACGGCCGCATTGAGCAAATCGGCGCGCCGCGCGACATCTATTTCCATCCGGCCACGCCATTCGTGGCGGATTTCGTCGGCGCGGTGAATCAACTGCCGCTGGCCGACGGCAACGTTTACTGCCGCCCGGAAGATATTCGCCTCGGCGAACGCGCGGGCGCGCTACTGGAAGGCCGCGTGCTGAACAGCACGTTTTTGGGTCAAAGCCAGCGCGTGCTGGTGGAGCTTGCCAGCGGGCAGCGCATTCAGGTTGATGGCCCGGCCCGTGAACGCTGGCCGGAAGGAAAAACGGTCGGCCTGCGCGCCGACGCGGGCAGCCTGTTTCGCCTTCCCGGCCATCATTAAGGAGTTGTGATGAAACGTTCCTTTGTACTTGCGCAGATAAGCGATCTGCATGTCAGAACCGCCGGCCGCCTCTCCTATCGGAAAGTGGATACCTTGAGCGCGCTGAAAACAGGTATTGCCCAACTCAATGCGCTGCGCCCGGCGCCGGACGCAGTGGTCATCACCGGCGATCTGACCGATTTTGGTAAAGAGGCGGAGTACGCCACGGTACGCGCGCTGCTGGATGAACTGACGCTGCCGTGGTTCGCCATTCCGGGCAATCACGATGCGCGCCCTGCCTTTCGCCGCGCCTTTGTCGACAAAAGCTGGATGCCGTCAGAGGGCGAATTCCTGCACTGGGAAGTGAATGACTATCCGCTGCGGCTGATCGGCCTTGATTCCACCGTGCCGGAAAAACCGTGGGGCGAACTGTGCGAAGCGCGTGCGGCCTGGCTCAGCGCCCGGCTGGCCGAAGAGACGGAAAAACCCACCCTGTTGATGCTGCATCACCCGCCGTTTATCAGCGGCATCGACCATATGGATCGCCAGAATCTGAAGGACGCCGATCGCCTGGCGCAGATCCTCATGCATGCGCCACAGGTCATGCGTGTGCTCTGCGGCCACGTGCATCGCTATATGGTGTCGCAGCTGGCGGGCGTGATAGTGTGCAGCGCGCCGGGTACGTCGCACCAGGTGGCGGCGGATTTCACCCCGGACGGCCCGGCAAATTTCGTGCTGGAGCCGCCGGGCATGCTGCTGCACCAGTGGCATGACGATCAGCCGATGGTGACGCACTACCTGCCCATTGGCGACTACCCCGGCCCGTGGCCTTTCTACGATGCGCAGGGGCTGATTGACTGATTCGCCAGTGTGCTCATTCAGGTGCGCGGCTTAAAAAACCAGCTGTACCTTCGCCGCGCGCGACTTGTCCGATGCCATTTCCAGCGCGCTGACCGCCTCGCTCATGTTCATCTCAGCCGAGAGCAGCGGCAGCGGGTTAATTTTTCCCTTCTCCAGCCAGCGCACCGCCGTGGTGAATTCGCTGGTGAAGCGGAACGAACCGCGCAGTTGCACTTCTTTAACCAACAGAGGCCCGATGGGATAGTTGACCTCCGCCGCGCCCATGCCGAGTTGCACAATAATGCCGCCGGGACGGGTGAAGTCAACCGCAGAGGCCACCGCCGCGCTGGCACCGGAGGCTTCAAAGCAGACATCAAAAACGCCGCCGTTATTGCGCCAGTCCGCCACGCTGTCTTCATCGCGCGGGTCAACCGTCTGGCTGGCCCCCATCTCTTCTGCCAGCGTCCGGCAGCGCTCGCTGATATCTGTTGCCGCTACCTCCGTGGCACCAGAGGCTAACGCGGCGGCAATCACCAGACAGCCAATCGGCCCCGCGCCGGTAACCAGCACCCGTTTGCCGGTTAAGTCTCCCGCCTGACGAATAGCATGAATGCATACGGCCAGCGGTTCGGCGAAGGCGATGATCTTCGCATCGGCCTGAGCCTCATACGGGATGCACTGTACGGCGTCAACTGCCACGTATTCAGCGAAACCGCCGTTTACATGCGGGAAAAACTGCGCGCTACCCATAAACCGCATCGAACGGCAGAGATTCTGCTTACCCGCCAGGCAAAACGTACAGCGCTGGCAGGGACAAGAGGGATTGACCGCCACGCGTTGGCCGATTTGCAGTCCGCTCTCTTGTGGTGCGCTATCGATAACGCCGACAAATTCATGGCCGAGCACCATCGGCGATTTCAGCACCGACATGCCTGCGCGTCCGTGCTGATAATAATGAATATCGGAACCACAGATACCGCCGCGATCCACGCGTACCAGAACCTGCCTGTCATCCCATTCGATGGTGCGATCTTCATAATGCACTTCGTGGGCGGCGCTGACGATCACGGCTTTAACTGTTTTCTGATGCATGATGATTTCCCTGTGCGTTGGATTTGGAGTTAACAGGTGCTTTTTCATCGTCTCCCGGCGGGGTGATTACCTCAATGCGTCCCACCAGAAGCAGATAAGCCAAAAAGCCCAGCAGCGCAACGGCGGCGATATACCACATCGCATACTGGAAGTTGTGCGTGCGCTGAAGGATGACGCCGATAATGATGGGGCTTACGATGCCGGAAAGGTTGCCGAATATATTTAAAAATCCGCCAATGGTGCCGATCAGATGGCGTGGGATGACGTCGCTACACACCACCCAGCCCAGGTTAGAGAACGCATTGGCAAAAAAGGCCACGGAGAGAATAGCAATGGCGATCACCGGGCTGTCCTGAAAAAAGTTCACCAGTGCGATGGAGCACGTCAACAGCATACCGGCCATCACCGGCAGCTTTCGCGCCAGGGTACGACTGAAGCCGCGTTTTAGCAGCATATCGCTTAGCGTACCGCCACAGAGTACGCCCGCCATCGCCATCATGTACGGAAACATCGCGCCAATTCCGGCTTTATCAATTGAAAGATGCAGCCCTTTTTCCAGATAAACGATAAACCACGTCAGAAAGAAGTAGAGCGTAGACGAGGCCGCAAACTGGGCGATAAACAATCCCCAGGTAGTGCGCTGACGCAGAATATATTTTACAGATTGCCAGTTAATGTTGCTGTTGCGGGCTGGCTGATTTTCAGAACCGTAACCGCCGCCTTTACGAATCATTTCCAGTTCCGCCGCGTTCACCGTGTCGCTATGCTGCGGATCCCGGTAGGCGCAGAGCCAGTAAATACCGAATACCACACCGACAAGACCGGAGAGGTAAAACGACATTTCCCAGCCCCATTTGCTGACAATGAACGACAGGATCGGCGTTAACAGCGCCAGGCCGATGTACTGTGCGCTGGCGTAGGTCGCCGTGGCTCTTGCACGTTCATGATCGGGAAACCAGGTGGCGATGATCTTGGTATTGGAAGGGAAAGACGGCGCCTCAGCAATGCCAATCAGCGCGCGGCAGACCAGTAACATCATAAACGATGCGGTGGCCGTGGCGAAAAAGTGATGTGATGCCAGCCCCATCAGTAATGTAAACAGGCTCCATAGCACGATGGCACTGCCGTAAAGCCAGCGCGATCCGATGCGATCAAGCAGATAGCCAACCGGGATCTGACTCATGGCATAGAACCAGGTAAACATTGAAAACAACAGGCCAAGCTGCGTGGCGGAGAGATAAAATTCACCCTGGATGTGTGAACCTGCTACGGAGAGGTTGGCTCTGTCCATATAATTAATAGCGGTAACAATGAACAACATTGCCAGAACTGAAAGTCGGGTACGCGTCGGTTTCATATTCAGCCTTTACCGTGAAAGAGTATTATTTTTTTGAGTGATACAACGTGGTTCACAGCGTCGCCAGCCAGCCGCCATCAACGTAAATCATCTGTCCGTTAACATAGTCAGAGGCAGAAGACGCCAGGTAAACGGCGGTGCCGATCAGCTCTTCAGGCTTGCCCCAGCGGCCGGAGGGATTACTGCTGCATACCCAGCGATTAAATTCTTCGTTTGCCACCAGCGCTTCATTCATATCGGTGAGAATGTAGCCGGGGCCGATACCGTTTGTCTGGATGTTGAACGATGCCCACTCCGCCGCCATTGATTTCGTCAGCAGTTTGATGCCGCCTTTTGCAGCGGTATAAGGCGCAACGGTTGCTCGGGCGGCTTCGCTGGTCAGTGAGCCAATGTTGATGATCTTTCCGCCCTGCTTGCGTTCAACCATGCGCCGCGCTGCCTCACGCGACACCAAAAACGCGCTGGTCAGGTTAACATCCAGCACGCGTTGCCAGTCGCTCAGCGCCAGCTCCAGCATCGGCTTACGGAACTGAATCCCCGCATTGTTAATGACGATATCCACCGCGATCTGCTCATCGTCTAATTGACGAAAGACGTGTGCAATCTCCGCTTCATTCGCTACATCGAAGCAGAAGCCGCGTGCATTCAGACCTTCTTTCTTAAGCTGTTCCAGCGCGTGAGCCATATGCTCTTCGCGGGTGCCGTTTAAAATGATGCTGGCGCCTGCTTTGGCAAGGCCTTGTGCATAAGCAAAACCCAGGCCGCGGGTGGAACCGGTAATCAGCGCCGTTTTACCGCTGAGATCGAATAGTGCCTGCATAACCCCTCCTCATGTAACATGACTAACAAGTAGTGTGAAAACAGTTCTACGTGATGTGGCTTTTGGAGGCAAACGACGTAGAAAAAAAGTGCAAACCTGCTCACAAAAATTTACTTTCGGCTAACAACCAAAAAAAACGAAGACAACTTAATTATTTGATTTTAATAAAAACGCCTTAACAACGCGCGTTTTCCTTTTTTCTGTCATAAAAAAACAGCTTGTCAGCAAGCCCGTGAAAAGTTAAAAACTGAAGCATGTAGGACAAGTGGAAGATCATGTGGCGCTGGAAAGTATTCAGAAACATAACGTCGTTGACGTCATCTATGAACAGATGAAGCAAAACATCCAGAGCGGCCGATGGAAACCGGGCTGCAAGCTGCCGTCGGAAGCGGAGCTAACAACCACGTTTCAGGTCAGCCGCGTCAGCGTCAGAAGCGCGGTGCAGAAGCTACGCGATCTGGGTGTGGTCATCACCCATCAGGGTAAAGGTACTTATGTGACGCGTGATATAGCGCGCTACGGTGCCTTTAATGACAATCAGCCGATTCTGCACCTCTCCCGCGAGGAGTTTGACGATATGCGGGTTTTCAGGCAAACGGTGGAATTCAAATGTATTGAGCTGGCGGTCACCCAGGCCTCGGATGACGATATTCAGGCGATTGAGAAGGCACTCAATCGGATGCTGGTCAGCCGCGATGATTACAAAAAATACTCGCTGGCAGATTACGAATTTCATCTTGCAATCGTAAAGGCCTCGCATAACAAGGTTTTTATCCACGTCATGGAATCGCTGAAGAACATCTACGTTCATTACCTGGAGGAGCTGAACCGGGTGCTGGGCGTCACGCTGGAGAGCGTGGAAGCGCATATCCGGGTGTTTATGGCGCTGAAAAACCGTGATGCCAGCCTGGCGACCGATACGCTGAACGGCGCGATGGCGCATAACGTACACGCAATTGAAGATGCGCGGCAAACTGAATAACATTTGATGATTTCAGGTTCCTTTTGGGACCGTAATCATCCCTCAACATGTAGGACATCATACAGGAACAATAAGAGCTGCTATGAAAAAACTCCATATTACCGACGTTAAAACCATTCTCACCGCGCCCGGCGGCATTGACCTGGTGGTGGTCAAAATCGAAACCAACGAGCCAGGTCTTTACGGACTGGGTTGCGCGACCTTTACTCAGCGCATTTATGCCGTGGCGGCGGCGATTGAAAACTATATGAAACCGTTTTTGCTCGGCAAAGATCCCACGCGTAATGAAGACATCTGGCAGTCGGCCAGCGTCAGCGGCTACTGGCGCAACGGGCCGGTAATGAATAACGCCCTGTCCGGCATTGATATGGCGCTGTGGGATCTGAAAGGCAAAATGGCGGACATGCCGCTTTATGAACTGCTGGGCGGACAGTGCCGCGACGGCATTCCGCTCTACCGTCACTGCGACGGCGCGGACGAATGTGAAGTTGAAGACAACATTCGCGCACGAATGGAGGAAGGTTATCAGTATGTTCGCTGTCAGATCGGCATGTATGGCGGCGCAGGCACCGACGATCTGCGGCTGATTGCCGGTAAACTGGCGAAGGCGCGTAATATTCAGCCTAAGGTCTCGCCGAGAACGCAAACCCCCGGCATCTATTTCGATCCTGATGCGTATGCTCGCGCGGTGCCTCGTCTGTTTGAGCACCTGCGCAACAAGCTGGGTTTTGGCGTGGAGTTTATTCATGACGTACATGAGCGTATTACGCCTATCGCCGCCGTACAGATGGCGAAATCACTGGAGCCGTATCAACTGTTTTTCCTTGAAGATCCGGTTGCGCCAGAGAATATTGACTGGCTGACCACCCTGCGTTCGCAGAGCAGCACGCCCGTGGCGATGGGCGAACTTTTCACTCAAATCAACGAGTGGAAACCGCTGATCCAGAATCACCTTATCGACTACATTCGGTGTCATATCAGTACCATTGGCGGCATTACCCCGGCGAAAAAGCTGGCGACTTTCGCTGAGTTGTACGGTGTCAGAACGGCGTGGCACGGGCCTGGAGATATTTCGCCGGTGGGCGTGGCCGCCAACCTGCATATCGACATGAGTATTACCAACCTGGGTATTCAGGAGTATACGCCGGTCAACGAGGCGCTTCAGGAGGTCTTCCCTGGCTGCCCGGAAATTGCTCGCGGTTACGCCTATCTCAGCAACCGTCCGGGGTTGGGCGTGGATATTAACGAGAAAGAGGCGGCGAAATATCCCGTATCTGGCGGACTGCCGGAATGGACTAATGCCCGCCTGCCCGACGGCACCGCCGCGCGTCCTTAAAGGAGAAATGCCGGGCGCCGATCTGTCCCCGTCGCCCGGCGTTGAAAATGGACATTACGCGCTTTTCTGCTGGAGCTGATAGCCGCCGCCCGCCAGCGGCTTCAGCGCGGGCAGGCAGTTCAGCAGCCGCTGCGTGTAAGGATGCTGTGGCGCATCCAGCACCTCGTCGCTCCAGCCGCTCTCCACCAGCTCGCCCTTCTCCATCACCATAATGCGATCGGCAATTTGCTCCACTGCGCCCAGATCGTGGGTGATAAACAGGCAGGCGAAGCCGTAGCTCTCCTGAAGGCGTTTCAGCAACAGCAGGATCTGCTTCTGCACCGTCATATCCAGCGCCGACGTGGGTTCGTCGGCAATGATAAAGGCCGGACGGCGAATGATGGCGCGCGCTATCGCCACGCGCTGCCGCTGGCCGCCGGAGAGCTGATGCGGATAGCGCGTCAGGAAAATGTCCTCCAGCCCGACCTCGGCCAGCACCTCACGCACCCGCTGCTGTCGCGCCGACGCGTTCAGCGTCTTCACCAGCAGCATTGGCTCTTCCAGAATTTTGCCAATACGCATACGCGGGTTGAGCGATGAAAACGGGTCCTGCTGAATAATCTGGCACTCCCGGCGCCACGCTTTGCGTTCCGTCTTGCTGGCCGTAGTCAGCAGCCTGCCCTTAAACGCCAGGGTACCCGCGCTGGCGGTCAGCATGCCGGCGATCAGCTTGCCGATGGTGGTTTTCCCGGAGCCGCTGGCGCCGACCAGCGCCACCGTTTCACCCGCGCGCACGTTAAAGCTGACGCCTTTCACCGCCTGCGTCAGGGTAACGGGTTTGAACCACGCCTTGCGGCCGCGATAGGTGATATCGATATTGCTCAGCGCAATCACGCTTTCGGCGGCCAGCAGCTTTTTGCGATCCGGCGGCGCTTTTCGCACCGGTAGCGCATCCAGCAACCGGCAGGTGTAGGGATGTTGCGGGCGGGCGAGCAGCGCCTGGCTGCTGTTCTGCTCCACCAGCTCGCCCTGCTCCATCACCATAATGCGCGATGCGTAGTTCGCCACCATCGACAGATCGTGGCTGATCAGGATCACCGCGCTACCCTTCTCCGCCGTCAGCGACAGCATCAGATCCATCACCTCGTGCTGCACCAGCACGTCCAGCGCAGTGGTCGGCTCATCGGCAATGATCAGTTTAGGTTCAGGCAGCATGACCGAGGCGATCATTACCCGCTGGCGCATGCCGCCGGAAAACTCATGCGGATAGCGATTGAGTAAGGTTGCCGCCTGCGCCAGACCAACGCGCTCCAGCATGGCGACAATTTTCACCCGCCGCGCCGCCGCGTCAAGCGAGGTATGCAGCGCCAGCCCTTCATCAAGCTGGCGTCCGATGGTCATCGCCGGGTTGAGCGAGGTCATCGGTTCCTGAAACACCATGCCGATGCCTGCTCCCCGCACCTGGCGCAGCTGCTCCGGCGTCAGATTAAGCAGGCTCTGACCATCAAAAATCATCCCGGCTGCGTCGAAATCAATGCCGCCGGGCAACAGGTGCATTAACGATCGCATCGCCAGTGTTTTCCCGCTGCCGGATTCGCCCACCACCGCCAGCACTTCCCGCTCCGCAACGTTAAAAGAGATGCCTCTTACCACCTCGCGCTCGTTAATGGTCACGCGCAGGTTGCTGACCTGAACTAACGGACTGGAAAGCGTTTTCATTATTGCATCCTCGGATCGAGATAATCACGCAGGGCGTCGCCCAGCAGATTGACGCCCAGCAGCGCCAGCGAGATCGATGCGCCGGGCAGCAGCGCCAGCCACGGCGCCTGCGCAAGGTAGGTGCGGCTGGCCGACAGCATGTTGCCCCAGGTCGGCTCCGGCGGCGGCACGCCCAGCCCCAGAAAAGAGAGCGCGCTTTCGGAGATCAGCACCCAGCCCAGCATTGACGTCGCCAGCACGGTGAGCGGCGCGATACAGTTAGGCAGAACGTGCCGACGCAAAATCGCCAGCTCGCTGTGCCCCATCACTCTGGAGGCGGCGACAAAATCCGCCTCGCGCAGGCCCATGACCGTTCCGCGCACGATGCGCACCACCGAAGGCGTATAGGCCAGCCCCAGCGCGATAATGATGCCGTAGCGGTTGTTGCCCAAAATACTCAGCAGGCCCAGCGCCAGCAAAATTCCCGGAAAGGCCAGTAAGGTGTCGGTAATCATCATGATCAGCCGATCGACCACGCCGCGCAGATAGCCGCTGATCAGGCCGAAAATCACGCCGACCAGCAGCGCGAACGACACCGTAATCAGTGAGATCGACAGGCTGGCGCTGGCGCCGAGCAACAACCGGCTGAGCACGTCGCGCCCGTACTCATCGGTGCCGAACCAGTGCACAGACGTTGGCGCCTGCAACCGCGCCAGAATGTTTATTCTGCCCGGATCGAACGGCGTCCAGAAAAAACCGACCAGTCCCGCCGTGGCGATCAACCCAATCAGTATCGTACCCAGCAGCGCGTTGGGCGACACAGCCATTCTTCGTTTCATCAGGCGGATACCCTCGGATTGAACAGTGGATAGAGCGCGTCGATCACCAGGTTGGTCAGCACGTAGAGCGTGGCGATAAACAGCATGCAGCCCTGAATCACCGGATAGTCGCGGGCGTAGATGGCATCAACCAGCAACCGGCCAAGGCCCGGCAGGCTGAATACCGTTTCCGTCACCGCCACGCCGCTCAGCAGATTGCCCAGCGTCAGGCCAATCAGTGTCCAGGTAGGGCCAAAGGCGTTGGGGAAGACGTGCCGTGACAACACGGTTCGCTCACGCAGCCCTTTTGCACGCGCGTGCGAAACATAGTCAAGACGCAGCACTTCCAGCGTGCTGGCGCGCATCATGCGTACCAGCGCGCCCACCTCAACCAGCACCAGCGTCATAATCGGCATTAACAAATAGAGAATGCCCTGATGCAGGTTATCGCTGACCGCCACATACCCCACCACCGGCAGCCAGCCAAGCCACAGGCCGAGCGTCAGCAGGATCAGCAGCCCCATCCAGAAGCTCGGAACAGAGAGTAGAAAGGTGGAGAACATCACCAGCCCGACATCCCACGACGAATTCTGTTTCCAGGCCGCCAGCATGCCCGCAGGCACCGCGAGCAGCGAGGCGATCACCACCGCCACCAGCACCACGCTGAGCGTGACGCCAAAGCGCTGAAGGATCAGCGGCAGTACCGGCTGGCCGGTCTGTATGGAGTGACCAAAATCGCCGTGGATCATCTGGCTGAACCAGATAATGAACTGCTGCGGCAGCGACTGATCCAGCCCCATGCTGTGACGCAAATCGGCCAGGCTTGATTCCGTCGCCATATCGCCCAGCATCAGCAAAGCCGGATCGCCCGGCACCAGCCGCGTTAACAGAAACACCAGCACGGTCACCAGCAGCAGCGTCGGAATGGCAGCCATGATGCGGGTAATGAGAAACTGCAACATGCGCGCTCCTTATGATCAGGATTTGGTAACGTTCCACAGTCTGGCCGATGCGGCCAGCCACGCTTTGTAGCCGCCGATGGCTTTGCGGTGCGCGACGATATCCAGCCCCGGATAGAAGAAAATCAGCGGCACCTGCTCAATCATTTGCTTATGCAGCGTGTCTACCGTGCTCTGGATCTGTTTCTGATCGTCCATGTACGCCAGGCTGTCGGTCAGCCTGATCGCCTCGGGATCGTCCCACACTTTGCGCGACTGCTTCGCTTTGTCGCCGACGATCTGCTCAAAGGCCAGCGCCGGATGGAAGCGCGCCGAATAGGTGAAGGTCATCATCTGGTAGCGCCCGGCCTGGTAACGCTCAAGCTGCGTCGCCCATTCCATAGTGGTGACTTTCGCGTTAATGCCCGCCGCCTGAAGCATCGCCTGGGCAATGATTGCCATATCAAAGCTCGGCACGGTAGAGCGCTTGTTGGCGATGATTTCGATGGTTTCGCCTTTGTAGCCCGCCTCTTTCAGCAGTTTTGCGGTCTGCGCCGGATCGTATTTGTAACCCTGTTTTTCCGTCGCGCCGTAAAAGGCTGACGCGGTGGAGATATTGGCGTTGCCAGGCGTCGCCATGCCCTGACTGGTGCCGAGCGCGATTTGCTGCGTATCAAGCGCCGAGGCGATAGCCTGCCGCAGCTTGACGTTTTTCAGCAGCGGATCGTTGGTCTGGATAAGCAGGCCGTGACGCTGCGCATTGGCCGCGACTTCGATGGCGAGGTTGGCATCTTTTTTCAGATCGCTGGCGTCAATCGGGCTGACCTGGGCAACGTCAATGGCGCCGGAGCTGAGCCCGGCTTTGACCGTGGCCGCGTCCGGCACGGCCATGAAGCGCACTTCATTCACCAACGCTTGCTTACCGCCGACAAAACCATCCGGCTTGCCCGGCAGCGACGCATAGTCATTGAAACGCAGCAGCGAGACATATTCGCCATGTTTCCATTCGCCAAAACGGAACGGCCCGGTGCCAATCGGTTGTTGCCATTTGCCATCGGCGTCCACCGATTTCGGACTGACCACCGCCGTCGCGCCGCAGTCGGTGCGCGCCAGCGAATCCAGAAACAGCGCCACCGGTTTTTCCAGCGTCATCACCACCGTTTTAGCATCGGGCGCACTGACCGAGGTCACATGGATCAGGCCGCTGCCGTCGAACTCACGCAGGCAGCGCCACTGCGTTTTCGGATCGTTCCAGTGTTTCCAGCTCCAGACCACGTCACTGGCGGTCATCGCGTCGCCGTTATGAAACTTCACGCCGTCGCGCAGCGTAAAGGTATAGGTTTTGCCGTCGTCGGAGCGTTTCCAGCCTGACGCAAGCATCGGCCCGACGGTGCCGTCCTCACGGTAGCCCACCAGCCCCTCCACCACGTGCATCAGCACGTCGTCGGTGTTGCCGTCGCGATTAACGCCCGGCTGACTGCTGCGGATGTCCTGGTTAAGGGCAAAACGGATCACGCTTTGATCGGCCGCCTGCGCGGACACCGCCAGTAAAAAAGGGAAAGCGATGGCGGCGCTTAATGGTAATTTTTTCATACTGTCCTCGCGGGTTTAGTCGAGCGCATAGCGCGTGAAGGTTTTATTGATGGCGGGCAATGGCGCAACATCCATCACGCCGTCTGCCGGGGTCATGACGATCATCGCCACCGTCGCCGAAAGATCGCTGCTAAAGCCAGGCCTTGGCGGACGGCAAACGGAGTATGGCGAACCAAAATCATCAAAAAAGGCCGCTTTCATTGCGTCTTCGTCAAGCTGTGCGCTTTCCGCAAGGCGTTTGCTGACGCGCCAGCTGCGATAGAGTGAATCCGGCGAGGCCTCAACGCCCTCTTCACGCACCTTGCAGCGCGCCGCGAGGCTTTCCCAGTGGTTGGCATGTACCAGCAGGCCGTCCTGCGGATAGAGCGTAAAACTTTCATCCGGCGCACATTCGAAATCGATAGCGAAGCCTGCTTTGGTGCTGAGGATCATATTGTTGGAGCAGGATTTTGGCGTGGTGGCGACCACGCGCATCGCCAGCGCCATATGCTGCTGCTCAAGCGCCTTGCGGCGGATCAGTGAGAGCGGCACGCCGCGCTGCATATAGTCACGCTCGCAGCGCAGATAGTTGGCCGTGATGGCGATTCCGGCGCTGTTCAAACCGCTGCGCCCCAGTCCGCCGGCTTCAACAAAGGTCAGGACGTCCGGGCCGTCCTCGCGACGGATTTTTACCACGACCGAGCTTTCGGCGCATTCGGCGCGCCAGTCCCAGTTCTGGCCGTGAATAAGCTTACCGTGCGCGCTGCGCTCCGGCAGGATCACCGCGCCGCTACAGCCATCTTTAATAGTGCTGTCGTGGGGATCGGCTATCTCTTTCAGCCGCCGCGCCTGAGCAATCACCTCGGTTCGCGCGTTAATCATAATGATCGCTTCCAGCGAAACGCCTGCGCCTTCAGCAATACCGCGCATCTCTTCCAGATAGTCGGCATCGAAGTGGTGAATGATGCTGGTGAAGCTTTCGATCAGATCGCTGCGCTGCGTCTGACTGATGTGCAAACTGTCGAGCTGGTCGCCATAGATCGCCACGCTGGCATGGATACGCGCGCGAGCCTGCTCACCGTACTGGCGGCCGCGCGCCAGAGGCGCACCGCTAATCTCAATCAGGGGAAAGGGTTGCGTCATGATAAAGGCTCCTCAGCGCGTTTTTTGTAGGGTATCCAGGAAGAAATCTTTCACGCAGTCGAGCACTTTCATGCCGTCATGTCCGACGTTTGGCACAATATTTTGCGTGGCGTCGATGCCCTTATCGCGCAGGCTGTTGAGCAGCGCGGTATTGCGCTCAACGCGCGTTTCACCGGCATCATTACAGCCCGGCTGGTAATATTTCCCGCCCGGTTTATGGGTTATTTCCCAGGTTTCAAGATCCACTTTCCCCACCACCAGCTGCACCGCTACCTGGCGCATCGCCTCATAGTTGAGCGGCTTGTTGAAGCGCGCTTCAAAATCGCGTACGCCGGGCCACCACGCTTTGTCTTCGTCGAGTAAGGTGACCGAACCCGGTGCGCCAATGGAGACGCCAAGCAGTTTTTCAGGGTGAATGTAGAAAAAGCGATGGGCGAAATGCCCTCCTCCGGAGTAGCCAAACAGCAGGAATTTGCCGAAGTCATGCGCCAGCAGTTCGCTGACCTCATCGATAATGCTGAGCAGGACGTCGTCATATCGAATTTCCTGCTCAATGATGTATTTAAAACCGTGCGAATTACCGTCGCCCAGCGGCCCGACGGGAAAGAGCGGCGCCAGCACCACGCAGCGGTTATAGCGGGCAAATTCGGCAAACGCGTCGCGATACTGCGTCATTGAGCGTCCTGTACCATGCATTGCCACAATCAGCCGATAATCGCTGCGGTCGTTGTCAAAGGCGGGCGGCACGTACAGACAGTACTGAAAGCGTGGATCCTGTCGGCTTGAGAAGATGGTGGTGCTGCCGCGAAAGTAGAGTGCGTGACTGCGCTGCGTTGCGCTTTCGTTTCCTTTATTCACCTCAACGTTCTGCATTTTCGATTTCCTGCTAAGTGACGGTTCAAATCGATATAAACACAAAACCAAAATTGGCGCCAATTTAAAAAACAATTTATTAACAAAAGATCTGGTTCATGTCACAGTTTCACCCTGACAGTGAAACGCCGGGTGGCGAAAAAGACGTTAATTGGTTGTTTTAAAATGAAATTATAGCGAATTGAGCGTTTTTAAGGCAGACAAAAAACTGATACTAACAGGGTGAAAACTGGCGAAAACGGTGAAATCCCAGCATTATTGTCCGGCACCGTGGGAAAAAGGATGATGTACATGAAGCTTCGCAAGAGTAGTCGGGTGGATGTCGCTAACAGCCTGGCGATGGATATCAACAGGGGTGAATTTCTGCCCGGCGCCTGGCTTAAGCAGGTGGAACTGGCCGAGCGTTATCAGTGCAGCCGAAGCGAGGTTCGCCGCACGCTCGATCAGCTGGTGATTGAGCGCCTGGTTCAGCATGTGCCGAATCGCGGTTATCACGTCTATTCACCGAATATTGAGCAGCGGCGCAATATTTCATCGATCCGTGCGATTCTGGAGTGCGCGTCGGCGGTGGATATCGTGGCAAACAGCAGCCCGGACTCTCTGGCGACGCTGCGACGCTGCGCCGCGCAGTTTGAGCACTGCACCCATCACGGCACGCTTCTGGAACAGTATGAAGCCAATCTGGCATTTCATCGGGCGCTGCTGGCCCCCTGCTCCAATCAGGATATGGTCGAACTGATTTTTGATTTACGCAGCCGGGTGCCCTCGGCTGCGCTGGGACAGTGGAATTCACATGCGCGCGTGGTGAAGTCCTCCGCCGAGCATTTTGCGATGGTTGACGCGATTGAGCGCGGCAACGCAGAGGATCTGGCTCAGCTGATCGGGCAGCATATTCATCAGGAGGATAATCCTCAGCGCCATGGCTAACCGCGATCGCGCGTGAGGCCAACGGCGCACGCTGCATCATCCTCCTCTGACTCCGGCAGACGATCGCACAGGAATGCGTTCTGCCCGCGCCGTTTTTCCACCTCATTTTCTGGCTGCGGCACAACGTTGGGCGCTCCCTGCCAGAAGAGCGCCGACCTGAATGACGTAACCGGGTCGTTCACCCATCCCGTGCCGCTGAAGGCCACCATGACGCTGAGGCCGGCCAGAAAACCGCAGCTATAGCGCAGCAAATTTCTTAAGGATGGGAAATGGGCAGACGTTACCGCATCTTCATTCGTGCCGTTTTTTATTGCGTCAGCCAGTGCCGCATTCTGCTCCAGTGAATGGATTAGCCGGTTGACCTGAACTTTCAGGCGGCTGAGTTGGCTGAGATGTTTCAGCGCCTGCACACCCAACGTCTCTTCGGTGACGACCAGTATTTTTTCCAGGCGATAAATTTCTATAAGATCGCTGGCGACCGGCTGAACATCTGTTAAATAGTGCTGAAGCTGACCATACAGCCAGCTCAGTGCGATCAACCGTTCAGGCAATGATGCGGGCCATAACGTGGACCAGTTATGCTGCATCAGCGTAATCATTTTTTCTAACCCGTCACATAATCCGTTAAGCCCTTTAATATGTGCTTCGCATAATGTGAACCAGCAAAGCGTTTGGAGATCCATGCCGTTTAATCGAAACAAACTGCACGACAGGCGCTCAACTTTATACCAGTCGATATTGCAGCGTAATTTGCCGGGCCCCATTATTTCATTTTGCAGCATTTTAAATTCGCGCGTGGTCTGCGGCGCCTGCCCGGGATAAGAATGATTGAGAAAGGTGGCATTCATGGCATAAATTCCTTTTTCATTTCGGCTATGGGAATCTTCGCGGCTACATAAAATTGATATTCAGATCAATTTTTATAAAGCAGCACAATGAAGTTATTTAACCAAAATCATGTCGCAATCATTTTTACCAGCAACTGTGTGGTTATTAACCAGGAATAATCTCACTCTGAAGGATTAATTTCCGCGTTTCCGATAAATTAAAATATTGACTGAAATTTTCAGGAATTTATTTATTCTGATAAACATGATTAATAAAATAATAACTCCCAATAACGTCGCATAATCACTCCTTTTTACACAATTACCATCAGAATAAATAAAAAATGATCAAGATCTTTATCATGGTTGATTTTATCGCAGCGTTGATTTCAGCCCAATAAATCCCAACTCTTTCTTAAAACATCTGAATAATGTTCTGATGTTTTCTCTCCGCTCTCTCTTTGGTCAGCAACGGACATTAAAAGCAACCCGCGGTCACATTTCCCGTTTCGATTACGGGATAAATTGTAAAGTTCGTCTAAAGTTTTTAAGGGTCAACAACTTACCGATTTGGACATGGAGAACGACGAATGCAAAGAGCCGAGAAATCTCAATGGACAGCGCTGCTGGTACTTCCGCTACTGATATCCTCAGCCATTGCCGCAGAAGCGCCGGTAGCCACGGCGAACGATCAGCAGCACATGCTGAGTTCGTCCCCTCAGCCACCTGATGTCCGTCTGGGGCCGCTGTTTGTCGCCGTACAGTCAGCAAAACTTTTTCCCGACCAGAAGACGTTTGCCGATGCGGTGCCGAAAAACAGCCCTTCCAGCATTCTCGCCGACTGGCAGATGCAAAGAACGCAGCGCAACTTCGATTTGCGACGTTTTGTTGAAGCAAACTTTATCCTGCCTGCCGCTGGCGAGAAATATGTACCGCCTGCCGGACAGAGCCTGCGCGAACACATCAACGGCCTCTGGCCTGTTCTGACCCGTTCGGCAAAACAGGCAAACCAGTGGGATTCGCTGCTGCCGCTACCGCAGCCTTACGTCGTGCCGGGCGGGCGTTTCCGCGAGGTGTATTACTGGGACAGTTATTTCACCATGCTGGGGCTGGCCGAGAGCGGCCATTGGGATCGCGTGCAGGGAATGGTGGATAACTTTGCTACTGAACTGGATAAATACGGTCATATTCCTAACGGTAACCGCAGCTACTATCTCAGCCGCTCTCAACCGCCCTTCTTCAGCCTGATGGTTGATTTGCTGGCGCAGCATGCGGGTGATGAAACCTATCGGAAATATCAGCCTCAATTACAAAAAGAGTACGACTACTGGATGGCTGATGCCGATAGCGTTCGGGCCGGAGAGGCAGGCAAGCGCGTGGTGAAGCTGAAGGACGGCACCCTGCTTAACCGCTATTGGGACGCGCGCGATGTGCCGCGAACCGAATCCTGGATGGATGACATCGCCACTGCACAGAACACCAGCGACGCCAACAAAGGTGCACTTTACCGTAACCTGCGCGCGGGGGCCGCCTCTGGTTGGGACTTCAGTTCACGCTGGTTTATTACGCCGGATAATCTCTCAACCATTCAGACCACGCGCATCGCACCGGTTGATCTGAATGCGCTGATGTATCATCTGGAAAAAACGCTGGCTCACGCAAACCAGCTGTCGCAGCGTAAAGACGTCAGTGAGCGTTTTGATGCGCTGGCGAAGAAGCGAAAAGCGGCGATCAACCGTTATCTGTGGAATGAAAAACAGGGCTGGTATGCTGATTATGACTGGCAGCAGGCACGCGTTCGCCCGCAGTTAACCGCTGCCGCCGTTTTCCCGCTCTATCTGCATGCAGCAACCGATAAGCAGGCAAAGAAAACCGCCGTGGCGGTTAAGGCGCAGTTGCTGAAAGAAGGCGGTCTGGTCACCACCACGGTAAATAATGGTCAGCAGTGGGATGCGCCAAACGGCTGGGCACCGCTACAGTGGGCTGCGGTGGAAGGGCTGAATAATTATGGCGAACAGGCGCTGGCGAAGGATATTGGCATGCGCTTCCTGAAAAACGTGCAGACCACCTACGACAAAGAGCACAAGCTGGTGGAAAAATACGTTGTCGAAGGCAAAGGATTAGGCGGAGGCGGCGGCGGTGAGTATCCATTACAGGACGGGTTTGGGTGGACTAACGGCGTAACGCTTAAGCTGATGGATCTTTATTGTCCCAGGAATGTCACCTGCAATAACGTCAGCGATATTCGGCAGTAACGTTATTACGCAACAGGCATAAAAAAAGGAGGCCATCAGGCCTCCCTTATCTTTATGACGTCCGTCAGCTTCTGACTTTACGATAAATAAACAGCACAACGATCGCGCCAATCACCGCCACCACAAAGCTGCCGAAATTGAAGCCGTCCACCTTACCGAAACCGAAGAAGGTGCTGATCCATCCGCCCACTACGGCCCCGATAATACCGAGGATGATAGTGATGATAAAACCGCCGCCATCTTTACCCGGCATAATCCATTTAGCAAGGATCCCTGCGATCAGGCCAAAAATGATCCATGACAAAATACCCATTTTTTCTCTTCCTTATCTCAAAATGTTCGGGGTGATTATAGTGCACATTTCAGCTTTGTAAGTATTTTCTTGCGATTTTTACTTATTTATAACAGTAAGACTGAAGCGTTACGCATTAACGCCGATACTTCAACGGAGTCCTTGCCTGACCTTCATCTGGAGAAAAAGCTGTGAAAGAGGATGATAAAGAACAGTTCCTGAAACGTGGTCCGCTTGCGGTATTAAACGTTCTGAGAGAGCTTGTCGATAACAAAACCCCGGTGATGGTGTCGCACGTCAGGGGACAATTTATTACTCGCCTGCTCTTTGCGGACAAGGAAAGACTTCTGGTCGACTATGGCAGTAACGACTATGAAAATCAGCTGGCGATGAACGTGGATAATCTGCATCTGAGTGCGGAAACGAACGGCGCGAAGGTGGAGTTCGCGCTGCCGCTACTCGAAGCCGATGACTACGAAGGCTTGCCCGCCCTTGGCGCGGCCCTGCCGGAAGTGCTCTGGCAGATCCAGCGCCGCGAATTTTTTCGCGTTAACGCTCCGCTGGACCCTGTTTTCTATTGCCACATCACATGGCCTGGCGGTAGCGGCGAGAGCCGGATGCGGATCCAGGATTTGTCATTAGGCGGTATCGGGGTACTGGCGGAGTCAGCCCTGCCTGAAACTCTGCACAACGGCGAGCGGTTTAAAAAAATTCGTATAGAACTCAATGAATATGGCAATTTTGAGGTTGATGCAGAGTTGATCGCCATCGGCAAACGCACCGTGGTCAGCAATAAAAATGAAACTGTCGCCACGCCGCGTCTCAGCCTGCGTTTTAATACGCTAACCGCCGGACAGGAGCGCCAGCTCCAGCAGGTCATCTTTTCGCTCGAACGTCTGGCGCGCGACAAAGTCAGACGCTTCCAGTAAATCGACGATAACCTGTCGCCGTTCACCGCTGGCAGGTTACTTCGCCCTATCGTCTGTTTTATCCGCCGCCACGCGTCGTTTTTGCAAAGCGTTCTGTTATGCACCAGGCTTACCCTTCCTGTCGTCTTAACAGAACAGATTGAATCACCGATGAAAAACTGGCTTAACGAACAAAATCTCTCATTTCTGCTGAACAGGACGCTGTGGATCGATACCGCCATTGTGATTGGCGGCACGCTTATTATCTACTGGCTTCTGCGCTCGCTGATCCGTTTTATTTCTAATCGCTCAATCAAATCCGGTCATCATCGCAGCCAGCTTTTTTATAACAGCGCGATTGAGATCTTGCGCAGCACCAGCCAGCTGCTCTTGCTGGTTTTCTCTTTCCTGATCGCCATTAAATTTATCACCCTGCCCCGCGACTGGAGCACCGCCGCATCGCACGGCTGGTTTATCACCCTGCTGCTTCAGATAGCGCTGTGGGTGGATTGCAGTATTCGTCTCTGGCTCAGCAATATGCGGCGCGATCCGACCCACCTGCGCAATCCTGTTACCACCGTCATTCTCGGTATCATGGTGCGTGTGGTGGTCTGGGCCATGCTGCTGCTGGCCATTCTGTCGAATATGGGCATTAACATTACCGCGCTGGTGGCAAGCCTGGGCGTCGGCGGTATCGCGATTGCGCTGGCCATTCAGACCGTGCTCAGTGACGTGTTCGCCTCACTGGCAATCGGCTTCGACAAGCCCTTTGAACATGGCGATTTTATCGTTTTCGGCGACATTGCTGGCTCAATCGAGCATATTGGCCTGAAAACCACCCGTCTTCGCAGCCTCAGCGGTGAACAGATTGTCTGCTCGAATACCATTTTGTTGCAGCAGACCATTCATAACTATAAGCGCATGCAGGAACGGCGCATCGTATTCAAATTCGGCATCAGTTATGAAACGCCAGCTAAGAAAGTGCGTCAGGTCAGCCAGGCGCTGCGTGAAATCATTGAAGGCATTGAGAAAACCCGCTTTGATCGCGGCCACTTTTTCGCTTTCGAGCAAAATCAGCTTACTTTTGAAGTTGTTTATTACGTGACGGTTGCCGACTATAACCAGTACATGGACGTGCAGCAGGAGATCAATCTGCAACTAATGGAGCGGCTGAGCGCGCTGGGCGTCCGCTACGCCTTCCCAACCCGCCGCGTCGAGTTTACCGGCGGCACGCTGCCACAGGTGAACGTTGCCGGGTTAGCGTCAAATGAAGTTGAAGACGAAGAGGATGAAAAAGAGTCATCGAGCCCTTCGCGCGGCGCATTTTAAGGTAAGTCGTTACCGGCAAAAGCCGGTAACGGTATTCAGATAGTACGGTAGGCCGTGGTCACTTTCCATAGATAGCGCGGTGCCTGCGCGGCGGGATGCTTGTTTTGCACATGTCGATAAAATTCATCCGGCGACATGGCGTTTATCATCGCTATTGCGCGGTCGCGATCCCGCGAAAAGCTACGCAGCAACGCGCCCGCGCCGTTGGCGTAAGAGACGATGGTGGCATAGCGCAGCGTTTCCGGATCGCGGATGCCTGCCAGCGACTGATCCTGCAAAATCTTCAGATAGGCCGTGCCGATGTCGATATTCCTGGCCGGATCGCGGAGTTCAGAAGTACTCGGCTGACCGCCGCGTCCCTGAATCCGATAGACTTCACGCCCGGCCGTTGAGGCTTTAATCTGCATCAATCCAACAGCATTCGACTTGCTGACTACCGTTGGATTGCCGCCCGATTCTACTGAAATAATCGCGTCGACCAGCTTTCTGTCAATGCCGTAGCTGTTGGCGGCGCTTTCAGTAAAGATTGACCAGGCCTGAGCCACTTTTTGCGGCGGTGCTGTCGTCAGCGGCGTTTGCTGCTGCCGGGTGATAGTCTGTTTATGAGGTTCACTGGCACATCCCGCCAGAAGGAGAACGCCTAATATGGCCACTTTTTTCACGCTATATTTATCCTCTGCGCCCTGGTCTGGCACCTATCATACCTGGCACCGGACGGGAGAAAATTACCGTTTCTCTGAATTCTGAAAAGTGAATGATGACTTCCGGCGGGCTTTTCGTCATCATCAGGGCAGGAAAACTGCCTGCTGCGTAGCATAATTCATCAGAATGCGTATAAAAAGCAATCAATTTGTACGTAAACTGCGCATGGCCCGATGAGAAATGTATGTTCAATAAGGCCGCATCCAGAGGTAATAAGTGAATATCCTGTCGGTTACTCCCCGCACTGTGCATCTGATTGCGCCATCCGGCTACTGCCATAATCAGGAGGCTGCCTGGCTGGGGGTTGAGCGTCTGCGCGCGCAGGGGCACCAGGTTAACAATACTGACGTTATCGCCCGCCGCGATCGGCGTTTTGCCGGTGCGGATGAGGTGCGTGTGCAGGATCTGAATGCCCTGGCAGAGTGCCTCACGCTGCCGGATATCGTGCTGGCCGTACGCGGCGGCTACGGCGCAACGCGGCTGCTGCCGCGTATTGACTACGCCGGACTGGCGGCACGCCTGCGCGACCAGCCGCTGGTGCTCTGCGGCCATAGCGACTTTACTGCTATACAGCTGGCGCTGCTGTGTCACGGCGTGAAAAGCGTTAGCGGCCCCATGCTGGCAGGCAATTTCGGCGCGGAAACCCTTGCTGATTTTACCGTGGAGCATTTCTGGCGTGCGCTCACCTCGCCTGAGCTGACGCTGGAGTGGCAGACAGACGCGCAATCGGTTGATCTCACCGGCACGGTCTGGGGCGGTAACCTGGCAATGATCGTCTCGTTGGTTGGCGCGCCGTGGATGCCTGACATTCCTGATGGCATACTGGTTATTGAAGACGTCAATGAACATCCCTATAAAGTTGAAAGAATGATGCTTCAACTGGCGCAAAGCGGCGTTCTGGCGCGGCAAAAAGCGATCGTTGCCGGTAGCTTTACCGGCGCACACCTGACTGATTACGATTGCGGTTATGATATTGAAAGCGTGTGGACGCTGATACGTAAGATAACCGGCCTGCCGGTGGTCACCGGTCTTGAATTCGGCCACGGGTGGCGCACCGTTACCCTGCCGCTGGGCGCACAAGGACGGCTGCTCGTTGAAAACGGCGCGGCCTCACTGATATTAAATGATTTCCCTACGCTACGCTGACATCCGGGAGCGCTCATGAAACAGTTGTATGAGGATCTCTGGGTTTCCACCCCGGAAGCGCTGTCCGAATCCGGGCACGAGGAGATCATGCATGGTTTTTTATTAAAGCATCCTCGCGGTAACATTCTGATTTCACGAATCGAAAATCAGGAGGATCACCAGGCCATTGCTGAACAGGGCGGCATCATTCGTCACTACCTTACGCACTGGCACGAAGCCGGGCCTGGTACTCGCACGTTGCAACAGCGTTTCAGCTCGGCCCTCTATTGCCATATTCGCACACTGGGGCCAATCAGTAACTTTGTTGAAGCAGACGATACCTTTAGTCGGGCCGAAGTTCACTGCGGCAGTTTTCACGTGGTACCCACACCAGGCCATACGCCAGGCAGCACCAGCTATCTGTATGCTTCGCCTTTCGGTAAAACCTACCTCTTTGTTGGCGATACGATTACGCGTTCCAGCGATCGCTGGGTGACGGTGCTTGAAACCGACAGCAATGAAGCGGACCTGGCAAATTCACTGGAGTTTTATCGGGCGCTGAGGCCGGATGTGATTTTAATGGGGACAACACAAGACCATCGCGGTTGGGAAGAGGTAACGATTCGTGACTGGCTGGCGCTACTGGATGAAGCAGAGACCACGCCGCGCGATCGCCGACAGCGCGTGCTGAACTGAGCAGGCGCTGCGTCAGCAAAGATTTTTACGGGAACGACGTGCGGGAAGCATAGCTGGAACCGCGCCATACGGCGGCGCGGTGAGATGCCATGATTCAATCGTTGATTGAGTTCATGTCCTTGATGTTATTTTGATTTACAGCCTGTTCTTTACCGTTTTCGTCGGTATAGAGCACCATGCCGGTGGCATCATCAATTTTTGGCTTACCCTGAACCACCACGGTACTGCCATCCTTCATATGCATAATATGGTCGTTTGAACAGCCCGCCAGCACCGATCCTGCTGCAAGAACGCTGAGTAAAAGAAGTGTCTTTTTCATTTTAATGATCCCTTTTGCTATTTCAGGTTTCAGTGTAGCTGTTCCTGTTGATGAATCAGCCTGTTGGATAACAATTAAGCATTTTCTGATGCAACAAATTCCGGTTGATGATCGCCTGAAAATACTGTATTTTTGTCCAGCATTTATAACCAGGAACACTCCATGTTTATTGAACTGATTTACGATAAGCGCAACGTTGCCGGCTTGCCAAACGCGCAGGAAATTATTCTCAACGAGCTTGAAAAGCGTATTCAGCGCGTTTTTCCTGATGCAGAAGTGAAAGTGAAACCGATGCAGGCAAACAGCGTGAAAACGGATGCCAGCAAAAATGATAAGGCCGTGATGGCGCGTATTATTGAAGAGATGTTCGACGAAGCCGATCAGTGGATGGTTTCCGGCGAATATTAATGCTGGCTGCGGTCTGCTTTTTTGGAATTTATTAGCCAGCAGTAATAAAGTTTTACCCTGTCGCGCCGAAATAAACACTATACGATTTCAGCAGGCGGACAAGCACAATGGCCCTTGTTTATATACCGTCGTTGATCGGTTTACTGATCAACGCCGAACAGCGGAAAGGTAGCGTATTGACGCGACAGGAAGTGGAAGCGATCCGCGATGGCAGCGTTTGCATTTCTGTACCGGACTTTATCGCCAGAAGCATGGAACCCGCCTGTGGATACAACGATATCGATCCGCAAAAATGCTGGGAAGAGTGGTCGCGCTACCGTAGCCGCCCGCAGTCACCTTCCGGGTTAAGCTATGGTTAATTTTTTGAACGATCGTTAATTTCGCTATACAGCAGTTCATAGACCTGGGTTGCATACCCGGCACTGTCGCGCAGCATTTGAATCGCATCTTCGAGCGTTTGCGGTTCTATCTGACCGACGATTCGCCATCCCAGAGCGATATTTTTTGCTTCTTCAAGCCGATCGGGTTGTGATTGAACAGACGCAGCCTCGGACACATGATTCTCCTGATTTGTATTTTGGTCCTATTTTACGTTTCTGAAACGCGTCATCTCAACCCTTCTCTTATAACTATAAGTGAATACAAAGCTCAATCAGGCACTTTTGGGTAGAAAAAAGACGCCAGACAGACTACCTCTGTACATTGTCGCTGCATTATCAGACAACCCGCACTCTGGCGTACACGCGGGTTTTCCTCCCGCGCAACGTAAAATTACGCTTCTCAGACGTTAGCTTCGTTTACTTTTAAAAATAAACAATTATTTACACATTCATGTTCAATTGCGGCGCTATCATAGCAGTGTGTTATGAGCAGATCCGTTCTAATATAGAAACATCTAAGACGATAATTGCTTTCTTTTAAGAACTTTTAAAGTCTGAACAGCAGGTTAGTCACAGCAATCACTTATCAGGCTTAAGAACGGCAAAAATCAGTGCCACATTCCCTTTTGCACGATACACCGTTCCACAAAATATCAGATTAAACGTGACGGATGACCAGGTGGCATGAGTGTAGGTATCAAAAAAAAAGCGAAAGGGCACGGTGGCATAAGCAAGAATAATCAGGTATGCCAGCCAGGATGCCCATTTTTGATCTCTGGCGCCAGGCTTATGAAACAGCATCAAGCGCAGGACGATTGCTGTACAGATGGCCACGTTTGCCCACACCATCAATAAATCATTTGTTACCATGGAATCCCCCTTTCCAGCGTGTTAACCATGCGGCTGGGTCCTGCTGACTAATAAAGGTTAAGGTTTTAATCGCCAATGCCGAAAGCAAAATAGCGCCAAGACCATCCAATGGTGTATCGCTGTAGCCCACTAATTGAGCAAGCTTGGTGCCAGCCAGCCCGGCGCCAAATACGCCAACCATCATTGAAACAAGGAAATAGGCTGCACGTACAAAAAGACGTAATTCCTGCGCGCCGGCCACATAGAAAACAGCACCAGCAAATGCCCCAAAAATTACGCTGTAATTGATACCATCCATATGACCAGTCACGCTTGCTCCTGCCGACGCCACAGCGCCCATGGTGACTGCTAACAGATGTCCAGACATATTGCCCCCTATGACTACAGCGCCTTCAAAAAAGCAGAGATAAAAAAATCCCGGTCAGGGCCAGGATTTTTAAAGGTATCGGTCATTGCTGATGCAGCGAATGTTATCACTCTATCTTGAGAATCGCGTACGCGTGAGCATTTTTCTCAAAATTTTATGATTTTTTTTCTACCTTTAAATCAATAGGATAAAAATTCCTGTTGTATATAACCTCAGTGGAACAGACGTTTTATTGATCTTTCAAACAAACTGCTAAAGCAAACGGCGCCTTCGCCATACCCCTGATCATTAACCAGGTGAAAGGACATGATTGCGTGATGAATGTCTGGACCGGTAACGTCGATGTTTTATTAAAGTTCCTATCCACCTGACCGATGTATGTAGCACGACACCAGAATAGTCATCGAACATCATGCAATTAATTAAACCTGTTGAGTTAGCGTTGCTCTCTGTCACCCTTATCTACTGTTTTGCTATGTCTTCGTGGTTTTGGTAAGACAAACGTTATGGCAGCAACCTGCCCTGTCTGATACTTTTATTAAATCGCTACCCTGAGAGAAAGCACCATGGCCAGCTATGAAGAGTTGTGGCACGTTATTGATATGCGAGTGCGGGAAAACAATGACATCAGTCACGCAGAGATTAGCGATTCAGGGAATGTCAGAGGCCAGGCGGCAATACAACGTATTGCGCAAATTTTCATCCTGGAAATACTGCTGGAAAGACATCGCGAAAAATATGCCAGCGTTTTCTTTCCCTTAACGGGAGAAGAGGCACTGCATCATCTGGTGTTCAAAAGAACCGGATGGCGACCTTTTGAAGCGAAATCGCTCTCCCTGAGTGATGCAATGTTTGTCATTGCAGAACTTTTCAGAGAGGAGAATCTTCCTTCTGACGCGGTTATTTTCATCCGTGAACAGGGCATTAAAAACGTTTCCTATCCGGTACATGACTTCTCGGAAAAAGACTGGGATCCGCGCGAAAACGCCGTCTTCCTGAAGCAGAAATAAGCAGGCTGCGGGCGCGCTGTGCGCCCGTATTATCCGGTTGGGTTTAAAAAAATTCGCGCAGTTCCCTGGCGAGCGCGGCGGGTTGTTCTTCGGGAATAAAATGCCCGCAGTGCGGAATAATGACGCCCGACACGTTTTCGGCGAAAGCGCGCAACGGGGCGGCCATATCGTTAATGGAGCCATAGTCTGCGCTGACCGCCAGCACCGGCACCTTTAGTTTACCTTCAACCTGAAGCGCCCTGTTCTGTTCCGCAGAAAGTTCGGCAGCACGATAGTAAGCCAGGCCCGCACGCAGCCCGCCGCTGCGGTTCATTACCCGCAAATACTCCTCAATATCACTCTCCTGGAAGGTTTCGGGATTGGCCGTTTTCCTTTTTAAAAACCACGCAAGATAGGTTCGCTCGCGACCGGTGATCAACGCTTCGGGCAAATCCGGGATGGCGTGAAAGGCAAAATGCCAGGTTCGCCACGCTTTATCCGCTGAAACGGGCAGCGCGTCGGGTAAAGTGATGCCTGGGATCCCGGCGTCCAGTAGCGCCAGACGTTTCACCTCGTTGCTGTAAAGCGCTGTATAAGGCCAGGCCACCCAGGCGCCCACATCGTGCGCGACCAGAAAGTATTGACGAATATCGAGCTGCGCCAGCAGCCCGTGCACCGTCTCTGCCAGCGTACGCGTATCGTAGCCGGTTTCGGGCCGATCGGAGTCGCCCTGACCAGGAAGATCGGGGGCGATAACACGATAGCGATCGCCGAGTAAGTGCATCACTTTTCGCCAGGCATACCAGCTCTGCGGAAATCCCGCCAGCAGCACCACTGTTTCACCCGAATGGTTTCCACCGATCACGTAGTGCATGCGCACACCGTCGACCAGCGCGTAGCGATGCTCAAACCCGTTAAGTTCGCTATCACGTCGGGTTGCAGGTTGCGCCCCGGTAAGGCGGGGCGTCGCGTCTTTGTCATTTTGCATGGTTATTCCTCAACTGAGTTTACAGGCGCGGGCACTTTCGGTAACGATCGTGTCCAAATTAATGAAATTTTTAATCCAGCAGCTTCATTGCCAGCCGCAGGGTGTCTTCAGGATCAATAATGTTCTCAATTTTCCCTACCACACGCATGCCGAAAACGAGGCAGAGTATTAGCTGCGCCGCCGCTTCAGCGTTCAGCCTCTGAGAAAACGATCCGTCCTGCTGCCCTTCCTCGACCAGAGTGACAATCAGGCGCTTATTGCGCATCACGGCCTGCTCCACCAGCTCCGCCAGTTCCTTATCCAGCCCCGTTAACGCCACCACGCTACCCACCACCAGGCACCCTCGCCTGCCTTCCACATCGTGCGCGGAATCAATATAAAATCGTAGCAGCGCCATCAGCCGTTCCCGGCCATCAGCGAGGCTTTCAAGCCTGCGACGCAGTTCTGTATTACGACAGGAGGTATAGCGTTCAAACGCGCGAAGAAACAGCGTGCGCTTGTCTGTAAACGCTTTATAAATACTGCCCGAGGTCAGCATCATTGCTGCGCTGAGATCGGTGATGGAGGCGGCATGAAAGCCCTTCTGCCTGAAGAGCTGCATGGCGCTCTCCAGCGCGCGATCGGTATCGAATTCTCTGGGGCGTCCGCGATCTTTGCGCGGCGTTTGGGTGAAAACTGAATTGTTCATCGTGATTCTTTATGGAAACGATCGTATCCAAATTATAGTCATAAGCACCCCTTATGCAAGTTATCTCTACACGTCGGTGAGAATCGGCTTATTTTATGCTGTTGGTTAAGGATATTGAAAACAGAAAGCCGACATAAATTCACACTTATGTCGGCTTTATCATTCGAAGCGAGCGTTACATGTGTTTAATCATCGCATCGCCAAACTCTGAAGATTTCAGCAGTTTAGCGCCTTCCATCTGACGCTCGAAGTCATAGGTCACGGTTTTGGCGGCGATTGCGCCTTCCATGCCTTTAACAATCAGGTCAGCGGCTTCGAACCATTCCATATGACGCAGCATCATTTCAGCTGAGAGAATAACGGAACCAGGGTTCACCTTATCCTGTCCGGCATATTTTGGCGCGGTGCCGTGCGTGGCTTCAAACAGCGCACACTCGTCGCCGATGTTGGCGCCAGGAGCAATACCAATACCACCCACCTGAGCCGCCAGGGCATCAGAGATGTAGTCGCCGTTCAGGTTCATACAGGCGATAACGTCATACTCCGCAGGGCGCAGCAGGATCTGTTGCAGGAACGCATCGGCAATCACGTCTTTAATCACAATCTCTTTGCCGCTGTTCGGGTTCTTAATTTTCATCCACGGGCCGCCGTCAATCAGCTCGCCGCCGAACTCTTCTTTCGCCAGCTGGTAACCCCAGTCTTTGAAAGCGCCTTCGGTGAACTTCATGATGTTGCCTTTATGGACCAGGGTCACGGAATCACGATCGTTGGTGATTGCATACTCGATTGCCGCGCGAACCAGGCGTTTGGTGCCGGCTTCAGAGCATGGCTTGATGCCGATACCGCACTGCTCAGGGAAGCGAATTTTCTTCACGCCCATCTCATCACGCAGGAATTTAATCACTTTGTCTGCTTCAGCAGAACCCGCTTTCCATTCGATACCTGCATAGATATCCTCAGAGTTTTCACGGAAAATCACCATGTCGGTATCTTCAGGACGTTTAACCGGGCTTGGAGTGCCGGTGTAGTAGCGAACCGGACGCAGGCAGATATAAAGGTCGAGCTGCTGACGCAGCGCCACGTTCAATGAACGAATACCACCGCCAACCGGCGTAGTCAGCGGGCCTTTGATGGCAACGCGGTACTCTTTGATCAGATCAAGCGTTTCTTCTGGCAGCCAGACGTCCTGACCGTACAGCTCAACGGATTTTTCACCGGTGTAAATTTCCATCCAGGAAATTTTACGCTCACCGTTGTAGGCTTTCTTCACGGCAGCATCGACCACTTTAATCATCACGGGAGAGACGTCCACGCCAATGCCGTCGCCTTCGATAAACGGGATGATTGGGTTGTTAGGTACGTTCAGTTTCCCCTGATCCAGGGTGATTTTCTGACCTTCCGCCGGAACAACTACTTTGCTTTCCATCAACCTCTCCTTCGAGCGCTTATTTGTTAATGATTTGTAAGATGCGCGTCAATACTACTTGAATATTGCCGTCGCGCCAATCATCTCAGGTTTACGTTATAATGCGCTCATTATTATCGGGTGCAAATAACATGCGTAAATCTTTCGTTAAGAATCACCGCGTTAAACGATTCAGCTCTGCCCGCGCAGCAAAACCGACGGCCAAAGGGCCACGCCGCGTTATCGTTTTCAATAAGCCCTTCGACGTGCTGCCGCAGTTCACCGACGAAGCCGGGCGTCAAACGCTGAAGGATTTTGTGCCCGTGGCCGATGTCTACGCGGCCGGTCGGCTCGACCGCGACAGCGAAGGCCTGATGGTATTAACCAACGATGGCGCGCTCCAGGCAAAGCTCACGCAGCCGGGCCAGCGTACCGGAAAAATCTACTTTGTGCTGGTTGAAGGTGAGCCTGATGAAGAGTGCCTGCAACGGCTGCGCGATGGCGTTAATCTGAAAGATGGCGCAACGCTGCCTGCCAGCGTTGAACGCGTAACGGAACCAGACTGGCTCTGGCCGCGTAATCCTCCCATTCGCGAGCGCAAAAGCATCCCGGTGAGCTGGTTGAAAATAACCCTGCATGAAGGTCGCAACAGGCAGGTACGGCGCATGACCGCCCACATTGGTTTCCCCACGCTGCGCCTGATCAGGTTCGCAGTGAGCGCGCTGGAGCTGGGCGACTTGCAGCCCGGCGAATGGCGTGAGATAAGCGGCGAAAGCATCCGCTAAATAGTCGAACAAGGAGGCAGATATGTTTAAACCCCACGTAACCGTGGCGACGGTCGTTCAGGCGGAAGGTCATTTTCTGGTGGTCGAGGAGATGGTGCGCGGGCGCGCCACCTGGAATCAGCCTGCCGGACATCTTGAGGCAGACGAAACGCTGCTTCAGGCCGCCGCGCGTGAGCTGTATGAGGAAACGGGACTGGAAGGCGTACCGCAGGCGTTTCTGAAGCTGCATCAGTGGATAGCACCTGATAACACGCCCTTTCTGCGCTTTCTCTTTGCGCTGGATTTACCAAAAATGCTGCCCACTTATCCGCAGGATCGCGACATTGACCGCTGCTGGTGGCTGCCGCCGGAGCAGATCCTGACGGCAAAAAAGCTGCGTTCTCCGCTGGTTGCGGAAAGCATCCTGATCTATCAGCAGGGCGAACGTTTCCCGCTGGATTTGCTTCGCGCGTTCCAATGGCCCTTTAGCGAGGATGCGCCCGCCGCTGACGCGTGGTAAACTACGCCGCAATTTTAAAGGGCAACCTTTGAACCGCCACACTACGTCAGGACCTTCTCATGTCTCTCAGTCAGAAAAAAGTGATCGTCGGCATGTCCGGCGGCGTTGATTCCTCCGTTTCAGCCTGGCTTTTGCAGCAGCAGGGCTATCAGGTTGAAGGCCTGTTCATGAAAAACTGGGAAGAGGACGACGGAGAAGAGTACTGCACGGCGGCGGAAGATCTCGCCGACGCGCGTGCGGTTTGCGACCGGCTGGGGATTCGCCTGCACACGGTCAACTTTGCCGCCGAATACTGGGACAACGTCTTCGAACACTTCCTTGAGGAGTATAAGGCAGGCCGCACCCCTAATCCGGATATTCTCTGTAATAAAGAGATCAAATTTAAAGCCTTTCTGGAATTTGCCGCCGACGATCTCGGCGCTGATTTTATCGCCACCGGTCACTATGTTCGCCGTCAGGACATTAACGGTAAAAGCCGTTTGCTGCGCGGTCTGGACGATAACAAAGACCAGAGCTACTTCCTCTATACGCTGAGCCATGAGCAAATTGCCCGGAGTCTGTTTCCCGTGGGCGAACTCGCCAAACCGGAGGTGCGCCGTCTGGCAGAAGAGCTGGAACTGGCTACCGCCACGAAAAAAGACTCTACCGGCATCTGCTTTATCGGCGAACGCAAATTCCGCGACTTCCTTGGGCGCTATCTGCCCGCGCGGCCCGGCCTGATTGTGAATACCGACGGTGAAACCGTCGGCGAGCATCAGGGGCTGATGTATCATACGCTTGGTCAGCGCAAAGGGCTTGGTATCGGCGGCACCAAAGAAGGCAGCGAAGATCCGTGGTACGTGGTTGATAAGGATGTGGCAAACAACCTGCTGGTGGTAGCACAGGGGCCCACGCATCCGCGCCTGATGTCGGTTGGCCTTATCGCGCAGCAGCTTCACTGGGTCGATCGCGAGGCGCTGCGCGAACCGCTGCGCTGCACGGTGAAAACGCGCTATCGTCAGACGGACATTCCCTGCACGCTTCACCCGGAATCCGACGATCGTATTGAAGTACGCTTCGATGAACCGGTTACCGCCGTTACGCCCGGCCAGTCAGCGGTATTTTATCTTGATGAAATTTGTCTCGGCGGCGGCATAATCGAAGCGCGTTTGCCGTTAATCTGATTTACCGCTGCCGCGCGACGTCTCAGGCGTGCCGGTTTTACAGGAGTAACCGTGGCTAAAAATTATTATGACATCACGCTGGCGCTGGCCGGGATTTGTCAGTCGGCCCATCTGGTGCAGCAGCTTGCGCATCAGGGGCACTGCGCCGGCGAGGCGCTGGATACCTCGTTGAAAAGCGTTATCGATCTGAATCCGCCCTCCACGCTGGCGGTTTTTGGTAATGATGAAAGCAATCTGCGGCCCGGACTGGAGGCGCTTTTAGGCATGTTGAACAGCAGCAGCCGACGCGGTGCCGGGGCAGAACTGACGCGCTATACCCTCAGCCTGATGGTGCTGGAGCGTAAGCTGAGCGCCAGTAAAACCGCTCTCAATACGCTGGCGGAGCGCATTGCGCAGTTGGATCGCCAGCTGGCGCACTACGATCTGAATTCCGATACGCTACTGGGCGCCATGGCGGCCATTTATGTTGACGTGATCAGCCCGCTCGGCCCGCGTATTCAGGTGACCGGTTCGCCCGCCGTGCTGCAAAACAGCCAGATCCAGAGCAAAGTTCGCGCCACGCTGCTGGCCGGTATTCGCGCCGCGGTGCTGTGGCATCAGGTTGGCGGCGGCCGCCTGCAACTGATGTTTTCGCGCAACCGCCTTGCCAGAGAAGCAAAGCAAATGCTGTCCCGCATGTCCGGGCCTTCACTTTAAACTTAATTGTCCAGGAGTCGCACTGATGGAATTATCCTCTCTGACCGCTGTATCACCCGTTGACGGCCGCTATGGCGACAAAGTCAGCCCGCTACGCGGCATCTTCAGCGAATATGGCCTGCTGAAGTTTCGCGTGGAGGTTGAGGTTCGCTGGTTACAAAAGCTGGCCGCCTGCGCAGAGATCGGGGAAGTTCCTGCATTTGACGCCGACGCAAACGCTTTCCTTGATGCCATTGTCGCTGATTTTAATCAGGAAGACGCCGCACGTATTAAAACCATTGAGCGCACCACCAATCATGATGTGAAGGCCGTCGAATATTTCCTGAAGGAAAAAGTTGCGAACGTTCCGGCGCTGCACGCCGTGTCTGAATTTATTCACTTCGCCTGTACCTCTGAAGATATCAATAATCTGTCGCATGCCCTGATGCTGGAAACGGCCCGCCGTGAGGTGATCCTGCCTTACTGGCAGCAGATCATCGGTGCGGTGAAGGCGCTTGCCATACAGTATCGCGACATTCCCCTGCTCTCACGCACCCACGGTCAGCCCGCCACGCCATCAACGCTCGGCAAAGAGATGGCGAACGTGGCTTACCGTTTCGAACGCCAGCTGCGTCAACTTGAGCGCGTTGAAATACTGGGCAAAATTAACGGCGCGGTGGGTAACTATAATGCGCACATCGCCGCCTACCCGGACGTGGACTGGCATCAGCTGAGCGAAAGCTTTGTGACCTCGCTGGGGATCACCTGGAACCCTTACACCACGCAGATTGAGCCGCACGATTACATTGCAGAACTGTTCGACTGCATCGCTCGCTTCAACACCATCCTGATCGATTTCGATCGCGATATCTGGGGCTACGTGGCGCTTAACCACTTCAAACAGAAAACCATTGCCGGCGAGATCGGCTCTTCGACCATGCCGCATAAAGTCAACCCGATCGACTTTGAAAACTCAGAAGGCAATCTGGGCCTGGCGAATGCGGTGATGCAACATCTGGCGAGCAAGCTGCCGGTGTCCCGCTGGCAGCGTGACCTGACCGATTCGACGGTGCTGCGCAACCTCGGCGTCGGCGTCGGTTATGCGATCATCGCCTATCAGGCCACGCTGAAGGGCATCTCCAAATTGGAAGTGAACCGCGACCGCCTGCTTGACGAGCTGGATCATAACTGGGAAGTGCTGGCAGAGCCTGTCCAGACCGTGATGCGCCGTTACGGCATCGAAAAACCTTATGAGAAGCTGAAAGAGCTGACGCGCGGCAAACGCGTGGACGCGGAAGGCATGAAGGCCTTTATCGACGGTCTGGCGCTGCCGGAAGAAGAAAAAACCCGGCTGAAGCAGATGACGCCGGCCAACTATCTCGGCCGCGCCGTGCAGATGGTTGACGATCTGAAGTAACCCCCGCCGGGCCGGTTTCCCCGGCCCGCGTTAACGCATGGTTTAGCTCTTTTACTCTATACTCAGCCGGATCACCTTGTTTAAGAGTATTGATATGCGTGTACTGATTGTGGAAGATAATTCTGTGCTCCGCCACCATCTTGCCGTGCAACTGCGCGAGATGGGCCATCAGGTTGATGCTGCGGAGGACGCCAAAGAAGCGGACTATTACCTCAGCGAACATACGCCGGATATTACGCTGGTTGATTTAGGCCTGCCTGATGAAGACGGCATGACGCTGATCCGCCGCTGGCGCGCACAGGCGGCGAAACAGCCGATCCTGGTGCTGACTGCGCGGGACGGCTGGCAGGCGAAAGTTGAAGCGCTGGAAGCCGGTGCCGACGACTACGTCACCAAACCTTTTCACATTGAGGAAGTGGTCGCACGCATGCAGGCGCTGATGCGCCGCAACAGCGGCCTCGCCTCGCAGGTGGTCACGCTGGGCGCATTTCAGATTGACCTTTCGCGCCGGGAACTCAAAATCAGCGAGCAGCAAATTAAACTCACCGCCTTTGAATACACCATTATCGAAACGCTGATCCGCAACGCAGGCAAGGTGGTCAGCAAAGATTCCCTGATGCTTCAGCTTTACCCGGACGCGGAACTGCGCGAAAGCCATACCATTGATGTACTGATGGGCCGGCTGCGTAAAAAGATGCTGGCCGAGCATCCGGGCGACGTGATAACGACCGTGCGTGGTCAGGGCTACCGGTTTGATCTCTGATCGATGAAGCGCTTTCGCTCTGCCCGCCCCTTCTCGCTGCGCGCCCGTTTTCTGCTGGCTACCGCCGCCGTGGTGCTGATCCTGTCGCTCTCCTGGGGCATGGTGGCGGTCTTCGGCTACGTGGTCAGTTTCGATAAAAACAGCTATCGGGTGATGCGCGGCGAAAGCAATCTGTTCTTTACCCTCGCACAGTGGCAGGACGATCGGTTGACTATCGCTAAACCAGAGCGCGTCTCGCTTAATTTCCCCACGCTGGTGTTTATCTATAACGATAAAGGCAAGCTGCTGTGGCAACTACGCGACGTGCCGGAAATCCGCAAAAAAATCAAAAAGAACTGGCTGAAGCACGCCGATTTTTATGAAATCGATACCGATAACAGCACCAGCCGCCAGGCGCTGGGTAACGATCAGGAAGCGCAGAACCGACTCACCGCCTATGACGATGACAATAACGACACGTTCACGCACTCTGTCGCGGTCAATCGCTATACGGCGACTGCCTCGCTGCCCGCGCTCACCATCGTCGTGGTCGATACCATTCCGCAACAGCTTCAGCACGCCGACGTGGTGTGGTCGTGGTTCAGCTATGTGCTGCTGGTCAATCTGCTGCTGGTTATTCCGTTGCTGTGGCTGGCGGCGCACTGGAGCCTGCGTCCGATCGGCACGCTGGCCGGCCAGGTTCGCGAGCTGGAGAGCGGCAGCCGCGACACGCTTGAGCCGCACCCACCGCAGGAGTTGCGCAGCCTGGTACGCAATCTCAATCTGCTGCTGGATAACGAACATCAGCGCCATACGCGCTATCGCACCACGCTGAGCGACCTCACCCACAGCCTGAAAACGCCGCTGGCGGTGCTGCAAACCACCTTGCGATCGCTGCGCGGCACGCTGCCGATTGAACAGGCAGAACCAATCATGTTAGAGCAGATCAGTCGTATTTCGCAGCAAATTGGCTACTATCTGCATCGCGCCAGCATGGAGGCGGATCACAACGTGCTTAAGCGTGATCTTCATTCGGTGCCTGCCCTGCTCGACAGCCTCTGCTCGGCGCTGAATAAAGTTTATCAACACAAAGGCGTGACGCTCACGCTGGATATTTCTCCTGAACTGACCTTCATCGGCGATCAAAATGACTTTATGGAAGTGATGGGCAACGTGCTGGATAACGCCTGCAAATACTGCCTTGAATTTGTAGAGATCAGCGCGAGACAGACGGACGATCAGCTGCATCTGATCGTCGAGGACGATGGCCCGGGCATCCCGGAAAGCAAGCGGGATATGATTTTTATTCGCGGACAGCGCGCCGACACGCTGAGACCGGGTCAGGGTTTGGGACTGTCGGTTGCCCGCGATATTCTGGAACAGTACACCGGCGATATTATTGCGACGACCAGCCCGCTCGGCGGCGCAAAGATGGAGGTGGTTTTTCGCCGTCAGGGCGTGCTGCACGACGATCCCTGAGCATGCGGCAAATGCCTGGCGCTCACAGTGCTGTTATACTCGGCTAAATTCAGCGTCACAGGAAAATTGCTCATGGATTATCAGCTCGATCTCAACTGGCCCGACTTCATTCAGCGCTACTGGCAGAAACGTCCGGTAGTGCTCAAGCGCGGATTTAAAGACTTTGTCGATCCCATCTCGCCGGATGAACTGGCCGGGCTGGCGATGGAGAACGAAGTGGACAGCCGCCTGGTCAGCCATCAGGACGGCAAGTGGCAGGTCAGCCACGGCCCGTTTGAAAGCTACGATCACCTTGGTGAGAATAACTGGTCGCTGCTGGTACAGGCGGTCGATCACTGGCATGAGGCTTCTGCCGCGCTGATGCGACCGTTTCGCTTCCTGCCGGACTGGCGCATCGACGATCTGATGATCTCCTTCGCGGTGCCGGGCGGCGGCGTCGGGCCGCATCTCGATCAATATGATGTCTTCATCATTCAGGGGACCGGCCGTCGCCGCTGGCGCGTGGGCGAAAAAGTGCCGATGAAACAGCACTGCCCGCACCCCGATTTGTTACAGGTCGATCCTTTTGAAGCGATCATTGACGAAGAGCTGGAACCAGGCGACATCCTCTATATTCCGCCGGGCTTCCCGCATGAAGGTTATTCGCTGGAAAATGCCATCAACTACTCCGTTGGCTTCCGTGCGCCGAGCGGACGCGAGCTGATCAGCGGCTTCGCCGACTATGTGTTGTCACGCGAGCTGGGCAGCTATCGCTTTGCCGATCCGGATATTCAACCGCGCGACAACCCGGCCGAGATCCTGCCACAGGAGATCGACGGCATTCGCGCCATGATGCTTGAGGTGGTGAATCAGCCGGAACAGTTTAACCAGTGGTTCGGCGAGTTTATCTCTCAGTCACGCCACGAGCTGGATGCCGCGCCGCCGGAGCCGCCTTATCAGCCGGATGAAATATATGATGCGCTGCACGAAGGTGACTCACTGACCCGCCTGGGCGGCCTGCGCGTACTGCAAATTGGGCAGACCGTTTTTGTTAATGGCGAGCAGGTGGAATCTTCACAGCACGCTGCGCTGATGAGCATGGCGAACCAGCAGGTTCTGAATGCTGAAGCGCTGGGTGTGGCGCTGGACGATCCCTCTTTCCTGACGCAGCTCACCGCACTGGTCAACTGCGGTTACTGGTTTTTTAGCGAAGAAGAGTAATACTCTCCGGCCCTGAACGGGCCGGATGTTTATTGCTTGCGGGCGCGCTCGGCGGTTAACGCGGCGATGCGCGTAATGGTCGCCACCGCTTTTTCCATGTTGTCCAGCGAAGCAAACTCATGCTTACCGTGATAGTTGTAGCCGCCGGTAAACAAATTTGGACACGGCAGCCCCATAAATGAGAGCGCCGCGCCGTCGGTTCCGCCGCGAATGGGCTTCACGTCCGGTTCAATATCCAGATCCCGCATCGCCTGAAGCGCAATATCAATAATATGTGGATGCGCCTCAATTTTTTCTTTCATATTGAAGTAGCTGTCGTCGATCTGCACCTCAATTGAGCAGTCGGCATGGAGCCCTTTTGACAGCGATGCAGCAATATTCTGCATGGTCTGTTTGCGCGCCGCAAAACTGTCACGGTCAAAATCGCGAATAATGTAGTGCAGCTCCGCCTTATCAACCACGCCCTTGATGCCGTGCAGATGATAAAAGCCTTCATAGCCTGACGTCTGCTCCGGTACCTCTTTCTCTGGCATCGCCGCATGAAAACGCATCGCCAGATCCAGCGCGTTAACCATCACGCCCTTCGCCGTGCCCGGATGAACGTTATTACCCGTGATCTTAACGGTCACCGAGGCGGCATTGAAGTTTTCATATTCAAACTCGCCCATGCCGCCGCCGTCAACGGTGTAGGCCCACGACGCGCCAAACGCGTTGACGTCAAAGCTGCGGGTGCCGCGTCCTACCTCTTCATCCGGCGTGAAAGCGATGCGAATGTCGCCATGCGCAATGTTTTCACCTTTTAAACGCGCCAGCGCAGTCATAATTTCCGCCACGCCGGCTTTATCATCCGCGCCCAGCAGGGTTTTGCCGTCGGTGGTGATCAGCGTATGCCCGGTCAGACTGTGCAGCACCGGAAACATCACCGGCGAGAGAATTTCATCGCCCATGCCTAAAGCGATGTCGCCGCCGCGATAGTTTTCAACAATCTGTGGCGTCACATGCTTTGCCGTGAAGTCTGGCGACGTATCCATGTGGGCGATAAATCCAATGGTCGGCACCGGCCACGCTACGGTGGAAGGCAGCGTCGCCATAACAATTCCGTGATCGCTTAGCGTAACGTCTGACAGCCCCAGCGCTTCAAGCTCCGCTTTGAGCACGCGAGCCAGCGTCCACTGCCCCTCCGTGCTTGGCACCTGCCGCACATTACTTTTGGACTGCGTGTCGTAAGAAACATAGTTTAAGAAGCGATCGAGTAATTTGTTCATCTGTCGTCCCTCTGAATACGAGCACATATTATTAACATCTCAGCGCCCCGGAGTTTTGCGTCAGGTCACTTCCGCAGCGAAAAATCCATGCACTGTTAACTTTAGCGGCTTGTGGCATCGTCGGGCCATATTTTCTGCGCGCCGTAGTGAATGAGACTGTAAAAGCGCGCCGTCTGGCTGCCATCATTACGATACGTATGCGGTTGATCGGCCTGAAAACGCAGCCCCTGCTCTGCCTCAAGCGTATGCCACTGGTCACTGACCTTCAGCATCAGCTGGCCCTCGATCACGATAACGTGTTCAATGACGCCGCGTTCATGCGCCGAGGACACGCTGCATTGCCCGGCAGCCAGCTCAACGATCAGCATGTCGACGCGCAGCTCGTCATCAAAGGGAAACATTGACGCCGCGCGCATGGCGGCGCTGTGCTGCTGCCAGACCGGCTGCGGTGCGCCAGGCGTCGCTTTGCAAGGGGCATCAGGTAACCGCGAAGTGATAAACAGCGAAAACGGCACGTTAAAACCCGTGGCGATTTTCCACAGCGTGGCGACCGTCGGGCTGGATTCTCCTCGCTCGATTTGCCCCAGCATCGCTTTACTGACGCCGGTTTGCGCGGCAGTCTGGCTCAGGCTCCAGGCGCGCGCGGCGCGCAGCGCTTTCAGCGTTGATCCCGGATCGGGCGGTAAATCACTCATGGCGGCTCCCTGACAAGATTCAGTTTGTGCGTTATAACGCACAATGCTACATTGGACGTTATAACGCACAACAGCCGGTTTATTATGCTCTCTCCCCCCTCGCTACGTCATCTGACTTTTCCTGCCATCACTGCTGGTCTGGTGGCGGTGCTGGTGGGCTATGCCAGCTCCGCCGCGCTGATCTTCCAGGCGGCAGAGGCCGCCGGGGCATCCGCTCTACAAACTGGTGGCTGGCTGACCATGCTTGGCCTGGCGATGGGCGTGACCTCAATCGGCCTGTCGCTCTGGTATCGCACGCCTGTCCTCACCGCCTGGTCTACGCCAGGCGCAGCATTGCTGGCAACCAGCCTGCCGGGAACGTCCGTCGCTGAGGCGGTCGGCGTATTTATATTCGCCTCCGCGCTGATCCTGCTGTGTGGCGTCACCGGCCTGTTTGCCCGCCTGATGAATCATATTCCTCAGGCGATCTCTGCCGCGATGCTGGCCGGTATTCTGCTGCGCTTCGGCATGGATGCATTTACTTCCTTATCGCTCGACTTTCCGCTGGCGGGCAGCATGTGTCTGGCCTGGCTGCTGTGTCGACGCTATCTGCCGCGTTACGCCGTTGTTATTGCCCTGCTGACCGGTCTGCTGGCGGCGGCACTGAGCGGCAGCATTCATTTCAGCGATGAGCCGCTGCGTTTTTCTCTGCCATCGTACACCGCGCCGCACTTTACGTTTGCGACGCTGCTGGGCATCGGCCTGCCGTTTTTTATTGTTACCATGGCTTCGCAAAACGCACCGGGCATCGCCACGCTCAGGGCGGCAGGTTATCCCACCCCGGTTTCTTCACTGATGAGCTGGACCGGCCTGGCTGCGCTGCTGCTCGCGCCTTTTGGCGTATTTTCCGTCTGCATCGCGGCCATTACCGCCGCCATTTGCATGGGGCCGGAAGTGCACCCCGATCCGCAACGCCGCTACTGGGGCGCCGTCTGCGCGGGTTTTTTCTATCTGGTTGCGGGTATTTTTGGTGCTGCGGTAGTGCAGCTTTTCAACGCCGTTCCGCCAGCGTTAATTCATACTCTTGCCGGGCTGGCGCTGCTGGGGACGATTGCGGGCAGCCTGCAACGCGCGCTGGCGGACGAGTCACAGCGTGATGCAGCGGTTATCACCTTTCTGATTACCGCTTCAGGACTCAGCCTGCTCGGCGTTGGCGCAGCGTTTTGGGGCGTGTTGGGCGGTGTGATAGCGCATCTGGCGCTGGGGCTTCCGGAGAGGAAAAAGCGGTTGTTATAAAGACGGATGTTCGCTGAAAGTTGACGGGATCTTCGTTATCAATCGTAGGGAGGCAATACAGGTGGGACGCTGCCCACCTGACAGACAAAAGAAACGTCAGAAACGGTAGCCTACACCAACGTTGAAACCGTTGGCTTTAACCTGTTCAAATTTCGCCCCTTCGTAGCCGATATCGATAGCGACATTTTCCCACGGGTTAATCTGCACGCCGAGGCCCCAGGCCGCTTTCGTTTCTGTGGCGGTAGCGTTATAAGCAACATGCGATCCATAATAGGTTTCTTTATAACTGAATTGCTCTTTTGCACGCGCTACACCAACAAGACCGTACAGACTGACATAATCATTCACGCGCCACGCAGGCCCCATCATCAGAGAAGCGTAGGTTACTTTGTCTTTTGCATAAGCGGTGTTGTCATACCCATAGCGCTGTTCATCATCTCCACGTGCATAGGTAAGTGAACCGATCACGCTTATCGGCGAGTCCCATTCATAGCGATATTTCACCGTAGCGCCTTTCGTTGCAGGCAAATTGCTCGCTTTAATGTGTGAATAACCGAGCGTGACGGTATGGTCTCCGGCGAAGGTTGCGCAAGGTGTAAGGGTAACAGCAAAAAGTCCGGCAGCTAAAATAGCGTATTTCATAAATACTTATCGTCCTTAATATATTAAATACAACTGTTTATTAGAGAGTTATTGCGTTAATAATTTCTGCTTATTTTATTAACAGCCTCCATGACATCAATAGAATAACCTCAATTTTCATTATATGAAAATAAAAATCAAGGTATTTCATAAAACACAATAAAACAGTAATGGTTTATTAAACGTTAATGTTACATAAACGATAAATAAAATAGAGAAGGGTATTATTAAAATAACCCCTTATCACAAAGAAAAGTAATAAATTAACGTAACAGGCGTAGTAATAAATATACCGGGGTTGTTGAGTTTATTACTGTCAAGTGAGAGAGCGATCGTCATGCGATCGCTTTTATGATAACAGAAGCGGCCTAACGGCCAACTTTTTGCAGCAGGCCCTGCACAAACGCCGGTACAATTTCGCTTGCCAGTCCGTACTTCACATCCTCAAACTGGCTGCCGACCTGGCTGGGCTCCAGATTCAATTCAACGGTATGTGCGCCGTGTAATTTTGCCTCATGCACGAAGCCCGCCGCTGGATAGACATGCCCGGAGGTACCGATAGCAATAAAATACTCCGCCTGCGCGAGCGCGTCGTAGATCTCATCCATCTGCAACGGCATTTCGCCAAACCACACAACATGCGGCCGCAGTGCGGAAGGAAACTGGCAGCAGTGGCAGCGATCGTCGGGCCCGACGTCTTCCGTCCAGTGCAGGATTTGCCCGCTGTTGGCGCAGCGTACTTTCAGCAGCTCGCCATGCATATGGATGACGTTACGGTTGCCGGCGCGCTCATGCAGGTTATCGATATTCTGCGTCACCAGTAAAAAACGATCGCCGAGCATCGACTCCAGCTCAGCCAGTGCCAGATGCGCAGCATTGGGCTGGATTTCCGGCTGCTGGAGCTGACGACGGCGGGCGTTGTAGAATGCCTGAACTTTAGCAGGATCGCGGGCGAAGCCTTCCGGCGTCGCCACCTCCTCCACTTTATGATCTTCCCACAGACCATCAGCGGCGCGGAAGGTACGAATGCCCGACTCCGCCGAGATGCCTGCGCCGGTCAGCACCACCACACGCGGCAGCGGGTTGCGGGCGATCTCCAGATTACGATCGCGCTCAAAAATACGCTGACGAAAGCGTTGATGGACCTGACGACGATTTTTTTTATAACGTGCCAACCGCAGGCGGCGACGGGGCGTACGAATCATAGACTATCCTCAACATGCAGGAAGGCGGCACCGCGCATTCCTCCCGCGTCTCCGTGACGCGCTTTCTCAAAGCGGGGCGCTTTGGCAACCGACAAAAGATGCGGCGTAACGCTTTCAGCCAGCCCCTCATAAAGCGCGTCGAAATTTGAAAGGCCACCGCCCAGCACCACCAGATGCGGATCCAGCACCGTCAGCAGGTTGCCCAGGCAGATCGCCAACAGCGCCCTGAAGCGCGCAGTGTGGGCAATGGCCCGTTCGTCTCCCTGATAATAGCGGGCAATGATTTCAGGCGCACTGAGAGCGCACTGATTATGCTGCTGCCACAGGCGGGAAAAACCCGGCCCGGAGAGCCAGGTTTCAATACAGCCACGTTTTCCGCAGCCGCACAGCGGCAGGGTGACGTCGCGTCCGAGGATCTCCAGCGCATCCACCGGCAGGCGCATGTGTCCCACCTCACCCACAATATAATTTCGGCCGGTCACCGGCTTGCCATCAACGATCAGACCTCCGCCGACGCCCGTGCCGAGTATTAACCCCAGCACCACCGGGTAGACCTGAAACTCATCATCCCAGGCTTCAGAGAGCGCGAAGCAGTTTGCATCGTTATCAATGCGCACCTCGCGCGACAGCCGCCTGCTGAGATCGGCCTGTAGCGTTTTGCCGCGCGCGGCGGGAATATTGGCGGTAAAAAGCGTGCCGTCATCGGGCACCGGCAACCCCGGCACGCCAATGCCCACGCTGCCACGCTCGCCGCAAAACGCGTCAGCTTCCTGCGTCAGCAAAGTCAGCGCATCCAGTAACGCCGCATAATCTTCTTTCGGCGTAGCGATGCGTTTAGTCCACACCTGCCGCCGTTGCCGGTTATAAACGCCCAGCGCGATTTTGCTCCCGCCAATATCAAAGCCGTAATACATCGTTTACTGCCCGCTCAGTACACGCGCAGGATCGATGCGGCTGGCGCGTCTTGCCGGATACCAACTGGCAACCAGACTCAGCACCAGCGACGTTCCCAGTACGATGGCGACGTCCAGCCAGTGCACTTCCGACGGCAGGAAATCGATAAAATAGATATCGCCCGACAGAAAGTGTGAGCCGGTTAGCGACTCGATGCCACGAATGATCGGTGAGAGGTTAAAGGCGGCGAGCACGCCGACCACCACGCCGCTGATGCTACCCACCAAACCGGCCAGCAGGCCGTACCAGATAAAAATAGCGCGGATCAGGCCGTCGCCCGCGCCCAGCGTGCGCAGCACCGCGATATCGCCACTCTTGTCTTTGACCGCCATCACCAGCGTGGAGACAATATTGAAACAGGCCACGCCGATCACCAGCACCATCGCCAGATACATAATGGCGCGGATCATCTGAATGTCACGGTACATATAGCCGTAGGTGCCAATCCAGCTACGGATATAAACGTACGACTGCGTCACCTCGCCCGCATCGCGAACCAGTTTCTGCGCAAGAAACGGGTTATTCATTTTCATCGCAATGCCCGTGACGTTGTCACCCATATTGAGATACTGCTGCGCATCTTTCAGCGGCACCAGCGCGAGGCTGTGATCGAGCATGCCGCTCAGCGCCAGAATGCCGCTGACCTGAAGCCGTACGCGCTGCGGCTGCAACAGTTTATGCTCAGGATCGCTGTTGGGGATCAGGATGGTGAGCCAGTCGCCCTCTTTCACTTTCAGGCTGTTCGCCACGCCCTGACCTAAAATAATTTGCTGCTTGCCTGCGCCAAAACGTTGCCAGGCGCCGTTTTGCACCCAGGAAGGCAGCGCGCTCAGTTTTGTCTCCTGCTGAGGATCAACGCCTTTCACCTGCACCGCCTGGAGCTTCGCGCCGCTCTCAATCAGGCCGGTAAAATTGATATAGGGCGCGGCAGCAGCGATGCCCGGCACCTTCGCGACTTTCGGCAGTAACGCCTGCCAGCCGCTGAACGGCTGGTTGACCGGCTCGATTTCGCCGTGCGGCACCACCGCCAGAATGCGGTTATTCAACTCCCGTTCAAAGCCGTTCATCGCACTGAGGCCGACGATCAGCACCGCCACGCCCAGCGCGATGCCAACGGTTGAGATAATGGAGATCAGCGAAACCATGCCGCTGCGTCGACGCCCACGACTGAAGCGCAGGCCCAGTAAAAGTGAGAGCGAACCAGCCATTATCGTGCCCCTGTCGGGGAAGTCAGCTGGCCGTCGCGCATCTCCATCTGCCGCGTCAGCCGCTTCGCCAGATGCAGATCGTGCGTCACCACCAGAAACGCCGTGCCCTGTCGCACGTTCAACTCGCCGAGCAGATCGAAAATGGCGTCGGCGTTGCGCGCGTCAAGGTTCCCGGTCGGCTCATCGGCCAGTACCAGACGCGGCGTGTTCACCAGTGCACGGGCTATCGCCACGCGTTGACGTTCGCCGCCGGAAAGCTCAGCGGGACGATGTGCGGCGCGTTTCTCTAACCCCACCGCCGCCAGCATTTCGCGCGCTTTTGCTTCCGCTTCCGCCTTGTTTTTTTTCCCGATGAGCAGCGGCATGGCAACGTTTTCCAGCGCGCTGAAGTCCGGCAGGAGATGGTGAAACTGATAAATAAAGCCCAGTTCGCGGTTGCGCATGTCGGCTTTTGCCGCCTGGGACATGCCGTTCAGCGACTTGCCACTAAATATCACATCGCCGGAGGTTGGCGTATCAAGCCCGCCCAGCAGATGCATCAGCGTACTTTTACCGGAGCCGGAACTGCCGACGATGGCCATCATTTCGCCCGGCGCCACGTTAAAAGAGACGTTGCGCAGGACATCGGTCTGCACGCTGCCTTCCTGATAGCGTTTGCACAGGTTGTCGCACTGCAACAGAATCGAACTACTCATAACGTAAAGCCTCAGCGGGTTGAACGGCGGCAGCGCGCCAGGAAGGATAAAGCGTTGAAAGCAGCGCAACGACCATCGCAATAAGGGTGATGGTCGCCACCTGCGGCAGAGAAATCTCAACCGGCAGCGCCGCGCCGTCAAGGAAGGCGCCAATCAGCGGCATCAGATTATTGAGCTGGCTGGCCAGCAACAGGCCGAGCAGCGCGCCCAGCAGCGATCCGACAATGCCCGCCGTCGCGCCCTGTACCATAAACACCATCACGATTTGCCGCCGCGTCAGTCCCTGGGTTTGCAGAATAGCCACTTCGCCCTGCTTCTCCATAATCAGCAGGCCAAGCGAGGTAATAATATTAAACGCCGCCACCGCGACGATCAGGCTGAGCAGCAGGCCCATCATGTTTTTTTCCATGCGCACCGCCTGGAAAAGTTCGCCCTTGCGCTCGCGCCAGTCTTTCCATACCAGACCGTCCGGCAGCGTCTGTTTACTGAGCGTATCGACCTGAAGCGGCTTATCCAGCCACAGTCGCCAGCCGGTGATATTGCCCGGCGGATAGCGCATCAGCTTTGATGCATCCTGCTGATTGGTAAGAATTTGATAGCCGTCGACCTCGCTGTTGGCGGCAAAGGTGCCAATCACGGTAAACAGGCGCTGGCTGGGCAGACGGCCCATCGGCGTGAACTGGCTGGCGGACGGCACCATCAGGCGGATCTGCTCACCGCGCTTCACGCCAAGCTGGGCCGCAAGCTGCTCGCCCATAATCACATTGTATTTGCCGGACTGAAGATCGCCCTGCTCGACGTTAACCAAAAAAGGCGACAGCGGATCCGGCTCGTCCGGATTGATGCCCAACATTACGCCCACGCCAACGCTGCGCGCGCTCTGAAGCACCACGTCGCCGGTGGTCAGCGGCGTAATGTTACTGGCGCCGTGCACCTTAAGCGACGCTGCGGGCGTCTGTTGCGGATTGATTGAGCCTTTCTCACTGGTGATCAGCGCCTGTGGCATCAAATTCAGGGTGCTTTTTTCCAGTTCATGTTCGAAGCCGTTCATAACCGACAGAACGGTCACCAGCGCCAGCACGCCCAGCGTGATACCGATGGCGGAGAGCCAGGAGACGAACCGCCCGAAGCGGTCCGACGCGCGTCCACGCATGTAGCGCAGACCAATAAATAACGCGACAGGTTGATACATAGGATCCGTCTTGTAGCGAAGCGTTAGCAAAAGTGATCGAAGATAATAAAGGTTAGCGGAACGTTATGGAACCATAACCCGCTGACTATTCTGCTTAGTTTTGTCAGCAGGCATGACATCGTGGCGGAAAAAATGCATGTTGATTAAATTTAGCGCAGCCCGGCGAAATTCTTCACTATAAGACGGCAGAAGCGTGTTTAAACCCTACAATTAAAACGGGAAACGCGTACAGGAGAAGCACGATGCCAAAATTTCCAAAAGGCAGTATTGTCAGGCATAAAACCGGCGACATTAAAGGAATGGTGATTAACGTGTTCGAACCGGGCGATGCGCCAGCAGGCTATTACGTGAAGTGGGATGACGGCAATCACAGCTATCACGGCGAAAAAGAGCTCGTCTGGGCAAACATTGACCGACCCAGAATGCACTACACTCAACAATCGCCAAAATAGCGGTATACTCCGATGAGCCAAAACGGGACCGTGGGTGTCCTGTTCTACCCGCAGCAAAGAGATCCTCTGACTGATTATGCCTGAAAAGAGTCGATATACCCTGCCCTTAAAACCCGGTGACCAGCGGCAGTTGGGACAGCTTACCGGCGCCGCCTGCGCGGTTGAATGCGCGGAAATTATTGAGCGTCACAGCGGCCCGGTGGTGCTGATCGTCGCCGACATGCAGCACGCGCTCCGGCTGCACGACGAGATCAAACAGTTCACCGATCGGCCGGTCAGCCGCCTGAACGACTGGGAAACCCTGCCTTTCGACAGTTTTTCTCCGCATCAGGATATTATTTCAGCGCGTCTTTCCACGCTCTATCGTCTGCCGTCCATGACGCAAGGCGTACTGATCCTGCCGGTGAATACGCTGATGCAGCGCGTTTGCCCGCACAGTTTCCTGCACGGTCATGCGCTGGTGATGCAGAAAGGCCAGTTGCTTTCGCGCGATACGCTGCGCACGCAGCTTGAACAGGCGGGCTATCGCCATGTCGATCAGGTGATGGAGCACGGCGAATACGCCACGCGCGGCGCGCTGCTGGATCTCTTCCCGATGGGTAGCGAGCAGCCGTATCGCATTGACTTCTTCGATGATGAGACAGACAGCCTGCGACTGTTCGATCCCGACAGCCAGCGCACGCTGGAAGAAGTCGAGGCCATTAACCTGCTTCCCGCGCATGAATTCCCGACCGATAAAACCGCGATTGAGCTGTTTCGCAGCCAGTGGCGCGAACACTTTGACGTGCGGCGCGAAGCGGAGCATATCTATCAACAGGTGAGCAAGGGCACGCTGCCCGCCGGTATTGAATACTGGCAGCCGCTCTTTTTCTCGCAGCCGCTGCCGCCGCTGTTCAGCTACCTGCCGGACAACGCGCTGCTGGTGAGCACCGGCGATCTCGAAGGCGGCGCCGAACGATTCTGGCAGGAGGTGACGTCGCGTTTTGACAGCCGCCGCGTTGATCCGATGCGCCCGCTTTTACCGCCGGAAACGCTCTGGCTGCGAACCGACGCGCTGTTTAGCGAGTTAAAGCGCTGGTCGCGCGTGCAGTTAAAGACCGACCTGCTTGCCGACAAAGCCGTCAACACCAACCTTGGCTATCAGGCACTGCCGGACATCGCCGTGCAGGCGCAGGCTAAAGCGCCGCTCGACGCGCTACGCCGCTTTAGCGAAAATTTTTCCGGCGCCATCGTCTTCTCCGTTGAAAGTGAAGGCCGACGTGAAGCGCTACAGGAACTGCTGGCGCGCATTAAAATTATACCGAAGCCGATTCGCGCCCTCAGCGATGCGGCAGAATCGGGGCACTATTTGATGATTGGCGCCAGCGAGCGTGGCTTTATCGACGAGCCGCGTCAGCGCGCGCTGATTTGCGAAAGCGATCTGCTGGGTGAGCGCGTCAGCCATCGCCGTCAGGACAACCGCCGCACCATCAACCCGGACGTGCTGATCCGCAACCTGGCGGAGCTGCATCCCGGCCAGCCGGTAGTGCATCTGGAGCATGGCGTTGGCCGCTATATGGGCATGACCACGCTGGAAACCGGCGGTATTACGGCGGAATACCTGATGCTCACCTACGCCGGAGACGCAAAGCTGTACGTGCCCGTTTCGTCGCTGCATCTGATCAGCCGTTACGCAGGCGGCGCCGATGAAAACGCGCCGCTGCACAAGCTTGGCAGCGACGCGTGGTCGCGCGCGCGACAGAAAGCGGCGGAGAAAGTGCGCGACGTGGCGGCGGAACTGCTGGACATCTACGCACAGCGCGCGGCCAAAGCCGGTTTTGCCTTTAAGCACGATCGTGAACAGTATCAGCTTTTCTGCGAAAGCTTTCCGTTCGAAACCACGCCCGACCAGGCGCAGGCCATCAATGCCGTACTGAGCGATATGTGCCAGCCGCTGGCGATGGATCGTCTGGTCTGCGGCGACGTTGGCTTCGGTAAAACCGAAGTGGCCATGCGAGCGGCCTTTCTGGCGGTGGAAAACCACAAGCAGGTGGCGGTGCTGGTGCCGACCACCCTGCTCGCCCAACAGCATTACGACAACTTCCGCGATCGCTTCGCCAACTGGCCGGTACGTATTGAGATGATCTCGCGCTTTCGCAGCGCGAAAGAGCAAACGCAAATCCTTAACGACGCACGCGAAGGCAAAATCGATATCCTTGTTGGCACACACAAGCTGCTGGCGGACGAGATCAAATGGCGCGATCTGGGGCTGCTGATCGTTGATGAAGAGCACCGCTTTGGCGTGCGTCATAAAGAGCGCATTAAAGCCATGCGTGCCGATGTGGATATTCTGACGCTGACCGCCACGCCGATCCCACGCACGCTGAACATGGCGATGAGCGGCATGCGCGATCTGTCGATTATCGCGACGCCGCCTGCGCGTCGTCTGGCGGTCAAAACTTTTGTTCGCCAGTTCGACAGCCTGGTGATCCGCGAGGCGGTACTGCGCGAAGTGCTGCGCGGCGGCCAGGTCTATTATCTCTACAATGACGTGGAAAATATCGAAAAGGCGGCCGGTCGCCTGGCGGAGCTGGTGCCGGAAGCGCGCGTGGCGATTGGTCACGGCCAGATGCGCGAACGCGATCTGGAACGGGTGATGAACGACTTTCACCATCAACGTTTCAACGTGCTGGTCTGCACCACCATCATTGAAACCGGTATCGATATTCCTACCGCCAATACCATTATCATTGAGCGCGCCGACCACTTTGGCCTTGCTCAGCTGCACCAGCTGCGCGGTCGCGTAGGCCGTTCGCATCACCAGGCCTATGCCTGGCTGCTGACGCCGCATCCTAAAGCGATGAGCAAAGATGCGCATAAGCGTCTGGAGGCGATTGCGTCGCTGGAAGATTTGGGCGCGGGCTTCGCGCTGGCGACCCATGACCTGGAGATCCGCGGCGCCGGGGAGCTTCTTGGTGAAGATCAAAGTGGGCAGATGGAAACCATCGGCTTCTCACTCTATATGGAGTTGCTGGAAAACGCCGTTGATGCGCTGAAAGAGGGCCGTGAACCGTCGCTGGAGGATTTGACCAGCAGCCAGACCGATATTGAACTGCGAATGCCGTCGCTGCTGCCGGACGACTTTATTCCTGACGTCAACACGCGCCTGTCGTTTTATAAGCGCATTGCCAGCGCGCAGGCAGAAGGCGAACTGGACGATTTGAAAGCCGAGCTGATTGACCGTTTCGGTCTGCTGCCAGATGCGGCGCGCAATCTGCTGGATACCGCCGCGCTGCGCCTGACCGCGAAGACTATTGGCATCCGGCGCATTGAAGCCAGCGAAAAAGGCGGCTTTATTGAGTTTGCCGAGAAGAACAAAGCCGATCCGGGCTGGCTGATCGGGTTGTTACAAAAGGAGCCGCAGCACTGGCGGCTTGATGGCCCGACAAAGCTGCGCTTTATTCGTGACATGGCCGATCGCAAAGCGCGAATCGGTTGGGTGCGGGATTTTCTGGCGCAGATCGTGGCGAATGCGGCATAGGTTGGTTGGCTATTCATTTATTCAAAAGAGGCACGCCGGTGCCTCTTTTTTTGCTCAGCGCTGTATGTTCAGACGTTAAGCGTCAGAAAGTTAAATAAACAAACCAGCGGAATTCTTTTCGGTGAAACAAAAAAACGAACGGCTTAAAAATTAAGCCGTTCGTTTTTTGTTATTTAATTTATGCCTGGTTATTCAGCACCAGTTGGCCGTTGCTGTCGACGGGAATGCGGGTGCCGGGATCGTTATCCATGCGAATTTTCCCCTGCTGGTCGCCAATTTTATAGGTGACGTCATAGCCCAGCATTTTTTCCTGCTTCTCGTACACCGTTTTGCAGCGCTGCTCGGTCGTGGTGTAGGTATCATTATCCTGCATCGCGCCCTGAACCTGATGGCCGCCGTAGCCACCCGCCAGCGCACCGGCAACCGTCGCCACATCGCGTCCACGTCCGCCGCCAAACTGATGGCCCAGAACGCCACCAGCTACCGCGCCCAGTACGGAACCGGTAATACGATTTTCATCCTGTACGGCGCGACGGTGCGTCAGAGTGACATTACGGCATTCGCGACGTGGGTTTTTAGTCGTTTCCTTAATAGGCGTTGCCGAGATGACCTGCGCATATTGCGGCCCGCGGTCAAAGACGTTCATACCTGCTACGGCCGCTACGCCCAGCGCTGAAGCGACGCCAATCCCAATACCTGCCAACATTGATTTATTCACAGGAAAACCTCCTGAATTGTTACCGCGCATTATTGCCTGCTGCATTGTCCCTGTGCGGAGGCTTATAATCGGCGTGCGCGACGCGCCGTTTAGATGAAACAGATTTTGCGCAACAGGCCCAAATGTGACAATAAGAAAACAGGAAGAAATAGCGTTGCCGGGTCATAAGAGAATGCTTTTAAGAGAGTTCTGAAGCACGCTGTGGCGGGGGCTGAGAGCAAAAAGGCCCGCAGCGGCAATGCGCCAGACGGGCCGAAAAACAGGCGATGGAGTCAAGTAACCGCCGGTGTTGAATCGATTTAGTGCAGTTTCATACGCGGGCGAATGACGCGGTTAATACTGCCGACCAGCATCATCAGCGCGGTTTTGAAATAACCATGCAGCGCCACCTGATGCATGCGGTAAAGAGAAATATACACCATGCGAGCAATTCGCCCTTCCACCATCATTGAGCCACGCATCAGGTTACCCATCAGGCTGCCCACGGTACTGAAGCGTGACAGCGACACCAGCGAACCATGATCTTTATAAACGTAAGGCTTAAGCGATTTACCCTTCATCTCCGCCAGAATGTTGTTCAGCACCAACGATGCCATCTGATGCGCTGACTGAGCGCGCGGAGGCACAAATCCGCCCGATGGCAGCGCGCAGGATGCGCAGTCGCCGATGGCGTAGATGGCCGGGTCGCGTGTGGTTTGCAGTGTGGATCCCACGACCAGCTGATTGATGCGATTGGTTTCGAGGCCGCCAATATCTTTCATAAAATCTGGCGCTTTAATCCCTGCTGCCCATACCATCAGATCGGCGGCGATCGCCTCGCCCGATTTGGTATTCAGGCCATGGTCATCAGCGCTGGTTACCATCGTTTGCGTCAGCACTCTGACGCCAAGCTTGCTCAGTTCCTGGTGTGCCGCAGCGGAAATGCGCGGCGGCAGCGCAGGCAGAATGCGTTCACCCGCTTCAACCAGAGTGACATTTAACGCCTGATTGTTTAAGCCTTTATAACCATAGCTGTGCAGCTGTTTTACGGCATTATGCAGTTCGGCGGAGAGCTCCACGCCGGTTGCGCCACCGCCCACAATGGCAATATTCACCTTGCTCTGCGGGTTCTCCGTGGCGGAAAACTTCAGGAACAGATTGAGCATCTCGTTGTGAAAGCGATGCGCCTGGTGCGGATTATCAAGGAAAATACAGTTGTCTTTGACGCCCGGCGTGCCGAAATCGTTGGAGGTGCTGCCCAGCGCCATCACCAGCGTGTCGTAGGCCAGCGCGCGCTCCGGCACCAGCAGCTCGCCCTGCGCATCGCGGATTTCAGCCAGATGCAGCCGCTTGCCTTCGCGATCGAGTTCGGTCAGCGTGCCCAGTTGGAACTGAAAATGGTGATTGCGCGCGTGGGCAAGGTAGCTCAGCCCGTCAATGCCCTCGTCCAGCGAACCGGTCGCCACTTCATGCAGCAGCGGTTTCCAGAGGTGGCTGTGATTGCGATCCACCAGGATGATTTCTGCTTTTTTTCGGCGCCCCAGCTTGCGGCCAAGCTGCGTGGCAAGCTCCAGCCCGCCGGCACCGCCACCGACGATAACAATTTTCTTAATTGGTGTAGTCAAAAGACCCCCTCAAAATGTGAACCAATCGTTAATTAAAGGTTAAATAAATATCCTTAATTAACATAGGGTTGGCGATATTAATTCGCTATCTGCGGTCAGAATAGCATGGAGGAAATGAGTGGTCGCGTAGAAATTGATGCAGGTCAATTTTTATCAGACAAAGCCGGAAACTTCAGGCAAACAGCGGGCATCGGACGGGCAGCCGAAAATCGCTGCCGCGTCCTGTAAAGCGGTTAACCGAGGGTTTTAAACGCCTTAATGCGTTCAAGATGGGGAGCGATATTTTTGAATTTATGGCTTTCCGTCTCGTCCCAGATGATTTCGTAAAAGCTGCCAAGCGCATCAGCCGAACGGCGGTTATCCAGCGCTTCATCACGCCGGGAGAGGATGGTCAGGCAGCGATCGCGGTTTTTTTCGCGAAAGTTTTCAACGCATTTGGTCGCGATATCCACGTACTCTTCCGGACGGTTGATTTTGCCCACCATCTTCTCTTCCGGCCAGAGATTCGGATTGAACATGACCTGACGGATATCGCTGAGAAAGCCGATGCGTTCGGCCCAGAATCCGCCAAGGCCGACGCCGCAGATCAGCGGCCTCTCGTCGTCGCCGCTGCGAATAAGCTTGTCCGTTTCCTTCAGCAAAAACTGCATATCATGCCTGGGATGCAGCGTGCTGTAGCTCAGCAGACGTACATCCGGATCGATAAACTGCAATTGCAGTACTTTTTCATGATTTCCGGGGCTGGTTGAATCAAAACCGTGCAGATAGATAATCATTGCTTGCCATCCTGTAGGGTGCTTGCCTGTCAGCGGCGCTGATGCGCCAGCCAGCGTGCCTGAAGCGTGGTCAACGCCTGACTCGCCTCCTTCCAGCGTGATGAGCCAGACAGCTGCTGGCGGGTAAAGGTTCCCCGATGATAGAGCGATGTCGCCCGCTCTGCATTGATCGGCGACAGATTATCCAGCACGCTGACCGCGCCTGCGCGATCGTTGCAGACCAGAATCATATCGCAACCGGCCTCCAGCGACGCCTGCGCGCGCTGCGGCATCGTACCCATTACGGCGGCGCCTTCCATTGAGAGATCGTCGGAAAAAATCACGCCCTCAAAGCCCAGCTCCTCTCGCAAAACGCGTTTAAGCCAGTGCGGCGATCCGCTTGCCGGTCGGGGATCGATTTGATTATAGATAACGTGGGCGGGCATGATCGCGTCCAGCGCGCTCTCAGCAATGAGCTGCTTAAAAATTTGCATATCGTGCTGGCGAATTTCCGCTTCGCTGCGATTGTCCTGCGGCGTCTCTTTGTGTGAATCGGCCGCGACCGCGCCGTGGCCGGGAAAGTGCTTGCCGGTGGTTTTCATGCCCGCGCTGTGCATGCCGTCAATAAAGTGTCGCGCCAGGGTCAGCGCAATGGCCGGGTCCTGATGAAAACTTCGCTCGCCGATGGCGGCGCTGCTGTGACCAATATCCAGTACCGGCGCGAAGCTGATATCAATATCCATCGCAATCATCTCTGACGCCATCAGCCAGCCAGCCTGCTGTGCCAGACGCTGCGCGTCGGCCTGGTTGTTGAGTTCAGCGAAGGATTGCATCGGCGGCAGGCAGGTAAAGCCTTCACGAAAGCGCTGAACGCGTCCCCCCTCCTGATCCACCGCCACCACCAGGCGATGGCGAGACGCCGCGCGGATCTGCCTGACCAGCTCCCGCAGCTGCTCAGGATCGTGATAGTTGCGGGTAAAAAGAATTAATCCACCCACCAGCGGATGGTCAAGAATTTCGCGATCGACTGCATCCAGCTCGTAACCGAGCACGTCTAACATTACCGGTCCCACTTTCACCTCGTTTCAGACTACACCCGCTGCCAGGCCTCCGCCGCCAGCGTATAAAATGTTTCGTCGCCGCTGTGTTGCCAGCGTCGTTCATACCAACTCGCCATCAGCAACCGCACCCATGGCAACCAGCGTTCTGTTTGCTGATGCAATCTGTGCGTATCCATATTTGCCAGCGTGGCATAGCGCAGCGTGAGCTGCGTGCGGTAGCTTTCTGCCAGCCCATTCCCCGCCACGATTGCCGCCAGCTCCAGCGCCACATCGCCATCGCTGGCATATTCCCAATCGATCAGATGAATATCGCCACGATGCGCGATCAGGTTACCTGCATGAATATCCAGATGCAGCAGCGCCAGCCGGAGAGGATGCGGCTCGCCTTGTTGACGACAGCGTCGCAGCGCGCGGTGCCAGGCAATGTGCCGCCGCATCGGATCGCTGAGCTGCCAGTAACGTTCCAGCAAGGGCAGCAGCCGTAACCGGTAGCCGCTGGGTGGCTGCTGGTGGAGCCGGACGAGACGCTCCGCCAGCATTGGCAAACGTTTTTCAAACTCATCGCTGCTTAACGTCTCACCCGGCTGCCATGCCAGCAGCAGCCAGTCGGCGTTGTAGCCGCAGACGTCAGGCGCCAGACCGCTGCCGGCCAGCTTGCGCAGAATAGCGTGTTCGCGTCGTCTGTCCACGCCGGGTATAGGATTGCCAGGCATCCGGGCGCGCGCGAGCAGCGTCCGGTCGTTCAGTTCAACTTTAACCGCCTGGCCGGTGAGTCCATCCAGCCTGGAAAAAGAACCGGCGGCGGAGGCCGCCGGAAATTGTCGCGCAATCAGCCTGTTCAGCGCGTCATCAGTGCTGGACGACACCGTTGCCTGACCAGATAATTTCACCCGTCTGCACCAGCATCAGCTGCATTTGCAGCTCCGGGGATTTCACGTCGCCCGTCACGTTGCTGTACAGCACATACTGCGCGTTGACGTAGCGCGCCAGGCCGATCGCTTTGCTGCGGGTTGTCAGGCTGTCTTCGGCGGAAAGCCCCAGCGTTTGTCTTGCGGTCGAGAGCTGTTGCGGCGTCACCAGCGTGAACTGGGTGTTATTCGCCAACGCGTTGTTTAATGCCGCAGTGGCTTTTGACGTTTGCAGGCTGCCGTTGGTGCTGTTTTTCACTCTGTCCACCAGCAATACGCTGCCCGGCGTGACGCCATCAGCCTTCAGCATCTGCGCGATCGGCGGCGTGACGCTGGCATCCCAGTTGATCGACTTCATCTTCGGCGGCTGCGGCACCGTTTCGCCCGGCGTCGGAACAGGAGCCGGGATCGGTTCAGGCTGGGTCGGCTGAGCGGGTTCAACGGGCGCAGGCTGCTGCGGCTCCTCCTGCTGCTGTGGCGTGATACAGCCGCTGAGCATCAGCGCCAGGGCAAAGACGCCGGAGAGTTTGATATTCCTTGTCACGTATTAACCTCTTACAGATACAAATAAAGTCTGACCTTGCTGGCGGTCAGGTTACCCGTTTGCGACGATATTTCAACATCGCCATGCGCCGGAACCGAAATGGTGCGCGGGCGTTCAAAGGGCAGGATCTCCAACCCTCTGTCGTCATACCAGTAGAAACGATAGTGCAGCGTCACGGCTTTTTCCTGCTGATTATTGAGCACCGTTGACGCGCGCTGCTGCCCCCGGTTTTCCGAAAGCACCGGCTGATTGGTGGTAATGCCTGCGGAGAGCACAGACGATTCCATGATCAGCGCCTGCGACGTATTAATAGTGGTAACGTCGCTGCTGCATCCGCTGAGCAGCAGTGTACAGGCGATGACCGCAACGGTAGTCCGCATCATAAATGTTGTGTCCGTGCTGCGCTTAATGAGCAATCATTGGGCCTAAAGGACGTCCGCCCACCAGGTGCAGGTGAATATGATAGACCTCCTGCCCGCCGTGCTGGTTACAGTTGATGATTAAACGATAGCCATCCTCTGCAATGCCCTCATCTTTGGCGATCTTTGCTGCCACGGTAATCATACGACCCAGCGCCGCTTCGTGACCCGCCACCGCATCATTGGCGGTAGGGATCAGGATATTCGGCACGATTAGAATGTGGGTAGGCGCTTTTGGGGCGATATCTCTGAAGGCAGTAACCAGTTCATCCTGGTAGACGATGTCGGCCGGGATCTCGCGACGGATAATTTTACTGAACAGCGTTTCTTCAGCCATGATGCATGTCCTTTAGCGGCAATTTATGTAGTGGCAGTATGAGCGAGAAATTTGTTTTCTTTCAACCTTACCGTCATTTTTCTTTTACGGCCTGCGAGGCGCCCCCAATAAAAAAGGGACGCCCGGCGTCCCCTTTCATTTCAGCAATGGCGATCAGCTGTTGCGGATATAGTCATCCATATCCGTTTTCAGGTTATCGGATTTGGTCCCGAAAATCGCCTGAACGCCGGAGCCCGCCACGACAACGCCCGCCGCACCAAGCTGTTTCAGGCCAGCCTGATCCACTTTAGTCACGTCCGCCACGCTGACGCGCAGACGCGTAATGCAGGCATCAAGATTGGTGATGTTCTCTTTTCCACCGAAGGCGGCCACCAGGTTGCCTGCCATTTCATTAGAAGAACCGGTGGTCTGCGCACTGCTCGTCTCTTCCCGACCCGGTGTTTTCAGGTTGAATTTAACGATGACCAGACGGAACAGGCTGTAGTAAATCAGCCCATACAGGATACCGACAATCGGGAACAGCCAGATTTTACTGCTGTTACCGCTCAGTACCACAAAGTCGATCAGGCCATGCGAGAAGCTGGTGCCGTCACGCATGCCCAGCAGAATACAGATGGGGAACGCCAGACCCGCCAGCAAAATGTGGATGGCATAGAGCACCGGCGCCACAAACATAAATGAGAACTCAATCGGCTCAGTGATGCCGGTCAGGAAAGCGGTCAGCGCTGCGGAGATCATGATACCGCCCACTTTGGCGCGGTTTTCCGGCTTTGCAGAGTGCCAGATAGCAATAGCAGCCGCTGGCAGACCGTACATTTTAAACAGGAAGCCGCCGGACAGTTTGCCTGCGGTAGGATCGCCTGCCATATAGCGAGGAATATCACCGTGGAAAACCTGACCCGCCGCGTTGGTGAACTCGCCAATCTGCATCTGGAAAGGCACATTCCAGATGTGATGCAGACCGAAGGGCACCAGCGAACGTTCAATCAGACCATACAGGCCAAAAGCCACTACCGGATTCTGATAGGCTGCCCACTGGGAAAATTCCTGAATGGCGGTGCCAATCGGCGGCCACACAAAGGAGAGGATCACGCCCAAAAAGATGGCGGCCAGGCCTGAAATAATCGGCACGAAGCGTTTACCGGCAAAAAAGCCCATGTATTCAGGCAGCCTGATGCGGTAAAAACGGTTGAACATATATGCTGCGATGGAACCTGCGATAATGCCGCCCAGCACGCCGGTATCCGCCAGATGTTTGGCTTCAATTTCGGCGGCCGTGATGTGCAGCACCAGCGGCGCAACGACTGCCATGGTTTTCACCATGATGCCGTAAGCTACCACGGCTGCCAGCGCCGAAACCCCGTCGTTATTGGTAAAGCCCAGTGCCACGCCGATAGCAAAGATCAGCGGCATATTGGCGAAGACCGACCCACCCGCCTCGGCCATGACATGCGAAACAACCAGCGGCAGCCAGCTAAAATTAGCGGAACCTACGCCCAGTAAAATACCGGCAATCGGCAGAACCGATACCGGCAGCATCAGCGATTTACCGACCTTTTGCAGGTTTGCAAATGCGTTTTTAAACATAATGAGAAACTCCTGAGTATGAATGCGTTTTAACGCGCGATGCGCGCGGCGTCAGGGGGAGACCCGACGCCGATGGAGCGCTGATGCGCTCTCGGTATTTATTACGAAGTCTAAAATAAATAGCCTGCAATTAGTTTGACAACAATCACGTTTCCTTCGCTGATCCTGCTCGCCTGCGTAATTAACCGGCGAAAAGCGCCAATTCCAACCGCAGAAAAGCGCATCGCGCCATGATTGCGGCGATGCACTCTATGCGTTAAAAGAGATTATTACGAGTAATAAAATTATTAGCGTTCGGTTAACCTGTCCATCGGGACATGAAAAAGCTGCGAGAAGTTCCGGGTGGTCGTTTGCGCCAGCTCCTCAACGGAAACGCCTTTAAGGACGGCCATATACTCTGCGACGTCACGCGTCCAGGCAGGCTGATTCGGCTTGCCACGGTTTGGCACCGGCGCCAGATAAGGTGAATCGGTCTCTATCAGAATTCTGTCCAGTGGCACATAGCGCGCGGCGTCGCGAATGGTTTCCGCATTGCGAAAGGTAACAATACCGGAGAAAGAGATATACATGCCGTAATCAAGCAGTTTTTCTGCCGTAGCACGATCTTCCGTAAAGCAGTGCAGCACGCCGCCGCACCCTTCAACCTGCTCCTCTTTCAGGATGGCCAGCGTATCTTCACGTGCCTCCCGCGTGTGCACAATTACCGGCTTATTGAGCGCGCGTCCCGTGCGAATATGCTCACGGAAAGAAGCCTGCTGCTGCGCCTTCGTCTCTGGCTGATAGTGATAATCCAGCCCGGTTTCTCCCAGCGCAACCACGCGATCGTCCGCAGCAAGCTGCCGTAACTCGGCAAAATCGTAAGGTGCATCCTGATTGAGCGGATGCACGCCGCATGACCAGGCAACATTGTCATAATCTGCCAGAAGCTGCGTCATGGCGCGATAACCGGGCAGCGTCGTTGCCACCGCAAGCATAAATTTCACATCACGCGCAGCAGCCTTTGCCAGCACATCAGCCACATCCTTATGCTGCGTTTCATAATCCAGGCCATCAAGATGGCAGTGTGAATCGACTAAAAACATAATAATTCCCGGAATCGTTTAGATCACTGAAGAGGCGTGCAGCATCTGCTCCCACGCCAGCAGCCGATCGGTCAGAAGCAGTTCGCGATTAACCGCTATCACGGTAAGCAGGCGATGGCGGCAGGTCATCCAGCCACGCACGCTTTCATCTAATGCGCTGCCCGGCAGCCGCATCGCCATATCAGCAATCAGCGCCTGCCGATCAACGTTAGTAATAAATTGTCCACCGCCCTGCTGCCACTTAAGCGCATCAACCAGCAGCGCACAGAGCCAGCCGACGCGCTGCGCTGCATCATCATGATTAAGAACAGGCATCAGGCCGAGTATATCGCCCCGAAGCGCGTCGGGCAGCGCATCGCACAGCGCCTTCCGCGCGTTCCAGCTTTTTTCATCCAGTAATGCCAGCGCTGCCGCAGGCGCGCCGCCGCTCAGACGCAACGCCGTGATGCAATCCGTCTCAACGGCGCCGCTCAACTGTTTTTGCAGCCAGAGCAGGCTTTGATTCTCTGCCGGAGGCGCCAGATGCAGATTCTGACAGCGGCTGCGTATCGTTGCCAACAGCGCGGCAGGCTGAGCACTACACAGCATAAACCAGGTATTTTTTGGCGGCTCTTCCAGCGTTTTCAGCAGTGCGTTTGCCGCCGCTTCTGTCAGCTGTCCGGCATCCGGCAACCAGACCACTTTTGCTCCGCCCTGCTGTGCATGGTGATACAGCTTTTCGGTCACGCTACGCACCGCATCAATACCCAGCGCACTTTTGCCTTTTTCCGGCGAAAGCGCATACCAGTCTGGATGGGTATGCGCCTGCATAAGCTGACAGGCGTGACAGCGTCCACAGCTTTTCAGGCCGTCACGCTGCTGGCACATCAGCCAGCGGCCGATCCCCCACACCAGCGAGGCGTCGCCCATACCGGGCAGCGCGTGGATCAATACAGCATGGTGCCCTCGTCCTGCCTGATGCTGGCCGATGAGCTGCCGGTAAGGCTGGTTAAGCCAGGGATACCAGTTCATGCCTGTTCCCGCAGCCAGGCAGAGAGCGTCTCTGCTATTGCAGCGGCGACGCTCTCCAGCGGCTGCGTGGCGTCAATGGTTTTTATGCGGGCGTCGTCTGCGGCGAGGGCGAGATAGCGCTCGCGCGTACGTATAAAGAAGTTCAGCGACTCCTGCTCAATGCGGTCAAGTTCACCGCGCTCGCGGGCGCGCCGAAGACCGATCTCCGGTGTGACGTCGAGATAGAGCGTCAGATCGGGTGAAAAATCGCCCAGTACGCTTTGTCTGAGCTGATGCATCAGTTCGGTATCCATGCCTCGCCCGCCGCCCTGATAGGCCTGCGAGGAGAGATCGTGCCTGTCGCCAACCACCCACGCCCCGCGATTGAGGGCGGGTTTGATCACGTTTTCAACCAACTGCACGCGCGCCGCGTACAGCATCAGCAGTTCCGCCTTGTCCGTGACCTGCTCATCGGCGATGCCCTGTTTAATCAGATCGCGCAGTTTTTCCGCCAGCGGCGTACCGCCCGGCTCTCTGGTATAGACAATATCGTGAATACCATGCAGATGAAGCGCATCCACTACCCGATCGCGAGCGGTGGTTTTACCCGCGCCTTCCAGCCCTTCGATAACAATAAATTTACCGTTCATTTTTTTCCCTGACGGCCTGCCGCCATGCCTGTACCGCACGATTATGGCTGGCGAGATTGGTCGTAAATGTATGTCCGCCTTCGCCGTTAGCGACAAAGTAAAGGAAATCCGTTTTGAGCGGGTGCGCTGCGGCTTCCAGCGAAGCCTTGCCTGGCATCGCTATCGGGCCCGGCGGCAGGCCAGCAATAATATAGGTATTATAGGCGCTCGACGTCTCCAGATCTTTGCGCACAAGCGTGCCGGTATAGTTTTCGCCCATACCATAAATCACCGTCGGGTCGGTCTGAAGACGCATGCCAAGCCGCAGGCGATTAATAAACACCGAGGCGACTTTACTGCGTTCCTCCGCCAGCGCCGTCTCTTTTTCAACAATTGAGGCCATGGTGACCAGATCGTTTTTGTCTTTATAAGGCAGGCCTTCCGCCTTCTGCTGCCACAAGCCGTCAACCATTTTTACCATGCGCTCGTTCGCCCGCTTCAGGAGCGCAACATCAGTGGTATTGGCGGTGTACGAGTAGGTATCGGGATAAAACCAGCCTTCTACGTCCGCCTCATCAAGCTTTAACGCTTCGGCGACGGAACGCAGTTGATCATCCGGCAAAGTGTGGCGAACGTAAGGCGCAGATCGCAGCGTCGCCAGCCAGTCGCGCATCCGCGATCCTTCGATAAAGCGCACCGGGAACTGTGCCTCTCTGCCGCTGGCCAACAGCATCAGCATCTGACGCACGGTCATGCCCGGCGTGAAACGATAGGTACCCGCTTTGAATTTTGCCAGTTCCGGTTCCATCCTGAGCAGCCAGCCAAACCAGATGGTCTGCGGAATAATATGCTGCCGGTTAAGCTCTGCCTCCAGCACTACGCGGCCAGAACCGGCAGGCAGCGTAAAGATCGTCTCTTTCGTTATGGCGAGTGGGGAACCGGCAAGCTGTCGAATTTGCCACGCGCTAAAGGCAATAACGGCCAGTACGATAAAGATCGTTCCGATAATAAATTTTCGCTGTGATGTCATGAAATATCCATGTTATTCGCAGTGGCGGCAAGTTGATCGAATAGCTGGCGACTACTGTAACGCCACGTTTCAATCTGATTAACCGGCAGCACGGGCATGAGTGCATTGGTTATGATTACTTCGTCCGCATCAGCAAGAATTTCAGGCGGCGCAGTGACGATATGCGTGGTCACGCCCTGCGCTTTCAGCAGCCGTATTACCTGCTGTCGCTGAATGCCCTCAACGCCTGAATGGCTGAGATCCGGCGTAAAAACGTCATTGTTCCGACGCCAGAACAGGTTCGCGGCACAGCATTCCACCAGCGAACCTTCAGTGTCAAGCACCAGCGCCTCGTCGGCATCGCTCTGTTCAAGCTCTGCGCGGATCAAAACCTGTTCAAGCCGGTTGAGATGTTTGATCCCCGCCAGCAGCGGAGTGCGCGCCAGCCGCACCGAACTCAATGCCAGCCGGCAGCCTCGCTGCCTGAGCGTATGATAATGTGCAGGATAGGGAGAGAGGGAGAGGAGACGCGTGGGTTGCCGGCAACCTGCCGGGCTGTAACCTCTGCCGCCCTGCCCGCGCGAGATGATGACTTTTATTACGCCATCGCTGCACGGCGCGGCGACCTCGCGCATCTCTTTTTGCAGCGTTGACCAGTCCACGTCCGCGATGCGCAGGCGCTGACAGCCTGCCTGTAGCCGCACCAGATGCGCGTCAAGAGCAATAATGGCACCGTTAAGGACGCGTGCCGTGGTGAAACAGCCATCACCAAACTGTACGGCGCGATCGGATGCCGTGAGCCAGTCCTGAGACTTACCATTGATCCAGGCCATTTTTTCTCCCTGAAATTTTACCTACCGGGAAGCGTATTCCCTGTGATGCTGAGTTTGTCTGGCGCCTTAAGAGCTTCATGCTGCGGTGAAGTTAAACGGTGAATATGAAAAAGGCCCGCGAAGGGCGGGCCTTGAGTGGCAACGGCGCAGAACTCAGACTTTACGGAAAATCAACGATCCGTTTGTGCCGCCGAAGCCAAAGGAGTTACAGAGCGTGTACTCCAGACCGCTGACCTGACGCGCCGTATGCGGCACGAAATCCAGATCGCAACCTTCATCCGGATTGTCCAGGTTGATCGTCGGCGGGATCGCCTGGTCACGCAGCGCCAGAATGGAGTAGATCGCCTCAACCGCGCCAGCGGCACCCAGCAGGTGACCGGTCATCGATTTCGTGGAACTCACCATAACGTCCATTGCGCTGGCGCCAAATACCGCTTTAACCGCCTGGGTTTCAGCTTTGTCACCGGCAGGCGTCGAAGTACCATGCGCGTTAATATAGCCGATTTTTTCTGGCGAAAGCCGGGCGTCCTTCAGGGCATTGACCATCGCCAGAGCCGCGCCCGCACCGTTTTCCGGTGGCGAAGTCATATGGTAAGCATCGCTGCTCATGCCAAAACCAACCAGCTCGGCATAAATTTTCGCACCGCGCCTTTTAGCATGCTCGTACTCTTCAAGCACCACGATCCCTGCGCCATCGCCCAACACAAAGCCGTCACGATCTTTATCCCACGGACGGCTCGCCGCCTGCGGATTATCGTTACGCGTTGAGAGGGCGCGCGCTGCGCCAAAGCCGCCAATACCCAGTGGGGTACTGCCTTTTTCCGCGCCGCCTGCCAGCATCACATCGGCATCGTCATAGGCGATCATACGCGCTGCCTGGCCGATATTGTGTACGCCGGTGGTACAGGCGGTCGAGATGGCAATGCTGGGCCCCTTCATGCCGTACATAATTGTCAGATGTCCGGCAATCATGTTCACAATGGTAGAAGGAACGAAGAATGGGCTGATTTTACGCGGCCCGCCGTTTACCAGCGCTGCGTTGTTTTCCTCAATAAGACCTAAACCGCCAATGCCGGAACCAATCGCGGCGCCGATGCGATCGGCGTTTTCGTCGGTAATGACCAGGCCAGAATCCCGCATGGCCTGAATGCCAGCGACAACTCCATACTGAATAAAGAGATCCATTTTGCGCTGATCTTTGCGCGAAATGTACTCTTCACAGTCAAAATCTTTTACTAAGCCAGCGAAACGCGTTGCGTAGGCGCTGGTATCAAAATATTCAATCGGGCTGATGCCACTCTGACCGGCAAGAAGAGCAGTCCATGTAGACTCTACGGTATTGCCGACAGGAGACAACATGCCAAGACCAGTCACAACTACACGACGCTTAGACACGTTCGTCCTCCAGAGAGAGGGAAATTGGTACGGTGCAATCAAAAAAAACGCAGGCGGTCGGGCGACCGCCTGGAGATGTTCACTTAAGCCTGATGACCATTGATGTAGTCAATCGCTGCCTGAACGGTAGTGATTTTCTCAGCTTCTTCGTCTGGAATCTCAGTGTCGAACTCTTCTTCCAGAGCCATTACCAGCTCAACGGTATCAAGAGAATCAGCGCCCAGATCTTCTACAAAAGAAGCAGTGTTAACAACTTCTTCCTGCTTAACGCCAAGCTGCTCACCAATGATTTTCTTAACGCGTTCTTCGATAGTGCTCATACTATTAAATTTCCTATCAAAACTCGCTTTCGCGATGGTTTTCGTAGTGTATAAAATGTTGAAAAAGATGCAACTAAATACCCGCTGGTCGAACCACGATTTTACGCTATTTTGCGGGTTTTACCGCAAATAACGCAAATTATTTTCGCGATCGTCAGACCATATACATTCCGCCGTTGACATGCAGCGTCTCACCAGTGATGTACGCTGCCTCGTCAGAGGCTAAAAATGCTACGGCGTTGGCGATTTCCTGCGCATCGCCGAGGCGACCCGCTGGCACTTCCGCCAGAATGGCCGTACGCTGATCTTCATTCAGCGCACGCGTCATGTCGGTTTCAATGAAACCAGGCGCCACAACGTTAACGGTAATACCACGTGACGCAACTTCGCGCGCCAGTGACTTGCTGAAGCCAATCAAACCCGCTTTTGCTGCCGCGTAGTTTGCCTGCCCCGCATTACCCATGGTTCCTACAACGGAACCGATGGTAATAATTCGGCCCACGCGTTTTTTCATCATAGCGCGCATTACCGCTTTTGACAGGCGGAAAACGGAAGTCAGATTAGTGTTAAGGATATCCTCCCACTCATCGTCTTTCATGCGCATCAGCAGATTATCACGCGTGATGCCGGCATTATTCACTAAAATGTCCACTTCGCCAAATTCGGCGCGAAGGGTGGTAAGCACGCTCTCAATAGACGCCGCGTCGGTGACGTTCAGCAACATCCCTTTACCGCGGTCGCCGAGATAAGCGCTAATCGCATCAGCGCCGCTCTGGCTGGTCGCTGTACCGATCACTTTTGCGCCGCGCGCCACCAGTGTTTCAGCGATAGCACGGCCGATCCCACGGCTTGCGCCGGTAACCAGCGCGATTTTTCCTTCAAAGCTCATCCTTCATCCTCTTCTGACAGTTAAAGCGCCGCAGACAGGCTGACCGGATCGTTAACGGCACTGGCGGTCAGGCTGTCGACGATACGTTTAGTCAGTCCGGTCAGAACCTTACCCGGCCCAACTTCTAACAGCGATGTGACGCCCTGCGCAGCCATGTATTCCACGCATCCCGTCCAGCGAACAGGACTATAAAGCTGGCGGATTAACGCGCTGCGAATGGCTTCCGCAGAGGTTTCGCATTTGACGTCAACGTTGTTGACCACCGGAATAGCCGGTGCATTGAAGGTCAGTTCTTCAAGCGCCTTCGCCAGCTTATCCGCTGCGGGCTTCATGAGCGCGCAATGAGAAGGCACGCTCACCGGCAGCGGCAGCGCACGTTTAGCGCCTGCGGCTTTACACGCCGCGCCCGCACGCTCAACGGCTTCTTTGTTACCTGCGATCACCACCTGACCCGGCGAGTTGTAATTCACCGGCGAAACCACCTCGCCCTGCGCGGCGTCTTCGCACGCTTTGGCGATGGCGTCATCGTCAAGACCAATAATGGCCTGCATGGCGCCCGTTCCTTCCGGCACCGCTTCCTGCATCAGTTTGCCACGCAGTTCAACCAGTTTAACGGCATCGGTAAAATCGAGGACGCCAGCGCAAACCAGCGCACTATACTCGCCCAGGCTGTGACCTGCCAGCATTGCCGGCGCTTTGCCGCCTTTTTCCTGCCAAACGCGGAAAATAGCAACAGAGGCGGCGAGCAGCGCAGGCTGGGTCTGCCAGGTTTTATTCAGCTCTTCTGTCGGGCCGTTCTGCACCAGCGCCCAGAGATCATAACCCAGCGCGTCAGAAGCCTCAGCGAACGTTTTTTCAACCAACGAGTACTCTTTCGCCAGCTCGGCCAGCATGCCCACCGTCTGCGAGCCCTGTCCGGGGAAAACCATTGCAAATTGCGTCATTGTTTTTTCCTTTGAATCAAAAACGAACCAGCGCCGATCCCCAGGTGAAGCCACCGCCAAACGCTTCAAGCAGCAGCAGCTGACCGCGCTGAATGCGTCCGTCGCGCACCGCTTCATCCAGCGCGCAGGGAACGGAAGCGGCAGAGGTGTTACCGTGACGATCAAGCGTCACCACCACTTTATCCATCTCCATGCCCAGCTTGCGTGCCGTGGCGCTGATAATGCGCAGGTTCGCCTGATGCGGCACCAGCCAGTCAATCGCCTCGCGCTCAAGATTATTCGCCTGAAGGGTTTCTTCGACGATATGGGCAAGCTCTGTTACCGCCACTTTAAAGACTTCATTACCCGCCATGGTGACGTAAGAAGGCTGCGCCTGATTCTGACGATCCTGATAGCTGAGGGTGAGAAGTTGGCCGTAGCTGCCGTCGGCGTGAAGATGCGTGGAGATAATACCCTGCTCTTCGCTGGCGCCCAATACTGCGGCTCCTGCGGCATCGCCAAACAGAATGATTGTGCCGCGATCTTCCGGGTCAAGCATCCTCGCCAACACGTCTGAACCCACCACCAGCGCGTTTTTTACCACGCCATTTTTAATGTACTGATCGGCCACGCTAAGCGCGTAGGTAAAACCGGCGCAGGCCGCAGCAAGATCGAAGGAGATTGCATCTTTGATGCCCAGCAGATGCTGAACCATGCAGGCCGAGCTGGGGAACGCATGGCTGGATGAAGTGGTGGCAACGATGATCAGCCCGATATCGTTTTTATCAACGGCGGACATTTCCAGCGCTTTCTCAGCGGCGCGGAACCCCATTGACGCGACCGTTTCCTCTGGCGCGGCGATGCGGCGTTCACGAATGCCGGTTCGGGTGACAATCCACTCGTCCGATGTCTCTACCATTTTTTCCAGATCGGCGTTAGTCCGCACCTGTTCGGGCAAATAGCTGCCCGTACCGAGAATTTTCGTATACATGTACGCTTAGTCACTTTTAGGTAATACAGCCTGAAGGCGGGCGGCAATTCGCTCAGGAACCTGCCGCCGCACCGCCTGCTCTGCCTGTTCTATGGCGGCCAAAAAAGCGCGCTCATTGGCCGCGCCGTGACTTTTTATCACGGTATCGCGTAATCCTAACAGGCAGGCCCCGTTATACTGGTCGGGATTAAGGTGACCGAAGCGTTTGTTAAGGCGTTTTTTTATCACACGCCCCAGCATCGACAGCCACCATGCCCTTTTTTTCCCTTCACTCTGCGATTTCAGCAGCGAAAGAAACATTCTTACCACTCCCTCCATCGTTTTCAGCGCCACATTGCCGCTGAAACCGTCACACACGAGCACGTCCGTTTTACCGGTAAGAAGATCGTTGCCTTCAAGGTATCCAATATAGTTAATTTCAGGTGATTCTCGCAGCACTGCCGCCGCATCATGGATACTGCTTACGCCTTTGGTCTCTTCGTGACCAATATTCAGCAGCGCGACACGGGGCTGGCTGATGGTCAGTACTTCTTCGGCCATCACCGCGCCCATCACGGCGAACTGTACCAGCATAGCGCTATCCGCCTGCACGTTCGCGCCTAAATCCAGCACGACCGTTTTACCCTTTTGCTGATGCGGCAGTACGGTCATCAAGGCCGGACGCTCAATGCCCGCAAGCGGCTTCAATAAAAGTTTGGACAGCCCCATCAGCGCGCCGGTATTGCCCGCGCTGATGCAGGACTGCGCCCGCCCCTCTTTTACCATCTCCAGCGCCAGACGCATAGACGTGCCGCGGCTGTGGCGAATGGCCTGCGAGGGTTTAGCATCACTGGCAATAACTGACTCGGCAGGGATAATTTCCAGACGTGCCAAAGTCGCTGAATCAGCTTTTGCAAGAAATGACGTAATTTTGTCGGGATCGCCGACCAGAAGGAGTTGCAGATGCGGATGCGAAGCCAGTGCCTGCAAGGCAGCAGGCACTGTAATGCGGGGACCGAAATCCCCGCCCATGGCATCAATCGCCAGGGTCAACCTTGTCAAAGTATTGCCGCGCTGTTCCGCAGGAATTACTTAGTGATGACCTTGCGACCGCGGTAGTAACCATCCGCAGTGATGTGGTGACGCAGATGCGTTTCGCCAGAAACTTTATCTACGGAAAGAGTGGTGGTGGTCAGCGCATCGTGAGAGCGACGCATGCCACGTTTAGAACGGGTTGGTTTATTCTGTTGTACGGCCATGGACCTTACTCCTATTACTTATGCTTTAAACTGGCTAATACGGCAAATGGGTTTGGTTTTTCCGCCTCAGGCGGCAATTTGCCAAAGACCATGTCCGCCTCGGACACTTCACAGTGTTCAGAATCATGCACCGGAACTACAGGCAGAGCGAGGATAATTTCATCTTCAACCACCGCCAGCAGATCGATTTCACCGAATTCGTTAACGTCGACCGGCTCGTAGGCTTCCGGTAGCGCTTCTGCCTGGTCGTCACTGGCGACCGGACTGAAGCAATACTTCACCTGGACATGATGCGGGAAATCTTTGCCGCAGCGCTGACAATTAAGCGTCACGGAAACCGCCGCAGTACCGTTCAGTACTGCTAAACGCTGGTTGTCAATGGCGAACGACATCGAACACTCAACATCACTGTCCACACTCACGACCGATTCGGCAACGCGTTCCACCTGTTCAGGCAGATAAACGCCCTGATAGTCCAGGCGTTTCTGCGCGGTGCGAAACGGATCGAGAGTTAAGGGTAATTTTACCTTTTGCATAGGGCGCGCATATTAACTTTGTAACGACATGGAGTCAAAGAAAAAGGCCGGAAAACGGCATCTTTCACCCATTATTCGCATTCGATGCGGCGCACAGTTTAAAATGCACGTTATTAATTCGCTATCACTATTTGGAAAAATTTATGTCCCGACTGGTACTGGCTTCTACCTCGCCCTTCCGCAAGATGCTGCTGGAGAAACTGGGTATGCCTTTTGTGACCGCATCACCCGAGGTTGATGAGTCCGCCAGGACGCACGAGAGCGCAGAGGCGCTGGTCAGGCGCCTGGCGACAGCGAAAGCAGCTGCGCTGCGCGACCGCTTCCCGGATCATCTGATTATTGGTTCTGACCAGGTATGCGTGCTCAACGGTAATATTACCGGCAAACCCCATAATGAGGAGAACGCAAGGGCGCAACTGCGCGCCGCCAGTGGCAACAGCGTTATCTTTTATACCGGTCTGGCGCTGTTGGACAGCCGTACGCAGCAGCTAAGCGTGACCTGTGAGCCTTTCCAGGTGGATTTTCGCCCTCTCACCGAACAGGAGATTGCCCGCTACGTTGCGGCAGAAAAGCCGTTCGGCTGCGCGGGCAGTTTCAAAAGCGAAGGATTGGGCATTATGCTTTTTGAACGCCTGACAGGGCGTGATCCTAATGCGCTGGTGGGCCTGCCCCTCATCGCTCTGGGTGAGATGCTGCGTGAAAGGGAGGTTAATCCGCTTGTGTATGGCGTTTAGCTCACCCTGACATTCAGCCTCCCTGAGCGTTGCGCAAGGCTTCCAGACAACGCTTCAGTCCGGCATCCAGCGGTGCTTCAACGCGCATGACTTCGCCGCTGCCGGGATGGGTAAAGGTCAGTGCCGCCGCATGCAGGAAGAGTCTTTTCAGGCCGGTCGCCGCCAGCTGCGCGTCAAAATCGCGCTCGCCGTAACGATCGTCATAAGCAATAGGATGTCCGGCATGCAGGGTATGCACGCGAATCTGGTGCGTGCGGCCGGTCACCGGGCTGGCCTTGACCAGCGTGGCGAACGCATAACGCTCTTCGACTTTGAAGCGCGTCTCGGAAGGCTTGCCTTCGCTGCTCACCCGCACCACCCGCTCGCCGCTTTGCAGCGTGTTTTTCAGCAGCGGCGCCTGAACGCTTTTCACATGCGAAGGCCACTGCCCGCGCACCAGCGCCAGATAATCCTTTTGCATGCCCTTTTCGCGCAGCTGTTCATGCAGCGAGCGCAGCGCCGATCGCTTTTTTGCGACCAGCAAAATGCCGGAGGTATCGCGATCGAGACGATGCACCAGCTCAAGGAAGCGCGCCTCCGGTCGTAACGCCCGCAGTCCTTCAATGACGCCAAAGCTCAGCCCGCTTCCGCCGTGAACCGCGGTGCCGGAGGGTTTATTCATCACCAGCAGATAGTCATCTTCATAGAGAATGGCTGCGGACAGCGCGGCGACTTTGTCCAGCTTCGGCGAGACGGCGGCGTCTTCCCGTTCGGCGACGCGAACGGGCGGAATGCGGACTTCATCACCGGCCTGTAGCTTATATTCCGGCTTGATACGCCCTTTATTTACGCGCACTTCGCCTTTGCGCAAAATACGGTAAATCATGCTCTTGGGCACGCCTTTAAGCTGCGTGCGTAAAAAATTATCAATGCGTTGTCCGGCCTCATCGGCTGTGACGGTAACGGTGCGTACGGCTGGAGTCATGGTTTTCATGGTCGGCGATTCTAAATAGGGCGCTATCATAGCGCCACTTCTTTTTATGTGCTTAACTGATTATCGATGGCGCTTTCATGCTTTTTTGTGTCCGATATTCAGGCAGTTTGGTTGCAGATAACGCAGGTTATGCCGAAAGCTGGAATAAAGTTCACAGAGCAGGAAAAGTCACCTTGCTATCACAAGCTTAGCAATGGAATAATGCGAATGTTCTACGTATATAACGTGTGAAGCATGAAATACGTTCTGTACAGGAGAAAGCCTCTTCAGGTGATGGACGAAAACAGTCCACGCCATATGGCTTTTGTAAGGCAGAATGAAAAGTAATACACGATTTTGCCGGATAGCTCATACACGCAGCAATGGCGTAAGACGTATTGTGCAATCAGGCATTTAGCGGGCTGCGGGTTGCGGCCTGGACGATAAGACGGGATTGGTTCACTCTGGTTACTGACTGACGGTTCCCCTTTTTAAAAGCGTTGTTTGGCCTAATGTAAAACAAGCTGCCGAGATTTTGCGCCCCTTCTGCAACTGACAACCGTGAGGTTGACGGCGTTGCGATAAGACACGGGGTCATCGGTCGATCGCGTCCAGCGTTACTATTGCCCGTAGCTTTGTCACTAATGAAAAAATTAATGAGTAAGTTACGATGAAAAGAATGTTAATCAACGCAACTCAACAGGAAGAGTTGCGTGTTGCCCTTGTGGATGGACAGCGTCTGTACGACCTGGACATCGAAAGCCCCGGGCACGAGCAGAAAAAAGCGAATATTTATAAAGGCAAGATTACCCGTATTGAACCCAGCCTCGAAGCCGCATTTGTTGACTATGGCGCCGAAAGGCACGGTTTCCTCCCTCTGAAAGAGATCTCCCGCGAATACTTTCCCGCCAATTACGCCTCTCATGGCCGTCCGAACATTAAAGACGTGCTGCGTGAAGGACAGGAAGTTATTGTCCAGATCGATAAAGAAGAGCGTGGCAGCAAAGGCGCAGCGTTAACCACCTTTATCAGCCTTGCCGGCAGCTATCTGGTGTTGATGCCGAACAACCCGCGCGCGGGCGGTATTTCGCGCCGTATCGAAGGCGACGATCGCACCGAACTTAAAGAAGCGCTCTCTGCGCTTGAACTGCCGGATGGCATGGGCCTGATCGTCCGCACCGCTGGCGTCGGTAAATCGGCAGAGGCGCTTCAGTGGGATTTAAGCTTCCGCATGAAGCACTGGGAAGCCATTAAGAAAGCGGCAGAAAACCGCCCTGCTCCGTTCCTGATCCATCAGGAGAGCAACGTTATCGTCCGCGCCTTCCGTGACTATTTGCGTCAGGATATCGGCGAGATACTTATTGATAATCCAAAGGTACTGGAACTGGCGCGTCAGCATATCGCCGCGCTGGGCCGCCCCGATTTCAGCAGTAAAATCAAGCTCTACACCGGTGAAATTCCGCTGTTCAGCCATTATCAAATTGAGTCGCAAATTGAATCCGCTTTCCAGCGCGAAGTCCGTCTGCCCTCCGGTGGTTCAATTGTCATTGACAGCACCGAGGCGCTGACCGCCATCGATATCAACTCCGCCCGTGCGACGCGCGGCGGCGATATTGAAGAGACGGCATTCAATACCAACCTGGAAGCAGCCGATGAGATTGCTCGCCAGTTGCGCCTGCGCGACCTCGGCGGCCTGATCGTTATCGACTTTATCGATATGACGCCGGTACGTCACCAGCGCGCGGTTGAAAATCGTCTGCGCGAAGCGGTACGTCAGGATCGCGCCCGCATTCAGATCAGCCATATTTCACGCTTTGGCCTGCTGGAGATGTCACGCCAGCGTCTCAGCCCTTCCCTTGGCGAATCCAGTCATCACGTCTGCCCGCGCTGTAGCGGCACCGGGACTATCCGTGATAACGAATCGCTGTCGCTTTCTATTCTGCGTTTGATCGAAGAAGAAGCGCTGAAGGAAAACACGAAAGAAGTTCACGCGATTGTCCCTGTGCAGATCGCCTCCTATCTGCTTAACGAAAAACGCGAAGCGGTAAACGCTATCGAGAAACGCCAGGGCGGCGTCCGCGCGATCGTTGTGCCGGACGACCGCATGGAGACGCCTCACTACTCCGTACTGCGCGTTCGCAGCGGCGAAGAGACGCAGACGCTGAGCTATCATCTGCCGAAACTGCATGAAGCGGAGATGGCGCTGCCGTCTGAAGAAGAGAACGCCGAGCGCAAACGCCCTGAGCAACCCGCGCTCGCGGCCTTCGTCATGCCTGACGCACCGCCAGCACCGCAGGAGCCCGCTGCTGAAGAACCTGTCGCCGTGGCGCCTGCACCACAGCAGCCTGCGCCAGCCGCCTCCGGCACAGGCCTGCTCGGACGGTTTGTGCGTGGCCTGAAAAATCTTTTCGCCAGCGAAGAGAAGCCAGCAGCGGTTGAAGAAGAAAAAACCGACGCCGACGTTACGACGCCTGCCACGTCTGCCACACCACCGCGTGGCGAACGACGCAACAACCGTCGCCAGAACAATCGTCGTGATTACAATAATGACCGCAGCGATCGTAATAACGATCGTAACGCGCGCAATACTGAACGTAATGAGCGCGGCAGCGACCGTGGCGAGCGCAGCAATGAGCGTGGCGATCGAAATAACGACCGTGGCGTTCGCAACAGCAATCGCAACGACCGCATGGTGCGCGATCGTGATACCACCACGCAGGAAGGCCGCGACGACACACGCCGCAATCGTCGCAATAACGCGCCTCAGAGCGATATTCGTGAAGAAACGCTGACGACAACTGACGAAGCACGCAGCGAACAGCAGCAGCCACGCCGCTCGCGTCGTCGTCCTGATGAAAAACGCGTGCCGCAGGAAGAGAAAATTCCTGATGCCGTGATTGAACAGGATATTGCAGAAAACGCCGACGAAGTCGTGCAGGTGATGCCGCGCCGCAAGCCGCGCCAGCTTAATCAAAAAGTTCGCATTGAAACGGCTGAACAGACCGCCGCACGGCGTTTCGAGCCGGAAGCGGTGCCGGAGCAGCCGGTGCAGGACGTCGCGCCTGTCGCGGAAGCTGAAGAGACGGAAGAGCGCGATACCAACAGTATGCCGCGCCGTTCACGCCGTTCGCCGCGCCATCTGCGCGTAAGCGGACAGCGCCGTCGTCGCTATCGTGATGAACGCTATCCAAATCAGTCGCCTATGCCGTTAACCTTTGCAGCGGCCTCGCCAGAGATGGCCTCCGGCAAAGTTTGGGTCTCTTATCCGGTGGCGCAGATTACCGATGAGCACGCGGAGCCTGAAGAGTCCGTCGTGCCGGATTATGGTCATCACGAAACAGCAGCGGCCATTGCCGTCGCTGCTGATACGCTGCCGGAAACGGCGCAGGATGAAGCTCAGCCGGTACAGATTGCTGAGCCGCAGACTGAAACGGAGACGACGCCGGTTATCGCCGACGATGTTTCCGCCATTGAGGCGCCGGTCAACGAAGAACCTGCGGTGGTTTCCGCCGCTGACGAAGCCATTGCCGACGTCGTCGCCAGCGAGGCCGTACCTGCTAAAGAAGTAGCAGCTGATGAACCGGCGGCCATGGATGATGCAAATCCCGACGTTGCCCCAACGGGAGAACCCAGGCAGGCCGTTGAAGCCTTTGTTGAAGCCGTTGAGGAGATCGTCGAGGAAGCCCGTCAGGTTGAAGAGCAGCGTATTGCCGATAAGGTAAACCAGCAGGCGACCTTTAGTGCGGCAGACGTCAGCGATGAAACCGCCAGCCAGGTTGAAGAAGTACTGAACGCGCCTGAAGCCGCCGAAGCGCCGGTGACTACCACCGAGCCTCATGCGCCAGTACCGGCCCGTGATGTACCGGTAACGGAAGTTGCAGAGGCAAAATCGACTGAAAGCCGCTGGAAACATCACGCTACGGCGCCGATGACTAAAGCGCCAGCGCCAGCGTATCAGCCTGAGCCTGCACGTCACAGCGACTGGGTGCGCCCTGCTTTCAACTTTGAAGGCAAAGGCTCGGCCGGTGGGCACGCTGCGACTCATCAGGCAACGGCACCGGCCACCCGCCCCGGCGAGTAAGCCACGCTGTTCCGACAAGCCCCGATTGCTATCGGGGCTTTTTTATTGCCCGCTATACGGCACTATCAGCATCGCAGGTGAGTATATTCAGGGCAAAAAAAACCCGCTATCAGCAGGTAATGCTGAGAGCGGGAGAAACTGAACGCACCCGGTTTAAGCGCGTTCAAATTTTAAAATTATTTACGCATTCAGTTTGAACAAGGACATGCTGGACATATCGGTAAAGACTTTGTATGACGCCTGTAGGGCCGCCTGTTGCATCGTATAGGTGGAAATAGCGCTGGTATAGTCGACATCAACCAGCCCGCTCATCTGCGACGCCTGATTTAATGCCGTGTCATCGCCTTTGGAATCAAGCTTATCCAGTTCGTCTAACTGCGTACCCAGCTCAGAGCGCACCTTCAGAACATTGTTATAGGAATTGCTAAGCCCACGGTTAGTTTTATCCAACGCTGCTGAAGCTTGTGCTTTCGTCGCGTCATCAGCATCCTGAACAGGTGTTTTGAGCGCGGCAATGGCGGTATCAAGCGTGTTGAAAATGTTTGTTTCGCTGGCGCTACCATCCGGCTCTGGCTTGGCATTGCTGGTCAGCGTCATAAAGATATCACTGCCCGTATGGCTGGTAACCATTGTACGGCTGGCGTCCACTTTTTGCGTAATCGCGGTATCGCCGCCGTTATAAACCACTGCACCACTGGCATCTTCAGTAAACGGCGCGCTGTCGCTTTTATAACCTGCGAAGATGTAGCGTCCGTTACCATCCGTTGAGTTGGCAAGGTTCAGGAGCTGAGCACGGATCCCTTCTAACTGCGTAGCATAGGAAGCGCGGTCATCGTCTGAAAGCGTGCCGCTGCCTGCGGCAACCAGCGTACTTTGCGCTGAAGAGATGGCGCTGGTTACCTGCTGGAGCGTAGTTTCTTCCTGCGAAATGCTGTTGGTGGCAAAAGTGCGCGCTGTTTTAAACTGGCTGGTCTGCGACTGAGCCTGGCCCAGCACAACCGCCTGCGCGGCTGCGACCGGATCGTCTGAAGGATTAACAACGCGCTTGCCTGACGATAATTGTTCACCAGCCTTCAACCAGCTCGCCTGGGAGTTGGTCACGCCGCGCATCTGCTGTTCGTACATCATGGTAGTGCTGAGACGCATGACAGGTTCCTTATTCAGTTATCAGCGCACCGCGCTGAGAAGAGCATCAAATATACTGCTGGCGGTTTGAAGCACCTGCGCGTTTGCCATGTAGTACTGCTGATAGCGCGTCAGATTGCCATATTCTTCATCCAGGTTTACGCCGGAAATCGACTGCTGCTGGTTGCTTAACTGCGTTACCACGTTAGTTTGCGTGGCGCTGGTGGTTTTCAAACTGCTGGTTTTGTTACCCACGTCTGCCACCATGCTCGCATAGGCCTGCGTCAGCGTGCTGCCGCCGGAAACCACTTTTTTGGTCTGCAAATCCAGCAGCGACTGCGCATTCTGGTTGTTGCTTACTCCATCATCGGCACTGGCCGCCGCAACTTTAGACTCGTCGGTGATATTCACATCCATATTAACCACAACGTCAGAGACCGGTTTGACCAGAAAACTGTCACGCGCCGTCGGCGTGCCGGCGACGCTCAACTGAAGCCCATCGAAACTCAACGTGGCGTTGCCGCTGGCATCAGTACCTTTAGTCGGCGTTATAGCAGCGTTGTCAGAGAGGCGCGTCACGCTCCAGTTGGTGCCGTCATAGTCCACTTTATAGTTTGAGGCTTCTACCTTGCTGGTGTCCGTCCATGCTGCACTGACGGTAGCGGTACCGGCATTTTTGGTATTGGCGGTGACCGACGGGCTGCCCAGCGCGAAAAAGGCTTCGCCAGCATTGCCATCGGCATCAAACCCCGCCTCATGCTGCTTGTTAAAACTGTCGCCGAGCGCCATCGCCATTTGACCAAGCTGGTTACGGGCAGAATCAAGATCTTTACGGAAAGCCAGCAAGCCGCCCAGCGAACCGGTGGTGATGAGCTTCTCCGGGATCTCGGTTTTGGCGCCGGTCGCTGAATCCACGCTGGCGATAGTGGTACGCGTTGGATCGCTTGAAGCCGGTACGGCGGCAAGCTTGTTTACCGCGTCACCCTGCACCAGCGAAATGCCGTTACCAATGCTGATATTGTAACTTCCCCCGTCCTGCTGACTGACGGTAACGCCCACCAGCGTATTCAGCTGATTCACCAACTGATCGCGCTGATCGAGCAGGTCATTCGGCGCATTGCCGCCGCCTGCGCCCTGAAGCTTCACGATCTGCTGATTGACGTTAGCAATCTGTGTTGCATAGCTGTTGATCTGATCAACACTGGAACTGACCGAGGTGTTGAGGTTGCTGTCAAGGTTGCGCAGATAGGTATCGGTCACCTGAAACTGGTTAACCAACCCATCGGCTTTGCCCAGCACCGTCTGGCGGGCGGAAGGATCGGAGGCGTTACTCACCAATGTCTGGAGCGACGAGAAAAAGTCCTGAATATTGGTTGATAATGTATTGGTGGTGCCGGAGAGCATATTATCAATGCTGGAAATCTGACTGTATTGCGTAGACAGCGCGCTGGACTGCGTGCTGGCGCTGCGTAACTGATTAGTGATAAACGCATCGTATTCACGATTAACGCCCGAGACCGAGACACCATTACCCACGTAGCTGCCGCCGGCCAGAGTGCTGTTTGCCTGGTTAAGGATAGTGGTCTGGCGCGAATAACCGGCAACGCTGTAGTTACTGATGTTGTTGCTGGTGGTATTCAACGCGGCCTGGGCAGCGCTTAACCCGGACATCGCGGTGTTAATTAAGTTAGCCATCTCGGTTCCTTGTTACCCAGGCCGCGGCGCGGGTCGATATCAATAGGGTGCCGGTTCGTTTTAACGAAGCCCCGGCCTCTGCTATTTATCGGCTTACGTCCGATAAACTTGAGCCAAAATCAGAACAAATCGCCAATATCCTGGGTGTAGGCTTTCACCACTTTTTCACCCATATTTTTAAATTGCTGGATCATGCCAACTAACTTCTGTGCGTATTTCGGATCGGTCGCGTAGCCCGCGTCCTGAAGGGCTTTCGCGCCCTGCTCCGCGCTGGCTGCGGTGGTCACGGCCGAATACCGCGGGTTATTGCCGATCAGCTTGACGTAGTCATTCAGCGCATCGAAATAGGAGTCGTAAACGCGGAATTTCGCTTTAACTTTCTTCGCCACGCCGCCTTCGTATTCGGTCGTGGTGATCTCGGTGGTTTTACCCTGCCAGCTGCCGCTCGCCTTGATGCCGAAAACGTTGTAGCTGGGTCTGCCGTCCGCCGTCATGATTTGCCGCTGCCCCCATCCTGATTCCAGCGCTGCCTGAGCGAGGATCAGATGATGAGGAATGCCGCTCTCCGCACTCGCCGCCTTTGCGGGCTGCGCAAGCTGTGCGATGAAATCGCTGCTGCTGCCGCTGAGCGGATTGTCAGAGGACGGCAGGCGCGGCACCGCGCGACGCACAATCTGCTCCATTGCCAGCGGCGGCAGCGTATTGATGAAGTTTTTGTCCAGCATCATCGGCACGGTGCCGGCGCTCTCATCCGGCGGCTGCGCCTGCTCCATCTGTTTAACCATCATGTCGGCAAGGCCCAGCCCTTTGGAGGCAATCTGCTGGCCGATCTGCTGGTCGTACATCGACGTATACAGGCGCGTCTGTTCGGTGCTGAGCATGCCATCCTGCGGCAGCGCCTGACGCATGCTTTTCAACATCATCTGCACGAACATCCCTTCCACCTGTTTCGCAACCTCTTTAGCGTGAGCTTTGGGATCGCCGCTCACCTGGCGCTTAAGGTCGTTCAGTGAGCGGCTGTCGTACGCCGCGCCAGAAAGAGAGGGAGTCTCGCTCATCAGATAATTTCCAGTTTTGCATGCAGGCAACCTGCGCTCTGCATGGATTGCAGGATGGACATCAGATCGATCGGCGTGGCGCCCAACGCGTTCAGCGCACGAACAACGCTGTTCAGGTTAGCGCTGGCGTTGACGCTTTGCAGCGCGCCGCCGCTCTGACGAAGATCGATCTGAGTCTGTGGCGTCACGACGGTCTGACCACCGCCAAATGGCGTGTTCGGCTGGCTGACGTTCTGCTGTTGGTTCACCGTGACCGAAAGGTTGCCCTGCGCGATAGCACAACTGCTGAGCATCACTTCGCGGTTCATCACCACCGAACCCGTGCGTGAGTTAATAATCACTTTCGCGTCCTGAATCGGCACGGAAACATCGATATTCTGGATATCGGCCAGCAGGCGAACCTGCGAACTGCTGTTGGCGGAAACCTGTACCTGCACAGTGCGGCCATCCAGCGCCTGAGCAGCACCGTAGCCGCCACGCGCGTTGATCGCGTCGGAGATACGCTGCGCCATACTGAAATCTTCTTGATTGAGGAACAGATTAATGACGTTGCTGGTGCCGAAGCTGTTGGGCAGTTCGCGCTCAATGGTGGCGCCGCCGGTGATGCGTCCACCGTTGACCTGATTGACCTGAACGCTGCTGCCGCCCGCCGACGCGCCCGCGCCGCCAACCAGAATATTACCCTGCGCCAGTGCGTAAACCTGGTTGTCCACGCCCTTCAACGGGGTCATCAGCAGCGTACCGCCGCGCAGGCTTTTGGCGTTACCCATTGAGGAAACGACGACGTCAATCACCTGCCCCTGGCGGCCAAAAGCGGGCAGCTTGCCGGTCACCATCACCGCCGCGACGTTTTTCAACTGCATATTGGTGCCGGCCGGTACGGTGATCCCCAACTGAGAGAGCATGTTATTCAGGCTCTGGGTGGTGAACGGCGTCTGCGTGGTCTGGTCGCCCGAGCCATCCAGCCCGACCACCAGTCCGTAACCGATCAGCGAGTTGTCGCGCACGCCGCCCACGGTAGTGAGGTCACGAATGCGATCCGCCTGGGCCAGCGTGGTGACGCCGGCCAGCAGAAGCAGAGCAAAATGAATGATGATCTTACGCATAACAACCTCTTAAAACGGTGACAGGTTCAGGAAGAACCGTTGCAGCCAGCCCATTGTCTGCGCTTCATTGATGTAGCCGTTGCCGACGTACTCAATGCGCGCGTCCGCCACCTGCGACGAAATCACGGTATTGCTGCCGCTGATGGTGCGCGGGTTAACCACGCCGGAGAAGCGAATGAATTCGGTTCCCTGGTTGATCTCAATCTGCTTCTCACCCACCACTTTCAGGTTGCCGTTCGGCAGTACCTGGTTGACGGTGACGGTGATGGTGCCGGTGAAGGTGTTATTCGCCGTGGCGCCGCCCTTACCGGCAAAATCAGTCTTGCCGCTGGCGTCAAGATTGGTTTTGTCTCCGCCCAGCAGGCCATTCAGCGAGCTTGGGACGGCGGTCAGACCCAGCGTGCTGCTGCCGTCGCGTCCTGCGGTAGCCGAAGAGCTTTTGCTGGCGCTGACGTTTTCCTGTAGCACGATGGTGAGCGTGTCACCGATATTACGCGGACGTCGATCCTCAAACAGCGGCTGATAGCCGTAGTTCATCGGCATCACGCCCTGAAAAACTGAGCCGTTAACCACCGGCGGCGAAGCAGGCAGCGGCTGCGCCGTTGTCGAGCCATCAACCAGCGGAGTACGTGGAACTAAAGCACAACCGTTAAGCGTCAGCAGCATTGAAGCCACCAACAAACGTCCAGGCATTGAGATTTGCTTCGCCATGGAATCACGACCTTTATCATTAAGCGTTATTTATTCAGGGCCGGGCGAACCCGGCCGCTACGGCATAGACCGCGTATTACAACTGCGTCAGCTTGGCCAGCATCTGATCGGACGTGCTGATTGCCTTGCTGTTGATCTCGTAAGCGCGCTGGGTCTGGATCATGCTGACCAGCTCCTCAGCCACGTTGACGTTGGAGGTTTCGACATAGCCCTGATAAAGCAGGCCCGCGCCGTTGTTGCCCGGCGTGCTGTCGGTTGGCGCGCCGGATGACTGCGTCTCCGCGTACAGGTTTTCGCCTTTGCTCTCAAGACCCGCATCGTTAATAAAGGTGCTGAGGGTCAGTTGTCCCACCTGCACCGGCTGCGTCTGGCCCTGCTGGGTGACGCTGACCACGCCGTCACGACCGATGGTCATGCTCAGCGAGTTAGCGGGAATGGTGATCGCAGGCTGCACCGGGAAACCGGCGTTGGTCACCAGCTGGCCGTTCTGATCGGTCTGAAACGAGCCATCGCGGGTATAAGCCAACGTACCGTCAGGCATCTGCACCTGGAAGTAACCCTGACCGCTGATCGCCACGTCTTTCGACGAGTCGGTTTTGTTCAGGTTGCCCTGCGTGTGCAGGCGCTCGGTGGCAACCGGACGCGTACCCGTACCTAACTGCATACCCGACGGCAGCGTGCTCTGTTCGGACGACTGCGCACCCGGCTGGCGGATGGTCTGGTACATCAGATCCTCAAACACCGCGCGCTGGCGTTTAAAGCCGTTGGTGCTGACGTTTGCCAGGTTGTTCGAGATGACGTCCATATTGGTCTGCTGGGCATCAAGACCGGTTTTAGCAATCCATAAAGAACGGATCATGGTAGTTTCCTCTGCGCTTAGCTCATTGACAGGAGCTGGTTAGCACGCTGTTCGTTTTCATTGACGCTGGAGATCACCTTCATCTGCATCTCGAAGCGACGTGCGTTGGCGATCATATCGACCATGGTATCGACCGGCTTGACGTTGCTGCCCTCCAGCACGCCAGGCATCACCTGAATGGTCGCATCGTTTTGCAGCACGGCGCCGCGCTGCGCCTGGGCACTCGCAGTCAGACGGAACAGGCCGTCGTCGCCGCGCGTCACTTCAGAACCCATGGCTTTCACCAGCTTCAGACGACCTAACTGCACGGTGGCATTAGGTGAATCGCCTGCGTTCAGCGCGGTAATGGAGCCATCAGCAGCAATGGTTACCTCTGCGCCCTGCGGCACGGCAATCGGCCCGCCGTCGCCCATCACCACGTTTCCCTGGATGGTGAGCTGTCCGGTTGAATCCAACTGCATGTTACCGTTGCGGGTATAGGCTTCGGTGCCGTCCGGTGCGCGTACGGCCAGCCAGCCGTTTTCACGTACCGCGACATCCAGCGGACGCTCGGTGTAATCAAGTGCGCCCTGCGTCATGTCGGCACCGGGCGTCGACGCCGTTACCAGCGTGCGCGTCGGCAGAGAAAGCCCTTCGACCGGCACGGCGCGCAGCGCGTTAAGCTGCGCGCGGAAGCCCGGCGTTGAGGCATTGGCCAGGTTGCTGGCCGTCACTGCCTGCTGATCGAGGGTCTGACTGGCAGCCCCCATGGCGGTATATATCGCGTGATCCATAAGACGATCCTGTTAGCCGTATTAGCGCAGGTTGACCAGGGTATTGAGGATCTGGTCCTGAGTTTTGATGGTCTGCGCGTTGGACTGATAGTTACGCTGCGCGACGATCATATTGACCAGCTCTTTACTCAGATCCACGTTGGATGACTCCAGCGCGCCTGCGGTCAGGGTGCCGAGGTTACCGGTGCCGGCCAGTCCAACCAGCGCCTGGCCGGAAGAGTTGGTGGCGGACCAGACGTTGTTGCCTTCAGACTTCAGGCCTTCCGGGTTAGCGAAGTTCGCCAGCGCGATCTGTCCCAGTACCTGGGTTTTCTCGTTGGAGTAGTTGCCGACCACGGTGCCGTCGTCATTGATCTGGTAGCTGGTCAGTTCGCCCGGCTTGTAACCATCCTGCGTCGGGTTACCAAAGGTGCTGGTGCCGGTGTTCTGCTGCTGGCTGTTCAGCATGGTCAGAGAGAACGTCTGCGCTGCGCTGCCGTTCAGTGAAGCCATGCTCAGCGTCTGGTCTGGGGTAGAGGTCAACTGGCCGCTGCTGTTGAACGTCATGTCGAAGTCGCCCGCGCTCTGACCGGTGCTGGAGTCCACGGCGTGCACGTTCCAGGTGGTGGTTGGATTAGCGGCGTTGGTGGTATCCGACGCATTCTTCACGAAGTAAAGGTTAATCGTGTGCGCGTTGCCCAGTGAGTCATAGGTGGTCATCGACGCTTTGCTGTTGTAGCTGTCGACGTTGGCGGAATCAAACGGCGTAACGGTAGGCACGCTGTCGGTGGAGTTCAGGTTGGCTACCAGCCCGGCCGTGGTGGTGGCTTTGGCTGACATCGCCGTTGTTGGCACGCTCAGCGCAACCGGGTTAGCACCGGTTTGCACCGTTGGCGGCGTACCGGTTGCCGGATAGCCAGTCAGTTGCAGGCCGTTTGCGTTAACGATGTTGCGGTTCTGGTCCAGGGTGAACTGGCCGTTACGGCTGTAATAAACCGCGCCGCTGGTGTCCGTCATGCGGAAAAACCCCGCCTGGCTGATTGCCACGTCCAGACCACGACTGGTCGACGTTGTCGTACCGTCGTTAAAGTCCTGCGTTACCGCTGCAACTTTCACGCCCAGGCCCACTTTAGAGTCGGCAAACATGTCAGCGAAGGAAACGGTAGCGGATTTAAAGCCCACCGTCGCAGAGTTAGCGATGTTGTTGCCGATAACGTCGAGATTGCTGGCGGCGGCGTTTAAGCCACTGACTGCCTGTGAAAATGCCATGTGTTCACTCCAGAAAAAAGGTTAATGTGTTAAATAATCTGCCGAACTTTCTCAACGGTAGTCGATCCCATCGTGCCCAGATCTAACAGGGCGCCGCTGCTATTGTTGGTCACACCCGATACCAACGCATAGTTCAGCGGCTGCGCAACCAGCTGACCGGCTGCATTGCTGGCGCTGATTGAAACTTTGTATTTACCGTCTGCTGCCGTAGTGCCATCCAGCGTGCTACCGTCCCAGGAGAAGGTATGTACGCCCGAACTCAGGCCGCCCAGGTTAATGGTTTGCACCACTTTGCCCGATGCGTCGGTAATGGTTGCGGTAGTGGCGCTTGACGCCTGCTCCAGGCTGACGCCGAACGGCGTGGTCTGCCCGCTGCCTACCAGAACCTGACTGCCATCCACCATCACGCCATGACCGATCAGCGTTGAAGCCTGCAACGACTGTCCGCTGCTGATCTGGCCGGAAATAGAGCCCAGCGTGGTGTTCAGTTTTTCAATCCCGCTGAGGGTATTGATCTGCGCCAGCTGGGTGGTCAACTGGTTGTTGTCCATCGGGTTAGTCGGGTCCTGGTTTTTTAACTGGGTCACCAACATCGTCAGGAAGTTACTTTGTAAATCCGCCGCCGTTTTATCAGTCGTTGAAGACGACGAGGTAATCGCCGTGTTGTCTAACGACTCATTTACGCCTACTGCAATGCCCATCCGCGTGCTCCTTATTGACCCAATGTCAGGGTTTTCATCATCAATTGCTTGACGGTATTCAACACTTCAACGTTGGCCTGATAGCTGCGCGAAGCCGACATGGTGTTTACCGTTTCGCTCACCACGTCCACGTTTGGCATCTTCACGTAACCTTTAGCGTCCGCCATCGGATTACCCGGTTCGTAAACCAGTTTGGCCGGCGTGGGATCGTCAACCACCTGCGCCACACGCACGCCGCCGGTTGGCGAGCCTGGCTGCGCGGCAGTCTGAAACACCACCTGCTTGGCCACGTAAGGCTGACCATCAGGCCCGGTCACGCTGTCGGCGTTGGCCAGGTTACTGGCGCTGACGTTAAGACGCTGCGACTGCGCATTCATCGCCGAACCGGCAATATCGAAAATACTCAGTAAAGCCATAAATTATTGCCCCTGTAGCACAGACATCATGCTCTTGATCTGACCGCTGATAACGGTCAGGTCGGTCTGGTATTTCAGGCTGTTGTCCGCGAACTGCGTACGTTCGCGATCCATATCAACCGTGTTGCCATCCATTGAAGGCTGATCCGGCACGCGGTACATCAGATCAATAGAAGGAGGTTGTGACGTTTGCGCAGGAATATGGCGCGCCGAGGTGACCGCCAGCGACATACCCGATCCCTGCGCGCGCCCCTGCTCCATCACCTTGCTCAGCTGGCTGGCGAAATCGATATCGCGCGCCTGATAGCCAGGGGTATCCGCATTGGCGATGTTAGATGCCAACACCTCCTGCCGCTGAGCCCGCAGGTTCAGCGCCTCGGTGTTAAATCGCAATGCGGCGTCCAGTTTGTCGAGCATGTTTCCTCCACTCACAAGAATTCAGTGCTGTCAGCTTAATTGCAGAATGCAAGTGGCGATTGTCTGAATAGCGCTAAAAAACGTCGCTAATTTGCGCATTGACCTGAGAAGGGGTCAGATAGAATGGCTGCCATGATGTTAAGAGGGGATGAAAATATGCGAGGGTTCACCTTCTTGCTGCTTTGTGTGGCAGGCCTGACGTCCATGTCGGTCAGCGCGGACGATCTCAGCGGGCAACTCAATCAATTTTTTAAAAACCGCTATGGTGAAAACGGTCTGCGTGCCGATACCCTGAACGTTGTGGTGAAGTCGCCGTCTTCACAGTGGCCAACCTGCGCCGCCCCACAGTTTTCACTGCCGGGTAACAGCCGCGTCTGGGGCATGATGAGCGTGGCGGCGAACTGCGATCAGAATCGCCGTTACATTCAGGTTGAGGTGCAGGTGACCGGCAGCTATCTCGTTGCGACCCGCCAGGTGCCGCGCGGCACGGCGCTGACCGCTGACGATGTAAAAATTCAGCAGGGGCGCTTAGATACGCTGCCTGCCCGCACGGCGCTCACCGCCGATGAAGTGA
>NZ_JNVB01000070.1 GCF_000770305.1 Erwinia oleae
TTTATTATTGGAAGAATCCGGACCGTATTTCTTTATCCAGGCGTAAAGGCTGTGGGTGGTGATATCGAGACGTGTTGCAACGCTGGAAACAGAATAACCACGATCAACAACCTGTTTGACTGCTTCAATTTTAAACTCTTCGGGATAACGCTTACCGCTCATGGGCACCTCTCTTTAAGCCATCTTAAATGACTCCGAGGTGTCTGTTAAACCCGTGGCGATTCAATGTTCGTGCTTGTCTGGATAGCTCGCCGCCACGTTCATTTGTCATGGTGGCAGGTGCTGGCTCAGGGAAAACAACATCTCTGATTAAAGCCATCGCACATTTGGCTGGTACTCGTGGTTCTGATTTACGTCGTGCCGGGCAAAAAATATCCTGTATTACGTATACAGAAGTAGCTGTTGGTGAGATTGCCGCTGACGTTGGTAACTCACAGTTATTTCATATTTCAACCATTCATAGCTTCCTTTGGTCGGTCATCCGACCTTTTCATTCAGAAATCGCAAAGTGGGTTATAGCGCGAATACATGAAAAAATAGCTGAGAAGCAAGCCCATTATGATAGGCCCAGAACACAAGCTAGAACAAAATCCTGTCTTGAAGAAGAAATTGCCTATCTCTCTACTCAACTTGAGTGCATTGATGATGTTGATAAATTTATCTACGGGACAGGAAGTAACTATGCTAAGGGTATTTTAGGGCACGATGATATTCTTAAGCTCGTACCTGCTTGTGTTGAGGCTCATCCCCTTTTGAGAAGGATTGTCGCCAAGCGCTTTCCATTTATATTTGTCGATGAAAGTCAGGATACCGATCCGAATGTGATCTCTGCGCTTCGAATTATTGCTGATGACAATCCTGACATGTGCATGGGATTTTTTGGTGATCCAATGCAGAAAATCTATATGAGCGGAGCAGGTGTCGTTCCGTTAAGTGATGGGTGGTCTGAAATTACAAAAGCAGAGAATTTCAGGTGTCCGACGTCTGTACTTGGTGTTATCAATTCGATTCGTGCCTCTGGGGATGGTCTCCAACAAATTCGTGGTCGATCAACTATCGTAGATGGCGTTGAACAAACTGTATCAGGCACAGTGAATCTTTTCATCTTGCCTTCAAATGTGGAACGAAGTGCCTATCTCACATCTGTCAGACGTTACCTTGCAAATGAAACTAGCGATGAACAATGGTTAAGTGATACACGCGAAGGTGATGTTCGTCTTCTTGTTTTGGTGCATCGCATGGCAGCTAATCGACTGGGATTCCCGAATTTATTTGCAGCTCTTACTGATAAAGCCCCGATGAGTTTGAGTGAAGGGGTGAACGATGGATCAGCTTGGCCGCTCCGTCCATTTGTCCAGCATATACTTCCAATTTTTGCTGCGGCTCAGGCAAACGATCAATTTCAGATTATGTCGATTATGCGTAGCGAGTGCCCCAAGCTGGAGCCATCACGACTGCATGGTCAAACTATGGTGGCAGTTTTAAATGAAGTACAACAAGGCATTAATGGCCTGCTTGCACTGTTGGAAGAAGGATCGCAAGCAACAATTCGGGATATATTGCTACACGTTAGAGAATGCGAGCTGTTACGTCTTGACGACCGCTTTGAAAATCATTTAAGTGATGAACCTTTGAATGATGGCAATGATGACTTCGAAAATGTTCAGAACTATCTAAGATGCAATCTCCATGAACTTTGGGCATACCGGCGCTACCTTTCAGAGGAATCGCCTTTTGCCACTCATCATGGTGTAAAAGGTGCACAGTTCGAGCGTGTATTGGTCGTTATTGATGATGAAGAGGCTCGCTTCAGCCAATATTCTTATGGGAAGTATTTTCAATACATTCCCCTTTCCGACAACGATCTAGCCAATCTTGAAGAGGGTAAAGAGTCAGTACTCGACCGTACACGTCGCCTTTTTTATGTCTGTTGCTCCCGTGCGCTGAAAGACTTGGCCGTTGTCATCTTTGTTCCAGATGTCGCCGTCGCTCAAGCGGCAATCATAGAGCAAAATTTATTCCCAGAATCGGTAATTCTAGGGGCGCACGATCTGGGCTAGCATGAATTATATACGACCAGTAATGGGCGATAAATACTAAGCTCATGGCCGGTTATAGCCCTGATTTTGTTAATAAGACACCTACACTCTAAAATTTTTCAGACATATATCATTACCCTGAACACAACATCATTACGGCGAATTCCTCAAGGATTCGCCATTTTTGTTTTATTTGTCGCAGGAGATGTCATGAGAAATCGGGAAGGCTTGCATTCGCTGCAGGATTCACTCACAGGCTTACCAGCCTGGGCCTCGGAACGAGTCATGCAGCAAATTCGTCAACTGGCCAATTACGAGCCGGTGATCGGCATTATGGGGAAAACTGGAGCGGGTAAGTCCTCGCTATGCAATGCCCTCTTTGCTGGTGAAGTGTCGCCAGTCAGTGATGTATCTGCGTGTACCCGTGAACCACTGCGCTTTCGATTTCAGGCCGGGGAGCGATTTATGACACTAGTGGATTTGCCTGGTGTCGGAGAAAGTGGTGCACGCGATAATGAGTATGCCGGACTGTACCGTGAACAACTTCCCCGGCTCGACCTGGTATTGTGGCTGATTAAGGCTGATGATCGGGCACTGGCGGTGGATGAGCATTTTTACCAACAGGTGATAGGCGAAGCATACCGGCATAAGGTGCTGTTTGTTATCAGCCAGTCGGACAAGGCTGAGCCCACCAGTAGAGGAGAACGATTATCCACAGAACAGAAACAAAACATCAGTTGTAAAATCTGCCTGTTGCATGAGTTGTTCCAGCCCGTGCATCCGGTTTGTGCCGTGTCGGTCCGTCTGCAGTGGGGGCTACGGGTGATGGCAGAGCGGATGATTAGCAGTCTTCCCCGTGAGGCCAGTAGCCCTGTGGCGGTACAACTTAGCGCGCCGCTTCGTACCGATGAAGTTAATAATAAAGCCCGTGATGATTTTAGTGAAACCGTCGGTTCGGTACTGGATTCGGTGATTGAGATGCCGCTGATACCTGCTTCAGTACGAACAATCATTAAGGCTGTACGGAACACTGTAGTATTGGTCGCCAGTGCCGTCTGGAATTTCTTCTTCTGAATATTCATCCCCTCAGCCCTTTAATTTCCACCCTGAAAATTTCTAGGCGGAACTTCTAGTATTTATTTTGCCGTAGTGAGGAGTTTGTTTATGAGCTATATGGCCTCGTGCTTTGACGGGGCAAATTTTATCCGTCTGATCGTCCGTTAACCCGCAAAGAGCTGATTAGGTTGGTGCACACTGCATTCACAAGAATAGGAAATTCTGTTCACACGAAACCAAACCTTGCGCTCTGGGTCATGGCAAAAACCATACTTTACTTACTAGGGACGCCTGCTGATTTACGGTTGCAAATAATTTAATAATTGCCGGACACTCCCTGTCCGCATTATTTATTATTAAACAGAGCTAAAATACGCATCTAACGTCGAATCCCGCCTGCAACCCCGCTTCAGCAAATCTCAAAATATTTTCTCGTGCGGTCATAACCTGTCCGACCTCGTCTTTAAAATAACCTCAATATTTCATAATGTTAATTACGGAGATGACCTATGTGTCAGGCTGAACGTCGCTATGACAAACTTGCCGTAAGGTTATCGTTGATCATCAGTCGCCTGGTGACCGGAGAGACGCTGAACCTGAGCAAACTGGCGGTTGAGTTCGGTGTTTCAGTGCGTACTCTGCGACGCGATTTCCGGGAGCGGTTGATATATCTGGATCTTGAATATCACAACGGGAACTGCCGGTTGCTCACCGGAGACAACGTGGTCCGGCGCGAGCATATTGCGCTGGCTTTTGCCCGGCAGAGTGGTGTGGCTGGATTATTTCCGGGACTCGATCACCGCCTGGTAAATACCCTGCTTGAAAGCGGTATTGAAGCGCCGTGCGTTGTCTGGCAACCCGCATCATCAATCGGTGAAGCACATCAGGGGATTTTTCAGCGCATTACTTCCGCCATCGCCGGGCGTCGTCGCATAACGCTGCTGACTGAAGGAAAGCGTTGTGAGCAACTCGCGCCATATCGCCTTATCTCTCTCGAAGGCCGCTGGTATCTCACTGGCGAACTCAAGGGCCATATTTCGGTTTTTACCCTGACTGATATTCAAACGATCGCCGTCAGTAATGAAAACTTCATCATGAATGAGCCTTTGCTGACGCTGATTTCAGACTGTGAATTTATCAGGGCACTTCCGCATTTTCGTTTCTTTCAGTCGTTACTCGCCGGGCCCGATATCCGGTTAATACCTCACAAGGATAATCAGCAATGAAACATTTCCCCATTAAGGCAGTGATTGCCTCATTAATGCTTACCGCAACATTTCAAAGCACTGCGGCAATAACCGGAACGGTTAAAGCCTGGCCTTACATGCAGTCTGCTGGCTGGACGTCAGCCGACGGGTACGATTTCGATAAGATGCACAACGCGCTGTATCAGGCCGAAATCATCGATAACTATCCGTGGACGAAACAATTTTTGCTGCGCGTTCGCGGCGGCGGTTCTTTCTATCTGGCGGATAAAAAGTCTAAAACGGTGCGGCATCTGAAGATTAAGCCAGCAAGCGGTTTCAATTCTGATCTAACTTCTGTTTATCAAGGAACAGACAATGGTAAAGGATGCTTTATGGCAGTGGTAGATGGTAAAGCCCTGGCACTCAGCAAAGCGGAAGACCATATACTTTACAGCTTTCCGCGAGTTCCAAACGCAGATCAGGAACTTGAAAAAGTCAGAGAGCAGTTTAGGCCAGAAGTTGTCGCTGTTTTCCCGGACAACTGCGTTAACAAGCAGCAGGAAGCGGCTATGAATGCCAAACGTTCGTCTGATGAACGCGCACTGCAAGAGTGGGTCGCTAAAGAGAGCCTTAAAGAATTGTGCCGCAGGACGGGCAATTGCTAATCAGGGAGAAAGCCAATGGTTCATTTTCCAAAACTGCTGGTTGCAGTTGCCTTAACGGTTTCAGCGCTGCTGACGGGGTGCGACAACAATGATGATGGTGGTATTAACACGATTTCTAAATACTACGATCTGACACCGCCACCTTTCAGCGATATCGTTTCGTCGAAAAGTGATATCGCCTACCAGTGGATCAAAAAAGATGCATTTGGTCACGAACAGTATCGGGTAATCAAAACGGTGAAATCACCGGATGGCTGTAAATCAGGTAATTATTATTACATTGCCGATATGCGGGAAAAGACCGTTCAGCCACTCATGTCTGCGCTGTGTCTGTCCGATAACATTACGCTGAGCTTCAGAGAAGAAACCGATAACTATACCGGTGAAAAATCCGTCGTTTATTCCCATGATGGAAAAGAGATGGGGAAAATCTACATGCCTAAAAATCAGGAGGATAATCAGTGAGAAAGGGAAATATTGCTATTCTGACGACTTTGCTATTGTCGCTCACCAGCATTGCAGCCGCATCTGCAGAAGATCAACGTTACATCAGCATCCGCAATACCGATAGTGTCTGGGTGCCCGGTGGCATATGCGCACTGCAGTTCCGGCTGGACAATGGCGGCGACGCTCAGGGGTTCAACAAGCTTGCGGTGACTATGCGGGTCAAAGATAAACAGGGAAACATCCTTGAAGAGGGTGTCATGGATGTCGAGCCGTTCGGCGACAGCGATGCAACGCGTTCCCAACATGCTTTTCTTGAAACCAACTGCAATGATGAAGCCATCTCAATTGAGATTGTGAAAGCCACAGAAGAAACCGACGGCAAAGAGATTAACCTGCCATTATCCACGTTTGATCCACAGTATTACCAGCCACTTGCGGTAAGCATTACTAAGTAACCGTCACCACAACTCACGCACTAATTAACCGGCCCCCGCTGCACATGCAGCGGGGGCTTTCTTTTATTTGTCGCAATAACAATTCACCGCTCAGGCGGGTAAATTTTCGAAAGGAGCTTATCATGATGAACGATGTCCCGGTTGTGATCACGGCTGTAGCCGACGAGGATCGATTGCAGTTCTGGCCGAAATATTTCGGCTCCGTAGCCCGCTGGACCAGCCTTGAGCCACAGGTTTTCGGCTGGATGGATCACCTGTGTGAAGACTACAACGGTGGGATCTGGAACTTTTTTACGCTGAGCAACGGCGGTGCCTTTATTGCGCCAGACTGCGACTCAGCATGGTCACTGTATAACGACATGAACGGCAACAGTTCGGAGATGAGCAGCGAAGCCGCTGGCATCACCGTGTGTTTGCTGAACTGGAGCCATCACGCCTGCAGAACAGAAAGCGAAGCGATGACGGACCACTACTACCGTCTGCGGGAATATGCGCTTAGCCACGCTGAAAGTCGCGCCATTATGCGCATCATCGACTGAAGCCGGAGTGCACGATGGAAAGTAACGTAATACCCAACTCCACATTGCCTCTGGCATCCCAGCTCACCGTTAAACGCGCAATCGCACTGATTGAAAATCACCTGCGTGAACCGGGCGTGGCGTTCACCTCTGCAACCGCTGCACGCGACTGGCTACGATTAAACCTGACAGGCCTGGAGCGTGAAGTGTTTATGGTTCTGCTGCTGGATAACCAGAATCGATTGCTGGCGCACGAAACGCTGTTCAGCGGTTCAATCAGCAGTACAGAAGTGCATCCGCGCGAGGTCGTCAAAGCGGCGCTGCGACATAATGCAGCTGCCGCAATTCTTGCTCACAATCATCCATCCGGACACGCAGAACCCAGCGATGCAGACAGACGTATTACAGAACGATTGAAAAAAGCGCTGGCACTGGTGGATGTTCGCCTGCCCGATCACTTTGTGATTGGCAGCAAAGAAATTGTGTCGTTTGCCGAACGTGGCTGGCTGTAATCAGGAGAATATATGAATGAAAATGAATGGGGGCTGAAACGTAATATTATTCCGCGCTTCTGTGCCCGACTGGTGCAGGAAGGCAACCGGCTGCACTATCTGGCTGACAGGGCTGGAATAGTCGGTGAATTCCGCGAAGCACATATTGACCGTATCAACCAGTCGTTCCCGCAAATGATCGGCATGCTCGAACATCTGCTAACCACCGGTGAACTCAATCCCCGTCAGCAGCATTGCGTCACGATTTATCACAACAACCTTACCTGTGAAGCCGACACGCTCGGTTCGCACGGCTACGTCTATATCGCGGTTTATCCGACAACTCAGTAGCTCCTTCTGAAGGAAAATCCATATGCCAACCTCAGCAATACATCCAGGGCGGGCGGCATCGTGCTGCCTGTCACCCGTAGAGCACTGGCGAACACTGCTGGTCTACCTGCTGGAAAAGCACTTCGGGCTGGAATTAAACGATACGCCATTTTGCAGTGAGTCAGTCATCCTGCAACACATTGAGGCGGGTGTGACCCTGGCCGATGCCATCAATTTTCTGGTGGAAAAATATGACCTGGTGCGCATCGATACCCATGGCGATATCTATTCAGAGCCAGAAATCTTCCTGACCGCCGCCGATATACTTAAGGCAAGTCACGCTACCGGATTAACTCAGCGCAATCTCAATTAAATCCTGTATAGCGTATTCCAGATTTACCTTTCTGCTACTTACTCCTCTATCTGACAACGCATAATGTCTCTGCCATCACCGGCAGAGGCATTTGCTTATATGGAATTTTTTGCGATGCAAACTGAACCTGAATTGATTACCGAAAATTCCGAGCTAATTAACTCGACCAATATTGAGCGCATTGTCACCGGACGCAATGCTGCTCTGCCGCAGATTGATCAATTGATTCACCAGCTCAACGCCATTTCTCAGCTCACTGCCGGAATCGGTGGTGGCAACGCTGCCGACTGGGCTATGAAGCAAGGGCATCGCTATGACTGCTGGCTGATGGAAAAGCCGGAGAAAGCGATGCCCGCAATCACTCGTAATATTGACCGCAGCCTGTGGCGCGATTTGATGCTGAAGTCCGGCATGCTTTCGCTAATGGACGCGCAGGCGCGTGACCAGTGGCATCAGAACCTCGAAGATGGCGATCTACCGGCCATCAGTGAAGCCAATATTCTCAGCACTTTTGAACAGTTGCATCAGAGTAAAGCGGAAGTGTTTGAGCGCGGCATCATCAATGTGTTTAAAGGGCTGTCATGGGATTACAAAACTAACAGCCCGTGCTTCTTCGGCAAGAAGATCATCATCAACAATCTGGTGACACATAACCGCTGGGGCTTTAGCCTGACTTGGGGGTTCAGACGTGATCAACTGGCCGACCTTGAAAGAATGCTGTATTTGCTCGACGGTAAAGCGATACCTGATAATCGCGGTGATATCTCCATTAACCTGATGAATCACATTCGCGATAACCCAGGCAAGGATGCTTACGACGACAGTTACTTCTCCATCCGCTACTTTCAAAAAGGCACCGCGCATCTCACGTTCAAGCGCACCGAGTTAGTGGAGAAGATGAACGACATCATCGCCAAGCATTATCCAAACCAGCTCTCGCGTTAGACTACACAGTCGTTGTAACATGATGGTAGACGGGCAAATAAAATGAATAAAAGTTTTAGGCACTTCTTTAGGCACCAACGAATAGTTGAATTGAAAAATTAAGATTTTAATTCAGGTGGTTATCGGACCAATTCAGACTCCGCCAGCGCTACCAGAACCATCCGATGAAGTCCTGAGAGCCCGCAAGGCGTAAGCCCTGCGGGCTTTTTTGTGTCTGTAACCTTCCGAATGGATCCGCCTGAATCCAGTGATAATTGGTGTACGTTAAAATGTATGCCAATTCCGCATACTAATTCATGCAGTAAATGTAGACATGGCAAGGACTACCCGCCCATTAACTAATACTGAAGTGCTGCGCGCCAGCTTTATGAAGACCAGACTCGAAGCTGACCTGACAAAGAAAAAATGCACGTGCAATTTGATAAACCCCGGCTCTGTGAGTTCGGGATTTTTCTTTCATATAACTGACCGGTCGTCTTCGCGTAATGTTTTAATCTCCAATGTCGCGACGCCAACGGTCAGATTCGTTCCTCGCTGCGTATGCGAACATCGCCGCCACACTGCATACCGTTGCTGACGCCGGTGGTCTTAGTGGACGCCTCGTTGATCGAACAGATTTCAGCGGCAGGTGCCCTTTTCTCTGAATCGGCCGTCACTCGCAGGCTTATATCTGCCTATGTGTAGAATAGAAAATAACTTCATCTGAAAGCCAGCTGTCGCACAGGTAACAGCGGCGCCTCAAGCTGATTTTAGTTTCGCTTCGCCACCGACTTTGCATTGCCAAAGCTCTGATTGAGCGGGCTTGAGAACCAGGTCGTCCTCGTCATCAAAATCATCATCGCTATCATCATTGTTGGAAGCAAAGCCATAATTTCGCTCAAAGTTATCAGCAACTGACGCATTAAGTGGCGACACTGTAAGCTTTCCGTGCTGACTATGCGCTATTGCCATGCTTGCAGCTTGTTGCATCATGGCTTTGGCTGTCCCGGGGTAATCACTGTCAGCGACGACATGATGAATATAAACCTCTTTGCGATCCATCCTTTCTACAACCATTAAACCAATCGGCTTTTGGCCCTGGCTACAGGTCATAAAATGAAAGTTATTGCTATGGTTATGATCATCTTTCACCAGGCGCAGGATGCCAACAGCATCAGTTGCACGTGGGTCAGAAGTTGGTTTTGAACGCAGATTTCCCAGCATCTTCTTGATGAAATTTTCGATACTGGCATCACGACCAGAACTAATATTGAGATGGCATTGAACACCCTGGTTTTGTCCATGGGTTATCGAATAAGGAATGGATCCATTTCCCCCTGCCAGAGACGCGTTTTGGGAGAGCATCCATACGGGCTCGCCCTTCTCAAGCTGGGTGCGTTTGAGTACAGCATATGAGTTTCCATCCTTGTTTTTAACCTCAAAACGCAGTGAATCCCCTTTTACATAATTGCCCACCACTTTTGCTTTTTCGCCCTGAGACGTCAAAAACGGCACGATGTACAAAGCGTTTTGCCAGGTGGCATCCGGGTCCCGGCGGGAGTGAGCAAGTATACTTGTTTCATCGGCACGGCAGGCCACTTCCCCTGCATCGGCGCTGTCTGCGGTTGCGGCCGATCGAGGGTGACCTAACGTCAGCAAAGGTTTGCCTTGTTTATCATTGATACTTAAAAAACCTACTGTATCCGGCGCTGAGCCCTCGCGCTGATAGTGTATGTTGGATGCCCCATAGCAGGGGCGGGCCAGAGCGAAATGTCCGCCCAGTTCGTCTTGCGAGATATCACTGACCGCTTCCCGGCCATCCAGTGCGCCCAGAACGACATCCAATAGCTGCAACTGGGCTGAAGTGAATCGCACTTTTTGCGGATTCAGCCAGCTGCCGGTAAGGCGTAAAGCACTGCCCTTGTTCAGATGGCTGCTGACAGTAATGTCTTGCGGGACTGATGTGCGAGGTTTTTCGGCGAGAGACAGGTGGAGCTGAGCTGGTGATAAGCCCGAAACAGACAGTGGCATGAGATCGTCCTGAATAAATCGAAAAATATCTGTGTGGGCTTTACGGGCAAAGGGTTCCGGACAACCGCTGTTTTTCCCAGGCGTTCTGAAAGCCCGCAAAAGATAAGTCCTGCGGGCTTTAATTTCCCCAGGTCTGAGACTGTCTCATTAAACGCGAACCTCTTAGACGTCTCACGAAGCATTATTATTTTACAGTGGCCACAACACCGTGACACGTCTACAAAAACCAGTTAAGCAGTTGACGGTACCTTCGTTCACACCCCTGACGCGCTCTCATTTTTATATTTTCTTTATATCCCTCCCCGGAGTCTTTACGACATTTATATTCACGCTTATTTAAAATCTCAACGTATTCACCCATAGCGGAGAGATGAAAAATGAGTGCAGGCGGAATAACCGGCGTAGTGCTGGTATTGCTGTTGCTGGGCTATCTGTTTTATGCCCTTTTCAGAGCGGAGGCGTTCTGATGGCTACGGAAGGATTTTTACTACTGGCCTGTTTTATGGCGGTTTTACTGCTGCTGGCGAAACCGGTTGGCGATTACATGACCCTTATCGCACTCGATCGCCCCTTTAAAGGAGTGCAGAAAATTGAGCGCGCGGTATGGCGACTGTGCGGTATTTCGTCAGAAGAGATGAACTGGCGGCAATATCTTATCGCCCTGTTACTGTTTAATTCTCTGGGCTTCGCTTTTCTGTATTGCCTGCTTCTTATTCAGCATCTGCTGCCGCTTAATCCACAGGCGCTGCCTGGTCTTTCATGGCATCTGGCGCTGAATACGGCGATCAGTTTTGTCACCAATACCAACTGGCAATCCTATGCGGGCGAAACCACCATCAGCACCTTCAGCACGATGGTCGGCCTCACCGTACAAAACTTTCTCTCCGCCGCAACCGGCATCGCCCTGCTTTTTGCGCTGATACGCGGTTTCTCGCGACACTCCACGCAAAACCTGGGCAATGCGTGGCGCGATATTACGCGCATCACGCTGTTTTTACTGCTGCCACTGGCGTTGACGATGGCGCTTTTTTTGGTCAGCCAGGGCGTTGTCCAGAACTTTGATGCTCCCGTTACAATCACCACGCTGGAAGGCGCACGGCAGACGCTGCCAATGGGCCCGGTGGCCTCGCAGGAAGCGATTAAAATGCTGGGCACCAACGGCGGCGGCCTGTTTAACGCCAACTCTGCCCATCCGTTTGAAAACCCAACCGCGCTGACGAACTTCATTCAGATGCTGGCGATCTTTCTGATCCCGGCCGCGCTCTGCTTTACCTTTGGTAACGTTGTCCGCGACAGGCGTCAGGGCACAACGCTGCTGTGGGCGATGAGCATCCTGTTTCTGCTCGCCGCCGCCGTGGTGATGCAGGCAGAACTGCGCGGCAATCCTCACTTTATTTCGCTCGGCGCAGATTCCGCCGCCAACTGGGAAGGGAAAGAGTCGCGCTTCGGCATTCTCACTTCAGCCCTCTTCGCCGTGGTCACCACCGCCGCCTCCTGCGGGGCGGTAAACGCCATGCATGACTCTTTTACCGCGCTCGGCGGCATGATCCCGATGTGGCTGATCCAACTGGGCGAAGTAGTGTTTGGCGGCGTGGGCGCTGGCTTGTACGGCATGCTGATGAATGTGGTGCTGGCGGTGTTTATTGCAGGGCTGATGATTGGCCGCACGCCCGAATATCTGGGCAAAAAAATCGGCGTCAAAGAGATGAAGATGGCGGCGATTTACATTTTGATCACGCCGCTCCTGGTGCTGTCCGGCACCGCGCTGGCGATGATGACCGACGCCGGGCGCGCCGGGTTACTGAACCCCGGCCCGCATGGTTTCAGCGAAGCGCTCTATGCGCTCTCCTCGGCGGCAAACAATAACGGCAGCGCCTTTGCCGGCTTATCGGCCAATACGCCGTTCTGGAATCTGCTGCTGGGTGCGGCAATGTTGCTGGGCCGCTTTCTTCCGTTCATTCCGCTGATGATCATTGCGGGCGCGCTGGCGGAACGAAAAACACAGCCCGCCAGCCCCGGCACGCTGCCCACCTACGGGCCGCTGTTCATCGCGCTGGTTATCGGCACCCTTCTGTTGGTGGGCGCGCTCACGTTTATTCCTGCGCTGGCGCTCGGCCCCGTTATCGAACATCTGCAACTGTTGGCGCATTAATCGCCGGAGAACACCTGTATGTCATCTCAGCACCTTTCCCGGGGGCGGAGCGGCCTCATACGCACGGCGCTGCTGGACGCGTTGAAAAAACTGGATCCTCGCGTGCAGTTCCGCAATCCGGTGATGTTTGTCGTCTGGCTCGGCAGCGTGCTGACTACCCTGCTCGCCTGCGGCGTGTTCGGTGAAACCGATCGTTCAGGCTTCACCGCAGCCATCAGCGCCTGGTTGTGGTTTACCGTGCTGTTCGCTAACGTTGCGGAGGCTCTTGCGGAGGGAAGAAGCAAGGCGCAGGCCGAAAGTCTGAAAGGGATCACGCGCACCAGCCGGGCGAAAAAACTCTCGTCGCCAGAGCAGAGCGCGTCGCAGGAAAAGGTAGCCGCCGACAGCCTGCGCAAAGGTGATTATGTGCTGGTTGAAGCGGGCGACATCATTCCCTGCGACGGTGAAGTGCTGGCTGGCGGTGCCTCGGTGGATGAAAGCGCCATCACCGGCGAATCGGCGCCGGTGATCCGCGAGGCGGGCGGCGATTTCGCGTCGGTGACCGGCGGAACGCGCATTCTGTCCGACTGGCTGGTTCTCCGGTGCAGCGTCAATCCCGGCGAAACCTTTCTGGATCGCATGATTGCGATGGTAGAAGGCGCCAGCCGCCGTAAAACGCCAAATGAGGTCGCGCTCAACATTCTGCTGGTTTCGTTAACCATCATCTTTTTACTGGCGACCGCCACGCTCTACCCGTTCACGGCCTGGAGCGGCACACCGGTCAGCCTGACGGTGCTGGTGGCGCTGCTGGTCTGCCTGATCCCAACCACCATTGGCGCATTGCTTTCGGCCATCGGCATCGCTGGAATGAGCCGGATGCTTGGCGCGAACGTTATCGCCACCAGCGGACGCGCGGTGGAAGCGGCGGGCGATGTGGATGTACTGCTACTGGACAAAACCGGCACGATCACCCTCGGCAACCGGCAGGCCACGCAGTTTTTACCGGCAAAAGGCATTACCGAAGAGGCGCTGGCCGATGCGGCGCAGCTCGCCTCGCTGGCCGATGAAACGCCGGAAGGCCGCAGCATTGTGGTGCTGGCCAAGCAGAAATTTAATCTGCGCGAGCGCGACCTGCAAAGCCTGTCGGCAACCTTCATTCCCTTTTCCGCCCAGACGCGCATGAGCGGCGTGAATACCGGGCAAACCCTGCTGCGTAAAGGCGCGGTGGACGCCATTCGCCGCCATGTCGAAAGCAATGGCGGCACTTTCCCGCCCGATGTGGAGGAGCAGGTATCGGCCGTAGCGCGCAAAGGCGGCACGCCGCTGGTGGTAGCCAGAGACAACATCGTAATGGGCGTGGTGGCGCTGAAAGATATTGTCAAGGGCGGCATTCGTGAACGTTTCGCCGAACTGCGCAAAATGGGCATCAAAACGGTGATGGTGACCGGCGACAATCCGTTGACGGCGGCGGCAATTGCGGCGGAAGCCGGGGTGGATGATTTTTTGTCGGAGGCGACGCCCGAAGCCAAGCTGGCGCTGATCCGTCAGTATCAGGCGGAAGGCCGCATGGTAGCCATGACCGGCGACGGCACTAACGATGCGCCGGCGCTGGCACAGGCCGACGTGGCCGTGGCGATGAATTCAGGCACCCAGGCGGCGAAAGAGGCCGGGAATATGGTCGATCTTGATTCTAACCCGACCAAGTTGCTGGAGGTGGTGCATATCGGCAAACAGATGTTGATGACGCGCGGTTCGCTCACCACCTTCAGCATCGCCAACGATATCGCCAAGTACTTTGCCATCATTCCAGCGGCGTTTGCGGCCACCTGGCCGCAGTTAAACACGCTGAACGTCATGGCGCTGCATTCGCCCGCGTCAGCCATTCTGTCGGCGGTGATTTTCAACGCGCTGATCATCGTGCTGCTGATCCCGCTGGCGCTGAAGGGCGTGAGCTATCGCCCGATGCCCGCCGCGTCGCTGCTGCGTCGCAATCTGTGGCTTTACGGTGTCGGCAGCCTTATCGTGCCTTTTGCGGGCATCAAGCTTATCGATATGTTGCTGACCGTATCAGGTCTGGTCTGAGGTAATATCAATGAACGTATTTCGTCCTGCTGTTTCTCTTTTTCTTCTGCTGACGTTGATAACCGGCGTCGCCATGCCGCTGATGACGACCGGGCTGGCACAGATAGGGTTTCCGGCTGCGGCAAAGGGTTCGCTGTTGCGCGCCGACGGCCAGGTGCGCGGTTCCGCGCTTATCGGGCAACATTTTACCCGCCCTGACTATTTTCAGGGGCGTCCCTCGGCCACGGCGGAAACGCCCTATAATGCGCTTGCGTCGGGCGGCAGCAACCTGGCGGGCAGCAATCCCGCGCTTGATGAAGCCGTCAGGCAGCGCGTAGCCGACCTGCGCCGCGCCAATCCGCAGGCCGGCGCGCGCGTGCCGACGGAGCTGGTGACCGCCTCCGGCAGCGGACTGGACCCGCATCTCTCCCCCGCCGCCGCGCGCTGGCAAATTCCACGCGTGGCGCAGGCGCGGCATCTGACGCAGGCGGAGACAGAACGTCTGGTCGCTGCGCATACCACGCGTCCGCTGTTATATTTTATCGGCGAGCCGGTTGTGAACGTACTCGAACTGAACCTGGCGCTGGATGCTCAGCGCAAGCCTTAAGGAAACGCTATGACGGACGATCCGCAGCGCCCCAACCCCGATGCGCTGCTGCTTCAGGCGGACAGCGCCAGCCGCGGCAGGCTGAAAATCTATTTCGGCGCCTGCGCGGGCGTGGGCAAAACCTGGGCGATGCTTCAGGAAGCGCGCCGTTTAAGGGCGCAGGGGCTGGACGTGCTGGTCGGCGTGGTGGAGACGCACGGTCGCGAGGAAACCGCCGCGCTGCTTGACGGGCTGGAGATTATTCCCCGCCGGGTTACCGACCGTAGCCGCCATCACGCGTTCGATCTCGACGCGGCGCTGGCGCGTCGGCCCGCTGTGATCTTAATGGATGAGTTAGCACATTCAAACGCGCAGGACGCGCGGCATCCCAAACGCTGGCAGGACATCGAAGAGCTGCTGAACGCCGGTATCGACGTGCTGACCACCGTGAACGTACAGCATCTTGAGAGCCTGAATGACGTGGTCAGCGGCGTGACGGGCGTGCGCGTCAGGGAAACGGTGCCGGACCCTTTTTTCGATGCGGCAACCGACGTGGTGCTGGTGGATCTCCCGCCTGACGATCTGCGCCAGCGGCTGAAAGAGGGTAAGGTTTACGTGGGCGACCGCGCTGAGCGCGCCATCGAAAACTTCTTCCGCAAAGGCAATCTGTATGCCCTGCGCGAGCTGGCGCTCAGGCGCACCGCCGATCGCGTGGACGACCAGATGCGCGCGTGGCGCGACGCCAGCGGGCAGGATGAAAAAGTCTGGCACACCCGCGATGCGGTACTGCTGTGCATCGGCGCCACGACGGGCAGTGAAAAGCTGGTGCGCACCGCCGCCAGGCTTGCAGGCCGACTGGGAAGCGAATGGCACGCGATCACCGTCGAAACACCGTCGTTGTACCGAAAAGGCGTGGCGCGGCGGCGCACCGTTTTACACACGCTCCAGCTGGCGCAAAATATGGGCGCGGTCACGGCCACCCTCTCCGATCCTGATGAGGCGCAGGCCGTCCTGCGCTACGCCCGCGAACACAATTTAGGCAAAATTATTATCGGGCGGCCCACGCCCTCGCGCTGGATCTTTCGCCACTGGCTTTCCGGTCGTTTTGCCCGTCGCCTGAGCCTGCTGGCGCCCGATCTGGATCTGATCGTTGTCGCGCCTGATGACGCTTACCCCCCCAACAAAGGCGCTGTCGCTGAGGGGCGGGCAATCCATGAAAAGTGGCGGCAGAGGCTGCATGGTTGCCTGGCGGCAACCGCGGCCTGTACGTTTATTACGCTGTTCAGCAAAGTCTTCCTGCCCGGCTTTTCGCCCATAAACCTGGTCATGCTCTATCTGCTCGGCGTGGTGCTGATTGCCATGCGCTTTGGCAGACTGCCCTCCATTGTGGCGGCGGTGGTGAATATTGTGGCGTTCGACCTCTTTTTTGTGGCTCCGGAAGGGCAGTTCGCGGTGACCGATGCGCAGTACCTGGTGACGTTTTCCGTGATGCTGGTCGTCGGGGTGATAACGGGGAATCTGACCGCCGGTATGCGCTATCAGGCGAAGGTGGCGCGGCACCGTGAACAGCGCTCGCGCTATTTGTCGGAGCTTTCCGGCGGCCTGAGCCGTGCGCGCCTGCCTGCCGATATTGCGCAAATCTGTCAGCCGGTGGTCGGCGCGGCGCTTTTTTCCCGCTGTGAAATCTGGCTTCTGGATCACCAGGGCACGCCGGTTGCCCCGGAAAGCAGAACCCTCAGCACGCTGCCGGACGCCGGCATTATGAAATGGAGCGTTGATAAAGGACAGATTGCCGGTGCGGGCAGCGACACGCTTCCGGGCCTGCCTTATAAGATCGTACCGTTGCGCGCTTCCGCCGCCACGCTTGGGCTGATGATCATTGAGCCGGATAATCTGCGCCATCTGATGATCCCGGAGCAGCAGCGCCTGCTGGCTATGTTTGCCATGCTGATTACCGGCGCGCTGGAGCGCCTTGAACTGACCCGACGCGAACAGGCCTCGCGCGTAACGGCAGAGCGCGAGGAGCTGAGAAACGCCATCCTTGCTGCGCTGTCGCACGACCTGCGCACACCCTTAACCGTGCTGTTTGGCCAGTCTGAGATCCTGACGCTCGATCTCTCGGCTGAGGGATCGAAATATGCGTCGCAGGCCAGCGAAATCCGCCTGCAAACGCTGAGCACCATCCGCCTGGTGAATAATATGCTGGATATGGCGCGCATCGAGTCGGACGGATTTCGCCTGCGTACCGACTGGGTGGCGCTGGACGACGTGATTGCCAGCGCGATGAGATCGCTTGAGGCCATACTGCCCGCGGAACATGTCAGCCTGGATCTGCCATCGCAGATGATTTTGCTTCAGGCGGACGGCCCGTTACTGGAACGCGTCTTCGTCAATCTGCTGGAGAACGCCTGTAAATACGCCGGGCAGGCGGTGGGAATTACCGCTACGCGATGGCAGGATAAGGTTAAGATTGACGTGTGGGATGGCGGCCCGGGGTTTCCTGTCGGCATGGAGCAGCAAATTTTTGAGAAGTTCACCCGTGGGCATGCAGAATCCGCCACGCCGGGCGTCGGCATGGGGCTGGCCATTTGTCGCACCCTTATTGAGATGCACGACGGCAAAATAGCGGCAGCGAATCGCCCTGAGGGCGGCGCCTGCTTCAGCATTACGCTTCCCCTGCCGCCGCTGCCTGCTCTGGGCGAAGAACCGGATAATACGTAATGAAAAGTCTGCTGATCATTGATGACGAAAAACAGATCTGCCGCTTTTTGCGCACCGCGCTGGAAAGCGATGAAATAAAAGTGTTTGAGGCCCAGACGCTGGCGCGTGGACTGACCACCGCTGCCGCGCGCCAGCCTGACCTGGTGATCCTGGATTTGGGCCTGCCGGACGGCGACGGCGTCCGTTTTATCAGGGAGTTCCGTCAGTGGAGCGATAACCCGATTATCGTGCTGTCGGCGCGCACCGGGGAAGAGGACAAAATCGAGGCGCTGGACGCCGGTGCCGATGATTTTTTATCCAAGCCCTTTGGCGTCGGCGAGCTTCAGGCGCGGGTCAGAGTTGCCTTAAGGCGAAATCATGCCACCCGCGAGCAGGTGATCAGCTTTGCCGATGTGGTGGTGAATCTGAGCGCGCATCAGGTGTCGCGCGCCGGCGCGCTGGTGCACCTGACGCCGATCGAATTTAAGCTGCTGGCGCTGCTGGTTAACAATCCCGGCAAGCTGTTGACCCAGGCGCAGATCCTGAAACAGGTTTGGGGGCCGAACGCTGACAACAGCCAGTACCTGCGTATTTATATGGGGCATCTGCGGCAGAAGCTGGAGCACGTTCCGGCGCGGCCCGAACACTTTATTACCGAAAACGGCATCGGATATCGTTTTGTTGAGTGACGCGTTGCCTGCCCGCCATAAACGCGCTATTCCCGCCGATCGTAGGCATCTTGCGCCCGTTCGATACTTCCGCCATGTGTCTGCGCCCATGAAATCAACGCCTTAAAAGGCTGCTGGAGCGTCTTTCCTAACGGTGTGATGGCATATTCTACGGCGATGGGCGACGACGTTATTACGCGCCGTGTGACTAACCCGTTTCTTTCCAGTCGCCTGAGCGCCTCCGTCAACGCTTTATGCGTAATAGGATTGAGCCGCCGCTTAATAGCGTTAAATCGTGCGGGTTCAGTACAGACTACGGTAAGGATCAGCACCGACCATTTGTTGGCAACCTGCTCAAGAATCGGTCGTGTCGCATTGATATCATTAAGTAAAGTTTCAACAGACTGCATCGTAACGGTTTCCTTCTGTATATCTGAGATATATCTGGTGCGTAATTGACATCAGATATACAGAATGTATTTTCTGAAGTCCATATCAGAGACATCAGAGGGCAGTAAAATGCAAAAATTAACAGGTAAAACAGCGGTTGTGACCGGTGGCGGCAGTGGGATCGGGCTGGCGATCGCTCAGCGCTTTGCCCGCGAAGGCGCGCACGTTTTTATTACCGGTCGTCGCCAGGCAGAACTTGATAACGCGGTGAAGCAGGCGGAAGGATCGATCACCGCTGTTCAGGGCGATATGACGAAAGAGGCGGATCTGGCCCGACTCTTTACCGCGGTTAAAGCACACAAGGGAACACTTGATATCCTTGTGACAAATGCCGGCGTCTCAGAACCCGCGATGCTGCATACGATTACGCCCGCCCACTACGACAAAATATTTAATCTGAACGCCCGCGCCACGCTCTTCACCGTCCAGGGCGCATTACCGCTGATGCCGCACGGCAGCGCAGTGGTACTCATCGGATCTATTGCAGGTTTTATCGGCACGCCCGGTTATGGTGTTTATGGGGCGTCGAAAGCCGCCACGCGTGCATTTTCACGTACCTGGACAAAAGAGCTTGCCGACCGTGGCGTTCGCGTAAATACGCTCAGTCCGGGGCCCATTGATACGCCAATGTTTGATGAAGTGACCGATGAGATGCGCAAAGCGTTAACCGACATGATCCCGTTGGGTCGCCTGGGTAAACCAGAAGAAGTGGCGGCGGCGGCGCTCTTTCTGGCGTCTGATGAAAGCAGCTACATCGCCGGCGCCGAATTATGCATCGACGGCGGAATGGCGCAGGTGTAATCACGCCGCATGGATAAAGTGAACGCCGCAGGGAGGCGGCGGTATGACCATAAGCTGCACTTATTGCTGTTCCCCCTGCCCTGTTCGCCGTGCGCTGTTCTTTTTTTTGCGAGCGCTTATCGGTCTGCGCAAACCATTTCGACCGGCTGTGAAATATTTTTCCGAGTGGACATAAACACATCCCAATAAAACGTGATTTATATCACGTTTTTCCTTTTATTAAATGAAACAGAGTTTGACAAGTGTGAGCAATATCTATTTCCTAATGCGCGAATAACGGCACACTTGCCGCGTTCTTCACGGGTGCTTCCTGCTGACTATCAGCCACCCTTTCTCCCGACTGAAACTTAATAAGACCCGCGCAGTGGCGGCAGAACAGGGTCGTTAAGTATGTGGTAAAAAATAAAATGAAATATAAATTTCTGATGGCTGGCGCACTTGCGGCGCTCTCTTATAGCGTCTCGTCAACCGCTGCTTCTGAAGGCCCGGAGTTCGCCTCCGACTGGTGGCATCAGAGCGTGAACGTGGTGGGCAGTTATCACACGCGTTTCGGGCCGCAGTTTAACAATGATGTTTACCTCGAATATGAAGCCTTCGCCAAAAAAGACTGGTTCGATTTTTATGGCTATCTCGATCTGACCAACTTCTTTGGCACAGGCAACTCAAATGCTAACGGCATTTTCGATCACGGTTCACCTATGTTTATGGAGATCGAACCGCGTTTTTCCATCGACAAGCTGACCAATACCGATCTGAGCTTCGGGCCATTTAAAGAGTGGTACTTCGCTAACAACTATATCTACGATATGGGCCGCAACAGCGATAACCGCCAGAACACCTGGTTTATGGGTCTGGGCACCGATATCGATACGCATTCAGACATCGGGCTGTCGCTGAACGTTTATGCGAAGTATCAGTGGGAAAACTACGGCGCCGCCAATGAAAACAGCTGGGATGGCTATCGCTTCAAGGTGAAATACTTCGTGCCGATCACCACCCTGTGGGGCGGTAACCTCGGCTACGTTGGCTTTACCAACTTCGACTGGGGTTCCGATCTGCGTGATAAATCTGACGCATCGCGCACCAGCAACTCCATCGCCTCCAGCCATATCCTGTCGCTGGGCTATGACCACTGGCATTATTCGGTGGTGGCGCGTTATTTCCATAATGGCGGCCAGTGGGCAGATGGTCAGGAGCTGAATTTCGGACGCGGTCCGTTTGAGGTGAAATCGACCGGCTGGGGTTATTACCTGGTGGTGGGCTATAACTTCTGATCCCCCTGCTTCCACGTCAGCGTAACCGCTGGCGTGGTTCTTTCCCCCCTTCATGACTGCTTTTTATTGCCCTCCGACGTATACTTCCTCAGAAAATATTATTTTTATGGAAGGTATTTATGTCAGCCATGCCTGTCGGAGACGGCGTAAAGCTTCGCCCCCTGGAACGCGAGGATTTACCTTTCGTTCATCAGCTTGATAATAACGCCAGCGTCATGCGCTACTGGTTCGAAGAGCCGTATGAGGCGTTTGTTGAACTGTCAGATCTTTATGATAAACACATTCACGATCAGAGCGAACGCCGGTTCGTGGTTGAACATGAAGGCAGCAAGGCCGGGCTGGTTGAACTGGTCGAGATTAACCACATTCACCGCCGCGCCGAATTTCAAATTATTATTGATCCTAACCATCAGGGTAAAGGACTCGGCAGCAAAGCGGCCCGTCTGGCGATGGAATACGGTTTTTCCGTGCTCAATCTTTATAAGCTGTATCTGATTGTTGATAAGGAAAACGAGAAAGCGATTCACATCTATACGCGCCTTGGATTTAAAATCGAAGGGGAGCTGATCCACGAATTCTTTATTAACGGTGAATATCGCAATACCATCCGCATGTGTATTTTCCAGCATCAATACCTGGAACATACCAAACCCACGCACGCTATGGTAAAACCGACCGCGCAATAGCGCATCAGGGCGGCCTGGCCGCCCCGTTTCTGTATCAGCCGCGTGCGCCAACCGGATTCATAATGGTATGGACGTTTTCCGGCTCAATGTTGTACATGCCGCCGTTAAACGGATCGATAATCAACCAGCCGGGAACGCCGCCCAAAGGTATATTGCCAAAGATGTACCAGAGATTCGGGTGCTCCTGAAGCGGAATGGTTTTTGACACGTAACCTTCCCGCTCAAGCATCAACAGATACTTCTTCTTACCAAAATAGGTGCCGTCGGATTTCAGCAACGTTACGGTTTGCGGCGTTAAGCCTTCGGCAACCGCCCGGCCCGTTTCATCCTGCACCACAAACTTCACGCCCGGCGGCCAGGTCTGAACAGACACATCCTGCGTTTTATCGCCAACGATGGTTGCGCAGCCGCTCAGTAACCATGCTGACGCCAGCACCAGTAACAGCTTTTTCATAAGGTTTCCTGCGTCCTGAAAGAGTTAAAAACAGTCTAAGCGTAAAGCGGCAGGTTTTCATTATTTCCGCCCGGTAAGAGCAGGCGTAATAAGGGAAATTTTTAGCGGGTTATGGCGAATATCAGGACGAGGCAGGCGCGCGACGGATCGCCGCACGATACGTTAGTCAAACATCTGCTTCAGGTAGCGCTCCAGCGCCGCACGCGAGCTGAAACCGTGAGGGATGCCGTAGTGATGCTGGCTGTCGTCGTTCAGATACATGGGAAACTGTACGTAATGTTCGCAGGTTTTGAGATCGGACGCGGGGTGGGCGAAATCATGGCTTTTTTCCTTCAGCACCGGGTGAATGATCAACGCCGTACGACCCATTCGTGCTTCACGATTCACGTATACATAATCCTCACCGCGACGATATCCGTAGACTTTAGTCGTGACGGCGTCCCTCTCAAACCCCGCCTTTTCCAGTACGCGAGCAACCTCATCAGGGCGTAAATACATGCTTATTCCTCTACTAAACTGTCTGACCCGGCCACACCACGTTGTGCCCGGCAACCGCACGCAGTAGCGCACAATTGCGGGACACAGCCTACAACAGCGTGAAGGGCGGTCGCATTCGGATTAATCCATAAACGCGCCCTTTTATGCCCCGCTTCGCTAAAAGCGTGAAGGATAGTCTACAGTTAAGAGTGTGTTTCATTTCAAAGGGAAAGCATTATGTTTAACCGTGCGAGCAAGAAAGAAGACCTCGACATTGATATTAATCAGGACGTCACTGAGCTGGCCGACACCCTTGATGCATTATTAAAATCCTACGGTAGCAAGACGAAAGACGAAGTGGACGATGCCCGTTCGCGTGCCGAGACGCTGCTGAAGCAGACGCGCGCAAAATTAGGCGGCAGCAATCGTGTGACGAAAGTCGCGAAGGACGCGGGCGTGCAGGTTGACAGCTACGTTCGTGATAACCCGTGGTATGGCGTCGGTATCGGTGCCGCGCTGGGGGTATTTCTCGGCGCACTGATTGCGACAACCACGCAGTCACGCTACTAGTTCCTGACGTTTGTCTCAATCATCCCTGCGGCGAAAGCCGTGGGGATTTTTTTTTGCTGTCTGAATCCGCTTCCTGCCTGGCTTCCCCGCCTGACGGCTAAGAAAAGATAAAAATCCTTCAATGTGTAAGGTTGCATTTTACGACCACTATATCTAGTATTCATATATCAAATAAGCCACTACATATGGCGAAACGGCGGCGCGAGAAGCCAGAAGTCAACGCGTCAGAGCACGATAAAACCGGCCAACAAGGTGAATACGAATCATGCGCATTATTATTTACACAAAAGATAACTGTGTCCAGTGCAACGCCACGAAAAATGCAATGGATAAAAAAGGCATTGCTTATCAGGTGGTTAACCTTGACCAGCAGCCTGATGAGATTGAAGCGCTGCGCGCGCTCGGCTATCGCCAGGTGCCGGTGGTGATGAACGGGCAGGATCACTGGAGCGGTTTCCGCCCGGACAAGATCTCTGCGCTGAGTCAGACTGCCGCAGTTGCCTGATCGTGCTGGTCTACTTCTCTAGCCAGTCAGAGAACACGCACCGTTTTGTGCTGCGTACCGGCCTGCCTGCCCGCCGCATTCCGCTTGATCATGCGCAGCGGCTACGCATCGACCAGCCTTATGTGCTGGTGGTGCCCAGCTACGGCGGCGGTTCAAGCCGTGGCGCCGTGCCGAAGCAGGTGATCCAGTTTCTGAACGACGTTCATAACCGTGCGCTGATCCGGGGTGTTATCGCTTCCGGTAATCGAAACTTTGGCGAGGCCTACTGCCTTGCGGGCAGCATCATTGCGCAAAAGTGCGCCGTCCCCTGCCTCTATCGCTTCGAACTGCTGGGCACCGCCGACGACGTCGCAAACGTATATCAGGGAGTAACTGAATTTTGGCAGCGACAGAAAGTACACTCATGAATGCCCCAGACGCGCTGGATTACCACTCGCTTAATGCGATGCTCAATCTTTATGACGCCGACGGCAACATCCAGTTTGAGAAAGATCGCGAAGCCACGCGCCACTATTTTATTCAGCACGTGCTGCCGAACAGCGTACAGTTTGCCTCCGTTGAAGAACGCCTGCGCTATCTTGTCGCGGAAGGTTATTACGAGGCCGGCGTGCTGAACGCGTACCCGTTCACCTTTGTTACCTCGCTTTTCGCGCAGGCGTATCAACGCCGCTTCCGCTTCCAGACCTTCCTCGGCGCCTGGAAATTTTATACCAGCTATACGCTGAAAACCTTCGACGGTAAGCGCTACCTGGAAGGTTTTACCGAGCGCGTCTGTATGGTGGCGCTGACGCTGGCGAAAGGCGATCAGCCGCTGGCGCTGGCGCTGATGGAAGAGATGCTCTCCGGCCGTTTCCAGCCCGCCACGCCGACGTTCCTCAACTGCGGCAAACAGCAGCGCGGCGAACTGGTGTCGTGCTTCCTGCTGCGTATTGAAGACAATATGGAGTCGATTGGCCGGGCGGTGAACTCCGCGCTTCAGCTCTCTAAACGCGGCGGCGGCGTGGCGTTTCTGCTCTCCAACCTGCGGGAAGCGGGCGCGCCGATCAAGCGCATTGAAAATCAGTCCTCTGGCGTGATCCCGGTGATGAAAATGCTGGAAGATGCTTTCTCGTACGCCAACCAGCTTGGCGCGCGTCAGGGCGCGGGTGCCGTGTATCTGCACGCGCACCATCCCGACATCCTGCGCTTTCTGGATACCAAACGCGAAAACGCCGACGAGAAGATCCGCATCAAAACGCTGTCGCTGGGCGTGGTGATCCCCGATATCACTTTCCATCTGGCGAAAAGCAATCAGCCGATGGCGTTGTTTTCGCCTTACGACGTGGAACGCCTTTACGGCCTGCCGTTCGCCGATATCAGCGTCAGCGAAAAGTATGAAGAGATGCTCGCCGACGAGCGCATCCGCAAAACCTTTATCAATCCACGCGAGTTTTTCCAGACGCTGGCGGAGATCCAGTTCGAGTCCGGCTATCCCTACATCATGTTTGAAGACACGGTAAACCGCGCAAATCCCATTGCGGGCCGCATCAATATGAGCAATCTCTGCTCCGAGATCCTCCAGGTGAATACGCCAACCGACTATAACGACGATCTGAGCTATCGCCACATCGGTAAAGATATCTCCTGTAACCTCGGCTCGCTCAATATTGCCCACACCATGGATTCGCCGGATTTAGGGCGCACGGTAGAGATTGCCATCCGCGGCCTGACCGCCGTTTCCGATCAGAGCCATATCGTTTCCGTGCCGTCGGTCGAACGCGGAAATGCGCTGTCGCACGCCATCGGCCTCGGGCAGATGAACCTGCACGGCTACCTGGCGCGTGAGGGCATTCAGTACGGTTCTGAGGCGGCGCTGGATTTCACTAATCTCTATTTCTATACCGTTACCTTTCACGCACTGCGCACCTCAAACCTGATTGCCCGCGAACGCGGTGAGCGCTTTGCCGGATTTGAGGCATCCCGCTACGCCAGCGGCGACTATTTTGAGCAGTATGTATCGCAAACGTGGCAACCGCGCACCGCCGAAGTCGCGGCGCTGTTTGCCCGCGCGGGCCTGACGCTGCCGACGCAGGATGACTGGCGCAGGCTGCGCGAGGCGGTAATGGAATTCGGCATCTATAACCAGAATCTTCAGGCGATCCCGCCGACCGGATCGATTTCCTATATCAATCACGCGACGTCCAGTATTCATCCGATCGTCTCGCGCATTGAGATCCGCAAAGAGGGCAAAACCGGACGCGTTTACTATCCCGCTCCCTTTATGAATAACGAAAACCAGGCATTTTATCAGGATGCTTACGATATCGGGCCGGAAGCGATTATC
>NZ_JNVB01000071.1 GCF_000770305.1 Erwinia oleae
CCAGCAGGGTACAGACGGTGAGCGGCACCGCCCAGCCATCCATCCGGTCATGCAGCAGCCCGGCCAGCGGCGGGCCGCCCGCTGCCAGCAGATAGCCTACGCACTGTGCCATGCCGGACAGCGCGGCGGCCTGAACGGCGTTTCCGGCGCGCAGGCTGATAAACGCCAGCCCCAGAATGATGCCTGCGCCGGTGCTGATGCCAATCAGCACCACCCAGAGCGTCGCCATCACCGGTATCATAAGCAGCCCGGTGAGGCCGACGGCGCCGGTCAGAGCAATCGCCACGCCCAGAACGCGCTGGTCGCGAAGTCTGGCGAGAATCGATCCGATAAAAAAGCCGGGAAGGGCGGAGGCGAGCTGGAGCACGCCGTGAAGCGAACCCGCCTGCGCCGCCGTAAAGCCCAGATTTTGCAGCATGGCGGGCAGCCATGAAACAATGATGTAATAGATGACAGAGTTAAGACCGAAGAACAGCGAAACCTGCCAGGCCAGCGCCGATCGCCATACCCGCGCCGGTGCGTGGGGATGCGCAGCGTCGTGGGTTGCGGCCACCGGATCGCGCTTCAGGCGCGGCAGCCAGACGATAAGCGCCACCATCGGCAGCGCCAGAGTCATCAGCAGTGCGGGTGACCATCCCGTATGAAAGAACGTTGTAAAGGGGATCATCACGGCTGAAGCCAATGCGGCGGCCAGCCCCATGGTCAGCGCGTACAGGCCGGTCAGGCTCGCGGCCCGGTGGGGAAGGTCCCGCTTTAGCAAACCCGGCAGCAGCACGTTGCCCAGCGCGATCCCCAACCCGATCAACAACGTGCCACCGAATAACCCCGCCAGCCCGGCGCAGGAGCGTATCATAATGCCCGCGACGACGATCAGCAGGGCAACAAACAGCGTGCGCTCTATGCCCAGACGGCGGCCAAAACCCGCCGCCAGCGGTGAGAAGAGGGCGAAGGCCAGCAGCGGCAGAGTCTGAAGCACGCCTGCCCTGGCGGCGGATAATGAGAAATCGTCGCGAATGCTTTCTAAGAGCGGCGCCACGCTGGTAAAGGGCGCCCGCAATGAGGTGGCAATCAGTAAAATACCGATGATTAACCCCATGTGTTTCCCGGAATTTTTTATTTTTTTACGCATGTTTATTGCTCAGGATCGAAAATCAGCCGCCACTATATCGGGTTGTGTTTATGACCTGATACCGATATAACATCAATCTGTCGCTAAATATCGCCACCCAATCACTCTCCACCCGGAAGGGAAACGCGTGCAGTCGCTGCCTGATTCACTGAAAGATTTCGACATCGATCTCAATCCTAACCCGGCCGTGGCGCTGAAGGTGCGCTCGGTGGACAACGAGGAGGAGATCCCGTTTCATGTTCATCGTAAAGGACAACTGATTTTCACCCTGCACGGCGGCGTCACCTGCCTGGCGCCGAAGGCATGGTGGATGGTGCCGGCAAACTGCGCCGCCTGGATCCCCGCAGGCTCGCTGCACTGCAACCGGGTGACCAAAAACGGCCAGGTGCTGTTTTTATACATCGAGCCGGACGTGTCAGGGATGCCCGAGGAGTGTTGCGCGCTGCACATCAGCCCGATGCTGCGTGAAATGCTGAAGCACTTTGCCACGCTGCCGCAGGACTATACCGCGACCAGCCAGACTGCCCGATTTGCGCAGGTGATGCTGCATGAGCTTTCGCTGATGCCCGTTGAACGGTTGAATCTGCCGATCAGCGATAACCCAAAAATTAAGCGGCTCGCCGACGCCCTGATGGCGAATCCGGCAGACAGCAGCTCTCTGGCGGTGTGGGCGGATCGCCTGGCGATGAGCAAACGCACTTTTGAACGCTTCGTACTGAAAGAGACCGGCATGACCTTTGGCCGCTGGCGACAGCAGCTTCAGGTACTGGTGGCGATCCGCCTGCTGGTCACCGGCACCTCGGTGCAGAATACCGCCTGGGAGTTAGGGTATGACTCCGTCACCGCATTTATTACCATGTTCAAAAAAACGCTGGGGAAGACGCCGGGACGGTATTTAAATGACTTATCTTATCTTTCCCGCCAGACAGCCCGCTGCTTCTAATATATTCCTTATGCCTCACCAGCCAGCCCGACAGGCGTTGGCAGGCTGCGGTTGCAGAGCCTCACCATGCTGAGATCGATAAATAGTATCAGGTTGAATTCACTGCATAACGCGGCGGAATATCTCTACACTTACAAAGAGTCAGAACAACAGACCGAAATTATACCGGGAGCAGAGATGGCAGCGAAGAAAATAGCAGTGATTGGTGCCGGAGTGCTTGGGCTTGCAGTTGCCCGCTCGCTGGCGCTGAAAGGCGCTGAGGTTACCGTTTTTGAACGGGGTGACATTGGTGCCGGAACCAGCACCACCACCTTCGCCTGGATTAATTCCAACGGGAAAAGCCCTGAAAGCTATCACCGGCTTAACGCGCTGGCGATCGACGAACACGTCAGGCTTCAGCGTGAAAGCACTACCGAAGGGCGCTGGTTGCTTGAAACCGGCACCTGGGAGTGGGCAACAAACGCTGACGATCGAAGGCGACTCAATGCGCGGGCAAACGAACTGATGGCGGTCGGCTATCCGGCCAGGCAATTCTCGCCTGAAGAGTTACAACGTCATATTCCTGAATTGCGTCTGGTTTCGCAGGACGCTGCCCGCTGGTATTTTCCGGGCGAGTGTCTGGTCACCCCGGGGGTGTTTCTGGCGTGGCTGACGTCAGAACTGCGCGCGCACAACGTGGAACTGAACACGCACCGGGCGGTTGTTGCTATGCAGGAGAACGACCACGGCGCCACAATCCATCTTGCCGACGGCAGCGCGTGGCAGGGCGACAGTATCGTCATTGCTGCCGGGCGCTGGTCGGCGGAGCTGACGGCGATGCTCGGCCAGCAGTTGGCCATGATTGACGCCTCCCGCCCCAATAAAATCGCCTGTGGCTTTCTGGCGACAACCACCCCGGTATTGACGCAGCTACGATCAAATCTGATTACGCCCGGCCTGAATATCAGACCAGAAGGCGGCGGTCGCCTGCTGTTACAGGCAACGGATCTGGACGTTTCAGCCGATCCGGCCAGGCCGCCTGAGCCAGAGGATAGTGTTGGTGAGGAAATGCTGAAAAGGCTGCGTCGCGTAATGGACAATATGGCGTCGGCGCGCATTGAGCGGATTGTGGTCGGCCAGCGCTCACGGCCTGCCGATGGCCTGCCGGGGCTTGGCTATATTTCTTCACGGCGCCGCGTCTACCTGATGGTGACGCACAGCGGCATGACGCTGGCGCCGCTGGTGGGGCGCCTGTGCGCGGATGAGATCGTCGATGATGAACGGTCTGCGCTTCTTGATGATTTTTCGCCGCAGCGGCTGCTGGGTAAGCGGGCAGAAGATTTTCCGGCTTTCCCCACGCAACATTATCCCGCCGCGCAATAGCATATTCCGCGCGGCACAAACCTGTAGGAAGAGGACAGAGCGCATGCAGAGAATCGAATTAATACAGGGTGATATTACCCGAATCGCCGCAGACGCCATTGTGAATGCCGCTAATTCCTCTTTGCTGGGCGGCGGCGGCGTGGATGGCGCGATACACCGCGTCGGCGGCCCTGAAATTCTGGCGGCGTGTCGGGCGATTAAAAACCGTCAGGGAGGATGTGAACCGGGTGATGCCGTTATTACCCCGGCAGGCAGGTTACCCGCAGACTATGTGATACATACTGTCGGACCTGTATGGCAGGGAGGAGACCGCGATGAGGCCAGACTGCTGAAAAATGCCTATATGCGCTGTTTCCGGCTGGTTGACGACTACGCGATCAAAACCGTCTCTTTTCCTAATATCAGCACGGGGGTTTATGGTTTTCCCAAAGCGCTGGCGGCTGACATCGCGCTGAAGGTTATTGACGCCTGCCTGCGTGAAAACAAGCGGATAGAGAAGGTCAACGTGGTCTGCTTTGAGTCAGATAACTACGAGATTTATCGAAAACTGCTCGCCGGGCGCGCAGAATAACCGCGCGTTTTTTAACGTCGTCGCGTCGTGCAGTGAAAGCGCATGTCCGGCAGCGCAGGCACCGCCGGACATCATACTCAGCAGGATCAGCGGGCTTTGGCTTTCTTTTTACCGCGTAGCTTGTCAATCAGCTTTTGCGCTTCCGCCTGCGTTGCCACCGCAGGCGATGAGCCGCTGAGCGGCTTACGCGCGGTTTCACGCAGCGTCAGCACGGTGATCAGGCCAATCACGCCCGCGCCCATCATATAATAAGCAGGCATCATCACGTTATGCGTGGTGTCCACCAGCCAAGCGGTGACCAGCGGCGTGGTACCGCCGAACAGCGAAACGGAAACGTTAAAACCAATGGCCAGTGCGCTGTAGCGAATATCAGTAACGAAAAGCGCCGGCAGCGTGGCGGGCATGGTGCCGCTGAAGCAGGTATGCAGGAAGCCGAGGATCGCCAGGCCAATAAACACCCACAGCATATTGCCGGAACCGATCAGCATAAAGCTGGGGATCGCCAGCAGCACCAGTCCGGCCGCGCCCAGCGCGATAACCGGGCGGCGTCCCAGACGGTCAGTCCAGTGACCCCACATCAGCGTCAGCGGCATCATCACAAACATAATAACCATCACCAGCAGCAGGCCGGTCATCTCGCTCATACCCAATACGCCGGTCAGATAGCTCGGCATATAGGAGGTCAGCATGTAGTTGGAGACGTTAAAGATCAGCACCAGGCCGATACATTTGAGCAGCTGCTTGCGGTGTTTATTCAACATCTGGAACAGGCCGAGCTGCGGCTTGCTGTGCTCCAGCGCTTCCTGCTTATCCATATGCTCTTTGAACGCCGGCGTTTCTTCCAGTTTGAGGCGAATATAAAGCCCGAAAAGGCCCAACGGCGCGGCAAGAAAGAAGGGAATACGCCAGCCCCAGGACATCATGTCATCGGTGGACAGCAGCGCAATCATTGCCGTCACCAGGCTGGCGCCCAGCAGATAGCCGCCCAGCGTACCGAACTCCAGAAAGCTGCCCATAAAGCCACGGCGTTTGTCCGTTGAATATTCGGCGATAAAGGTTGCCGCGCCGCCGTACTCGCCGCCGGTTGAAAAACCCTGAACCAGACGGGCGACCAGCAGCAGAATCGGTGCGGCGATGCCGATGGTGCCGTAATCGGGTATCAGCCCGATAGAGAAGGTACCCACCGACATCATAATCATGGTGATGGCGAGGATCTTCTGACGGCCAAAGCGGTCACCCAGCGGGCCAAACACCATTCCACCAATCGGGCGCACCAGAAAGGCGGCGGCGAAGGTGCCGAAAGAGGCGATCAGCTGCGCTGCGCCGCTGGCGCCGGGGAAAAAGACCTTGCCGATGATAACGGCCAGATAACTGTAAACGCCAAAGTCGAACCACTCCATGGTATTACCCAGCGCGGCGGCGCCAACGGCGCGTTTCAGCAACGTTTTGTCTATAACGGTAATATCATCGACGGTTAACTGACTTGATGGTGTTGGCTGGGAGGAGACGGTTTCGGTGCTCATATAACTCCTGAAAAAGCGAAGGGAGCAATCTTATAGCTTTCGCAGCCGTAATCTGAGTGGAAAAGAAAGCTATAAGAAGCGGGAGGCGATAGTGGTCACACAATAAATCAGCCAGCCACCTTAAAGAAAACTCTGATTGATCGCAACATTCTGGCTAAATATTCCCTACATAATAAGCATACCCCGGCAATCTGTCGGGGTATTTGAGACTTAACGTTATAATTGTTCAGGCTACTTCAGCGTCTCAGAGAGGGATAAAAGATCGGTTCGTCGCCGCGCGTCATCACCACGGCGTTGGGCCTTCCGGCGCGACAAACTGCCCTGAAACCGCATTTTGACCCAGCAGGGCATACTCCACCGGCAGTCTTGCGCCTTCTTCGACCGTGATATCGCCGCTGTGTCCGTTAAGATCGGTTTTCACATAGCCGGGGCTGACGGAGTTCACCAAAATGCGCGTACCCCGTAGCGCCTGTGTGAGCTGGACGGTGAGCATGTTCAGCGCGGCTTTAGACGCGTTGTAGCCCAGCAGTTGCGCGGAGTAATACGGAGAAGCAGGATCGCCGTTCAGGGTCAGCGAGCCGAGAGAGCTGGACAGGTTTACGATGCGCGCCGCCGCAGAGTTGTGCAGCAGCGGCAGCATGGCCTGCGTGACCGCCAGCGTGCCAATAAAGTTTGTTTCCATGATACGACGTACTGCATCGGCTGAGGTCAGGGTCGGCGGGCCGTCTTGCGCATCGACGATGCCTGCATTGTTGATCAGAATATCAAGCCGACCATACTCTTCAGAGATACCGGCAGCGGCAATGGTGGCGTGGTCGGTGAGATCGAGAGAAACGGTTTGCACAGAGAGCCCTTGCGTCAGAAGCGCGGCGACGGCCTCCTGACCGCGCGCCGCATCGCGGGCGCCAATGATAACGAAGACGCCAGCCCATGAAAGCTGACGTGCGATTTCCAGTCCGATGCCTTTGTTGGCGCCGGTGACAAGCGCAATACGCTGGGGAACGTTCATGAATGAATCCTTCTGATAATGGATGGCAACGATTATGATATGAAGGATCCTTCAGTTTGAGTATTCGCTTATGACGTTACCTTCACCTTCCCACCTGAGCGCCCGTAAAAAGCCGCGTCAGGCGCGTGCTGTGGCCACGCTGGAGGCCATTTTCGACGCCACTATTCAGGTTTTGGTTACCGAAGGTCCACAGCGGCTCACCACCACTCGCGTGGCGGAACGGGCGGGCGTCTCGGTAGGCAGCATGTATCAATATTTTCCGCATAAGCAGGCGCTGTTTTATGCCCTGAATGAACGCTACCTGGTGATGCTGGCGGACAGGGTTGTGGAGGTATGTCATTCCCGGCACGGCGGGCAGATTGCGCAGATGGTAACAGCGCTGGTCACCGTATACTGGGAAGCCAAAATGGCGCAGCCGGAGGTGACGCGCGCGCTCTATCGCTCGGTAGTGGAACTGGATAATCAGTCTTTGATTCAGGCGTTTATTCAGCGGGTAGATCAAGCGGCGAGGGAGATGTTCGCCAGTGCATCCGACGCGACCTTTATCAATCTGAACATTGTGGTGCTGACGCTGTTGACCACCATTTTCGGCGCGGTGCGCAGCGCGTTTGAACGCGATCTCACCGCAGAGGATGCCCGCGCCGTGCATGATCAACTGATCGTGATGTGTAAAGCGTATCTGCACGCATGCCAGCGATAAAGACGCGCATAAGCGACGGTGATACCAACAGAAAGTGAATCAGTCACCCTGGAATGCAGATAAAGGTTGTGAAGGGTTCAAACGTCAGATGAACGGCGATCGTTTAACCGTTTACGCGCTGCGTAAAGATCGTCAAGGGTATCAATATCGTGAACGATCCCGGCATCGTTGAGCATGATGTCCCGCACCTCACCCTGCGTTCGGGCTGTGCGCACGATGGCGGCGGCACCCACATCGCCGGAGAGCGCCAGCAGCGCTTCCCGATAATACTGACCAAAACCCACCGGATGGCCCTGGCGCCGATCGTAGTGCGGTACAACCAGAGGGGAATCCTTCAGCGCCATCGCGACATGTTGCAGCGTGGCTGCGCCAATCAGCGGCAGATCGCCCGGCAGAATGAGCCATCCGCTGGCGTCTGCCGTCGCCCGTACGCCCATCGCAATCGTCGCGCCCATGCCCACGGTGCCGCCTGGTGGTCGCACCACGTAGCTCTCCAGGCCGGCAGCGGCGACCGCAGCGAGGGTGCGATCCAGAACGGATCGTCCTGCCAGCATCGCCTCCAGCTTATGCCCCTCGCCGCCGGACGCCGTAAAGCGCTCGCCGCGGCCGGCGGCCAGGATCAGTACCACCGGTCCGTTACCTGACATCAGGAAGAGGCCTGTTGTCCGCGTGCCAGGGCGATATCGGCCATGACCGAGAACGCCAGCGAAACGGCATCTCTGGCTTTCGGAAAGATGCCGATAGGCGCTTTGATACGGGCGATATCGTCAGGCGACAGACCCCGCTGTGTCAGCAGCGCCGTTCGCCGTTGATGGGTCCGGTCGCTACCCAGCGCACCGATATAAAACGGCGCGGCGTTCAGCGCCGCCTCCAGCACGGGCAGCTCGCGCTCCAGGTCGTGATAGAGCAGCACAACCGCGCTGTCTTCATCTATCAGCGCCCCGGTCCCGCAGAGACGAGTGCCGTCGTGCGTATGCACCTCGTAACCCGCCGCCTGCGCGAGGCGGGCGGTGGTATCAATCGCCGCATTGCGGCCAAAAACGATGACGCGGGTGGTCGGACGATAGCCAGTTTCGAAAACGTTTTCCGTCCAGCCGGTTTGCGTGGCGCCGGAAAGGTGGCAAAGGGTTTGTGACTTAGCGTGGTAGCGTAATCCCGCCGGTTGACGTTGTGCGGTCGCGCTCAGCACCGCCAGCAGCGGGTGGGCCGAGCGTAATTTATGGATGTTCAGGACGATGCCGCCGCCGCACGGCAGCACAATATCTATCCACGGCGAACCCTGACCATAAACAATGTCGCGGTCGCGGTCGGTATGGATAACGTTCAACGCCTCATGGGCGGCAGCAGCCTCCACGCAGCCGCCAGAGATCACGCCGCAGTAAAGGCCATCTTCGCGCACGGCCATCTGCGCCCCCAGCGGGCGGGCTGAACCGCCGTCGATCCTGACTAAGGTGACCAGCGCGGCGGCCAGGCCGGCCTCCAGCGCGTCGGCGGCAAAACGCAGCACCGCCAGCGCGTCTTCGGTGAGAAAGGCGGCCTTCGGCGTCGGTCTGTCGTCGCGCGCGTCAATCCGCGAAATATCGTGCAGCACGGTTTTACTCCTCACAAATGCGGTATCCGTCACACGCTCTCCGGCAGCCTGTCGAGCAGCTTATCCAGCGTAATGGGATAGTCGCGCACCCGCACGCCGGTGGCATTGTAGACCGCGTTGGCAATGGCCGCGCCCACGCCGCACAGGCCCAGTTCACCCACGCCTTTGGCCTTCATCGGGGAGGAAACAGGATCGTCATCATCGAGGAAAATCACCTCCTGCTCGCCGATATCAGCATGGACGGGCACCTCGTAGCCTGCCAGATCGTGGTTAACGAAATAGCCCTGATGCGTATCCACGACCAGTTCTTCCATCAGCGCCGCGCCGACACCCATGGTCATTGCGCCGATAACCTGACTGCGTGCGGTTTTGGGGTTGAGGATACGACCCGCCGCGCAAACGGCCAGCATGCGGCGGATGCGCACTTCACCGGTCGCAACATCGACGCCCACCTCAACGAAATGTCCGGCGAAGGTGGATTGCTGAAACTGTTTATCCAGATCGCCAAACTCAATGGCGTCCTCAACCGTTATTCTGCCCGCGCGGGCGGCGTCAGTCAGCGGCACGCGTTTGCCTTGCGCCTGTACGTAGCCATCGGCAAACTCTGCCTGCTCCGCGTCCAGTCCGAGCTGGTGCGCTATGGTTTCACGCAGCCTGACGCACGCCGCGTACACGCCCGCGGTCGAGCTGTTGGCTCCCCACTGGCCGCCTGAACCCGCCGATACCGGGAAGTCGGAGTCGCCCAGCCGCACCACAACCTTGTCAAGCGGCACGCCCAGCATCTCCGCTGCCGTCTGGCCGATAATGGTATAGCTGCCGGTGCCGATATCGGTCATATCGGTTTCAACGGTGAGGGTGCCATCTGTCTCAAGATGCACGCGTGCGCCAGATGGCGACACCTGGTTGTTACGAAAACCCGCTGCCACGCCCATGCCGACCAGCCAGCGCCCGTCGCGCACCTGCGCGGGCTGTGCAACGCGACGCGACCACTCAAAACGCGCCGCGCCCTGGCGCAGGCAGGCGACGAGCTGGCGGCGGGAAAAAAAGCGTTGCGGATTGTTGGGATCGACCTGGGTATCGTTCAGAATGCGAAACTCAACCGGATCGATACCCACTTTTTCCGCGATCTCATCAACGGCAATTTCTAAGGCCAGCAGACCCGCTGCCTCGCCGGGCGCACGCATGGCGTTGCCTTCCGGCAGATCGAGCTGCGCCAGACGCAGGCCCGTCAGGCGGTTAGCGCCCGCATAGAGATAATTTGTCTGTTCGACCGCCGTTTCCGGCGTGCCGCCGGGCAGGTTGCCGGACCAGCTCTCATGCGCGATAGCCGCAATCTGCCCGGTTTCGTCAGTACCGATGCGAATGTGCTGAATAGTGGCCGGACGATGCGTGGTGTTATTGGCGATAAAGGGGCGGGTCAGCATCACCTTGACCGGGCGTTTTGCGGCCCGCGCGCCCAGTGCCGCCAGCAGCGCGTCGCTGCGCAGAAACAGCTTGCTGCCGAAACCGCCGCCAATAAATGGCGAGTAGATGCGCACTTTCTCTTTATCGATGCCCAGCGTGGCGGCCAGCTCTTTACGGCACCATGCAATCATCTGGTTAGACGTCCACAACGTGACCCTGTCACCGTCCCAGGCGGCCATTGACGCGTGCGGCTCCATCGCCGTATGCGACTGGTCGGGCGTGGTATAAGTGGCCTCATGCTGCACCGCCGAGGAAGCCCAGGCGCTGGCAAAATCGCCGGTGACAGTGTCTGGCGTATCTTCTGGCGCGCCGTTCACGCCCGGTTTCGCCGTCGCCAAATCATAGTTACCGTCCTGCCGTTCATATTCCACCTCAATCAGGTGGGCAGCGGCGCGCGCCTGCTCGAAGGTATCGGCCACCACCAGCGCAATGGCCTGGTGGTAATGCTCAATCTCCGGGCCGCCGAGCAGGTGGGCAGTATTCATCTCGCCTTTGCCCAGCTTACCGGCGTTTTCCGCGGTCACGATGGTGATCACGCCGGGCGAGCGTTGCGCAGCCGCAAGGTCCATTGACGCGATCCTACCCTTCGGGATCGCTGAACCGATGGCGTAGCCACAGGCTACGTTGGCGACCTCGTCATGCCATTCGTACGCATAGCGGGCGGTGCCGGTGGTTTTCAGCGGGCCATCAATTCGGTCGTGGGGCTGACCAATAACCTTCAGCCGATCGACAGGGTTTGTCGTTGCGGGTTTCTCAAATTTCATCGTGTCAGGCCCTCGCTTCCGTCAGCACGGCGGCGATCGTTCGCTCCGCCAGCAGCAGCTTGTAGGTGTTTTCGCGGGTGGGATGGGCATCGGCGAAAAGATGTTTGCAGACGGCCTGCGCGCCCTGGGGCAGCGCGGCGTCGGCATCTTCAACGCGCCACGGCTGATGCGCCACGCCGCCCAGTGCGACGCGACCGCTGCCGTCCGGCTGCACGATGGCCGCGACGGAAACCAGCGCGAAAGCATAAGAAGCTCTGTTACGCACTTTACGATAGAGCTGCGCGCCACCGACCGGCGGGGGCAGCGTCACTGCCGTAATCAGCTCGCCCGGCGCCAGCACCGTTTCCAGATGCGGCGTGTCGCCCGGTGCACGATAAAACGCCGCAATCGGGATAGTACGCTCCGCTCCCTGTGGGTCGACCGTTTCAATCGCGGCATCCAGCAGACGCATGGCCACGGCCATATCGCTGGGGTGGGTGGCGATACAGGCTTTGCTGGCGCCGACCACCGCGTGCTGACGGCTGTAGCCGTTCAGTGCCGCGCAGCCGCTGCCCGGCTGGCGTTTATTGCAGGGCTGATTGGTGTCGTAAAAATAGGCGCATCGGGTGCGCTGAAGCAGGTTGCCCGCCGTGGTCGCCTGATTACGGAGCTGGCCGGATGCCCCGGCAAACAGCGCGCGCGAAAGCACGGCGTAATCGCGCCTTACGCGCAGATCGGCGGCCAGGTCGGTATTGCGTACCAGCGCGCCGATACGTAATCCGCCTTCGGCGGTGGCGTCGATTTTATCCAGCGGCAGGCCATTAACATCGATGATGTGAGCAGGCGTTTCTATCTCCAGTTTCATCAGATCGAGCAGGTTAGTGCCGCCTGCAATAAACCGCGAGCCCGGTTTGTCGGCCGCGCTGCTGGCGGCCTGCGCGGCGCTGTTGACGCGTTCATAGGTAAAGGTTTTCATTCAGGCTGGCTCCCGGCCACGTCAGTGATGGCGGCAAGAATGTTGCTGTAGGCGCCGCAGCGGCAGATGTTGCCGCTCATCCGCTCGCGGACTTCTTCGGCAGTGAACTGCGGGGTCGCGAGGAGATCATCAGTCACGTGGCTGGGGATGCCAGCCTGTAATTCCTTCAGCATGCCGACCGACGAACAGATCTGGCCTGGCGTACAGTAGCCGCACTGATAGCCATCGTGCTTAATGAAGGCAGCCTGTAGAGGATGAAGATTGTCCGGCGTGCCCAGGCCCTCAATGGTGGTGATCTCCGCATCCTGATGCATTACGGCGAGCGTCAGGCAGGCGTTGATCCGCCGTCCGTTTACTATTGTGGTACAGGCACCGCACTGACCATGATCGCAGCCTTTTTTGGTGCCGGTGAGATGCAGATGCTCGCGAAGCGCATCCAGCAGCGTGGTACGCGTATCAAGATCAAGTTCATGACGTTCGCCGTTGACGGTAAATTTCAGGTGCGCCATTGTCGGGGGTGATGCTGTTTGATCGTGCGCTTTGTTCGTGCTTGCACCTTGTTTACACATGGTGAGCCTCCAGTATTGAAAAACTATAAAAGTGACATGCTGGCGTGTTCTTCAGAGATACCGACACGCTTCTGTTTACGAATAGTTAATAGTAGTCGGCTTTGCATGAAAGACCGCTGAACAGAAGGGACATTCAGCAATAACCGGCATGCCCGGCAGCACCAAAATGTTTATCCACGGAGTCCGATTCAGGTTAACGGTCGTTTTATGAGGGAAGGGGTGTTGAGTTTTAAACATTATTTGTCTACGATACAGGCAAAATTACCTGTTAAACGGGTTTAAAAAAGGCGATTTCGCTTACTCAGGTAGTAAAATCAGGGAAATGTCGACGGGATTGTCGGCGGATACTGGCATTTTTAACAAGGATTGTTTTATGTTGCGTTGCACGCTTGTTTCACGGTGCCTGACTGGCGCGCCGCCGATTGTTTTTCTTACCTCGCTTTTTGTCGCTGGCGTCTCCCAGGCCGCCGCAGGCGACAACCATGTTCCCTCCCTTGCCCTCAGCGACAAACCGCTTATTCAGCAACAGCAGCGGCAAAAAGCGCTGGAGCAACAGCTTATGCCTCCCGCGCCTGACGTACGACTCTCAACGTCAACGCCCGATCCCAGACGTATCATTTTCCCGCAGGAAACCCCCTGCTTCCCGATCGATCGGGTGCTGCTCAGCGGCAAAGATGCACTGCCTCACTGGCTGCCGTTGCAGCGCCTCAGCAATCAGGCGGCAGGGCAGTGCGCTGGCGGTAATGGCATTAATCTGCTGATGCGCGCTTTGCAAAATCGTCTGGTCGATCATGGTTACATCACCACCCGGGTGCTGGCGCCAGAGCAGGACCTGAAAAGCGGTGAACTGAAGCTGGTTATCGTACCAGGCAAGGTGCGGAAGGTGGCGCTGACGCCGGACAGCACTCACTCTGTCTCACTGTATGGTGCGTTTCCCGTTCACGCGGGCGATCTTCTCGATCTGAGGGACATTGAACAGGGGCTGGAGAACTTACAGCGCCTGCCGACGGTTCAGGCCAGCATGGAGATGGTGCCGGGCGAGCAACCGGGCGAAAGCGACGTGCTGTTAAGCTGGCAGCAGACAAAAATGTGGCGTATCGACGCCTCGCTGGATGATGCAGGGACGCGCAGCACCGGACGCTATCAGGGAGGGTTAACGCTGTCGCTGGATAACCCGTCCACGCTCAGCGATCTTTTCTATATTTCCGGCAGCAGCGATCTGGAAAATCACGCTGATAAAGGCACCCGTAACCTGACCGGGCACTATTCGGTGCCGCTGGGGTACTGGACGGCAGCTATTACCGCCAACAGCTACCAGTATCATCAGACCGTCGCCGGCCTCAATCAGGACTATCGCTATAGCGGAAAAAGCCACAGCGTGGACGTTCAGCTCAGCCGGGTGCTGCACCGCAGCAGTAGCCAGAAAACCACCTTTAACTGGCATGTGCTGGCAAAAACCGCGAAAAACTTTGTGAACGACACCGAGGTTAAAGTGCAGCGCCGCCGCACGTCTGCCTGGCGCATAGGTTTGCAGCACCGTCACTACATCGCGCAATCCACGCTGGATGCGGGCATCAGTTATCAACGCGGCACGCGCTGGTTCGGCGCACTACCTGCTCCAGAAGAATATGTTGGCGATGCCACTGCGTTGTCAAAAATCCTGCAATTTAACGCGCAGCTTGACGTTCCGTTTACCCTCGCCAGCCAGCGCGTTAACTACAGCCTCCGCTATCAGCGTCAGTTGAGCAACACGCCGCTGACGCCGCAGGATCAGTTTGCCATCGGCGGGCGCTGGACGGTACGCGGCTTTGACGGTGAGCGCAGCCTGAACGCCAATCGGGGCTGGTTTGTGCGTAATGATATTGGCTGGAGAACGCCGATCCCGTCGCAGACGTTATATCTGGCGGTGGATTATGGCGAAGTGGGCGGAAACGGCACGCAACATCTGGTGGGCAACCATCTGGCCGGTGGGGCAGTCGGCATGCGCGGCGCGGCCTTTACCATGAATTATGACCTGTTTGTTGCCGTGCCTTTCTCTAAACCCGACGGCTTCAAAACCGATCCCGTTTCACTGGGTTTTGCCATGAACTATTCGTTTTAACAGGTCGGGAACGCTGACCCGGTCACCTCTTCAGTAAGGATGCTGTGATGAACAAAAATTGCTTTCGTGTCATTTTTAATAAAGTGAGAGGCATGCTGATGGTGGTGGCGGATATCACCGTTTCCGGCCGGGTCGCTTCTTCCTCCTGTACGGACGTCGGCCCGACGCCGTGTAGCCGCCTTTTTGTATATCCAACGCTGCACTTTGCGCTGTTGCTGTCGCTGGGCTGCGTGACCCTTTCGGCGCAGGCGGGAGTGGTGGCCGATGCCAGGGCGCCCGGCAACCAGCAAGCGACCATCATCAACGCTGCTAACGGTACGCCGCAGGTTAATATTCAGACCCCCAGCCGTGGCGGCGTATCCCGCAACGTTTACAGCCAGTTCGACGTGGATCAAAAAGGCGTGGTGCTGAACAATGCCCGCGCCAACACGCAGTCGCAGCTGGTTGGCATGATAGCGGGCAATCCCAACCTTGCACGCGGGGAAGCGAAGGTGATCCTGAATGAGGTGAACGCCGCCAATGCCAGCCAGCTGAACGGGTTTGTCGAGGTTGCCGGGCAGAGGGCGCAGGTGGTGATCGCTAACCCGTCGGGGATCACCTGCAACGGCTGCGGGTTTATTAATGCGAATCGCGCCACGCTGACCACCGGTCAGGTACAGATGAATAACGGACAGATCGCGGGCTACGACGTTAACACAGGTGAAATCGTGGTGCAGGGCGCGGGCATGGAAAGCAGCCAACAGGACAGCACTGATTTAATTGCTCGCGCGGTCAGCGTCAATGCCGGGATCTGGGCCAGAGAGCTGAAGGTCACGACGGGCCGCAACACCGTTAACGCGGATCATAATGAGGTCACGGCAAAAGCGCCTGACGGCAGCACATCGCCGCGCGTGGCCGTCGACGTCTCGGCGCTCGGTGGGATGTATGCCAATAAAATCCGCCTGCTGGGAACGGAAAAGGGCGTCGGCGTTCACAATGCCGGTCATATCGGGGCATCGGCCGGGAACGTTGTCGTTAACGCAGATGGCAGCATCACCAACAGCGGCAGCCTGATGGCGTCAGCGCATCTCCAGCTTACCTCGCAAGGCAGCATCGGTAATAGCGGTAAGGCGTATGCCGCCGGCAACACGGATATCCATTCACGCGGTGCGCTGAATAACAGCGGGATAATCGCCGCCGGCCGTGACACCACGCTGAACGCTGCCGCCATCAACAGCAATGCTGCCAGTACGCTCGGTGCCGGTATTGACGTTAACGGTACAAAAGGCGGCGCCGGTAATCTCACACTGAGCAGCCAGGCAGACCTGACGGTAAACGGTAAGGCGATAGCAACGGGGCAGCTCGTGGCGGAGGGCGCGGCTGTCAACGTCAGCGCCAGCCAGATGCAGGGCCGTGATATTTCTCTGCGGGCGGATAGCGGCGATATCAGTACGTCAAATGCCGTAGTGGAAGCGACGAACGGCTTCACCGCTTCTGCGAAGGGGAAACTGACTAACCGCAGCGGTAGCATCTCGGCAGGCACGCTGACGTTAACCGGTGCTGCGCTTAACAATCAGCAGGGCGTGCTCCAGCAACTGGAGCAGCGTGACCTCTCCCTGTCATTCGTTAACGGCATTGATAATGCGGGTGGTACGCTTGCCGCCAATGCGAAAAATTTCACGATCAACGCCCCGATTTTTAATAACCAGCGGGGTTCGCTACTGCATCTGGGTGAGGGCGATCTGACGCTTTTCAGCGCAGAGACAGACGGTTCGCAGGGTGCAATGCTGAGTAAAGGCAGTCTGAATCTTAACAGCGGGAAACTGGTGCTGGATAACGCGACCACCGAGGCCAGTCGCCTTTCGTTAACGGCAACCTCCTTTTCTCATCGTCAGGGCGAAATGCGCCAGATCAGCAGCGGCGCAATGTCTGTCGCCGTTGACGGCACGCTGGATAATCAACGCGGCAGCATCGCCACCAATGGCGATCTCAACCTGCGTGCGGCAGACCTCAATAATCAGGCCGGTAAACTGCTCACCGGCCAACAGGGTGGGATGCAGATTGAGACGCAGAACCGGCTCAACAATGAGCAGGGCATGGTAGCGGCGGCTGGCGCGCTATCGCTGCTCGGCAACGGGCTGAATAATCAGGCAGGATTGCTCCAGTCCGGTGCCGCCATGACGATAGATCTACACAATGGCGATCTTGATAACCGCAACAGCGGCAGTAACGGCGGCATTGTCAGCTACAGCACGCTTTCACTCAGTGCGGGCAATATCGATAACGCGGTCGGATTTATCGCAGCGGGCGATGATGCGGCGATCACGGGACGCCGCATCAGTAATCAGCAGGGAGTGATGGCAAGCGATGCAGGCCTGAATCTGACCAGCAGCGTGATAGATAACCAGGGCGGCAGGGTGCAGGCAGGCAACGCGCTGATCGCGACGGCGGGTGCAGGCATCGATAATACCGCAGGACTGTTTCGCAGCGGAAATAGCCTGCTGCTCACGACAGACAAGCTCATCAACAGCGAGACTCAGGGTGAAAATAGCGGTATTGCCGGTGCGTCGGTAACGCTTAACAGCACCGTTGTGGATAACACTATCGGTAGCGTACGGGCGAGCGATCTGCTGGAGATCAATACCGCCACCTTGCTGGATAACAGCGGTGGAATTTTATCTTCCGGTTCGGTGTTGGCGGTTAACGGGGGAAATACGCTGACGTTTACCAACGGTGCGGGGACGCTGATCGCCGGAAGCGCGCTCAACCTTAATGCAAATGCACTGAGCGGCGACGGCCGCGTGCTCTCTCAGAATGCGATGACGCTGGTCATGCAACAGGCATTTTTCAATCAGGGCGAGGTGATCGCCAGCGGTGATATGACCTTTAACCTTGGCGGCAGCGGGCTGGTGAATCAGTCACTTATTCAGGCTGGCGGCAGCTTAACACTCGGCGCCGGAAGCCTGGACAACCAGCAATCCGCCGAAATCAGCGCCACAGAAAATCATCTGTTGATCAGCGGTAATCTGATCAATCGCGGGCTGCTTGACGGTGGTTTTACACATATTGTCTCGGCATTACTGACTAATATCGGCAGCGGTCGCCTGTATGGCGACCGGATTGCGCTGCAAACCAGCACGTTAAATAACCTCGCTGAAAACGGTCAGGCGGCGACGATCGCAGCCCGCGAGCGGCTGGATATTGGCACGCAAACGCTGAACAACCGTGATCATGCGTTGATCTACAGTGGCGGAGACGTTGTTATTGGCGGCCTGCTGGACGGCAATCAGAAAGCCACCGGTAAAGGTTCTGTACTCAATAATCACAGCGCGATTCTGGGATCCGCAGGAAACATGACGCTCGACATCGCAGAAATTAACAACATTAATGACCATCTGGTGACGGAAACAGTCGTGGTTGAGCAATCTTTCCACCATGAAGCCGTGCTTAAGGATTCCACAAACCGTTTCGACTGGGCGGACATCGATACCAGCGGTAAAAATAAATATGGCGTACATGAGGCAATCATGCCGGACGGCACGCGTGGACGCACGTTTTACGAATATGAATATCAACGTACCATTACCGAAACGCAGGTGAAAGAGAGCGATCCGGGGCAGCTTATCGCGGGTGGTAATCTGACCATCAACAGCAATCGGGTAAACAACCATGACAGCCGCATCGTTGCGGGTGGTCTGCTCGGCGGCGCAATCGGCGCACTGAATAATATCGCCACCGTGGGCCAGCGTATCATTACTGATGTGGGTACTCAGGTGCGCTGGTACGCCAAAAAGACCAGTAGTTCGACCGGGCCGACCAAAACCTCTCAGGGAAAAGATCGCAGTGGTTACCAGCCAGCGACAATCATGCAAACCATCGACCTGCAAACAATGGCCTGGCAGGGGAATACATCGGCAAACAGCAACGGCGTCACGATTGGCAATCGAGAGACAACGGTGAAAGTTATTGACCCCGACGCGGCGGACATCGGGCAGACGGCCATATCCCTGCCGCCAGGGCAGATTGTGGAAATCGTCCAGCCGAAGGACAGTAGCGATAGCATGGTTATTCGCGCCATCGCACCGGACACCACGCTGCCTGATAACAGCCTTTTTACGCTTCACCCCAACAGCGATGTGCCTTATCTGATCGAAACGGATCCGCGCTTCACTCATCAGAATAAGTGGCTCGGCAGCGATTACATGCAGAATCAGTTCACACAGGATGCGAATAACGTGCTGCGGCGACTGGGCGATGGCTATTATGAACAGCAGCTTATTCGTCAGCAGGTGCTGGCGGTGACGGGTAACCGTTATCTGGCGGGCTACCACAGCGACGAGGCGCAGTATCAGGCGCTGATGGATGCCGGGGTGACCTTTGCTAAAGCACACGGGCTGAAGCCCGGCGTGGCGTTATCGGCGCAGCAAATGGCGCTGCTGACCAGCGACATGGTCTGGCTGGTTGAACAGACGGTCACATTGCCGGACGGCCGCCCGGAGAAGGTGCTGGTGCCGCAGCTATACGCACGCGTGAAGCCGGGCGATCTGGACGGCAGCGGCGCGCTGCTGACGGGGAACGGCGTTGCACTGGCGGTCAGCCACGATCTGACTAATAGCGGACATATTAATGGCCGTTCCGTCATGCAACTGACAGCGGATAACCTCAACAACAGCGGTTTTATTGGCGGCGACAGCGTTGACCTGCGCGCGCGCGCCGACATCAATAATATCGGCGGTACGTTACAGGGCGGCAGCAGCCTGATAGCCATCGCGGGTCGCGATCTCAACAGTATCAGCACAACGGGCGGCAGCGGCGGCAACATCACCTTTGACCGCCCGGCGGGCATTTACGTGCAGGCGGATAACGGTACGCTTGGCTTACAGGCGATGCACGACATCAACCTGACCGCGACGCAAATCAGCAATGCGGGTACAGAGAGCCGGACGCAGATTGTTGCCGGACACGATCTGAACCTGAACACGCTGACCGTCACGAAAAGCGAACGCGGCGACTGGGGCGGCGGTAACAACCGCAGCCTGACGCAGAGCACGGATGTGGGCAGCCAGATAAACGGCGGGGGCGAGGTGTCGTTGTCGGCCGGTCATGACCTGAACGCCCGCGCGGCGGCAGTGACCGCAGAGGGGAACCTCAGCGCGGCGGCGGGGAATGATATTGCGCTGACCAGCGGCAATGCGTCATATCACCTGGTTGATAACAGCCACCAGCGCAGCGGCGGAATGCTTTCGCATAAATCGGTGACCATGCATGACGAGGTGCAAAGCCAGACTGCCGTCGGCAGCAGCTTCAGTGGTGACAGGATCATCATGCAGGCCGGACGTGACCTGACGATGAGCGGCAGCAGCGTGGTGGCGACGCAGGATGTGGCGTTGTCTGCCGTGCGTAACATCACCCTGACCACCGCCGATGAGACGCGGCAGGAGAATCACTGGCGTAAAGAGAAGAAAAGCGGGCTGTCGGGCACGGGCGGTATTGGCGTCACGGCAGGCAGCAGCACGCTGAAAATCACCGACGTTGCGGCAACCCACAGCAGCGCGGGCAGCATTGTCGGCAGCACCGGCGGCAGCGTTAATCTCAGCGCAGGCAGCGCCCTGACGGTGAAAGGTTCTGACGTGCTGGCGGCCAAAGACCTGCACCTGACCGGTAAAGAAGTGAACATTCTGGCGGCAGAGAACGGCAGCACGCAGACGCACACGGTGGAGCAGAAGCAGAGCGGTCTGACGCTGGCGCTGTCCGGTACGGTGGGCAGCGCGATTAATACGGCGGTGTCGGGCGCCAGCGATGCCAGCACGGAAAGCAGCGGTCGTCTGGCCGCCCTGCTGGGGATGAAATCGGCACTCAGCGGTGTGCAGGCGGCACAGGGCATATCGCTGGCTGAAGCGGGCGGCAGCGAAGGCAGCGTGATTGGCGTCAACCTTTCTTACGGCAGCCAGTCGTCAAAATCAGAACAGACGCTGACGCAGAACCAGAGCCAGGGCAGCCGGCTTACGGCGGGCAATAACCTTAACCTTCACGCGACCGGCACCGATATTAACGTTCAGGGCAGCCAGTTGCAGGCAGGGAAAGATGTGGGCCTGAGTGCGGCGCGGGACGTGAATCTTTCCTCCGGACTGAACAGCCAGACGCTTGATGGCAAAAATGAGAGTCACGGGGCGTCAGTGGGCGTGGGGATCAATTTCGGCCAGGGTGCCAATGGACTGTCGCTGAACGCCAGCGTTAATAAAGGCAAAGGCTCTGAGACCGGCAACGGCACCCGCCATGTTGAGACCACCGTTAACGCCGGGAAAAACCTGACCATCAGCAGCGGCCGGGACACCACCCTGACCGGCGCGCAGGTCAGCGGCGAGAAAGTCATGCTGGACGTGGGGCGTAACCTGACCCTGACCAGCGAGCAGGATACCGATAACTACGATTCGAAGCAGCAGAACGCCAGCGCGGGCGGCAGCGTGAGCATGGGCGGCGGCAGTGGTTCGGTGAACCTGAGCCGCGATAAAATGCACAGCACTTATGAGAGCGTGCAGGAGCAGACGGGTATCTTCGCCGGTAAGGGCGGCTTTGATATCACGGTGGGAGAACACACAGAATTAACGGGTGCGGTTATCGGCTCGACGGCGACAGCGGATAAAAACCGGCTGGAGACGGGCACGCTGGGCTTCAGCGATATCCGCAACAGCGCGGAATATGAGGTTGAGCACCAGAGCGCGGGCGTCAGCAGCGGCGGTAACACGGGCGGTCAGTTCGCGGGCAACATGGCCAACAGCCTGCTGGTGGGCGTCAACGGCAGCGGAAGTGACAGCTCCACGACGAAATCGGCGGTGAGTGACGGCATTATTATCATTCGTGACAGTGACAATCAGAAGCAGGACGTGGGCGAGCTGAGCCGCGATGTTGAGCACGCCAACCAGACCCTTTCCCCGATATTTGATAAGGAGAAAGAGCAGAACCGGCTGAAAGAGGCGCAGCTGATAGGGGAAATCGGCAGCCAGGCAGCGGATATCGCGCGGACCCAGGGAGACCTGGAAGGGCTGAAGGCGAAGAAAGACCCCGCCGCCCTTCAGGCCGCCAGAGAACAACTCGCCGGTCAGGGCAACCTGAATCCCACCGCCGAGCAGATAGCGCAGCAGGCCTACAACACGGCGATGGCCCCTTACGGCACCGGTTCTGCCCTGCAACAGGGCATCCAGGCGGCGACGGCGGCAATCCAGGGTCTGGCAGGTGGTGACCTGGCAAAAGCATTAGCCGGAGGTTCCGCGCCGTATATCGCCGGGGTTATCGGCAGCAGCGGGCTGGACGATACCGGTAAGGTGCTGGCTCATGCAGCAGTCAATGCAGCTCTGGCAGCGGCACAGGGTAACAACGCCCTGGTCGGGGCAGCTGGCGCGGCCACGGCGGAAATGGTCGGGATGATCGCCCTGAACGCCTACGGGAAACCGGTTAGTGAACTGAGTGAGAGCGAGAAGCAGACGGTGAGCGCACTGGCGACGCTGGCGGCAGGTCTGGCCGGTGGGTTAGCCGGGAACGGTACGGCGGATGTTGTGGCCGCAGCCCAGGCAGGACAAACCACCGTGACCAATAATCTGCTTGGTGCAACCTCCTCCGATAAGCTCGACAAAGTCGTGGAGAAAATCAAACAGGGCGACAGGTCTTTAGCCGCCGCTAATGAACTGATCCAGCTGGAAAACGCCGATAAACGCAGTGATGCACTGGTCTCGAAATTTACCTCCAATCCTTCACAGATGAACAGCTCAGAACAGGCTGAACTGGCCGCTTATCTCCGCGTTTATGCTTCTGAAATGGAACAGGCATATGGCACAGCCGTGGCGCAGGAACTGGTAAAAGGACTGCTGTCGGGCCAGGATTATATAAAACGCAATCCTGACTCAGAAGCAATGTCACAGGCGCAGACCATTATGAATACCTGGGGTTATCATAAATCCAATGCCAGTATTGGCGATGCACCGTTGATATTTGGCAGCAGCGTGCTGGGCAGCACGATAAAAGAAGGGATGGCACTGAATGCGGCGATTGGTGTGGGCGTAAATACCGGTGTGCAGCTTAGTGGAAATGATCCGTTCAGCTATGTTGATGCAATTATGGCTGGCGTGACGTCTGCTGCTACTACCGGGAAAGGTCTTATCCCATCAGCCGGGATCAATATGGGCGGAGCAGCGATAGGCAGTGGGATAAAAGGAGAAGATCCGACGAATTCGGTGGCAGGTGCTGGCGCGGGTACTGTAGCTGGAGGTATTGGTGGCGCCATAATAAAAGGCGTAACGTCGAAAGTTGCAGAAGAGGCTGTTTCTGATTTAACAGGCGCTATTGGTGGTAGCTATATCAGTGAGGAAACAGGAAATTTTGTAAAAGGTCACTTAGATGAAAAGGGAAAAAATGAAAATGAAAAGTAATTTTTTCCTACTAATCAAACTGATGCTTATGTGCCTGATATTATTTTTATTTTTTAATTTTATATCAGTACTTCTTGCGTCAGTGATTATTTATTTAAAAAAAGGTTTTTTCCCATTCAGTTGGGAAAGTGTTTTTGTATCTTTCTTTAAGTCCGGTTATGTTGGCGGCCTTATTTTGGGCTTTGGAATCTGGATAAAAATTTGGTTAAAGGAAAGAAAGAACCAGAAAGTTCCACCTGAATAACTCACCAATCCCAGCCCTATCGGCTGGGATTTTACTTTATAACCCGTCAGTTACCTTCACTTCTCAGCCGCCTCTGCGGCGCGGCAACCAGTTCAATAAACGCCGCTATCTCCCGCTGCTTACGGTCTGAGAGCTTCTTACAGGC
>NZ_JNVB01000072.1 GCF_000770305.1 Erwinia oleae
CTTGCGAGATTATGCGGTATTAGCCACCGTTTCCAGTGGTTATCCCCCTCTACCGGGCAGATCCCCAGACATTACTCACCCGTCCGCCACTCGTCACCCGAGGAGCAAGCTCCTCTGTGCTACCGTTCGACTTGCATGTGTTAGGCCTGCCGCCAGCGTTCAATCTGAGCCATGATCAAACTCTTCAATTAAAGTCTGATTTGCCATCACGTGGATGGCGATGCTCTGTGAATTAAAACGTCGTAATGAATTACGTGTTCACTCAGCAAAGACTTGATAGTTCATCTGCCCGAAGGCTGTGATATCAATCCTGCGAGTGCCCACACAGATTGTCTGATAAATTGTTAAAGAGCAGTGCGAACGCGGCTTAACCGGCGGTTCGCGAGGTGGCGTATACTACGCTTTCCTCTTTCAGAGTCAACCCTGTTTTACAGAATTTTCTCTTCATCATTCAGCGCCGGACGTCTGCCCTGCTGCCGTTCGATGGAGGCGCATTATAGGGATGCCTCAGGGGAAGGCAAGCATAAAAATGAACTTTTTTATTGTTCGCTGAAACTTCACGCAAAACGACGCTTTTTAACCCTGTTTTATGCGTGAAGGCAGGTCTGCAAGGCTATCGATTACCCAGTCTGCTTCTTTTTCACTCTCGGCCGTAACGGCTTTACCGCTACGCACTAAAACCTTTTTCCCCACGCCTGCCGCCTGCGCCGCCTGCATGTCTTCGGGTTTATCGCCAACCATATAAGAGGCGGCCATATCGATATTCAGGTCGCGTTGCGCGCTGAGCAGCATGCCGGGGGCGGGCTTACGGCAATCACACGACTGCCGGTAAGCCTCCACCGCCGCGTCAGGGTGGTGCGGACAGAAGTAGATACCATCAAGATCGACATCGCGATCCGCCAGCGACCAGTCCATCCATTCGGTCAAACGCATAAAGGTATCTTCCGTGAACATTCCGCGCGCAATGCCGGACTGATTCGACACCATCACCAGCGCGAAGCCCATACTTTTTAGTTCTTTCATCGCCTCGATAGCGCCATCGATAAAATGGAACTTATCGATTTCATGTACATAACCATGATCGACATTTATGGTGCCGTCGCGATCGAGAAATATTGCCGGGACTTTGTCTGTCACGTAGAAACTCCTGCTGCAAAAGATGTGCATAAGTATCGCATGATTAGGTCGCGGGAGAGAATGACAGTTTGAGTGACTTTCATTGATTCAGCCGTCTGGATGCCTTACCATCCACCCGCATGCCGCACTGCCGGTATCTTTTCAAATGAACGCCACGGATAACTGCATTACCAAATAAAATGATAAAACTTTCGAATATCACAAAAGTGTTCCAGCAAGGCACACGCACGATAACGGCGCTGTCAGACGTCAGCCTGCACGTGCCTGCGGGGCAAATTTACGGCGTCATTGGCGCATCCGGCGCGGGGAAAAGTACGTTAATCCGCTGCGTTAACCTGCTTGAGCGTCCGACGTCAGGCAGCGTGCTGGTTGATAATCAGGATCTCACCACCCTTTCAGAAAGCCAGCTTACCCAGGCGCGGCGTCAGATCGGCATGATTTTTCAGCATTTCAATCTGATGAACTCGCGCACCGTGGCGGGTAACGTCGCGTTGCCGCTGGAGTTAGGCAAGCTCTCGCGTGATGAAATCAAAACGCGCGTCCATGAATTGCTTGAGCTGGTTGGCCTTGCCGACAAACAGGATGCGTGGCCCGCAAATCTCTCTGGCGGTCAGAAGCAGCGCGTTGCTATTGCCCGCGCGCTGGCCAGTAATCCGAAGGTGCTGCTGTGCGATGAAGCAACCAGCGCGCTCGATCCGGCGACAACGCGCGCCATCCTTGAGCTGTTAAAAGATATTAACCGCCGTCTGGGCATTACCATACTGCTGATCACGCATGAAATGGACGTGGTGAAACGTATTTGCGATCGGGTGGCGGTCATCAGCCAGGGTGAGTTGATTGAACAGGATACGGTAAGCGAAGTGTTCTCGCATCCCAAGACGCCGCTGGCGCAGCAGTTTATTCAGTCCACGCTGCATCTGGATATTCCGGAAGACTATTCCGCGCGGCTGTCGGCAGAAAGCCAACCGGATCGCGTTCCTTTATTACGCCTTGAATTCACCGGCCAGTCGGTCGATGCGCCGCTGCTTTCTGAGTCAGCCCGCCGCTACAATGTGAATAACAATATTATCAGCGCGCAGATGGATTATGCCGGCGGCGTCAAATTCGGCATCATGCTGACCGAAATGCACGGCAACACGGCGGACACGCAGGCCGCCATGGAATTTTTGCAAGCGCACCACGTGAAAGTAGAGGTATTGGGCTATGTCTGAAGCAATGATGTGGCTGCTGGGTCGCGGCATTTGGGAAACGCTGATGATGACCTTTGTCTCCGGTTTCTTCGGTTTTGTTCTTGGCCTGCCGGTGGGCGTGCTGCTTTACGTGACCCGGCCGGGACAGATCATGTCAAGCGTGAAGCTCTACCGTACGCTGTCGGCGGCGGTAAATATTTTCCGCTCGATCCCTTTCATTATTCTGCTGGTCTGGATGATCCCCTTTACCCGCATGGTGGTGGGAACATCAATCGGTTTGCAGGCGGCCATTGTGCCGCTCACCGTTGGCGCCGCGCCCTTTATCGCGCGCATGGTGGAAAACGCACTGCTTGAGCTGCCTTCGGGACTGATTGAAGCATCCCGCGCCATGGGCGCCACGCCGTTGCAGATCGTTTGCAAAGTGTTGCTGCCGGAAGCGCTGCCGGGGCTGGTGAATGCCGCCACCATTACGCTAATTACGCTGGTAGGCTATTCTGCAATGGGTGGCGCGGTGGGCGCGGGCGGACTGGGCCAGATTGGTTATCAGTATGGCTATATCGGCTACAACGCTACCGTGATGAACACGGTCCTGGTGTTGCTGGTCGTGCTGGTGTATTTGATTCAATTCTGCGGCGACCGCATTGTACGCGTGGTCACGCACCGATAAAAAACCGTTCATATTGATTAAGGAAGGGATATGTCTTTTAACGTAAAAACATTTGCCGCTGTGGCTGCGCTGATGGGTTCACTGGCTCTGGCAGGCTGCGATCAGAAAGAAAAAGATCCGAATCACATCAAGGTCGGCGTGATCGTCGGTAGCGAGCAGCAGGTTGCTGAAGTGGCGAAAAAAGTCGCAAAAGATAAGTTTGGCCTCGACGTCGAGCTGGTCACCTTTAACGATTACGTGCTGCCGAATGAAGCGCTGAGCAAAGGCGATATCGATGCCAACGCTTTCCAGCATAAACCTTACCTGGATCAGCAGATTAAGGATCGCGGCTACAAGCTGGTTTCCGTGGGTAACACCTTTGTCTACCCTATCGCAGGTTACTCCAGGAAAATCAAATCATTAGATGAGTTGCAGAACGGCGCACAGGTTGCCATTCCTAACGATCCTACTAACCTGGGCCGATCGCTGCTGTTATTACAGAAAGTGGGCCTGATCAAGCTCAAAGAGGGCGTGGGCCTGATGCCAACCTCGCTGGATGTGATCGAAAACCCGAAAAACATCAAGCTGGTTGAGCTGGAAGCTCCGCAGTTGCCACGTTCACTGGACGATCAGCAGATTGCCCTGGCAGTGATCAACACCACCTACGCCAGCCAGATCAATCTGACGCCAGCTAAAGACGGCATCTTTGTGGAAGACAAAGACTCGCCGTACGTCAATATGATCGTTGCGCGTGAAGATAATAAAGACGCAGAGAACGTGAAGAAATTCGTTCAGGCGTATCAGACTGATGACGTCAATGAAGCGGCCAACAAGATCTTCAACGGCGGCGCAGTGAAAGGCTGGTAATTACTGCATTTTTATGCGGGACAGGCTGCAAAGCGGGCTAAATGCCCGCTTTGTTCTTTCCGGATCCCTTGTTATTTCTCCCTGAGATTGTTTCAATAACGCCACTTTTACCGAATGTGAGGATTTTCCCATGCGTGTTCTACCGCTCTGTTTGTTAGCCCTCTCGCTCACAGGGTGTTCGCTGCTGCATAAGCCTTACAAACCTGTTGAGCCTTTTAAGCCAACCCCGCAAACGGAGTTAACACGCGTTAAGCCCACGCCGCGTCCTGCCATGGTAAAACTCTATACTGACGCCGGCGATCTGGTGAGCAAACCCTTCCGCGATCTGGGCGAAGTGTATGGCGAAGACTGTCAGGCCAGCGCGCAAAACTCGCCGCCGAACATCAATACCGCCCGCAAAAGAATGCAGATCCGCGCGTCTTCCATGAAGGCCAACGCCGTACTGCTGCACCATTGCGAAGTCGTCAGCAGCGCTCAGGGCTGCTATCGCCAGGCCGTTTGCCAGGGCTCCGCGCTGAAAGTGTCGAACCAATGAGTTCCTTTTCCTTCCAGAAAATCGGCACTGTTCACTCTCCCTGGAAGGAAAAATTTGCCGTTCCCCGCCAGCCTGGCCTGATTGAGGACGGCGGCGGCGAGCTTCACCTTCACGCGCCGTACAATCAGCCCGAAGCCGTACGCGGACTGGAATCGTTCAGCCATTTGTGGTTGCTGTTTGTCTTCCATCAAACCATGGCGGGCGGCTGGCGACCAACGGTGCGCCCTCCACGGCTGGGCGGCAACGCGCGCATGGGCGTGTTCGCCACGCGATCCACATTTCGTCCGAATCCCATCGGCATGTCGCTGGTCGAGCTGACCGGCATTCGCAGCGAAAAAGGCAGCGTTGTGCTGGAGCTGGGCAGTCTGGATCTGGTAGACGGCACGCCGGTTGTTGATATCAAACCCTACCTGCCCTTTGCGGAATCGATACCCGACGCGCGGGCTGGCTTTGCGCAGCAGGCGCCTGCCGCCACGATGCCGGTATCATTTTCATCGCAGGCCGGGCAGCAAATTGCTGCATACGCGCAGTACTATCCGCACCTGGCACGCTTTATTGCGCAGGTTCTGGCGCAGGATCCCCGGCCAGCTTACCGTCAGGGCGAAGAGCCGGATCGCGAATACGCCGCCTGGCTGCTCGATTTCAACGTGCGCTGGCGGGTGAATGCAAGCGGAACAGAAGTGATTGCGGTCGATCGCCGTTAATTTATTTCTCTGCATCTTTTGAGTCCCCTGCCGCGCTGGTACACTAGCCGCCAGATTTTTACAGCGCACTGTATCGCTTAACGGGAATGGTAACTCATGCGTACGACTCAATATCTGCTCTCCACACAAAAGGAAACGCCTGCCGACGCCGAAGTCATCAGCCATCAGCTGATGCTACGCGCAGGGATGATCCGCAAACTGGCATCCGGTCTTTATACCTGGCTGCCGACCGGCCTGCGCGTACTGAAGAAAGTTGAAAACATCGTGCGTGAAGAGATGAACAACGCCGGTGCCATTGAGATCTCCATGCCGGTCGTTCAGCCAGCGGATTTGTGGCAGGAGAGCGGACGCTGGGAGCAGTATGGCCCGGAACTGCTGCGCTTTGTCGATCGCGGCGATCGCCCTTTCGTCCTTGGCCCGACGCATGAAGAAGTGGTGACCGATCTGATCCGCAACGAGCTGAGTTCCTATAAGCAACTGCCGCTGAACGTTTATCAGATTCAGACCAAGTTTCGCGACGAAGTGCGCCCGCGTTTTGGCGTGATGCGCGGTCGCGAATTCATTATGAAAGACGCGTACTCATTCCACACCTCACAGGAATCGCTTCAGGCAACCTACGATGATATGTACCGCGCCTACAGCCAGAGCTTCAGCCGGATGGGGCTGGATTTCCGCGCGGTGCAGGCGGATACCGGTTCAATCGGCGGCAGTGCGTCTCACGAGTTTCAGGTGCTGGCAGAGAGCGGCGAGGACGATATCGTTTTCTCTACTGAATCTGACTACGCGGCCAATATTGAGATGGCCGAAGCCGTCGCGCCAGCGGGCGGTCGTCCGGACGCAACGCAGGCGCTGAAAGAGATTGATACGCCTGATGCAAAAACCATCGCCGCGCTGGTTGAGCAGTTTGGCCTGCCGATTCGAAAAACCGTTAAGACGCTGCTGGTGAGAGCAACACCAGAAAGCGGTCATTCGCTGGTGGCGCTGCTGGTGCGCGGCGATCACGAACTGAACGACGTGAAAGCAGAGAAGATCGATATCGTTGCGGCGCCGTTAACCTTCGCCAGCGAAGACGAAATCCGTGCCGCTATTGGCGCAGGTCCGGGCTCACTCGGCCCGATTGGCCTGACCGTGCCGGTGGTTGTCGATCGTACCGTCGCCGCCATGAGCGATTTCTGCGCGGGCGCCAACGTTGACGGCAAGCACTTTACCGGCATCAACTGGCAGCGCGATCTGCCTTTACCTCGCGTGGCGGACATCCGTAACGTGGTGGAAGGCGACGCCAGCCCGGACGGAAAAGGCACGCTGATGATCAAACGCGGCATCGAAGTCGGTCATATATTCCAGCTCGGCACAAAATACTCCGAGGCGATGAAAGCGTCCGTACAGGGCGAAGACGGCCGCAATCAGATCCTGACCATGGGATGTTACGGCATCGGTATCAGCCGCATTGTGGCTGCCGCCATTGAGCAGAATCACGACGATCGCGGCATTATCTGGCCTGCGGCGCTGGCGCCTTTCCAGGTAGCGATCCTGCCGATGAACATGCACAAATCGTTTCGCGTGAAAGAGCTGGCGGAAGAGATTTACAACCAGCTTCGCGCCAGCGGCATTGATGCGATCCTCGACGATCGTAAAGAGCGTCCGGGCGTGATGTTTGCAGATATGGAGCTGATTGGCGTGCCGCATACCATTGTGATTGGCGATCGTAATCTCGATAACAACGAAATCGAGTACAAATCCCGTCGCGAAGGCGAGAAGCGGATGATCAGCACTGACGCTATCGTCGACTTCCTGATCGCTGAAATCAACGGCTAAGCGTTTCGCCCGACAGGCCGTTTTGGCGGCCTGTCGTTATTTTCACTTCACCGTTTTCACCGGCATCAGCTGATAACGATGCGTTGAACGGATCGGCAGTCCTTCCTTATCCAGCATCTCCAGCCCGTCATTCAACGGCCGGAAATAGCGCTTCTCTCCTTTATCCGATACCAGCACCAGCCGTTCTGCCGTTCGGGTCCAACGGCCCTGCTGCGCGGTACTCTCTTCGTTGGTTCCGCTATAGCGCTCGTTCAGCATATAGCGACCGCCCTGACGCAGCGAAAGTGAAACCTGAATGCCTGCGCAATCGGCGCAAGGCAGGGTTCCCTGATAAGTTTCGGCCATGGTTTCAGGCGTTTCTGCGACCGGCGCAGCATCATGATTCTGACATCCCACCAGCGGCCCCGCTAACAGCGTTGCCAGCAGCGCAATAACGCTCTTTTTCATTCTCTTCTCCTGCATCAGTCAGTCCGGCACGCGGCGCATTTTGCCGCGCAAAGATTTAATCGTAGCCTTGCGCGTTTTACTTTCCAGCCGACGCTTTTTCGATGACAGCGTCGGCCGCGTCGCGCGTCGCGTTTTCTCCGGTGCCGTCAGCTCACGGATTAAATTTTCAAGCCGCTTCAGCGCCGCTTCCCGGTTCATCTCCTGGCTGCGGTACTCCTGGGCTTTAATGATCACCACGCCATCAGGGGTGATCAAATGATGGCTGGCGGCAAGCAGGCGAGATTTGTAAAACCCGGGCAGGCTGGAGGCGTGCACGTTAAAACGCAGGTGGATCGCCGTCGAGGTTTTATTCACATTCTGACCGCCCGCCCCCTGCGCGCGGATCGCAGTGATCTCAAGCTCGCTGTCGGGGATAGTCACATTCTGCGACAGAACAATCATGCCAGCTTGCCGTTAACCAGCCAGTCGGTAAAGTGCAGCTCCAGATGGTGCTGCTCGTCCGACAGCCAGATGGTGCCGTCCTGAATGGTGGCCTGAAGCGTCATTGAACGCGAGGCAAGCTGCGTCAGCGCCTTAAGCTGTTCATCATCCAGGAAACGTACGGTCAGATTATCCTGCTGCGCCAGGCGAGCCTGGTTCTGTTGCCACCAAATCTGCGCGGCGCGGGCGTTGTACGTATATAAGCAGACTTCGCCTGAGCGGCTGCATGCTTTTTTTATTCTGCGCTCGTCCGGCAGGCCCAACTCCACCCACAGCTCGATGCCGTTATGGTCGTTCATTCGCCAGATTTCAGGCTCATCCTCCGCGCTCAGGCCACGGGTAAACGTCAGCCGCTCGTGCGCGTTGACCAGCCAGGCCACCAGCCGCAGCATCAGGCGCTCTTCCGTTTCTGAAGGATGGCGGGCCAGCGTCAGGTTGCTGTCGAGAAAGACCGATCGGTCCATGTCCGCCACGTTGACGGCGGCTTTATAGATTGTTGCTTTAAGTGCCATAAAATTCCTTATACATATTGCCGCCTATTGTACCTCAGGCTTCAGCAAATCACTCGCCACGTGGCTGATTTCGCCGTACAGCCTGTGCTATAGTCGTGAAATCAACGAAGAAAATGTGGTCCGGGAGGTGCACTTGCAAAAGTATTGTGATTTAGTTCGCCAGAAATACGCCCAAATCGGCAGCGGCGATCTGGGATACGTGCCGGACGCCCTGGAATGCGTGTTGAAAGCACTCAATGAGGTAGCGGCAAACGATGCGCTACACTCTTCCATCAGGGAACAGGCAGCGTTTGCTGCTGCTAACTTATTGGTGAGTGATTATGTTGACGAATGAAGCCTATAAGCCCATTAACTGCGACGATTACGACAACCTGGAACTTGCCTGCCAGAAGAGCTGGGTGCTGGCGCTTGAGCTGAAAAACGGTGAAGTGCTACAGGCGAAAGCTACGGATATGATATCGCGTAAAAACGTTGAATATCTGGCGGTCGATCTCTCCGGCGAGGTTCGCGAATTACGCCTCGACCACATCGCGCGTTTCAGCCATCCTGAGCTGGGTACCGTTTCGGTTAGTGAGTCTGATTAATCCTGCGGGACGGAATCACCTCCGTCCCTTCCCTTCATCAGGGCTTCATACTGGCATACCACGCCGCCAAATCATCAATGTCCTCATCGCTCAGTCCCGAAACAAACGCCTTCATCACCTCCGCCTGGCCGCCGCTGCGTTCTCCTTTTTTATAAGCGTGCATAGCGTGAGCCAGATAGTCGGCGTGCTGCCCGGCCAGATTGGGATAAAGTGTTACTTTCGCCTTGCCTTCCGCACCGTGGCAGGCCTGACAGCTCGCTGATTTTTGCTGCCCGGCGGCGGGATTGCCCGCTGCAAACCCTGGCAGCGCGACGGCGTAAACCGCCAGCGCCACTAACTTTAAACGTATATTCATGAATTTTTGCTCCACGCAAGCTGCCAACACGGCGACGCTGCCGCCTCGCCTTCGCGCGTGACAAATACGCCGACGGCTGAAATTAAGTTTTCGTTATAGAAGAGCAGCGGCGTTCGCTCACGCTGCCACGGCGGTACGCCCAACGCCTGCCAGATCTTTTTCAACGGGCGGCTTCCCGCTCGCCCTGCCAGGTGAAACTGCCCCTGCGCACGAAAACGCACGCTGACCGACTCGTTCTCCGTCGGTGTGCGCACCCGCGTTTCCCCCTGGCCCATACTGAGCCGGCCCAACCCGTCTGGCAACATCAGCGGCGCAAAAGGCGGGGACCAGTCAATCACCGTATCGGCTATGGATACGGTAACAGGCAGCCAGTAGAGGCGATCGCGAAAACGACGGACTTCTGCGCTTCCGCAGACCAGGCGCGGTACGGCGTCCTCCCGACTACAGGCAACCTCCTGCCAGATGCGCCGAATCGCGTCTCTCGATGGCATCAACCCCTGCTGTCCGGCAATCCAGCGACGCAGCAGCGCGGCGCGTTTCGCTTCGCTCATCTCTTCAAGCGGCCGAAACCACAGCGCGCCCTCGTCATTTACCAGTTCAGAGAGCGTTTCCGCCAGCAGCTCGTTCAGCAGTTGTTCCTGCTCTGCGCAGAGCTCCGCGCTGCGCGCGGCGGCCTGCGCAAAATGCGGCCAGCGCGCGGAGAGCTGCGGCACTATTTCCCGGCGTAAAAAGTTGCGGTCAAAGCGACGATCCTGATTGCTGTCGTCCTCGATCCACGTCAGATGATGCGCGGCGGCCCACGATGCCAGCGCGTCACGGGAGCAGGAGAGCAACGGCCGCAGGTGATGCCGCGCCGCGTGCGGCATGGCCGACAGCCCCGCCGGGCCGCTACCGCGCTTCAGCGCCAGCAGCAGCGTTTCGCACTGATCGTCCAGATGCTGCGCGGTAAGCAGGCACTCATTTTCTGCCCGATGCTGAGCAAAAGCGGCATAGCGCGCCGCGCGCGCCGCAGCTTCAACGCCGTGCTTTTTTGCATTAATGGTCACCCTCACCACGTCCAGCGGCACCTGCCACGCGTCGCACTGACGCCGGCAATGTTCCACCCAGCGATCGGCATACGCGCTGAGCCCGTGGTGAATGTGGATGGCGCGCAGTTTCAGCGACGGGCGCTGTTCGCGCAGCAGCACCAGTTGGTGAAGCAGAACGCTGGAGTCCAGTCCGCCGCTGTAGGCCACCAGCAGCTGTTGGCGGCCGGCAAGATGATGTTCGAGTGTGAGCAAAGCTGACATAGCGTTCCGCAAAAGAAATAAATTCTGCGCCAGTTTACGCCTGATACAGCTCCAGCGGCAAACCGTCCGGGTCGCTGAAAAAGGTAAAGCGTTTATCGGTCAGCGGATCAACGCGGATCGCCTCGCAGTTGACGCCTTTCGCCGTCAGGTGCTGCACCGCCGCGTCAATATCCTCCACGCAAAACGCCAGGTGACGCAGCCCGCAGGCTTCCGGTTGCGTAGGCCGCGCGGGCGGCGACGGAAATGAAAACAGTTCGATGACGTACTGCCCGTTCAGCGCGAGATCGCCTTTCCAGGAGTTACGCGCCTCGCGATATACTTCTTCTTGCAGCGTAAAGCCCAGTATGTCGCAGTAAAACGCCTTACTGGTTTCATAATGGCTGGCGATGATTGCAATATGATGAATGTGGCTGATTGTTAACATAATTATCCTTTTTTGATGACTGCGCGTCATACGCTACGCCGTTACTCACGGCGTAACAATGGCATAATCCTGCATTCACGCCTTCAGCACACGCACTAAATACTGGCCGTCTTCCGTCAATCGCGCACCGTGAATATCTGTTTCAAAGCCCGGGTAGTGTTTACCTATGGTGCAGAGCATCAGCAGAAAATCGAGCACCGCACGGCTCTCTTCGGTAACCATCTCGCCCGGCATTACCACCGGCACGCCTGGCGGATAGGGCAGGATCATATTGGCCGACACTCTCCCGACCATTTCACTGATATCCACCGTTTCCACATTGCCTTGCACCTGCTGCTGAAACATCTGATGCGGCGTCATCTTCATTTCCGGCAGCGTTGAAAAGGCCTGAAGCATAAGGCGCGGCAGATCGTGTTCGCGGATCAGGCGATGAATGCCCTGCGCCAGCGTCTGAATACGCATATTACGATAAAAATCAGGGTCCTCCGCATAAAGATCCGGCAGCATGTTTCTGACCCGCAGATTGAGATCGTAGGCACGTTTGAATTCCGTCAGTCCACGCAACACGCTCATCGCTTTGGTTTTATCGATGCCAATGCTGAATAAGAACAGCAGATTGTAAGGGCCGGTTTTCTCCACCACCACGCCGCGTTCGTCCAGGAATTTGGCCACCAGCGCGGCCGGAATGCCCTCCTCCGCCATCTCGCCCTGCTCGCTCATGCCGGGCGTGAGAATGGTGACTTTGATCGGATCGAGGTACATATGATCCGCATCGGCGTCCACAAAGCCATGCCACGCCTCATCCCCTGGCTGAATCGGCCAGCATTCCGGCTCGTCCACGCCTTCCGGCTGCCAGATATCAAAGAACCAGCCGTCGGACTCTTCACGAAGCCGCTGGACTTCACGCCGGAAATGCAGCGCCCGCTCAACCGAGCGGTTGATTAACCGCTTGCCCGGATTGCCGCGCAGCATCGCCGCCGCGGTTTCAATTGATGCAACAATCGCGTAGTTCGGCGAGGTGGTGGTGTGCATCATGTAGGCTTCGTTAAAGGTCTGCTCGTCATAATCGCCCTTGATATGAATGAGCGACGCCTGCGAAAACGCGGCCAGCAGCTTGTGCGTGGACTGCGTTTCATAAATTACTTTGCCCGGTGTACGCTCGCCGCTCATGCCGCTCAGCCCGCTGTAAATCGGGTGAAAATTGGTGTACGGCACCCACGCGGAGTCGAAGTGAATGGAGGGCACCTCAAGCGTGTCTTTAATATATTGCGTGTTGTACAGCAGCCCGTCGTAGGTGGAGTTGGTGATCACCGCATGGACCGGCCAGCTGGCGCGCTCGGTTTGTGCCACTTTCAGCGCAATGCTCTCTTTAGTGAACTCGCGTTTAGGAATACCGCCGAGAATACCCAGCGCGTTGCGCGTTGGTTTAAGCCAGATGGGAATGATATCGCTCATCATCAGCAGATGCGTCAGCGACTTGTGGCAGTTGCGATCGATCAGTACCGTGCTGCCTGCCGGTGCCGCATACATGCCAACAATTTTATTCGAGGTCGAGGTGCCATTCGTCACCATGTAGCTCTGCTCGGCCCCGAAGGTTCTTGCCACATACTCTTCGGCCTCCAGATGCGGGCCGGTGTGATCGAGCAGCGATCCCAATTCGGTGACGGAGATGGAGACATCCGCCTTCAGCGTGTTTGCGCCAAAAAAATCATAAAACAGCGTGCCAACCGGGCTTTTCTGAAAGGCCGTTCCCGCCATATGGCCGGGGGTGCAAAAGGTATATTTCCCCTCTTTCACATAGGTGAACAGTGCTTTGGTCAGCGGCGGCGTAATGGTGTCGAAATATTCGTCAGTGTACTGGCTGATGCGTTGTGCAATCTCTTCCGCCGCGCCCAGCCCGTATTCGAAGAACCAGACGGCCATGCGCATTTCATTGATGCTGACGTCCATCGTGGAGTGGGTATTAATAAACGCGTATAGCGGCAGATACTCATTAAGCTGATTAATTTCGCTACAGAGATCGAAGCTGTATTCGTCCCAGTCGAAAATCACGCCGCAGATGCGCGGATTGTGCTCAATCAACTTGAGCAGATCGTTGGCGTCTTTCGGATAGATAGTCTGAAATTTACGGGCATTCAGCGCGTCGTCCAGCTCACGAATGGGTTCGTCTTTATAGAATGCGTTATGGGGGCCCATGATCGCGATAATGTTCAATGCTCACCTCCTGTTGGCGTTGCGGCAAGGAATAAGCATAGCGAAGATGGTGTGCCGGGGCAGGATTATTCTGCCCCGAAGCGATCAGGTCTTATCGTTGACAGCGAAGGTGGGGGCGTTTTGACGGACGGATTCAATCCCGCGCTGAGCGCCCTGTTTACTGGCGTACATTTCGCTGGTAGCGATAACTTCATGGTTACCCGCAATCAGCACAAAATACCAGGGCTGAGATGTATCCTTGTTCGATTTTCTTAATTCGTAATAACCCATAAGACCTCCTGTGTAATTAACACGCTCCTGCGCGATGGCGTAATAGAATACATTAATGCGTAAGCAATCAAGCTAAAACATTAATAAATCTGACCTGTCACACAATTTACGCTTCATATTTTCCCACGCATTAACTAAATATTAACAGGTTACCCAAAATGAACACGTAATAAGGTTTAATGTAAGTTAACTATTCAGGAGGAGAGGATTCAGATCGGAGAATGCAGCGGTTTTCGCCGCTGCATATGAGAAGGGAAGGAATATGTTCAGGCGTAACCGTAATTCATCAGGCGCTGATAGCGACGATCCAGCAGCTCTTCCTTGCTGAGTCCGTCCAGCTCGGCCAGATCTTCCAGCAGTTGCGCCTTCAGCGAAGCGCCGATTGCCACCGGGTTCCGGTGCGCGCCGCCCAACGGCTCAGGGATCACCGTGTCGATCAACTTCAGCTCTTTCAGGCGGGAGGCGATGATGCCCATCGCTTCGGCGGCCAGCGGGGCTTTGTCCGCGCTCTTCCACAGAATAGAGGCGCAACCTTCCGGCGAAATCACCGAATAGGTGCTGTACTGCAACATATTAACCTTATCGCCCACGCCAATCGCCAGCGCGCCGCCGGATCCCCCCTCACCGATAACGGTGCAGATAACCGGCACTTTCAGGCCAGACATTTCGCGCAGGTTGCGGGCGATTGCCTCGCTTTGCCCGCGCTCTTCGGCGCCGACGCCCGGATAAGCGCCCGGTGTGTCAATAAAGGTCACAATCGGCATATTAAAACGCTCGGCCATTTCCATCAGGCGCAGCGCTTTGCGATAACCTTCCGGCGCAGGCATGCCGAAGTTACGGCGAATTTTTTCTTTGGTTTCGCGGCCTTTCTGATGACCGATGATCATCACCGGACGATCGTCCAGACGGGCGATGCCGCCAACAATGGCTTTATCATCTGCGTAGGCGCGATCGCCTGCCAGTTCGTCAAAATCGGTAAAGACATTGCGGACGTAGTCCAGCGTATAAGGACGCAAAGGATGGCGCGCCAGCTGCGCAATTTGCCAGGCACCTAAATCGGCGAAGATCTTACGCGTCAGCTCTACGCTTTTCTCACGCAGACGCTGTACTTCTTCGTCCAGATTGATATCCAGTTTTTCATCCTGACGGCCAACCGATTTGAGTGAATCAATTTTCGCCTCAAGCTCTGCGATTGGCTGTTCAAAATCCAGGTAATTAAGACTCATAATAATCCTGTTTTAGTCAAACTCCAGTTCCACCTGCTCTGATCCGATTAGCGATCGCAGATCGTTAAGTAAACGATCGCTGGGCGACACGCGCCACGCTGCGCCAAAGCGCAGTTTCGCCCGCGCATCCTCTCTCTGGTAATAGAGATGTACCGGAATCGTTCCCGAACGATGGGGCTCCAGGGATTGACGGAGACGGTTCAAAAGCTGGTCATCAATTTGCCTGTCTGTCAGCGAGATAGCAAGTCCGCGTGCATATTTTTCGCGGGCTTCATCAATGTCCATCACATCGCGGGCGGTCATTTTAAGGCCGCCGTTGAAATCATCAAAGCTGACCTGTCCGCTGACAATCAGAATACGATCTTTCTCCAGCAGATGCTGGAACCTGTCAAGCGCGTCGGTAAACAGCATCACTTCCAGCCGACCAGAACGATCGTCCAGCGTGCAGATGCCAATTCGATTACCGCGTTTTGTCACCATTACGCGGGCCGCCACTACCAGGCCAACGGCCATCGTGGTTTTGCCTCGTTCAGTCGGATGCATGTCCTTCAGACGCATCCCGCCCACGTAACGCTCTATTTCTTTCAGATACTGATTAATCGGGTGGCCGGTGAGATAAAGACCCAGCGTCTCCCGCTCGCCATCCAGCCTGACCTGTTCCGGCCACGGCGTGACGTCTGCGTAAGACTGCTCGATCTGCTCTGGTTCGTCCGCCAGCACGCCGAACATGTCGGCCTGGCCGATGGCCTCGGCTTTTGCGTGCTGATCGGCCGCCTTCAACGCATCGCCCAGCGCGCTCATCAACGCGGCGCGATGCGGCCCCAGCCGGTCGAAAGCGCCGGACATAATAAGCTTTTCCAGCACGCGGCGGTTGAGTTTTTTTGTATCGGTGCGCGCGCAAAGATCAAACAGCTCGCGAAAGTAGCCACCTTTGTTGCGTGCTTCAATGATTGCTTCAATCGGCCCCTCACCGACACCTTTAATGGCGCCGATGCCGTAGACGATTTCGCCGTCATCATTGACGTGGAACTGGTAAAGGCCGGAGTTGATGTCCGGCGGCAGCACCTTCAGGCCCATTCGCCAGCACTCATCAACCAGCCCGACCACTTTTTCGGTGTTATCCATATCGGCGGTCATCACTGCCGCCATAAATTCGGCGGGATAATGCGCCTTCAGCCACAGCGTCTGATAGGAAACCAGCGCGTAGGCCGCCGAGTGCGATTTGTTGAAGCCATATCCGGCAAACTTTTCCACCAGATCGAAGATTTTCACCGCCAGTTCGCCGTCAATGCCGCGCGATTTGGCGCCCTCTTCAAAACCGCCGCGCTGTTTGGCCATTTCAACCGGGTTTTTCTTGCCCATGGCGCGGCGCAGCATGTCGGCGCCGCCCAGACTGTAGCCGGCCAGCACCTGCGCAATCTGCATTACCTGTTCCTGGTACAGGATAATGCCGTAGGTCGGTTCCAGCACGGGTTTCAGCGATTCATGCTGCCACTGAATATCCGGATAGGAGATCGCTTCGCGCCCGTGCTTGCGATCGATAAAGTTGTCCACCATGCCCGACTGAAGCGGGCCGGGACGAAACAGCGCCACCAGCGCGATCATGTCTTCGAAGCAGTCCGGTTTCAGTCGCTTAATGAGATCTTTCATGCCGCGCGATTCAAGCTGGAATACCGCAGTGGTTTCCGAGCGTTGCAGCATATCAAAGCTTTTCGGGTCTGCCAGCGGAATGGCGGCGATATCTATCGGCGGCTCGCCCTGTTTTTTACGCCGGGCGTTGATCATCTCCAGCGCCCAGTCGATGATGGTTAAGGTGCGCAGGCCGAGGAAGTCAAACTTCACCAGCCCGGCGTATTCCACGTCGTTTTTGTCGAACTGGGTAACCGGATGGTTGCCGTTTTCATCACAGTAGAGCGGGGCAAAATCGGTGATCTGCGTCGGCGCAATTACCACACCGCCCGCGTGCTTCCCGGCGTTTCGCGTTACGCCCTCCAGCTTGCGCGCCATGTCGATCAGCGCTTTGACTTCCTCATCCGCTTCGTAAACTTCCGGCAGCTGCGGCTCGGCGGCAAACGCTTTTTCCAACGTCATGCCAGGATCGGGCGGCACCAGCTTGGAAATACGATCGACAAAACCATACGGATGCCCCAGCACGCGCCCCACGTCACGAATAACGGCTTTAGCTGCCATGGTGCCGAAGGTGATAATCTGCGAAACCGCCTTACGGCCGTACATATCGGCCACGTGCTCAATCACCAAATCGCGCTTTTCCATGCAGAAGTCGACGTCAAAGTCGGGCATGGAGACGCGCTCAGGGTTGAGGAAGCGTTCGAACAGCAGGTCAAATTCCAGCGGATCGAGATCGGTGATTTTTAAAGCATAAGCGACCAGCGAACCGGCGCCGGAGCCGCGTCCCGGCCCCACCGGCACGTCGTTATCCTTCGACCACTGGATAAACTCCATTACGATCAGAAAGTAGCCAGGGAATCCCATCTGGTTGATAACGTTAAGTTCGACTTCAAGACGCTCGTCATAGGCGGGCCGTTTTTCCGCGCGTTCAGCGGGATCGGGAAAGAGAAACGCCAGGCGCTCTTCCAGACCTTCACGCGATTTCACCACCAGAAAATCTTCGGTGGTCATATCGCCGGTGGGGAACTGCGGCAGGAAGTACTCGCCGAGGCGAATGGTCACGTTGCAGCGGCGGGCGATCTCCACGCTGTTTTCCAGCGCTTCCGGGATATCCGAAAACAGCTCGCACATTTCGTCAACGCTGCGCATATACTGCTGGGGACTGTAATTGCGCGGGCGTTTGGGATCGTCCAACGTGAAGCCGTCGTGGATCGCCACACGTATTTCATGCGCGTCGAAATCATCCGCCTCAAGGAAGCAAACTTCGTTGGTCGCTACCACCGGCACGCCCTGCGCCAGCGCCAGTTCAACGGCGGCGTGCAGGTATGTTTCTTCATCTGCGCGGCCCGTGCGCACCAGTTCAAGGTAGTAACGATCCGGGAAGTGCTGTTGGTAGAATGCCAGACATTCGGCAACCATGGTCTGATTACCGCGCAGCAGCATTTTGCCTACGTCGCCGCAGCGCCCGCCGGAGAGCAGGATCAGCCCTTCCGACAGCGCGATCAGCCAGTCGCGATCGATGACCGGGCCCGCGCCGCCGTAGCCACGCAGGTAGGCGCGCGAGATCAGCAGCGTGAGATTTTGATAACCGGTGTTGTTGGCCGCCAGTACCGTCAACTGCGAAAGCTCATCGCCCATTGCATCGCTGGCAACTTTGAAGTCGGCGCCGATAATCGGCTTAATGCCCTGCCCGTGCGCCGTGCCGTAAAACTTCACCAGGCCACAGAGGTTGGTGTGGTCAGTAATGGCAATGGCCGGCATCTCAAGCTCCGCCGCTTTTTTCACCAGCGGGCCAGTTTTCGCCAGGCCATCAACCATGGAATAGTCACTGTGTACGCGTAAATGAATAAAACGAGGTTCGGCCATTTTTTTTCCGCTTAAGTCTGAACTGTACGTACGGCGGCGGCAACGTCAGCATCCAGCAGCACGTTGCGCACCGGCGCAAAACTACGGCGATGGTGCGGCGTGGCGCCGTGATGGATCAGTTTCTCCAGATGCAGCGCCGTAGGATAACCTTTGTGCTGCGCAAAGCCATATTCGGGGAACAGAAGATCCAGCTCTGCCATCTCTCTGTCACGCGTGACCTTTGCCATAATCGATGCGGCGCTGATTTCCGCCACCAGACTGTCGCCTTTAACCACCGCCTGAGAGGGCATCGGCAGCGCCGGACAGCGATTGCCGTCAATCAGCACGAAGTCCGGCGTAATAGCAAGACCTGCCACGGCGCGCTGCATCGCCAACATGGTAGCGTACAGGATATTCAGGCTGTCGATCTCTTCCGGCTCCGCGCGTCCCAGGCTCCAGCTTAATGCCTTTTCCTGTATTTCATCGTACAACGCCAGACGACGCTTTTCCGACAATTTTTTGGAATCCGCCAGACCAGCAATGGGACGACTCGGATCGAGGATCACCGCCGCCGTCACCACTGCGCCGACCAACGGGCCGCGGCCGACTTCGTCAACGCCCGCGATACAGGTGGCAACGGGGTAAACAAACGGATTCATGGGCACAGCTCCAGTACCGCTGTCGCTGCCTGTTCATCGGCGTTCCAGCGAATTTGATGATGCAGTTCCGTGAAGGTTGCCAGCAGCTGGCGGCGGGTTTCGCCTTCAGCCATCAGCGGCTCAAGCGCGGCGGCGAGCAACGCCGGGCGGCACTCATTCTGCAACAGCTCCTTCACCAACTCGCGTCCTGCCAGCAGGTTGGGCAGCGAAACGTAGTCGGTCTTCACCAGACGCTTTGCCAGCCAGAAGGTAAAGGGCTTCATGCGGTAACCCACCACCATCGGGCACTTCGCCAACATGCACTCCAGTGCGGCAGTGCCTGATGCCAGCAGCGCAGCGTCGCTGGCGATCATGGCGGCGCGGCCCTTGCCATCCAGCAGATGCACGGCCAGATCCGGCGCCACCTCGGCTTTAATCTTCTCGAACTGTTCCCGCCGACGCGGGTTCACCAGCGGCACCACAATTTCCAGATCCGGCCATCTCTGTCGCAACAGCATCGCCGTTTTCAGAAAGTCGCCGCTGAGCATCTCGACTTCTGCGCTTCGGCTCCCCGGCAGCAGCGCCAGGCAGCGTTTCTCTTCCGCAATCCCCAGTTCGCGACGCGCCGCTTTCTTATCAGGCTCGATCGGCATCGCATCAGCCATTGTATGACCAATAAAGCGGCAGGGGACGTTAAAACGATCGTAAAACGCTTTTTCAAAAGGCAGGAACGCCAGCACCATATCGGTGGCACGACCAATTTTGAAAACGCGCTTCTGGCGCCAGGCCCAGACCGACGGGCTGACATAGTGAATAGTGCGAATGCCACGCTGCTTGAGGCGGCCTTCCAGCGTGATATTAAAGTCTGGCGCATCAATGCCCACAAACACGTCCGGCTTCAGCTCGCTGAAGCGGCGGGTGAGATCGCTGCGGATCGCCAGCAGGCGGCGCAGGCGGCCAACCACTTCAACAATGCCCATGACCGCCAGCTCTTCCATCTCATACCACACCTCGCAGCCTTCAGCCTGCATCAGCGGGCCGGCAACGCCGACAAAACGCGTGTCGGGATGCTTTTCTCTTAATGCCCGAATCAGACCGGCACCAAGAATATCGCCGGAGGTTTCTCCGGCGACAAGGGCAATCGTTAAGGCGCGCCCGCCTGGACGAGCGGGATAGCTATCCGATGACAATGGCATAACTTAACGGATCAAACCTCGGGTCGAGCGGGTGAAGAAGTCATAAAACGGCTGCACTTCCGCGTGTTGACGCGCGATTTCAGCGATTTCGGGTTTCGCTTCATCCAGCGTTTTCCCGCTACGGTACAGAACTTTATAGGCGTTACGGATGGCATGCAGCCCTTCTTTACTGAAGCCGCGGCGTTGCAGCCCCACAAGGTTGATGCCGAACGGCGTGGCGTGGTTACCCTGCGCAATGACAAACGGCGGCACGTCCTGCGCGACGCCGGAGCAGCCGCCCACCATCACATGTGCGCCAATGATGCAGAATTGATGAACCGCCGTCATGCCGCCGATAATGGCATAGTCATCCACCGTAACGTGGCCGCCCAGCGTGGCGTTGTTGGCAAGAATGCAGCGATCGCCAATAATGCAGTCGTGGGCAATGTGCGCGTTAACCATCAGCAGGTTATCGCTGCCGACTTTTGTCAGGCTATCGGCCTGAACGGTACCGCGGTGAATAGTGACGCTTTCACGGATGCTGTTTCGATCGCCAATTTCTACGCGGGTAGGTTCGCCAGCGTATTTAAGATCCTGATTCGCTTCCCCGATGGTGGCAAATTGATAAACAGTATTATCTTTGCCGATTCTGGTGTGCCCGTTAACAACCACATGCGATTTCAGGACGGTGCCTTCGCCGATGTCAACATTGGCGCCAATGTAGCAAAATGGGCCAATTTGAACGCGAGCGCCAATAACGGCGCCCTCTTCAATGACGGACGAAGGATGGATAACAGCGGATTCATCAATCACGGATTACGCCTCCCGGCTGCGGGCACACATCATCGTTGCTTCGCAGACAATTTTGCCGTCAACGGTCGCCACGCCCTTAAAGCGGGTCAACCCACGGCGAGTTTTCTCGAAGGTGACTTCCATGATCATCTGATCGCCCGGTACAACCGGACGCTTGAAGCGCGCTTCATCAATACCGGCGAAATAGTACAGTTCGCCAGGCTCGAGTTTGCCTACGCTTTTGAACGCAAGAATTCCCGTTGCCTGCGCCATGGCTTCTAAAATCAGCACGCCTGGCAAAATCGGTTTACCAGGGAAGTGTCCCTGGAAAAACGGTTCGTTTACCGATACGTTCTTCACCGCGCGCAAATACTTGTGCGCTTCGAATTCAAGTACGCGGTCGACCAGCAGAAAAGGATAGCGGTGCGGCAGCAGTTCAATAATCTCTTCAATCTTCAGAGTATGAGTTTCAGTAGTCAAAATACTCTTCCTGTCCTAAAAATAATCTGATGGCATCAATAAGACGGCCTGCAAGGTTCTTAAAATCCCTTGCAGGCCGCGAATCAGTATCCGTGCATCGGGCTCAGCATTCCGTTTTATCTGTTCGAGCGGTTGTAACTGCCGCCGGTCGTTCAAACTGCGAAAGCTGGCTTCAGACTGGTTGAGAATGCTTAGTCCTGATTGACTTTGCGCTCGACGTTTTTTAAGCGTTTGCTTATTTCATCGATATTCATTACCAGCGCTGCCGTTTTGCGCCAGGTTTTGTTGGGCTGTAGCGGAATGCCTGAGGAGTATACTCCTGGTTCGGTAATTGGTCGCATGACCATTCCCATTCCGGTAACGGTAACTTTGTCACAAATTTCCATGTGGCCGTTTATAACGCTTGCGCCGCCAATCATGCAGTAACGGCCAATTTTTAAACTGCCCGCCATGATCACGCCGCCAGCAACAGCGGTATTGTCGCCAATCACAACGTTATGTGCAATCTGGCACTGGTTATCAATGATAACACCATTCCCGATCTGAGTGTTATCAA